>NZ_JBWLPW010000029.1:0-45321 GCF_056521845.1 Pseudomonas sp. PF05 | reverse complement strand
TGCAAATCCCTGTGGGAGCAAAGCTTGCTCGCGATGGCGGTGAATCAGCTGACATCAGCCTTGGATATACCGCCGTCTTCGCGAGCAAACCCGCTTCCACACTGGGTCGGGAACGAACTACAGATTTTCGGCCACTGCAAATCCCTGTGGGAGCAAAGCTTGCTCGCGATGGCGGCGGATCAGCTGACATCAGCCTTGGATGTACCGCCGTCTTCGCGAGCAAGCCCGCTCCCACACGGGGTCGGTGACGATCTACACATTTGCGGCCACTGCAAATCTCTGTGGGAGCAAAGCTTGCTCGCGATGGCGGTGGATCAGCTGGTATCAGCGCGGGATATACCGCCGTCTTCGCGAGCAGTCTCGCTCCCACAATGGGATCGCAGTAGGACCGGAAGAGACAGGTCGGCTGTAAGGACGCCTCGCGAGCAAGCTTTGCTCCCACAGGTCCTGCTCAAACAGATCTGACGGATGTACGACCGAGAGAGCCAGGTCGGCTACTAGGCCGCCTCGGCGTGGACGTTGATCTCGGCGCCCCGTTAACCACGATGGCCGAACGCAGGCATTGCGCAGTGGGCCCACGGAGCAATGCCGGAGTGAGGGCACACCGAGCCTAGGCGAGGTGCCAAGTGGTGGGGCATGAGCGTTTTGCTTACTTTTGACTGGGCCGGCTTCCGGGTTTCTCAAAAGTGAGCCGCCGTCAGGGCGGAACCCTAAGCGGCCGTTACCGCAGCAATGGATATGTACTCGATCAACACACCGCCATCGCGAGCAAACCCGCTCCCACAGAAAAAACCGGCTCTTACAAGCGCCCCGCCGGCGCATAAGGCGCAGGATCAATCACCGGCGCCCGCCCCAACATCAAATCCGTAAACAACTGACACGACGCCGGCGCCAGCACCAACCCATTGCGATAATGCCCACAGTTCAACCACAACCCGGCAACCCCAGGCACCTCGCCGATATAGGGAATGCCTTCAGGCGATCCAGGCCGCAACCCAGCCCAATGCCCAACCACCTCAGCATCAGCCAGCGCCGGAATCAGTTGCTGGGCCGAAGCCTTCAGGCTCTCCAGCGCAGCATCAGTCGGGGTCTTGTCGAAGCCTTCGCGCTCCAGCGTACTGCCAACCAGAATATGCCCATCACGGCGCGGAATCGCGTAACGACCCTTGGCCAGGACCATGCTCGACAGAAAATCCGACGCGCACTTGTACAGAATCATCTGGCCCTTGACCGGCTCGACCGGCAACTTCAAGCCCAAGGTCTTGAGCAACTCGCCACTCCAGGCCCCGGCGGCCAGTACCACCTCGTCGCCACGAATTTCGCCAACAGAACTGTGCACGCCCACCACTTGCCCACCGTCGCGAATGAACCCACTGACTTCGCAATGCTCATGAAGCGTGACGTTCGGCATCGCCAGCAAGGCAGCCTTGAGGGATTTCACCAACCGGGGATTGCGCACGTTGGCCACATCGGCCATGTAGATCGCCCGGGAAAAACCCGCGCCCAGCACCGGCACGGCATCGTGGACAGCCGAGATATCCACAGCCCGCATCGGGCGCCCTTCCCGTTCGGCCCAGGCCAGCGCTTCGTCCTGATCGTCCAGGTCCAGCCAATACAGACCGGTGACATGCACTTGCGGATCGACCCCGGTCGCGGCGAACAAACGTTCGCCCAGCTGTGGATAAAAATCCTGCGACCAGTGGGCCAGCGCCGTGACCGCCGGGCTGTAGCGCCAGGGGTACAACGGCGACACGATACCGCCGCCAGCCCAGGACGATTCCTGGCCGACACTGGAACGGTCCAGCAGCACCACGCGCTGCCCTTCGGACGCCAGATTGAACGCCGTCAGCAGGCCAATGACTCCGCCGCCGACAATCACCACTTGCTGTTGCCTGGTCATGTTCTGATTCGACTCATAAGACAGAGGGCGCAAGACCGCGCCCGAATAAAAGAAACTCAGCGGCCCCAACAATCCTTGGTGGTCAGCCCGGCGGCGGCGTTCTCTATGCTCCGTACCCCGGTATTGGTGATTTTGAAGTCACCGCATTTGTCCGCGGCCATGGACGAGCCACTCTTGCGCACAGCGGTCAGGATGAAGCTCTGGTCCGTCAGTGTCTGGGTAATGGTATAGAAATCATTGCCGCCGCTCAGGCCGGTCGCATTGGTGTAGACGTTATTCTTCGAGTAGTAGCGCTCGAGAATCTGCGCCTGCTCAGATAACAGCCCGGCGATTTCCGTACGCCGGCCCTTCTTCATGTATTCGGTCAGGCTCGGATAGCCGATGGTAATCACGATACCGATGATCGCAATCACGATCATGATTTCGATCAAGGTGAAACCCCGGTTGGATCTGCGCATGACTTGCCTCTTCATTGTATTTGCCGCCACATGATGCGGCGGCTGCCACCGACGGATTTTTCCAACAGCTCGGTGATGTTGCCGCTGGAGTCGTTGACGATCATGTTGGTGGCCCCGCTGGCGCTGACGACGGCGCTCAAGGTCGGGATACCCCCCGTGAAAACCACCCCGCTGGAGATCGTGTCGGAGCTGTTGAGCGTGCCGTCACCGTTGGTATCGAGCACCGCATAGTTGAGCATCTTACCGTTGAACGCATCCAATTCGATCAGTTTGCCAGTACCGAAGCTGGCGCAAGGGTCGGTGGTGTCCACCGCAGCCGTGGTAAAGACCACGCGCCCAAGCACCAGGTTGGCCGGGTTGATCACCCGCTCCCCGGTCAGCGCATTGTTGTACACCAACGACAGGTACCAACCCTTTTTCGTCGGATAAGCCACGTCGGTCTGGCTGGTGGTCACGAACTGCCCCGTGCTGCCTGAGAACACACCCGTGATCGACTGGGCCTGCAGGCTCGACACGGTGATTTGCCCGACACCGCCGGCAGCATCCCAGATCGAGTAGAACCCTTGCAGGTCCTTGTTGAGTTTATCCGCCGTTTCATTGAACTTGCCGGTGCCGAAAAACACCTGGGTACCGCCCTGCGGGTTGTCCGCCAGCAGCGGTTGAACGGTGATCGGCTGAGTCGCGCCACCGGGCGCGGTGAACAACGGCTGCCCGGAAAACGCCACGCCCCAGGCGGTCGGGGAAGTGCCGCTGAGGTCAAACTTCCACATCCGCCCTTTCAAGTCGCCACCGTACGCCGCCTGTACCACGTTCTGGGAGTTGACCCGCAACTTGACCGACGACAAGCCATTACCGGTCTCGCTGCTGTTGATGACGATTTTCCTGATCAACGAGCCGTCGCGGATATCCACCACGTACAGTGCGGCGACACCGCTGTTGCTACCGTAGCCGTTGGAGATGAATGCCGCCCAGCGCCCGTCCGCCAGGCGGGCGACTTCGGGGCGGGCGTAGGCGTAGCCCAGGTCATTGAAGGCGTTGGCGGTGTTGGCAATGGTCGGCGCGCTGATTTCCCACAACGCCCGCAACACATTGCCCGCCGTCGCATCGAACAGCTGAACCGCGTAGAACGTCTTGCCCCCGGCACCGGTGCCACCCAGGGCCACTGTCTTCCAGGCACTCCCCGATTGCGTATCGAATACACCGATCTGTCCGTCCACTAAAAACTTGTGGCTCACGCCATTGACGTAGGTGGTGTCGGCAATGCTCTGCAACGATGGCAGCACGCTCGACGGCATATAGGCATAGCGCCGGGTACCGTTTGCACTGTTGATGACGCTGAAAAAACCGTCGTTGGCGTTCACCACCAGGCTGGTATTCATGTTCGCCGCCTTGGTCGTCAGGTACGTGCTGTAGCTGGTGTCGTTGAGCAAATCCGCAGCGGTCTGCTCATTGGGCGATGCCAGTACCAGCGGCGAATTGATGATGTCGCCCAGCAATACATTGCGCACCTTCAAGCCGGTCTTATTGACACCCTTGCTCCACCCCACCAGGTCGTTGCCGGTGATCCCCGTGGGCAGGCTCTGGCTGAGGCTGGTTTGCTGGGCCGGCGAAAAGTTGCCGTAGGCCAGGGTCACGGGCACGTTGGTCGCTGTGTTCCAGGATTGGTAAATTGGTGCCGTGGCGCCGGGCACGATGGCGGTGTCGGTGGTCCACTGCACCGCTGCCTTGTTGACCGTACCTGTCGCGGTGAAACCGAACGCCCGGATGGTGCCGCGCCAGTCCTTGGGGTCGTAGGTGGTCTGGTAGTAACTGGAGGTGCTGGATAATGTGGCGGCGTTGGTCGCGCCCGCGCCCCCGGACCCGGCCTTGGAGGTGATGTCGCTCAGGGCAGAGGCCAACGCTGAGTTCAGGCCTTCGCTGTCGGCCGCCTGGTAATACTTGCCTGCGCCGTAGCGGGCGGCGTCGGACAACATCGGGTTGCTGGCGGTAAAGCCCACAGTGTAGGTATTGAGGTACTGTCGACGGAAATCCGCGGAATCCCAGCTCTGGCCCGTGGCATCGGTACCGGTAGAACGCATGTCGATGTCGAAGGCGAACTTGGCGATGTCATCCAGATAGAGCGTGTCGCCCTCGCCGTCACCATTGAGATCGGCACCATCGTTGTTGACGCCATCCCAGTTCGGCAAACGGGCCAAGCCCAGCGGGTCGTTGATGGGAAACGTCCGGTCATAGGTGGGTAAACCGTCGGTGATGACCACTCCGAAGTTTTTCTGGCAGCGGTACTGGATCGGGCTGGTGTAAGAGCTTGGTGTGCCATTGTAGTAAGGCGCCATGCCCCGGAAATAGCGGGTGACTTCATAGTAACTTTCGGCCAATGGTGTATTGGCGACTGCGCCCAGGCCGTTGATCGCGTTGATCAGGGCACTGTAGTTGCTGTTGGCCTGGGTCTGGGTCACGCTGCCGCTGACCGGCGACAGGTCGCTGACGACGCGGGCAATGTAGCCCCCTGGGCCGGAGTTGCTGTAATTAGGCGGATTGAAGGTGGCGAGGCCAATACGCAGGGCGCGGTTATTGGCGACCAGGTCATTGGAAACATCCCGGGCCACGTTGATTCGATAGTCATTGGGTATCGTGCCAGTGGTGAAGTCTCGGTTCGACCCATTGGACAAGGACAGCAAATAAGACAGGTATTTGGCTGTATAGCGAGTATTCCCGTTACCCACCGGATCGGGGAGTCTCAGGCAGACTTCTCCCAGATCGCTTCGATAAAAGCCATACCAGTTGCCCGCCTTGGAGCAACCGCCTCGGGACAGGCTCGCCAGCAAAACATTGCCATCGTCCATATTCAGTCTGGCAATGCTGTTGCAGTTAGTAGTGGACTCACATGTATAGACAGTCGGCCAGGACACATTCGGATCAAACCCCGCCGCCCAGATAATGTTATTCATGCTCCCCGAATCATCGATCAGCAGCATCACGTTCGGCGTGACCGCGCCCGCACTCAGCAAGGGCGAATCCGAAGGCGTGAACGCATAGGCCGGCGCCGCCAGGTAAAGACTGAGCAACGCCCCCCACAACGACCCCAGCAGCCCCCTAGTACTTCGCATAGATACTCTCCACCACGCTGCGCTGGTTATTGCCCACCACCGCCACCGCCGTGATCCGGTACAGCGTCGCCGAGGTATTGACCGGCACATTGACTGCCGCAAGCGTAGTACCGATGTTCTGCACGCCATAAAACCCACCGGCAGCGGCAACCCAGAGCACCCCCGACGACGAACTGCGCCCCGCCGCCGTGACGGTCGCCGACTCGGCCGGTGGCGCGCATTGAATCGTGGTGGTACAGACCGCCAGCGAATAGGTCTCGACCTGCACCGCACTCTCACCGATTCTCAACGCCGCTTCGGCAATCTGGAACGACTGGTTGCGCTGCATGACGCTGCTGGTCATTTTTTCCTGGAGGGTGGCGCTCTGCATCGACGACAGGCCGATCAACGTCAGCAGCAACAGGAAAACCAGGCTGACCAGCAGGGCCATGCCACGCTGGCGATGCTTGAGACCCATCGAGCGCATCGATTGCCCCCTCATAGAAGCCGGTTGCGCAAGGCGGCAACCACATTGAAGGTCTGCTCGCGCACCGTGTTCCTTGGATCAAAGAGCGTCAGGCTCAGGCGCACACTGCGGATCAGTGCCGGGTCTGCCGGGTTGCCGGTGTAGCTCGACGCTGCGATATCCGTGGCGCTGCCGGCCACGCCAAACGTCACGTCGAACGCCCGCACGTTGTCCACCAGCACCGACAGGGTAGGCGGATTGGCGGTGCCGCTGCCCAGCAGCAATTGGTTGTTGTTGAAGCTGTAGACCAGTCGACGGATCGGGAAGGCCAACTGCCCCGCCGCCGGCGCCCTTGCGTTCGAGTAGGCCGTCGCCGAGGTACGGCAATCGGAAACGACGGTCCAGGTCGGCACGCCACCGCCACTTCCAATGTCCGCGGTGACCAGGGTCAACCTCCGGTTGGCGTTATCCCAACGGATCGGCGTGGTCTGGCTGGTAGCGAAACTGTTATCCGTTGAAGCATCGATGATGGTCGCCAGGCAACCGAACATGCCCACCATGCGAATTTCCTGGACCATTTTGCTCAAGGCAAACCGCGCGTCCTCCTGAATCACCGCGGCGGCATTCTGACTGACATAGGTGTTTTTGGCGGCAATGAAAATCTGCACGACACCCAGCACGACGATCAGGCTGAGCACCAGCGCGATCATCAACTCGATCAGGCCGAAACCGCGACTGTGCCGGTTCATGGTGTTGTCCCCACCGGGTCGACCGCGACGCGGCTGGTCAGCACGAAGCTGCGCCGCGCCTCGGTCGCGTCGGTGGTGTTGGCGGCCCGGGCGTCGTCCCAGGCAATGGTGATGGTGTAGACCCGCTGGTTCAGCGCAATGGTGCCAGTGGCCGTGGCGCCGCCGAAGGCAATGATATTGGTCTTGAAATCGTAGAGGTCCTGGTCCCGGGCCACGTTGAGGTTCGGCGAGCTGGGCGGTGTGATGGTGTAGTCGGCGCCGGAGTTGGCTCGAATGCGGTCCAGCAGGTCGTAGGCAATGAAACTGGCCTGGCTGGTCATGCGCGAACTGTCGGTGTACTTGAGCGCATTGAGCTGGATCATCGCCGCCCCCAGCAAACCGACGCCGAGAATCAGCACCGCCACCAGCACCTCGATCAACGTCATGCCGGCCTGCGCCCTTTTACTGCAACCCTTCATCCGCAACTTCCACCCAATACGATTCTTCCATTGAGGCAAACACTCAGCGTCCTGCTCTGCGCCCCTCGTACATAATTGAAACTCACCGGCGTGGCCGGTGCCGACAACCCGCCAAGGTTGTTGAAATCAATATTGCTCACCTCTGAGGTTAGCGTCAGAGTCGCGCCGCTGCCCATCGCTGGAACAACCCGCAATACATTGGCCGGCGTGCCAGTACTGTCGTACACCGTCAGTTCGCCGCTCCAGACGCTGCCTTGGGCCGTGGGGCGAATTCGCGTGGTGATACCACGGTCGATTGCCTCCATACGGGCAAAGTTCAGCGCCCGGCGCAAGTCGCCGATCTCGGTATCGGCCTTGGTGCTCTGCAGCGAGCCGGTGAATGACGGCACCGCCATAGTGATCAGGATCAGCAGCACGCCAAGGGCCACCAGCACCTCGATCAGCGTGAAACCTTTTGTACGAAGATCCATCGATGCCCTCCGTTGCCGTTGGCTATACCTGCTTCTACACGCTAGAACAAACCACCGCCCTGCGCGTGGTGCTGCAATCTGTGGCGAGGGGATTTATCCCCTCGCCACAATAATTCATAAGTCTTAGATCCGCTTCACACTCTCCAGGGAGGAGACGTCATGTATCAACAAGGCTTCAGCCTGATCGAACTGCTCATGGGACTGGCGATCGCCGCAATTGTTCTGCCGTGGGCCGGCGCGAGCTACAAAGAGCTGATCGAATCCATCGAACGCGAGGACACCGCGCAATTGCTGATCAGCGGGTTGCGCCTTGCCCGCAGCGAAGCCATCACACGTAATCGCCGCGTATTGATACAAGGGATAGACAATGATTGGGGCCAGGGTTGGCGGATCATGCTGGACAACAAGGAGAAAACCTTGCTGATGGAACGCACCGCAAGCGCCCGTGTGATCGGCAACCAGCCGATGAGACGCAGGGTGAGGTTCGGCAACCAGGGGGAAGCACTGCACCCCAGCGGCGCATTCCTGGCCGGCAGGCTGCATGTCTGCGCCAAACGCGGGCCGGTCAGCCACCATCAAGTGATACTGGCGCCCTCCGGCCGCGTCCGCCTGGAAAGCGTCGAGGCCGAGCAGGCGCTGTGCGAGAAAGGACTTAAAGCAAGGAGCGCACGCGCAGCTCTTTCGGCATCGAGAACGTGATGTTCTCCTCGCGACCGGCCAGTTCATCGGCACCGGTTGCGCCCCAGGCCTGCAATTGCTGGATCACGCCGCGCACCAGGACTTCCGGCGCGGAAGCGCCGGCGGTGATGCCGATGCGCTCGACGCCGTCGAACCAGCTGCGTTGCATGTCCTCGGCACCATCGATCAGGTAGGCCGGGGTGGACATGCGTTCGGCCAGCTCACGCAAGCGGTTGGAGTTGGAGCTGTTCGGGCTGCCGACAACCAGCACCACATCGCATTCGTTGGCCAGTTGTTTGACCGCATCCTGACGGTTCTGGGTGGCGTAGCAGATGTCATCCTTGCGCGGGCCGCCGATAGCTGGAAAGCGCGAACGCAGGGCGTCGATCACACGGCTGGTGTCGTCCATGGACAAGGTCGTCTGGGTAACAAAAGCCAGGCTCTCAGGGTTGCGGACCTGCAAGGCCGCCACGTCCTCCTCGTCTTCGACCAGGTAGATCGCACCGCCGTTGCTGGCATCGTATTGACCCATGGTGCCTTCGACTTCCGGATGGCCTTCATGACCGATCAGGATGCATTCGCGACCGTCACGACTGTAGCGCGCCACTTCGATGTGCACCTTGGTCACCAATGGGCACGTCGCGTCGAAAACCTTAAGGCCACGGCCGGCGGCTTCGGTGCGTACTGCCTGGGAAACCCCGTGGGCGCTGAAGATCACGATGACGTCGTCCGGCACCTGGTCCAGTTCCTCGACGAAAATGGCCCCGCGGCTACGCAGGTCTTCGACGACGAATTTGTTGTGGACCACTTCGTGGCGCACGTAGATCGGCGGCCCGAAGACTTCCAGGGCGCGGTTGACGATTTCGATCGCCCGGTCCACACCGGCGCAGAAGCCACGGGGGTTGGCGAGTTTGATTTGCATGCTGTGCCTCGTGTCTTGCGCGCAAGAAATTGAATCAGTGCGATTCACGGTGAGAGCGAGCTTGCTCCCACAGTGAATCGGGTGGCAGCAGGAACTGCCTGCGAAACGTTAAACCGCCTTGACCTCAAGGATTTCCACCTCGAAGTTCAAGGTCTTGCCCGCCAGCGGATGGTTGAAGTCCACGGTCACCTGGGCGTCGTCGAAAGCCTTCACCACACCCGGCAGCTCGGTGTTGGCCGCGTCGTTGAAGATCACCAGCAAGCCCAGGGACAGCTCCATGTCCTGGAACTGGGAGCGTGGCATGGTCTGCACGTTTTGCGGGTTGGGCTGACCAAAGGCGTTTTCTGGCGGTACGACCACGGTGCGCTTGTCGCCGGCCTTGAAGCCGAAGATCGCCGCTTCGAAGCCTGGCAGCAGGTTGCCGTCACCGACCTTGAACACCGCCGGGGCCTTGTCGAAGGTGCTGTCGACGGTGTCACCGTTTTCCAGGTGCAGGGCGAAGTGAAGCTTCACTTCGGTGTTTTGAGCGATACGCTGCTCAGTCATGGACGGCTTCTCCGGTTTTCTTGCTCTTGAACATGTCCAGGGCGAGCATCACGGCGCCCACGCTGATGGCGCTGTCGGCAAAGTTGAACGCCGGGAAATACCAGCGGTTCTGCCAATGCACCAGGATGAAATCGATGACATGGCCCAGGGCGATACGGTCATAGAGGTTGCCCAAGGCGCCACCAAGCACCAAGGCCAACGCCACGGCCAGCCAGGTCTCATTGCGCCCCAGGCGCTTGAGCCAGACCACCAGCACCGCGCTGACCACGACGGCGATCAGGGCGAAGAGCCAGCGCTGCCAGCCCGAACTGTCGGCCAGGAAGCTGAACGCCGCCCCGGTGTTGTAGGCCAAGGTCCAGCTGAAGTAGTCGGGAATGATCACGATCTGCTGGTACAGGGTCAGCGAGTTCTCGAAGTAGTACTTGCTGGCCTGGTCGATGACCAGTACCAGCACACTCAACCAGAGCCAGCCCAGCCGCCCGAAGCGGCCCGCCGCGTTAGGCATAATGACGAACCTCACCGGTGCCGCTGATGTTGTCGACGCAACGACCACAGATTTGCGGATGCTCCGGGTTCACGCCGACGTCTTCACGGCAGTGCCAGCAACGGGCGCACTTGGTGTGGTTCGACTTGACGATCTTCAGCTTCAGGCCGCTGACTTCAGTGGCTACCGCATCGGCCGGCGCCTGCACGAAAGGCGCGACGCTGGCGGTGGAGGTGATCAGCACGAAGCGCAGCTCGTTGCTCAGCTTGGCCAGATCGGCACTCAGGGCTTCTTCGGCGTAGAGGGTCACTTCGGCCTGCAGGTTGCCACCGACGGCCTTGGCCGCGCGCTGGATCTCCATCTCCTTGTTGACCGCCGCCTTGACCGCCATCACGCGATCCCAATACGCACGGTCCAGCTCGAAGCCTTGCGGCAGTTCGGTCAGGCCTTCGTACCAGGTGTTGAGCATCACCGATTCGTTGCGCTCGCCCGGCAGGTACTGCCACAGCTCGTCGGCGGTGAACGCCAGGATCGGTGCGATCCAGCGCACCAGCGCCTCGCTGATGTGGAACAGCGCGGTCTGGCACGAACGACGGGCCTTGCTGTTGGCGCCGGTGGTGTACTGGCGGTCCTTGATGATGTCGAGGTAGAAACCACCGAGCTCCTGCACACAGAAGTTGTGGATTTTGGAGTAGACGTTCCAGAAGCGGTATTCGCCGTAGTGCTCCTGCAATTCACGTTGCAGCAACAGAGTACGGTCCACGGCCCAACGGTCCAGCGCAAGCATTTCTTCGGCCGGCAGCAGGTCGGTGGCCGGGTTGAAGCCGGTCAGGTTGGAAAGCAGGAAGCGCGCGGTGTTACGGATCCGCCGGTAGGCGTCCGCGCTGCGCTGCAGGATCTGCTCGGAAACGGCCATCTCGCCGGAATAGTCGGTGGACGCCACCCACAGGCGCATGATGTCGGCGCCCAGGGTGTCGTTGACCTTCTGCGGCGCGATCACGTTGCCCAGGGACTTGGACATCTTGCGACCGGACTCGTCGACCGTGAAGCCGTGGGTCAGCAACTCGCGATACGGCGCGTGGTTGTCGATAGCGCAACCGGTCAGCAGCGACGAGTGGAACCAGCCGCGGTGCTGGTCCGAGCCTTCCAGGTACAGGTCGGCACGCGGGCCGCTCTCGTGGCCCATCGGGTGCGAACCGCGCAGCACGTGCCAATGGGTGGTGCCGGAGTCGAACCAGACGTCCAGGGTGTCGCTGATCTTGTCGTACAGCGGCGCTTCGTCACCCAGCAGCTCGGCGGCATCCATCTTGAACCAGGCTTCGATGCCTTCGGCTTCGACGCGCTTGGCGACAATTTCCATCAGTTCGACGGTGCGCGGGTGCAACTCGCCGCTTTCCTTGTTCAGGAAGAACGGGATCGGCACGCCCCAGTTGCGCTGGCGGGAGATGCACCAGTCCGGGCGGTTGGCGATCATCGAGTGCAGGCGCGCCTGGCCCCAGGCCGGTACGAACTGGGTTTCTTCAATGGCCTTGAGCGAACGCTGGCGCAGGGTGTCGCCGCTGGCCGGCTGCTTGTCCATGCCGATGAACCACTGCGCGGTGGCGCGGTAGATCAGCGGGGTCTTGTGGCGCCAGCAGTGCATGTAGCTGTGTTCGATGACGGTGGTGTGCAGCAGCGCGCCGACTTCGGTCAGCTTGTCGACGATGGCCGGGTTGGCTTTCCAGATGAACTGGCCGCCAAAGAACTCCAGCGACGGTGCGTACACGCCATTGCTCTGTACCGGGTTGAGGATGTCGTCGTTGACCATGCCGTATTTCTTGCAGGTCACGAAGTCGTCGACGCCATAGGCCGGCGCGGAGTGAACCACGCCGGTGCCTGCGCCCAATTCCACGTAGTCGGCCAGGTACACCGGCGACAGGCGGTCATAGAACGGATGACGGAAATTGATCAGCTCCAGCGCCGAACCTGGCGCGGTGGCGACCACCGAACCTTCGAGGTTGTAGCGGGCCAGGCAGGATTCGACCAACTCTTCGGCCAGCACCAGCAGCTTGTCGCCGACATCGACCAGGGCGTAGTTGAATTCCGGATGGACGTTCAGCGCCTGGTTGGCCGGGATGGTCCACGGGGTGGTGGTCCAGATCACGATCGAGGCCGGCTTGGCCAGCTTGCCAAGGCCGAAAGCCGCGGCGAGCTTGTCTTCGTCGGCGATCGGGAACGCGACGTCGATGGTCGAGGACTTCTTGTTCTCGTACTCGACTTCCGCCTCGGCCAGGGCCGAACCGCAATCGAAGCACCAGTTCACCGGCTTGAGGCCCTTGAACACGAAGCCGCCCTCGACGATTTTCGCCAGGGCACGGATTTCGCCGGCTTCGTTCTTGAAGTCCATGGTCTTGTACGGGTTAGCGAAGTCGCCCAGCACGCCGAGGCGGATGAATTCGGACTTCTGCCCTTCGATCTGCTCGGTGGCGTAGGCACGGCACAGCTCGCGGGTCTTGTCCGCGCCCAGGTTCTTGCCGTGGGTCACTTCGACCTTGTGCTCGATCGGCAGGCCATGGCAGTCCCAACCCGGGACATACGGCGCATCAAAACCCGACAGGGTCTTGGAGCGGATGATCATGTCCTTGAGAATCTTGTTCAGCGCGTGACCGATGTGGATCGTGCCGTTGGCGTACGGAGGGCCGTCGTGCAGGACGAACTTCGGACGATCCTTGCCAATTTCGCGCAACTTTCCGTACAGGCCAATGCTGTCCCAACGCTGCAGAATCTGTGGTTCGCGCTGAGGCAGGCCGGCCTTCATTGGGAAGGCGGTGTCCGGAAGGTTTAGCGTGGCTTTATAGTCGGTCATTTAAGGCTCTTCATTAGCGATTGGCGCTGGTTGCGACAAGGGCACGGGCGGCGGCGATATCTGCATGGATCGCCGTCTTGAGCGCCTCCAGAGAGGCAAAACGCTGCTCTTCACGCAGCTTATGGTGGAAAACCACCGTCAAACGCCGGTCATACAGATCGCCGGCAAAATCCAGAACATGTACTTCAAGATGGGCCTTGCCATCGCCCTGGACCGTGGGCCGCACACCGATGTTGGCGACGCCGGGCCAGGTCTTGCCGTCGATCTCGACACTCACCAGGAACACCCCGGTGAGCGGCACACGACGACGCTTGAGCTGCACGTTGGCCGTTGGCGTGCCCAATTGGCGCGCCAGTTTCTGCCCGTGCAGGATCCGTCCGGCAATCCGGTACGGCCGGCCGAGCAAGCGCTCGGCCAATTCGAAGTCGCCAGCCGCCAGGGCATTGCGGACCTGGGTGCTGCTGACGCGCAAGCCGTCGATCTCGACAGTCTGCGCTGCTTCGACGGTGAAGCCCTGGGCGATACCGGCCTGTTGCAGGTAATCGAAATCCCCGGACCGGTCGCAACCGAAACGGAAATCATCGCCGACTTCCAGATGCTTCACATCAAGACCGTCCATCAAGATGGTATCGACGAATTCGGCGGCACTGAGCTTGCTCAGGCGCTGGTTGAAGGCCAGGCACAGGACCCGGTCGACGCCTTCGGCGGCCAGCAGTTGCAGCTTGTCCCGCAGCCGGGCCAGACGGGCCGGGGCAGTGTCCGGGGTGAAGAATTCCCGCGGCTGCGGCTCGAAGATCACCACGCAGCTGGGCACGCCCAATTCCAGCGCGCGCTCGCGCAGCCGCGCCAGGATAGCCTGGTGGCCACGGTGAACACCGTCAAAGTTGCCAATAGTGGCGACACAGCCCCGATGTTGGGGGCGCAGGTTGTGGAGGCCTCGAACCAGCTGCATAACGCGCTTCTTGCTCATAAAGTGGCCGATTATAACCACACCCGGCGGCCAACGACAGGCAACACCGCAAGCCAAAGTGATCGAACCGACAAAACCGCTGCCCGACCCAGGATTATCGGAGGCAAACCCTCAGCTCAAGGCCTTGCGATTGAAGTCGCGCAGACGGAACCCCATCAGCAGCAACATGCCGAAATACGCCACCACGCCGGCAATCACCAACGCCCCCAGGCGCAGGAAACGCTCGAGCATCTGCCCTTCGCCCCAGGCCGGCATGAAATGCATCGCCCCCAGCAACACCGCCGACATCACCGCCACGGCCACCAGCAGCTTGAGGCCGAACTTGCCCCAGCCCGGCTGCGGTTGATACATCTTCTGCTTGCGCAACTGGTAAAACAGCAGCCCGGCGTTGAGGCACGCGCCGGCGCTGATCGCCAGGGCCAGGCCGGCGTGGGCCAACGGGCCGATGAGCAACAGGTTGAACAATTGCGTCATCACCAGGGTGAAAATGGCGATTTTCACTGGTGTGCGAATGTTCTGCTGGGCATAGAACCCCGGCGCCAGCACCTTGATCACGATGATCCCGAGTAGGCCCACCGAGTAAGCGATCAGGGCACGCTGGGTCATCAAGGCGTCGAACGCATTGAATTGACCGTATTGGAACAGCGAAACCGTCAGCGGCTCAGCCAGGATTCCCAGCGCCAGGGAACAGGGCAAGACCAGTACGAAACACAGGCGCAGGCCCCAGTCGAGGATGCGCGAGTACTCCTGGCGGTCCTGACTGGCGTAGGTCTTGGCCAGGGTTGGCAGCAGGATCGTGCCCAGGGCCACACCCAGCACGCCGGATGGCAATTCCATCAGACGGTCGGCGTAATACATCCACGACACCGAGCCGGCCACCAGGAACGAAGCGAAGATGGTGTTGATGATCAGGGATATCTGGCTCACCGACACCCCGAGGATCGCCGGCAACATCTGCTTCATCACCCGCCACACGCCGCTGTCGCGTAGGTTCAGCCGTGGCAGCACCAACATGCCGATCTTTTTCAGGTGCGGCAGCTGATACAGCAATTGCGCCAGGCCACCGACCAGCACCGCCCAGCCCAGGGCCATCACCGGCGGATCGAAATACGGCGTCAGGAATACCGCGAACACGATCATGCTGACATTGAGCAGGGTCGGCACAAAGGCCGGTACGGAAAAGCGGTTCCAGGTATTGAGGATCGCCCCGGCCAGGGACGACAGGGAAATCAGCAATATATAAGGAAAGGTCACCCGCAGCAGGTCCGAGGTGAGCTGGAATTTTTCTGGCGTATCAGTGAAACCCGGGGCCGTGGCCCAGATCACCCACGGCGCGGCGAGCATGCCGGCCGCCGTGACCAGCGCCAGCACCAACGTCAGCAGGCCGGTGACATAAGCAATGAACGTGCGGGTCGCTTCGTCGCCCTTCTGGCTTTTATATTCCGCCAGGATCGGCACGAAAGCCTGGGAGAACGCCCCTTCGGCGAAGATCCGCCGCAGCAGGTTGGGCAACTTGAAGGCGATGAAGAAGGCGTCGGTGGCCATCCCGGCGCCGAATATCCGTGCGATCAACGTATCGCGAACGAACCCCAGGATGCGGGAAAGCATCGTGATAGAGCTGACGGCGGCCAACGATTTGAGCAGATTCATGAAAAGAGTTTTTGCCTGTCGATAAACAGCAGGCGAACAACGCGCCCACTTGTGCGATACTCCGCGCCGCTAAACAGTGCAGAGCCAAAGCCCGCGAGTTTACAGGTCGCACGCCGGAAAGAAATCCTTCGGTGCGCAGCACCTGCCATTCAGCGGAACGCGTCACCCGCCCTTGACAAGACTTCAACTCATCGGCATGATTCGCGGCCTATTTTGTTTGCTATTTCCCAAAAAGTCTTTCGAGGAGCTCGACGGTGGCCAACACACCTTCCGCCAAAAAACGTGCAAAACAGGCTGAGAAGCGTCGCAGCCACAACGCCAGCCTGCGTTCCATGGTCCGTACCTACATCAAGAACGTAGTCAAGGCCATCGACGCAAAAGACGCTGAAAAAGCTCAAGCTGCTTACGTTCTGGCTGTGCCAGTTATCGACCGCATGGCCGATAAAGGCATCATCCACAAGAACAAGGCTGCTCGCCATAAGAGCCGTTTGAATGGCCACGTAAAGGCCCTGAACGTTGCCGCTGCTGCCTAAGCGACGCGCTCGTTAAAAAACCGACCTCAGGGTCGGTTTTTTATTGCCTGCGATTTACCAGACATACCGCAAAAAATGCGGGAGCGAGCCTGCTCGCCCCCACAATGGGATTTGCTCGAGGTTATTGGGTATGGGCCCACGGCAGGATCGGAATAGCCGTCACCGCATTCTGCGGGCTGCCCTCGATCACACGATCGCTGTAGACCAGGTACACCAGCGTATTGCGCTTCTTGTCGAGGAACCGCACCACCTGCATGGTCTTGAACACCAGCGAAGTGCGCTCGCGGAACACCTCTTCGCCGTCCTTGAGCTCACCCTTGAAGCTGATAGGCCCGACCTGGCGGCAGGCAATGGACGCCTCGGCGCGATCCTCGGCCAGGCCCAGGCCACCCTTCACACCGCCGGTCTTGGCCCGCGACAGGTAACAGGTCACGCCATCCACCTTGGGATCATCGAACGCCTCGACCACAATCCGGTCGTTCGGCCCGACAAACTTGAACACCGTCGATACCTGGCCGATTTCCTCGGCCGAAGCCAGCAGCGGCACTGCCAGCAGCAAACCGACCAATCCTTTTGCCAAACCCATGATTTTTCCTTAGACGAGGATCAGGTTGTCACGGTGAACCAGCTCAGGCTCCGCCATGTAACCCAACAGACCGACAATCGCATCGGACGACTGACCGATGATTTTCTGCGCTTCCAACGCACTGTAGTTGGCCAGGCCACGGGCGATCTCGCGACCATCCGGCGCCACGCACACGACCATTTCGCCCCGGCGAAAACTGCCCTGGACCAGCTTCACACCCACCGGCAGCAGGCTCTTGTTGCCTTGGGACAGGGCCGACACCGCACCAGCGTCCAGCACCAAGGTGCCACGGGTCTGCAGATGCCCAGCCAGCCACTGCTTGCGCGCCGCCAACATGCCGCGCTCCGGGGAGAGCAAGGTGCCGATGCGCTCGCCAGCTTTCAGACGATCCAGCACCCGCTCCAAGCGCCCACCCACGATGATGGTGTGAGCCCCGGACCGCGCCGCCAGACGCGCAGCGCGCAGCTTGGTCTGCATGCCGCCACGCCCCAGCGCACCGCCAGTGCCACCCGCCACTGCATCCAGCGCCGGGTCATCGGCACGGGCTTCGTAGATCAGCTTGGCATCGGGATTGTTGCGCGGATCGGCATCGAACATGCCGTCGCGATCGGTGAGGATCACCAACAGATCCGCCTCCACCAGGTTCGCCACCAGCGCGGCCAGGGTGTCGTTATCGCCGAAACGGATCTCGTCGGTGACCACCGTGTCGTTCTCGTTGATCACCGGGATGACTTTGAGCTCCACCAGCGCGCGCAAGGTACTGCGGGCATTGAGGTAGCGCTTGCGGTCGGACAGGTCATCGTGGGTCAGCAGGATCTGCGCCGTATGGCGACCGTGCTCGGCGAAGCTTGATTCCCAAGCCTGCACCAGGCCCATCTGACCGATGGCGGCGGCAGCCTGCAGTTCATGCATCGCGCTGGGTCGCGACGTCCAGCCCAAACGGCTCATACCGGCCGCCACAGCCCCCGAAGAGACCAATACCAGCTCGACGCCAGCCTCATGCAAGGCCACCATCTGCTCGACCCACACCGCCATCGCCTGGCGGTCCAGACCCTTGCCATCCGCTGTCAGCAGTGCGCTGCCGATCTTCACGACCCAGCGCCGCGCACCCGTCACCTTGCTCCGCATCATCTTCAACCTTTGCCAGCGAACGGCGCGACCCAGCGCCGCCCATGGGATTATTCGTATTTGCGTTTTACAGATACCAAAACGCCGCTCGAATGAGCGGCGCCCTGGAAACCGGCTGGTTGCGATGATAACACCGCGCCGAAACACTTGAACCTGCCCCCGAGAATCCTTGGGGGGATGAGCCTGCGCAAGTAAAGCTTGCTCGCGATGACGTCATCACGTCCAACACCTTTGCTGGCCGTAAAATCGCTATCGCGAGCAAGCTTTGCTCCCACAAGCTCACTCACACAGGCCTTAGCCCCAACTGAGTGGCATCAGCACAGGATCAGTCGCGAACGTAGATGATTTCCGGACCGTCTTCGTCATCCACATCTTCTTCGTCCCAATCGTCGTCACCGATGTCATGGACCGACTTGACGCCACTGCGACGCAGGGCACGCTGGTCGTCCAGCGCCTGCAACTGGGCACGAGCCTCGTCTTCGATGCGCTGATCGAGTTCGGCCAGCTCTTCCTTGTAGACCGGATCGTTGGCCAGGCGGTCGGCGCGATCTTCCAGGTAACGCATGATGTCGTGGCACAGGCGCTCGGTGCCTTCTTTGGCGATGGCCGAGATCACGTAGACCGGGCCTTCCCACTCCAGGCGATCGACGATTTCCTTGACCCGCTCCTCATGTTCTTCTTCAAGGATCTGGTCGCACTTGTTCAGCACCAGCCAACGGTCACGCTCGGCCAGGGCCGGGCTGAACTTGGTCAGCTCGTTGACGATGACTTCGGCGGCATCGGCAGCACTGGTTTCATCCAGCGGCGCCATGTCCACGAGGTGCAGCAACAGACGGGTACGGGACAAGTGCTTGAGGAAGCGAATCCCCAGGCCTGCACCCTCGGAAGCCCCTTCGATCAACCCCGGGATATCCGCGACCACGAAGCTCTTCCAGCGGTCGACGCTGACCACGCCCAGGTTCGGCACCAGGGTGGTGAACGGGTAATCGGCCACTTTTGGCTTGGCCGCCGACACCGAGCGGATAAAGGTACTTTTACCGGCGTTCGGCAGGCCCAGCAGGCCCACGTCGGCCAACACTTTCATTTCCAGCTTCAAGTCACGCTGCTCGCCTGGCTTGCCTGGCGTAGTCTGGCGTGGCGCACGGTTGGTACTGGATTTGAAACGGGTGTTGCCCAGGCCGTGCCAGCCGCCATGGGCGACCAGCAGACGCTGGCCAGCCTTGGTCAGGTCGCCAATCACTTCCTGGGTGGCGGAGTCGATCACCGTGGTGCCGACCGGCACGCGCAGGATCAGGTCTTCGCCCTTCTTGCCAGTGCAGTCGGTGCTGCCGCCGTTGGAGCCACGCTCGGCATCGAAGTGCCGGGTGTAACGGTAGTCCACCAGGGTGTTGAGGTTTTCGTCGGCGAGCATGTAGATCGAGCCGCCGTCGCCCCCGTCACCGCCGTTAGGGCCACCGTTTTCAATGAACTTTTCCCGACGAAAACTCATGCAACCATTGCCGCCGTCGCCGGCCTTTACTCGAATCGATACTTCATCAACAAACTTCATGACACACGCCTCTCGCCATACGGACGAGCCAAAAAAACAAGACATAAGACTCTTGCAAAAATGAGCGCAGCGACCTGATGACACGCCCCAACCGCAGCGCCGACAGCCCATACAAACAGTTTTGCAAGAGACTCACCCCACAAACGAAAAAGCCCCGTCGCAAGACAGGGCTTTTCCAGCGATCTCGCAATTAAGCTGCGATAACGCTTACGTAACGACGACCGAAGGCGCCTTTTACTTCGAACTTGATCACGCCTTCGACTTTAGCGAAGAGGGTGTGATCTTTACCCATGCCCACGCCGTAGCCAGCGTGGAATTGGGTGCCGCGCTGACGCACGATGATGTTGCCTGCTTTGATAGCCTGGCCGCCATACATCTTCACGCCAAGGCGTTTGGCTTCTGAGTCGCGACCGTTACGGGTACTACCACCAGCTTTTTTGTGTGCCATGAGTTCAATTCTCCTAGTGAGGAATTAGGCTGAAATTAAGCCTGAATACCGGTGATTTTGATCTCGGTGTACCACTGGCGGTGGCCCATACGCTTCATGTGGTGCTTACGGCGACGGAACTTGATGATGCGGACTTTATCGTGACGACCTTGGGAGATCACTTCAGCCACAACGGTAGCGCCAGCAACGACTGGAGCGCCGATATTCACGTCATCGCCATTGGCGACCAACAGAACGCGATCAAAAGTCACGGATTCGCCGGTAGCGATTTCCAGTTTTTCGATCTTCAGGTATTCACCTGGGGCGACCTTGTATTGCTTGCCACCAGTAACAATTACTGCGTACGACATGGTATTTCTCCGATAATCCTGCTCACCCAGCGCTTTATAAGAAGAGGTATTGGCTGGCATGGCTGCATGGGCTGGAAGGCCCGGATGCAATTGCGTAAGGCAGGTGCTGCCCAGGAAGTTCAGGGTGCGCGATTGTACGCAAGGCGCAACAGCCTTGCAAGTAGCCGTCCATCGCGCCTTGACAGGCCTGGGTGGGGGTCCTAGCATGCCGCGCAACCCTTCTGGAGCACCTGTCGCTGATGCAACCCCAAGCTTTCTACCGCGCGGTGGCGGACGATTTTAGCGCCGTCGACGGCATCATCAAGAAGCAGCTGACTTCCCGAGTGCCGCTGGTATCGAAAATCGGCGACTACATCACATCGGCCGGCGGTAAACGCCTGCGGCCTTTATTGGTGCTGTTGTGCGGCAAGGCCCTGGGTCGCGAAGGCGACGACATGCGCCTGCTGGCCGCGACCATCGAATTCCTGCACACCGCGACCCTGCTGCACGACGACGTGGTCGACATGTCCGGCATGCGGCGTGGCCGCTCGACCGCCAACGCCATGTGGGGCAATGCCCCGAGCGTGCTGGTGGGCGACTTCCTGTATTCGCGCTCGTTCGAAATGATGGTCGAGCTGGGCTCGATGCCGGTGATGAAAATCCTGTCCCAGGCCACGCGCATCATCGCCGAAGGCGAAGTGCTGCAGTTGTCCAAGGTGCGCGATGCCAGCACCACCGAAGAAACCTACATGGAAGTCATCCGCGGCAAGACCGCGATGCTCTTCGAAGCCTCGACCCACAGCGCCGCAGCCCTGGCCGGTGCCAGCGCCGAGCAGAGCCAAGCGCTGCGCACCTTCGGCGATCACCTGGGCGTGGCCTTCCAGTTGGTGGACGATCTGCTCGACTACAAGGGCGATGCCGAGACCCTGGGCAAGAACGTCGGTGACGACCTGGCCGAAGGCAAGCCGACCCTGCCGCTGATCTACACGATGCGCGAGGGCACGCCTGAACAGGCGGCACTGGTCCGCCAGGCGATCCAGAAAGGCGGGATCGAAGACCTGGAAAGCATCCGTGTCGCGGTCGAAGCGTCTGGCTCGCTGGACTACACCGCGAAACTGGCCCGGGACTACGTCGCCCGCGCGATCAAATGCCTCGACGCCCTGCCGGCCAGCGAATACCGCGATGCGCTGGTGGAACTGAGCGAGTTTGCGGTCGCCCGTACCCACTGACACACAGGGCTTTTGTGGGAGCAAGGCTTGCCCGCGATGACGACGATGCGGTCGTTCAGAAACCGAGTCGCCTGTATCGCGGGCAAGCCTTGCCCCCACAAATCCTCTCGCCACAGGATATCCAAACGCAGCACCGTCCCTCTTTCGCAACAAAACCCTATATAATGTGCGCCCTTTTGTCCTCCTGATACCCAAGGAACCTTAGTGAGCACGTTGCCTCCCTGCCCGAAATGCAATTCCGAATACACCTACGAAGACGGTACTCAACTGGTCTGCCCGGAGTGTGCCCACGAATGGTCCGCCAGCGGCGAAGCTGAAACAGTGTCCGACGATACCGTGAAGAAAGATTCGGTCGGCAACGTCCTGCAGGACGGCGATACCATCACCGTGATCAAGGACCTCAAGGTCAAGGGCACGTCGCTGGTGGTCAAGGTCGGCACCAAGGTCAAGAACATCCGCCTGTGCGATGGCGACCACGACATCGACTGCAAGATCGACGGCATTGGCCCGATGAAACTCAAATCCGAGTTCGTCAGAAAAGTCTGATCTTGCTGTATTCCATCCCACGCCCCGCGTGTGGGATGGAGCTTTTCCCCCTCCGCTTCGACCCCATTTCTCGGGGCGCCAGCCAACTGCCAGCCGCCCTGAGCCGACAGCACCCATCGTCAGAAAAACAGTCGCAACGCCAATAGAGACTTGCTATTTAGCGAATAAGAATTATTCTCATCAGACCCCATCAAGGAGATGAGAACCATGACTTATTTGATCGATGCCTGGCTGGACCGCCCACATCCCTACCTCAGGATCCTGCATCGGGAAACCGGGGAAGTTTGTGCAGTGCTTGAAGAAGAGGCCTTGAACGAGCTGCAGGACCAAGGAGACCTGGACCTCAACAGTCTCAACTCCAGCGAGCCGTTGGTGCTCAAGGAACTGGTGCGCAATCTGTTCCTGTTCTGCTACGCCCGGGCGTTGCGCCCGACGGGTGATTTCAGCGGCAGGTTCCACGGATGAGCACAAAGAACCTGTGGGAGCGAGCTTGCTCGCGATGGCGGTCGGTCAGTCGACATTTTCGTTACTGACACACCGCCATCGCGAGCAAGCTCGCTCCCACAGTTTTTATCCGGCGGTAAAACCGGACAGGGTCTTACAGTACGTCCAACAGCTCGACGTCAAACACCAGCACGCTGTGCGGTGGAATGCTGCCAACGCCTTGAGCGCCGTAAGCCAGTTCGCTCGGCACGTACAGGCGCCATTTGCTACCGGCATTCATCAGTTGCAGTGCTTCGGTCCAGCCTGGGATCACGCCGCCTACCGGGAATTCGGCTGGCTGGCCACGATCGTAGGAGCTGTCGAACACAGTGCCGTCGATCAGGGTGCCGTGGTAATGGGTGCGCACCTGGTCTTCACGGGTCGGCTTGGCGCCTTCACCCTGGGTCAGCACTTCGAATTGCAGGCCGGAAGCCAGGGTGGTGATGCCTTCACGCTTGGCGTTTTCGGCCAGGAACGCACGGCCTTCGCCTGCGGCGGCTTCAGCCTTGGCAGCGGCTTCGGCCTGCATGATTTCACGAATGACCTTGAAGCTGGCGGACATCTCGTCCTGGCCCACGCGGCTTGGCTTGCCGGCGAACGCGTCGGTCAGGCCGGCCAGGATCGCATCCAGGCTCACGCCCGGTGGCGGGTTGTCGCGCAGTTGGTCGCCCAACTGACGGCCAATGCCGTAGCTGACGCGGGTTTCGTCGGTGGACAGGTTAACTTCGGACATGATGCTGCTCCGCTGTGCGGACGGCTCGAGAATTGCCGTGCGTGACACAGCGCCTCCCGGAGCGCCCGGAACCAAAAGGGCGAGCAGACTAGCACAGATGCCACGGCGGGTGACGAGCCCCCCGCGTCAAAGCAACCCGCCAGAAACGACAACGCCCGCCTGCAATTTGACAGACGGGCGTTGCGCCAGCGCGGTGAACGGACCTCAGTGCTTGGTCAGTTTGTCCAGGTAGCCCATGGCAAATGCCGAAACCACGAAAGTCATGTGGATGATCACGTACCACATCAGGTGTTCGGGATCGACGTTTTTGGCGTCCATGAAAATGCGCAGCAGGTGGATGGAGGAAATGGCCACGATCGAGGCGGCGACTTTCATCTTCAGCGATGAAGAGTCCATGGTGCCCAGCCAGTTGAGCTTTTCCTTGTCGTCGGCGATGTCCAGTTGCGAGACGAAGTTCTCATAGCCGGAAATCATCACCATCACCAGCAGGCCACCCACCAGCGCCATGTCGATCAGCGACAGCAGCACCAGGATCAGGTCGGACTCGGCCATGGAAAACACGTTGGGAATGACGTGAAAGACTTCCTGGAAGAATTTCAGCGCCAGGGCCAGCAAGCCCAGGGACAGCCCGAAGTAGATCGGCGCCAGCAGCCAGCGGGAGGCGTACATTGCATTTTCGATAAAGCGTTCCATTGAATCTCACACCAGGGCTGAAAAATCGCGGCGAGTATATCAGCCACGACCGGCCCCACAAACGCCGGGCCCCTCCCTGGTCCCAGCTCTTGTGTCAAAATTTTACTGCTGGTAGTCGTGCCGTGATGGCCTTCAATGCAGCGGACGAAATTCGAAACCGCCGACGTTGCGACAACGGCCTCCGTTGATTTCACGCAGTTGGGCTTGCATGTGCAGGGACCAGATCTGCGGGTCGTCGGCCAGCTCATAACCGTGCAGTGTCAGGCTTTGCACAATGGTATCGAGGATGGATTCAGCGGCAGTCGGGCCGGGGAATGGCCCTTGGGCCTTGATGGCCGAAGGTTGTTCACCGGCCATTCCGGCGGCGAAGAGCAAGGTCCACATACCGGTATCTCCCGCCAGGGGGCGGATGGCGCATTCGATACGGGTGACAAGGCCCAGGCATTGACGAGTGAGGCAAAGGTTGCGCGACATGGCGGCGCCCCTCGGTAGATCCGGTATTCAGCCCCCGCGAGGAGGCTGTTTCGATCCGATGATGACTCTCGTTATCCTTGAGCTGAGGATAGAAGAAAAGTTCCGATCGCAAGGACTTTCGAGACCGGAATACGCCGAGCGGTCACAGTGTGAATATTGACGCCAAAGTGGTGGCGTTTTTTCGTGATAACCCACAAAACATTGATTGCGAGAGCAAGCCTATGGGAGCAAAGCTTGCTCGCGATGGGGTTGTCACATGCAACACTTCTGTTGACAGGACAAACGCTATCGCGAGCAAGCTTTGCTCCCACAGGGGGGTCTTGCGGCGGTCAGGAAAACATCAAGCCGGCTTGGCCTCCGCCAGAGCCTGCTGTGCCAGTTCCTTTTCCGCTTCCTTGATGTCGTCCTCGCTGATCATCTCCGCGATCACCCGCAGCCGTTCCACCACGCGGGCATTGACGCTGCCCTCCGGGAATTCGCCGTTTTCATCCGGCTCGCCGGCAGGCTCGCCCACCAGCAGGCTCAGGGCTTCGTCGGCCTGGCGCACCGCATAAACGTGGAACTGCCCGGCGCGCACGGCGGCCAGTACCTTCTCGTCGAGCATCAGGGTCGCGACGTTGGCCTGGGGAATGATCGCCCCCTGCTCACCGGTCAGCCCGCGGGCTTCGCAGAGGCGGAAGAAACCTTCGATCTTCTCGTTGACCCCGCCCACCGCCTGCACTTCGCCGAACTGATTGATCGAACCGGTGATGGCGAAGCACTGTTTCAACGGTGTCTTCGACAGGGCCGAAATCAACGTACACGCCTCGCCCAGGGACGCACTGTCGCCGTCCACGTAACCGTAGGACTGCTCCAGGGCGATGCTGGCCGAGATCGCCAGCGGGAATTCCTGGGCATAACGGCTACCCAGGTAACCGGTCAGGATCATCACGCCCTTGGAGTGGATCGGTTGGCCGAGGTTGACCTCCCGCTCGATGTCGACAATGCCGCTGCCGCCCGGGTACACCGTGGCAGAAATCCGCGCCGGCACGCCAAATGCTGAGTCGCCGACCTCGAGCACCGTCAGCCCGTTGCATTTGCCCACCGCCGCGCCGGCGGTGTCGATCAGGATGATCCCCGCCAGCATGTCGTCGAGGATTCGCGCCGAGACACGCCCGGTACGGGTGGCCTTGGCCTTGAGGGCGCGTTCGATATGACCGGCGTCGGTCATCTCGTCACCGGCCAGCTGGCGAATGAAATCCGCCTCGCTGACCAGTTGGAACAGATCCCCGATACGCGCCGACAAGCGTCCCTGGTGTTCGGCCAGGCGCGCACTGTAGGTCGCCAGGCGCGCCACCGCATCGGCAGTCAGCGGCGCCATGCCCTCTTCCGAAGTGCGGGTCTTGAGCAACTGGGCGAACTGCTCCAGGCTCTCGTCGCCCATCGGGATGTCTTCGTCGAAGTCCACCAGCACGCGAAACATTTCCTGGAAGTCCGGATCCAGGTCCTGCAAGGCGTAGTAGAGCTGGCGGGCACCGATGATCACAACCTTGACCTGCAGCGCAATGTGCTGCGGCGTCAGGGTCACGGTGGCCACGCGCCCCAGTTCACCGAGCGGCGATTCCATTTTCAGCTTGCGCGATTGCAGGGCACGCTTGAGCGCATCCCACACGAACGGCTCGCCGAGCATTTTTTCCGCTTCGAGAATCAGGAAACCGCCGTTGGCCCGGTGCAAGGCGCCCGGACGCAACTGCCGGTAAGTGGTGTAGAGCGCGCCTTGGTCGGTGCTGTATTCGATCCGACCGAACAGGTTGTCGTAGGTCGGGTGCGGCTCGAACACTACCGGCGCGCCGCCGCTGAACGGATGCCCGACCACCAGGCTCGGGGCGTACTGTTCCTCCAGCAGTTTGCGGGCGATGGCGTCGGTCTTGCTGTCCTCCACCAATTGCTCGACCACGGTCTTGAGCAGGTAGACCTGCATGGCCTGCAGGTAGCCGCAGACCGCAGCGTTCTCTGCGTACTTCTCCGACAGCGGTGCCAACAACGGTTGCAGGGCCAGGGTGATGGTTTCTTCGTTGAGATGGCGCAACTGGTTGCTGGACTCGCGCTTCCATTGCGGCAGGCTGGCGAGCTCTTCGTTCAAGCGCTCTTCCAGGCCCGAGATGTCCTCATGGAAACGCTCGCGCTCGGCTTCCGGTAACTGGGCGAATTCCGCCTCATCCAGGGCCTTGCCTTCGCTCATCGGCGTGAAGGCGATGTTGCTGCTGTCACGGTACAGCGCAACATCCTTCTCCAGCGCCAGGCGCTCGATCACGTCCAAGGCGCGGTCATAGCGCTGGTTGAAGGCGCGGTCGATGGCGCTTTTCTTCTGCTGGTAGGACGGGTGCTCGAACACTGCCGGGAAGGTCGCCAGCAGGTTGTCGATCAGGCCGTTGATGTCGGCGATGAAAGCACCGGCCGTACCTGACGGCAGTTCCAGGGCCCGGGGTTCGCGGGGCTCGTCGAAATTGTTGACATAGACCCAGTCCGCCGGGGTCTGCAGGCGCTTGCCTTCGGCCTTGAGGTAGCGTTTGACGAACGAAAACCGGCCAGTGCCGGGCTCGCCCATGACGAATACGTTGTAACCGGGGCGCGGCATGGCCACGCCGAACTGCAAGGCTTCGACCGCACGTTCCTGGCCAAGCACACCGCGGAAGGGCTCCAGATCATTGGTGGTAGAGAAGCTGAACTGTTCAGCGGAAAACGGACGGGTCAGCGCTTCGGGCGCTAGACGCAAGCTGGCAGCAACAGGATCAGGCATCGGGCTTCCTTACATCAGGCGGGGCAGATAGCGGCATTCTGGCGCCGCCTGCACCTGACTGGCAAGGAGCGCCTCCGCCCAAAGCATAGTCAACGGGAAAACCTTGGACGGGTCCCAGTAGGCAGGTGATCCTCCGTAATGTTTTTGCAAAATGTCACGGAACCCCAGGATCGTGCCTAAACTCCAAATTGCGCGGCTGGAACAATAACCGGCCCACTGGCTGCTATAGGGGCCAGACCCTGTCCATTGGTATGCACATAAAGAGAACATAGCTATGAAACGGATTCTTCTCGGTACTCTCTTCACCGCTGTATCCATCAACGCCATGGCTCAGGCGCCGGGCGGCCCGGATTGCGGCTGGGGCAACATGCTGTTCGAAGGTCAGCGTGGCACTCCGGCACACTTCCTGGCATCCACCACCAACGGCACTTCCGGTAACGCTACCTTCGGCATGACATCCGGCACCAACGGTTGCTCGACCAACGCGGCACTGACCTACGGTGGCAAGTCCTGGCTGGCCATGAATGGCATGATGAACGAGCTGTCCGAAGACATGGCCAAGGGTCAGGGCGAAGCGCTGACCACCTACGCCGTAGTACTGGGCGTGGCGCCGGAAGACCGCGCACATTTCTCTGCCGTCACCCACGAGCACTTCCAGCAGATCTTCAGCAAGGCTGACGTGACCGCCGAAGACGTGCATACCAACACCCTGGCCGTGCTGAAAAGCGATCCTCGCCTGGCCAAGTACGCCACTCAAGCTTAAGCTCGGCATCACTCGCTCCTTTCGGGGAGCGGGTTTTTCTTTTTGGGGCCCCTGCGGTCTTTATTTTTTCGACTTTCCAAGTAGCCGACTATGCTCAAACGCCTTGCCTGGCTGGCGCTCTGTGTGTGCGCCCCGCTGTCCGCCGCGCCTCATGTCGACCCTCAACGTTTGCAGCAACTGGCCAATGACCGCTTCTGGATTTCCCTGGGCCACTACGAAACCGCCAAGCTCGGCGGCTGGCGCAGCTATATCAGCGACAAGAAATTCTTCCTCGCGCCCGATGGCAACGAACATCCCGACCGTGAACTGACCGCCACGCTAGAGGCCCTGTACGGTCCGACCAGCGCCGGCCAGCAACATGCTCAATGCGTGTACCCGGCGCGAACCCGCTGGCTCAAGGCGCAGTTCAACCTGACAGACCTGCCGGCGGTCAATTGCAGCGACTTTACCCAGTGGTTCAAGGACGTCTCGCCTCACAGCGCGGTGATGATCTTCCCCGCCGCGTACCTGAACAGCCCGTCCTCGATGTTCGGCCACACCCTGCTGCGCATCGACCAGGCCGATGTGCAAAGAGACAAGACCGCCCTGCTCAGTTATGCGATCAATTTCGGCGCCTACATCGAAGGCTCCGACAACAGCATCCTCTATGCCTGGAAAGGCCTGATGGGCGGTTATCCCGGCCTGTTCGCCCTGGTGCCGTACCAGGAAAAACTCTCCGAGTACCGTAGCCTGGAGAACCGCGACCTGTGGGAATATCGCCTGAACCTGAGCCAGGCGGAAACCGAGCGCATGGTCGAGCACGTCTGGGAACTCAAGCAGATTCAGTTCGACTATTTCTTCTTCGACGAAAACTGCTCCTATCGTCTGCTCGAACTGCTGCAAGTGGCTCGTCCCAGCCTGCGCCTGACCGAACAATTCCCGCTGACGGCCATTCCCACCGACACCGTCAAGGCAGTAAAAGAGTCCGGCCTGGTAGAAAGCATCCAATATCGACCGTCCCGTGAACGGGAACTGCTCAGCCGCGCCGAACCGCTCAGCGATGATGAACAGCAATGGGTACTCAAAGTCAGCGCCGACCAGCAGCAACTGCAAACCCCCGGCTTCAAGGCGCTGCCGCGCGAACGCCAGGCGCTGATCATCGATGCGGCCTATCGCCTGGAGCGCTATCGCGCCAACGGCCAGGAGCGCGATCCACAACGCGCCCAACGCAGTTTCGAACTGTTGCGGGCGATCAATCAGAATCCCGCGCCGGAACTCGAGATCCCGCAACCGGGCCTGCCCGAGGACGGTCACCAATCGCGTACCTGGCAGGCCGGCCTCGGCACGCGGGGCGACCGGGCGTTCGGCGAGTATGGCTTGCGCATGGCCTATCACGATCTCAACGACAACGCCGAGAGCTTCCCCTTGGGCGCACAGATCGAAATCCTGCAATTGAAACTGCGCCAGTACGAAGGCAATGACTGGCAGCTGCAGCAACTGGACCTGGCGACCATTCGCTCCCTGACCCCACGCAACGAGCTGCTGCAACCGCTGTCCTGGCAGGTCACCGGCGGCCTGGAGCGGGTGCCGGGCAAACACGACGATGAAACCTTGGTCAGCCACGTCAACGGCGGCGCCGGAGGCACCTGGGCACTGGGCGAAGAGGTGCTGGGCTTTGCCCTCGGCACGGTGCGGGTCGAGCACAACAACG
Organism: Pseudomonas sp. PF05; assembly: GCF_056521845.1. Classification (NCBI taxonomy): domain Bacteria; kingdom Pseudomonadati; phylum Pseudomonadota; class Gammaproteobacteria; order Pseudomonadales; family Pseudomonadaceae; genus Pseudomonas; species Pseudomonas sp. PF05. The sequence goes on along the minus strand of NZ_JBWLPW010000029.1, from coordinate 15,676 downwards.
ACTTCGCCCAATTCATCGCCCCGGCCGCCGGTTTCAACAGTGGTGTGCTGTGGAAAAACCCGTTGGGCAACCTGAGCCTGGAAGCCAAGGGCGATTATTTCGTCAACGGCGAAGTGCGCCGCAGCCTGAGCTTGAATCAACAATGGGAATTATCCCGCAACCTCGGCCTGCGCCTGAGTGCCCAGCGGGAATTCAGCCAATTGGCCTCGCCGCAGAACGAGGTGATGCTCGAGGTGAAGTGGTACCACTATTGAATCTGAGCGAGAGAAGGGGAAAACGAAGCACAACCTCAAGTCGAATCAGGCGTGAGTCCGGGCTCACATTTCGAAGTCAGCCAAAATCAAGTAGATTGGCTTGAATAAACCTTTAATCGGAATTGAATGCTGCGATGCTTGATTATCTGCACATGAAAAACGTGGGGCCCGCTCCTGAGCTCGAAGTTAACTGGGCGCCACGAATCAATCTGATCACGGGTGACAATGGACTGGGAAAAAGTTTTTTGCTGGACCTGGCCTGGTGGGCGCTGACGCGCACCTGGGCCAATACGCCAGCGCTTCCTGTAAACCCCGGCAAGTCCTCAATCGAATATGTTGTAAAAGGTAAATCCGGCGTCGCTCAGCCTGTCGTATCGACCTATAAACGCGAAGACAGCTCCTGGCCCTTGAAGCAAAGCCGTCCCACCATGCCCGGCATCGTGGTTTACGTACGCATCGACGGCGGCTTTTCCGTCTGGGATCCGGCCCGCAATTACTGGCGCTCCGATAAGGATCGCCCCGCCGCATATCACTTCTCTGCCGACGCCGTATGGGATGGCCTTGATGTCAACGGGCAAAGAGTCTGTGAAGGCTTGGAGCGCGACTGGGTCAATTGGCAAAACGGCCGCAAACCCCAATTCAAAGCGTTGGAAAACGCCTTGCGCGACCTTTCCCCCGCCACTGAACCGCTATGCGTCGGGGCGCCCAGACGCGTATACCTGGGCGAGGGTCGAGAACGACCGACACTCACCATCGGCAATCAGAACGTGCCTGTCACGCTGGCCTCGGCAGGCGTAAGACGAATACTGGGGCTGGCTTATTTTCTTGTGTGGGCCTGGTATGAACACCAGGCAGCTGCTGCGCTGCTCGACAAAAAACCCGAACGCCGGTTTGTCATCCTGTTCGACGAACCCGAGACTCATTTACATCCAAGGTGGCAACGCACGTTGATGCCCAGCCTGTTGCAAGCTATCAAGACCTTGCGTGGGAACCACGGTGCCGCGCCTCCCCAACTCCTGATTGCTACGCACTCGCCGCTCGTCGCCGCCTCCCTTGAGCCAGTGTTCGATGAAGAACAGGACGATCAGATTCAATTGTCGATCCAGGACCATAAGGTCACGCTGACACAAGGACACTGGGCGGCCCAGGGTGATGCCAGCAGTTGGTTGGTATCTGACACGTTCGGACTGGAACAGGCGCGCTCGCTGGAGGCAGAAAAAGCCATCGAGGCCGCCGAAGCGTTCATGCGTGGCGAGAAACAACTACCTGAAGGACTCAAGACCCGTGCATCCATCCACAGGTCCCTACAAAAACTGCTTCCTGCCCACGATGAATTCTGGCCACGCTGGCTGATCGAGAGCGGCCTCCTGACGCTCAATGGCGAGGGCAATCAATGATCCCGGTGACCAGGCCAAAGGAACCCGCCGACTTTGATAAAAATGTCAGAACACCGGGAACACAATGGCTCAAGGATAATCCGGGCGCTCCTCGTCCTTCACCGCTCTGGAACAAATGCTCGCAAGCGCTGGCCGATCATTACGCCAACCTATGTGCCTATGCGGCCATGCTTGACCCTACCGGCGGAACGGTTGACCACTACCTCAGCTACAAGAACTTCCCAGGCCTGACCTATGAATGGAGCAATTACCGCTTCGCCTCTGGCACTTTGAACTCCAGCAAGAAAACAGCTGATGACACGGTGCTCGACCCTTATGACGTGGGCCCAGGCTGGTTCGAAATCATTTTGCCGTCGCTTCAGATGCGCACCACAGAAGCGATACCTGCGGCTTATCGTGAAAAAGCCGAGTACACACTCAAGCGACTTAAATTGCGTGACGGTGAGCGCGTCATTCGCTGGCGCCAGAGTTGGTACAACATGTACAAACAAAAAAAGCTGACCCTTGAAGGGCTCCGTGAAGTTGCGCCGTTGATTGCAGATGCCGTTGAAAAAGCAGCCCTCTGAAGGCAGGCTCATTTGCCTGCAACCGCAGATTTTTTTGATCATTCTTTCACCACTCGTCAACAACTTCGCCTCTAGACTCTCCTTGTAAGGCCGCCAATGCGGCAGGGAGACAGGCATGTGGCGCGCGGTAACGATGTTGAGTGTGATGTTGTTGGTCAGCGGCTGTGAAACCACCCACCAAGACCTGATCGCCCGGGGTTATCCACCGGCGTTTGCCGATGGCTACGACGATGGTTGCAGCAGCGGCCGGCAAGCGGCCGGAGTGATCACCGGCCAGTTCAGAAAAGACGTGCCGCGTTACCTCAAGGATCCGCGCTATGCCGAAGGCTGGAGCGATGGTTTCCGCCAGTGCCAGGCCATGCGCGAGAACGAAGAGCGTAATGCCTATCGCGAGCGTCACTGGGATGAGCGTGAGCGGGCCTGGCAACAGCAAAAAGACCGCGACGCCGCCCGGGCTTACCGCTTGCAATAGGTCGCGTACAGGCATTCATCGAAACCAAAAGCCTGCGAGCATGGCCCAAGCTCCAATAGAGGAGAACACCATGAGTCGCGCTTTCGTCAACGAAGATAACGCCGCCGCCCAAGCCGATCAGCCGGTCGAACGCCAGGTCAGTGCACAGCCCAATTACGTGACCCCCTCGGGGTTTACCCAGTTGCAGGCCCGCGTCGCCCAATTGCAGGCGCTACATGGTCAGCACGTGGCCAAAGACGATCAATCAGACAAACAACGCATCGCCGACATTGAACGCGACCTGCGCTATTTCAACCAGCGTGTACAAAGCGCGCAGGTCGTTGTGCCGACGTCAACAGATCAAGTGCGGATCGGACATTGGGTGACCTTTGTCGATGAGCATGACCACCAACAGCGGGTGCAACTGGTAGGTGAAGACCAGGCTGATGCGGCCAGTGGATTGATCAACTGGGGCTCGCCGCTGGGACGAGCGTTGCTGGGGGCGAAGGTTGGCGATGAGGTGACATGGGAGCGACCGTTGGGGAATCTCGCTATCGAGGTCGTTGCGATAGATCTCCAGTGATACTGCCGGTCCGTTTAAACATGCCTAAAGCCTCTAACAAGGCCCGATATTACCCGGTACTCGGGTAGCCCCATCAATTAAGCCTTACAAACTGTGGGAGCGAGCAAGCTCGCTCCCACCATGGATTTACATCCATAAAAAAACGGAGCCTTCGAAGGCTCCGTTTTTTTATGCGACCGACCGAATCAGGCCAATTTCTTGTGCCGTACGCGATGCGGCTGGGCAGCCGCTTCGCCGAGGCGTTTCTTGCGATCGGCTTCGTACTCGGTGTAGTTGCCTTCGAAGAACACCGCTTGCGAGTCGTCTTCGTACGCCAGGATGTGGGTCGCCACGCGGTCGAGGAACCACCGATCGTGGGAGATCACAATGGCGGCGCCCGGGAAGTCCAGCAAGGCTTCTTCCAGGGAACGCAGGGTTTCGACGTCGAGGTCGTTGGACGGTTCGTCGAGCAGCAGGACGTTGCCGCCCTCCTTCAAGGTCAACGCCAGGTGCAAGCGACCGCGCTCACCACCGGACAAGTCCTTGACGAACTTCTGCTGGTCGCCGCCCTTGAAGTTGAAGCGGCCCACATACGTGCGCGACGGGATTTCATAGTTGCCGATGCGGATCTGGTCGGAACCGTCGGAGATCTGCTGGAACACGGTCTTGCTGCCTTCCAGGTCTTCGCGGCTCTGGTCGACGCAGGCCAGTTGCACGGTCTCACCGATTTCGATGCTGCCCGAATCCGGCGTTTCCTTGCCCATCAGCATGCGGAACAGCGTGGATTTACCCGCGCCGTTACCCCCGATCACACCGACAATGGCGCCTTTGGGCATGGAGAACGACAGGTTGTCGATCAGCACGCGGTCGCCATAACCCTTGGTGACGTTCTTGAACTCGATGACCTTGTCACCCAGGCGCGGACCGGCCGGGATGTAGATCTCGTTGGTTTCGCTGCGCTTCTGGAATTCCTGGGATTGCATTTCCTCGAAGCGTTGCAGGCGAGCCTTGGATTTGGACTGGCGGGCCTTGGCGCCTTTGCGCACCCATTCCAGTTCTTCCTTCATGGCTTTTTCATGGGCCGACTGCTGCTTGGATTCCTGGGCCAGACGATCAGACTTGGCTTCCAGCCAGCCCGAATAGTTGCCCTCGTACGGAATCCCTGCGCCGCGGTCGAGTTCCAGGATCCAGCCGGCGACGTTGTCCAGGAAGTAACGGTCGTGCGTGATCGCAACCACGGTGCCTGGGAAGTCGTGCAGGAAGTGTTCGAGCCAGGCGACGGAATCGGCGTCCAGGTGGTTGGTCGGTTCGTCGAGCAGCAGCATGTCCGGGGCCGACAGCAGCAGGCGGCACAGGGCCACGCGACGCTTCTCACCACCGGACAGGTGTTCGACCTTCGCGTCCCAGGCCGGCAGGCGCAGCGCATCGGCGGCGACTTCCAGCTGGCGGTCCAGGTTGTGGCCGTCGCTGGCCTGCAGGATCGCTTCGAGCTTGGCCTGTTCGGCGGCCAGCTTGTCGAAGTCGGCATCCGGATCGGCGTAGGCGGCATAGACTTCATCGAGGCGCGCCTGGGCGTCCTTGATCACGCTGACCGCTTCCTCGACCACTTCACGGACGGTCTTGCTCGGGTCCAGCTGCGGCTCCTGGGGCAGGTAGCCGATGTTCAGGTCCGGCATCGGGCGGGCTTCGCCGTCGAATTCGTTATCGACGCCGGCCATGATTTTCAGCAGCGTGGATTTACCCGAACCGTTGAGGCCCAGTACGCCGATCTTGGCGCCGGGGAAGAAGGACAGTGAAATGTTTTTCAGGATTTCCCGCTTCGGCGGAACAACTTTGCTCAGCCGATGCATGGTGAAGACGTATTGAGCCATGGTGAACCTAGCGTCAGTGACAGGTGAAAAGAACGAGCCAAGCCATGCGCTGCGCCGGCACTTGACGGTCATCAATGCCTGCGCGCGGATAGAGCCTGGGAATCTGGAGCTGGAACGCTCTTGTTTGACCGGCAAAGCTACCTCAACCGTCGGTCAAGGTCCAGCCACCAAGGGCTGGCACTTTGCCACAAGTCAAGGCATGCTAGCCGCCCTCCGGGCGTCCGGCTTATAGTGCACGTCGCGCCAGTCCAGCAAACCGCAGGATTACAGCTTGTCCAACGTCACTCAGCCCCTGTCCCCTCGAGCACCCGCTGTCGTGCCCGGCTCGCCCCTGCGCGGGACATTGAAGAGCGCACTGGCCACGCTGGTGTTGCTGTTGCTCGGTTTGCTGTTCTGGCAATTGCTTGACCAACTGCGCGAAACCCAACAGCAACAACGCCAATACACCATCGACTACACCGCCGATCTCGCCGCGCAGGTCAGCCTGAACATGGCCCTGAACGCGCAAATCGCCCTCAACCTGCTACCGATCGTCGAACAGCCGCAAACGGCCGACGAACAGCGGGCCCTGGTTCGCAAACTCCAACAATCGCTCCCCGAAGTGCGCAGCCTGGCCCTGCTGAGCCCCTCCGGCCGAGTGCTCAGTGACAGCGACGCCGACAGCCACGACGCCGATTACCTGGGTGAACTGGTGCGGCGCAGCCGGGCCCAGGCCCATTATTTCAGCAATGCCGAAGACGGCTCGGTGGTGCATCTATTGTTGCACCAGGCCAGCGGTAGCAGCCGTGGCTACTGGGCCCTGCGCCTGACCCCGAGCTTTTTCTCCACCCTGACCAAGCAGGCCGATATGGGGCTGCGCCCACTGTGGCTGGTGGAAAACCGTCTCAACCAGCAGATCATCAGCCGCGACGAAAACCTGCCCTCGAGCAGCCCTACCCATTTGTCTCCCGATGACCTGGAGAACACCGTACTGACCGTGCCCCTGAGCAGCAGCGACTGGCAACTGCGGGGGCTGTTCGACCGTCGCCAGGTGATCGAGCAACTGCTGCCGGCCTTCATCGGCAAATGCCTGCTGGGCCTGGCGTTTTCGTTGTTGCCGGTGATTGCGCTCTTGAACATGCGCCGGCGCCAGCGGCAGTTGCACGAAGGTCGACGGCGCTACCAGGATATTTTCGAAGGCACCGGCGTGGCCCTGTGCGTGCTCGACCTGTCGGGGCTCAAGGCCTTTTTTGAGCAGGCCGCCCTGCACAATGGCGATCAATTGCGCGCCTGGATGAAAACCGCTCACCAACTCGAGCAATTGCGCCAGGAAGTTCACGTCACCGAAGTCAACCAGATGGCGTTGAAGCTGCTCAACGTCGACTCCTGCGACCAGGCCTGGCAACTGTTGGTCGGCAAGGGTACACAGGACAACAACCCCATTGGCTCGAAGCTGCTCGAAGCGTTGCTCGACCCGCACAAGCAGCTGGAGCTGGAAATCAAGCTCCAGGACGCCCATGGCCGCGACCAGCACCTGTGGCTGGTGCTGCGTCTGCCGGAAAAACAGGATGACTATAACGCAGTCATCCTGAGTATCAGCGACATCACCAGTCGCAAGCTGATCGAACTCTCGCTGCTCGAACGCGAGGGTTTCTGGTCCGACGTGGTGCGCACCGTGCCGGATCATCTCTATGTGCAGGACGTCATCAGCCAGCGGATGATCTTCAGCAACCATCACCTGGGCCAGACGCTGGGGTACGACCGCACCGAACTGCACCAGATGGGTGAGTACTTCTGGGAAATCCTGCTGCACAGCGAAGACGCCGATCACTACCACCAACTGCGCCAGGAACAACGGCGAGGCGGATACACGCAACTGTTGCAATGCCAGCTGCGCTTTCGCCATCGCAATGGCAAGTGGCGCTGCTTCGACATCCGCGAACAGGCGCTGGCCCGGGACCGGCACAATCAGGTGACACGGATCATCGGCGTGGCCAAGGACGTCACCGAGCAGATCGAGGCCAGCGAATCGCTGCGTGACAGCGAGCAACGCTACCGGATGCTCGCCGAAAGCATCAGCGACGTGATTTTCTCCACCGACAACAAGCTCTCGCTCAACTATGTCAGCCCGTCGGTGCAAGCGGTGCTGGGCTACACCGCCGACTGGATCTTCCAGAACGGCTGGCAATCGATCATCGCCAACCCGCAACAACTGACCGGCATCTACAGCCTGATGGACCGGGTCAGCAAGGCCCTCGACAAGCCCGAACAGCTGGCCGAGCTGCGCAGCCAGATGCAGACCCAGTTGTTCCTGTTCGACTGCCTGCGGGCCGACGGGCGCAAGATCCCCATCGAGCTGCGGCTGGTGCTGGTGTGGGATGAACGCGGCGCGTTCGAAGGCGTGCTCGGCGTCGGTCGCGACATCAGCCAGCAGCGTCGCGCCGAAAAAGACCTGCGCATGGCCGCCACGGTCTTCGAGCACTCGACCTCGGCGATCCTGATCACCGACCCGGCCGGCTACATTGTCCAGGCCAACGAAGCCTTCAGTCGCGTCAGCGGTTATGCCGTGTCGCAAGTGCTGGACCAGTTGCCCAACATGCTGACCGTGGACGATCAGCAGGAAGCCCACTTGCGCTACGTGCTCAAGCAGTTGCAACAGCACAGCACCTGGGAAGGCGAAGTCTGGCTCAAGCGCCGCAATGGCGAACACTACCCGGCCTGGGTCGGCATCACGGCCGTGCTGGATGACGAAGGCGACCTGGCCAGCTATGTATGCTTCTTCAGCGACATCAGCGAACGCAAGGCCAGCGAGCAACGCATTCATCGCCTGGCCTATTACGACGCCCTGACTCACCTGCCCAACCGCACGCTCTTCCAGGATCGCCTGCACACCGCGCTGCAATCGGCCGAGCGGCAGAAGACCTGGGTCGTGCTGATGTTCCTCGACCTGGACCGCTTCAAGCCGATCAACGACTCCCTGGGCCATGCCGCCGGCGACCGGATGCTCAAGGAAATGGCCACGCGCCTGCTCGGTTGCGTCGCCGATGACGACACCGTGGCACGCATGGGCGGCGACGAATTCACCCTGCTGCTGCAACCGCGCGCCAGCCGCGAAATGGCGCTGAACCGGGCCATTGCCGTGGCCGAGCAGATCCTCGCCAGCCTGGTCCGGCCATTCGTGCTCGAAGGCCGGGAGTTCTTCGTCACCGCCAGTATCGGTATCGCCCTGAGCCCCCAGGATGGCAACGAACTGAGCCAATTGATGAAGAACGCCGACACGGCCATGTATCACGCCAAGGAGCGTGGCAAGAACAACTTCCAGTTCTATCAGGCCGACATGAACGCCAGCGCCCTGGAGCGCCTGGAACTGGAAAGCGACCTGCGCCATGCCCTGGAACAGAACGAATTCGTGCTGTACTACCAGCCGCAGTTCAGCGGCGATGGCAAGCGTTTGACCGGTGCCGAGGCCCTGCTGCGCTGGCGCCATCCGCGACGCGGGTTGGTGCCGCCAGGAGACTTCATTCCGGTACTCGAAGAACTTGGGTTGGTGGTGGACGTCGGCGATTGGGTCATCGCCGAAGCCTGTCGGCAGCTCAGGACCTGGCACCAGGCCAAGGTCCGGGTGCCGAAGGTCTCGGTCAACATTTCGGCCCGGCAGTTCTCAGACGGCCAGTTGGGCACGCGCATCGCCAATATCCTGCGCAGCACCGGCCTGCCTCCGGCCTGCCTGGAGCTGGAACTGACGGAAAGTATCCTGATGCGCGAAGTCAGCGAGGCGATGCAGATCCTGGCCGGGCTGAAAAACCTGGGCCTGAGCATCGCCGTCGATGACTTCGGCACCGGCTATTCATCGCTCAACTACCTCAAGCAATTCCCCATCGACGTGCTCAAGATCGACCGCACCTTCGTCGACGGCCTGCCGTCCGGCGAGCAGGACGCGCAGATCGCCCGGGCGATCATCGCCATGGCCCACAGCCTCAACCTGGCGGTCATCGCCGAGGGTGTCGAGACCCACGAGCAACTGGACTTCTTGCGCGAACATGGCTGCGACGAAGTCCAGGGCTACCTGTTCGGCCGACCGATGCCGGCCACCCGATTTGAAGCGCAGTTCAGCAATGATGCGTTGTTCATGCTCGACTGAGGCCTTGTACTCTCTGGGCCAGCCTCTCGCGGGCAAGCCTTGCTCCCACGGCGGAACGCAGGCTTTTGTGGGAGCAAGGCTTGCCCGCGATGAGGCCAGTACAGGCAACGCCCCTCTTGCTTGAATCCCATTCGTCCGCGACATGACGCCCTTTCATATGCCTTCCAAAACCGGTTGGGGTAGAATGCCCCCCTTTTCTGCCCCCGATCCTTGAGGACCGCCATGTTCAGCCGTGATTTGACTATTGCCAAGTACGACGCCGATCTCTTTGCCGCCATGGAGCAAGAAGCTCAGCGCCAGGAAGAGCACATTGAGCTGATCGCTTCGGAAAACTACACCAGCCCCGCGGTGATGGAAGCTCAAGGCTCGGTACTGACCAACAAGTACGCCGAAGGCTACCCAGGCAAGCGTTACTACGGTGGTTGCGAGTACGTCGACGTAGTCGAGCAACTGGCCATCGACCGCGCCAAGCAACTGTTCGGTGCCGACTATGCCAACGTCCAGCCGCACGCAGGCTCCCAAGCCAACGCCGCCGTGTACCTGGCGCTGCTGTCGGCCGGTGACACCATCCTGGGCATGAGCCTGGCCCACGGCGGTCACCTGACCCACGGCGCCAGCGTTTCCTCCTCCGGCAAGCTGTACAACGCCATCCAGTACGGCATCGACGGCAACGGCCTGATCGACTACGACGAAGTCGAGCGCCTGGCCCTCGAGCACAAGCCGAAAATGATCGTGGCCGGTTTCTCTGCCTACTCCCAAGTCCTCGACTTCCCGCGTTTCCGCGAGATCGCCGACAAGGTCGGTGCCTACCTGTTCGTCGACATGGCCCACGTTGCCGGCCTGGTCGCCGCTGGCGTCTACCCGAACCCGGTGCCATTCGCCGACGTGGTCACCACCACCACCCACAAGACCCTGCGCGGTCCACGTGGCGGCCTGATCCTGGCTCGCGCCAATGCCGACATCGAGAAGAAACTGAACTCCGCCGTCTTCCCGGGCGCCCAGGGTGGCCCGCTGGAGCACGTGATCGCAGCCAAGGCGATCTGCTTCAAGGAAGCCCTGCAACCTGAGTTCAAGGCTTACCAGCAACAAGTGGTGAAGAATGCCAAGGCCATGGCCGGCGTATTCATCGAGCGCGGTTTCGACGTGGTGTCCGGCGGTACTGAAAACCACCTGTTCCTGCTCTCGCTGATCAAGCAGGAGATCTCCGGCAAAGACGCCGACGCGGCCCTGGGCAAGGCGTTCATCACCGTCAACAAGAACTCGGTGCCAAACGACCCACGCTCTCCGTTCGTCACCTCGGGCCTGCGCTTCGGCACCCCGGCCGTGACCACTCGCGGTTTCAAGGAAGCCGAGTGCAAGGAACTGGCTGGCTGGATCTGCGACATCCTGGCGGACCTGAACAACGAAGCGGTCATCGACGCCGTGCGTGAGAAGGTCAAGGCTATCTGCAAGAAGCTGCCGGTCTACGGCGCTTAACTAGCCCGCTCGAGCGCAGTTGAAAAAGGTCCGCATCGAAAGATGCGGGCCTTTTTTTTGCCTTGCAAAACTGGGCCAAACAACCAACACCATCCGACACTTAATTTCCTGCAATACAGAAAACTCCACACGCAATTAACAAACTCCTACGATCCCTTTTGCCCCAACCTAACTTAATCAATAAAAACAGGACTCAATATTCACATGGACAGTGAACAATCCTTTAATGCAACGCTCAGCATGTTCAACACCCGCGTGAATCTACTGGAAAGGCTGCATGGCAAACCCGCGATGGCGACCATCAGTTCATTCAGCGGTGGATTCTTTACCGGCAAACCCCAAACCCTCGACCACTCAAGCCTGCTCGGGATGCGCGCCGAAGACCAGGCTGTGCAAGGCGAGCCCTTGCGGCTGCACTTGCGGTATACCGCGGGCGGCTACCTCCTGACCCTGAAAAACACCGGTGAACACTACAACAAGCTGATCAGTAAAAGCTGGCTCGACGTGTTTGGCGCACGTGATCCAGACACTCGCAACCCGACTCTTTTCAGTCTGATCGATCATCAGCACAACATCATCACGCGAAAGAACATCAAATCCCGCCATATCCCCATCTCGCTCATGACAGGCAATAAGAAACATGTCGGGGGCTTAAGGGTGCGCGGCTCGCCTTATCTTTATCTTGCCGAGACAGACCAACAGTCAAAAGCCATGTTCATTCTGAGCATCCGTTGAGAAAAGTACGCGTCGCTCTCTTTTACACTTAACAACCAGATTGTGGCGAGGGAACCGGGCTGCCCTGTAGGAGCTGCCGAAGGCTGCGATCTTTTGATCTTGATCTTTCGCTCGCGACTCAATTGTCCGGGACAAGATCGCAGCCTCGTTGCACTCGACAGCTCCTACGCAGCGGCATCTGCGGCAACTTTTTTCAAGCCGAGAAAAGGCTCAAGGACAAGGCTCGCGCCGCAACTGGTAAGACCGGTAAAGCCAAATCATCACAATCGAGCTTGCATCCCCGCAAAAACAGCGCCTAGACTGCGCCTGCACTGGACAAACCGGTAAGACCACAATAATGAAGTCCCGACGCCAGCCCCTCCTCTGGCGAACAAGGACACCGAACCAGGAATCCCTCCCATGCTCAAATGGTGCTCGCGGTCGATCTTCCTTCAAGTTGTCCTCGGACTGGTGCTCGGCATCGTCTGCGGGCTTACCCTTCCCGAATACTCTGCACAGCTCAAACCCCTCGGCGACGGCTTTATCAAGCTGATCAAAATGCTCATCGGCCTGATCGTGTTCTGCGTGGTGGTCAGCGGCATCTCCGGCGCCGGTGATCTCAAGAAGGTCGGGCGCATCGGCCTCAAGTCGGTCATCTACTTCGAAATACTCACCTCCATCGCCCTGGTCATCGGCCTGGTCCTTGCTTTCAGCACAGGCATTGGCAGCGGCGCGAACATCCACCTGGAGCAGCTCTCCAGCGCGGACGTGAACGATATCGCCCAGCGCGGCCAGCACATGGTCACCACCACTCAGTTCCTGATGAACCTGATCCCGACCTCAGTGATCGGAGCGTTCGCGGAAAACAACATCCTGCAGGTGCTGTTGTTTTCAGTGCTGTTTGGCAGTGCGTTGAATCTCGTGGGTGACGCCGCTTCCGGCATTTCACGCCTGATCAACGAACTCAGCCACGTGATCTTCCGCATCATGGGTATGATCGTGCGCCTGGCCCCGATTGGCGTCTTCGGGGCCATTGCCTTCACCACCAGCAAATATGGCCTGGACTCGCTACAGCACCTGGGCAGCCTCGTCGGCCTGTTCTACCTGACCTGCATCGCTTTTGTCGCGGTGGTCCTGGGCGTGGTAATGCGTGTGTCGGGCCTGCCGATGCTGCCGTTCCTCAAATACTTGCGTGAAGAGTTGCTGATCGTACTCGGCACCGCGTCGTCCGACGCCGTGCTGCCCCAGATCATGCGCAAGCTCGAACACCTGGGGATCGGCAGCTCCACCGTGGGCCTGGTCATTCCAACCGGCTACTCGTTCAACCTGGATGGTTTCTCGATTTACCTGACCCTGGCCATTGTTTTCATCGCCAACGCAACCGGTACGCCCTTGGCCATGAGCGATCTGTTGACCATCCTGCTGGTCTCGCTGATCACCTCCAAGGGTGCCCATGGGATTCCCGGCTCGGCGCTGGTGATCCTGGCGGCCACGCTGACCGCGATCCCGGCGATCCCGGTGGTCGGCCTGGTGCTGGTGTTGGCCGTGGATTGGTTCATGGGCATCGGTCGAGCCCTGACCAACCTGATTGGCAACTGCGTGGCCACCGTGGCGATTGCCCGCTGGGAAAAAGACATCGATGTCCCTCGGGCGCGCAAGGTGCTGTCCGGCCAACAAGGCTATACCTTCCAACCCAGGAAACCGGTGGGCAGTGCCCATCACCAGCAATTCTGAAAGACGGCGATGCCGGCCCGCGAGCCGGCATCGCCTGATTGATTACCAAGGAGTCACATGTGATCAGCTCATCGACCGTCGTCAATTCCGTGGTGGAGAAACTCCGCGCCGCCCTCGCCCGGGGCCAGTGGCGCTCGGGCGACATGCTGCCCGGCCAGCGTGAGCTGGCCGAGCAACTGGGCATCAGCCGCCCCAGCCTGCGTGAAGCGGTGATTGTGCTGGAGACCCTGGGCCTGGTGCGCTCGATGCCCGGCAAAGGTGTCGTGGTGCTGGAGGCCAATCTCAACGATGGCGCCAGTGACAGCGGCGCCATGGCCGGCGCGAGCCTGGAGGACCTGCTGCAACTGCGCTACACCCTGGAGCCCTTCATCGTTGGCCTGGTGGCCCAGTCCATCAGCAGCAAGGAGGTCGGCCAGTTGCGCCTGACCCTCATGGACATGCGCGAAGCCCTGGAAGCCAACGACAGCGACGCCTGCGCCAACGCCTACATCGCCTTCCATGAAGAATTGTTTGCCCTGACGTCCAACCCGATCTTCCAGAACGTGGTCCAGCAGACCAGCAACGCCCTCAAGCAAAGCGCCGATGTGTTGCGCAATTCGCCCGAGCACCTGGCAGAACGCCTGGAAGAAAACGAAGCCGTGGTACGTGCCATTCGTGGCAAGAACAGCGCCCAGGCCAGCGCGCAAATGCGCCGGCACATTCTCCGGGAAGGCCAGCGCATGGGCATCGAATTGAACATTCCGGACGACAACCTCGGCACCTGAGCCATTGCCTGTGGAGACCGCCATGAACAACCTCATGCCCCATCAACCAAAGCACAACCGCAACGTGCAGGCCACCCTGCCCCTGCCCGGCCGAGTCGGCAAACCGTCGGTGGAGGATATCTACCCGCGGATCTTCGACGCTATTCTCGAACAGCGCATTGCCCCGGCCAGCCGCTTCACCGAGGAAAGCCTGGGGGACGTGTTCGGCGTCAGCCGCAGCGTCATTCGCCGCGTCCTGGCGCGCCTGTCCCACCAGCAAGTGGTGATCCTGCGGCCCAACCACAGGCCACAAGTCGCCGCGCCGGACCTGGAGCAGACCCGGCAGATCCTCCACGCTCGCCGCTTGGCCGAGCGAACCCTGGTGCGCCTGGCCTGCAACGCGCCACAGCCCAAGGATTTGCAACAGCTGCGCGATCTGGTGGAGCGCGAGCGCCAGTGCCTGGATCGCGGTGAGCGTGGCCCGGCGATACGCCTGTCCGGCGAGTTTCACCTGCAACTGGCCGTCATGGCCGGCAATGCGCCACTGATGCAATTTCTCGGCAGCCTGGTGCCGTTGACCTCGTTGGCCCTGGCCAGACATGAGATCAGGTCCCGCCGGCATTGCGCGTGGCAGGAACACCTGGCGATCATCGACGCCGTGGAAGGCCGCAACGTCAACGAAGCGGTGCGGCTGATGGACGAGCACCTGGACCATCTGGAGCAAAAACTGCTGCTGGCCGCAGGCACGGGTTCGTCACAGTAGAGCGGCTTCGAAGCCGGCGCGGATCTTTTCTTCCGGCAGTTCGTCGGCGATGAACACGATCACGCTTTCCCGGGCTTCGTCTGGCGCCCATTCGGTGTCCCAATCGAAACCGTACAACTTGAGCACACCCTGGAACACCAACCGACGCGGTTCGCCGGCGATGTTCAGCACGCCTTTGTAGCGCAGCAATTGCTTGCCGTGTTCTTCCAGCAACTGGTTCATGAACTCGCTGAGCTTGTCGATATCCAGCGCCTTGTCGGTACGCAGCACCAGGCTGCTGATGCGATCACCTGGGCTGGCCTTGCCGACCGGTCGCAGGCTGAGCCCGGCGCCCAGGTCCGCATTGAGGTTGAAGCCGCGGATGTCGAGCAGCTCGGCCAGGTCGATCTTGCCGTGCTCGACCACCCGGATCGGCGCCCGCCGGTTGATGCGCGTCAGGCGCTCGCCCAGGGCCTGGACCTGGGTCGCGTCCACCAGGTCGGTCTTGCTCAGGAGCAGGCGGTCGGCAAACCCGACCTGGGCCTGGGCGATGGCCTGGGTCAGGTGGACATCGGCATGGGCAGCGTCCACCAGCGTGAGAATGCCGTCGAGGATATAGCGCTCGCGCAGGTCCTCGTCGATGAAGAACGTCTGGGCCACCGGAGCCGGGTCGGCCAGGCCGGTGCATTCGATCACCAGGCGATCGAAGGCAATCTCGCCGCTGTCCAGCCGCTCGAGCAACAGATACAGGGCCTTGGTCAGGTCGGTGTGGATGGTGCAGCACACACAACCGTTGGCCAGGGTCATGACTTGCACCGGCTCGTCGCCCAGCAATTGGGTGTCGATGCCGGCATCGCTGAATTCGTTCTCGATCACGGCGATTTTCAGGCCGTGCTCGGCTTTGAGCAGATGGCGCAACAGCGTGGTCTTGCCGGCGCCGAGAAAGCCGCTGAGGATGGTGACCGGGATGGGAGAGGACAAACTGAATCTCCTTGATACCTGAAAGGGAAGCGGTTTTGTAGGTATGAAAACCCTGAGACTACCCG
>NZ_JBWLPW010000028.1:0-47450 GCF_056521845.1 Pseudomonas sp. PF05 | reverse complement strand
TGCCTGCAATAAAAAGTTTTGGCCAAAAAAAGGATGACCTGTAGAGATCATCCTTTTTTGCATCCGTGTTCTTAAGCCTCGGGTACTGGGCAGCTCAGATCCCCTTCCTTGCACTTGAGATAGGTCTTGAATGCCTCGATCCGGGTTTTGGTCTGGGCGGTGATGCAGTTGCTGTAGATCAGCGGATAGACGCTGCCGCCCTCGACCCCGGAGGCGGAGAAATTGCATTCGGCGTCACGGAAACCTATCCAGGCACGTTGCGCCTTGACCAGCATTTGCTTGGCCTGCGGATTGTCCTTCAGGCGTGCTGTGATCTGCTTGTACAAGCTGTTCAGCTCGTTGTCGGCGGCTTTATTTTCTTTGGCTGCGCATTGGTTCATTTCGCCTTGAGTGATGGCGTCGGCGCAATCGTCAGCTTGGGCAACGGTGACGAAAAGCAGCGGCGTCAGGGCTAGAAGCAAGCGTGGGGACATGTTTGGTCTCTCCTTGAGGGTTGAAAGCGCCGGGGGGAGTTTACATCGCTTTAAGACGGCGATCGCTAAACAAGGGGTTGATACAACTTTCCGGTTGGCCTTGTGGTCTTACAAGCCTACTGTTGAAACACAGGAGGTGACTTATGCATTCATCCGACCGCATTGAAAGAAAGATCCTGCTCAAGGCTCCGCGCTCTCATGTTTGGCGAGCCCTGGCCAACGCCGAAGCTTTCGGCCAATGGTTCGGTGTCGCCCTTGAGGGAAAACGGTTTGTGGCAGGGGAACGTACCCAGGGGCAAATCACTTATCCCGGTTACGAACATCTCATCTGGGACGTAGCGGTGGAGCGGGTGGAGCCCGAGCGGGTGTTCTCGTTTCGCTGGCATCCTTACGCTGTCGAGCCGCAGGTGGATTACTCCCAAGAGTCCGAAACCCGGGTGCAATTCGAACTCGAAGACATGGATGGCGGTACCTTGCTCAAAGTCGTGGAGTCGGGTTTCAACAACATTCCCGAGGCTCGCCGGCTCAAGGCTTTTCGCATGGACAGCCGTGGCTGGGACGAGCAGATGGCCAACATTGAAGCCTTCCTGAGCCAGTCTTGATCGGGGGCTGCTGAGGGGGCTGAGGGTTTTCGGAGGGGTTGTATAGCGAATGTCTTACACGAGATGGTAGCTATGTCGTCTATTTCATTTTGGATCCGAGGCGTAATCTGGACTCATCCACTGAAGCACAGGAAGTGCTCAGGATCAGGGACGATCGACCATGCAAGGAAAGCTATCGACAGGGAGTCGTAATGGTCTTGGAAAAACCCGCTTCGGCGGGTTTTTTTTCGCCCGCAAAAATCTGGAAAGGTCCTATAGCGAAACGCTTACACGCCGTTGCTGCTTTCTCGTCTTTTTCCAAGACACCGGTGGGCCTAATCTATGTTCATCCACTGGGTACAGGGAGTGCTCAGGGTCATGGATGATTGGATCAGGCATGGAACGCCGGACAGGAAGTCAAATTGGTCCTCAAAAAACCCGCCTAGGCGGGTTTTTTTTCGTCTGTGAAAAAGTGGCTCGATCCTGTTGCACCCAGGATCAGGCGCCACTGGCTTGCAGCGCCTGAGCACGCAAACGAGCGATGTCCTTGCTCGGGGAGGCGCCAAAAAGGCGGCTGTATTCACGACTGAACTGTGAAGGGCTTTCATATCCCAGCTTGTAGCCGATCGACGAAACGTCGCTGTTCTCTGCCAAGAGCAACCGTCGGGCTTCCTGCAAGCGCAGTTGTTTCTGGTATTGCAGCGGGCTCATGGCGGTCACGGCTTTGAAGCGGTGATGCAGTGCCGAAGGGCTGAGGTTGATCATTTTTGCCAGGCTGTCGATGCTCAGCGGCTCTGCGTAATGGGTATTGAGCCACTCGATGGCGCGGCTGATGCGA
The DNA here is from genome assembly GCF_056521845.1 of Pseudomonas sp. PF05. Lineage (NCBI taxonomy): Bacteria > Pseudomonadati > Pseudomonadota > Gammaproteobacteria > Pseudomonadales > Pseudomonadaceae > Pseudomonas > Pseudomonas sp. PF05. The sequence continues at coordinate 45,558 of NZ_JBWLPW010000028.1, read as the reverse complement.
TGGGTCTGGGTGTCGGGAATGGCGATTTCGTGCAAGCGCTGGCCTTGGGCGCCGCGCAACAGCCGGTAGAAAATCTCCTGTTGGGCCAACGGGGCGAGGGTGGCGATATCGTCCGGACAGTCCAACAGCCGCAGCAAGCGCAACATCGCGTCGAGTAACGGTGCATCGATACGGTCCAGGAACAACCCGCGTCCGGTTCTTTCGGTAGGCGCGCCGATAGGGCTAGTGTCAGCAATCAAGCGGCAGATCTGTGCCGGATCGATGTCGAGGCGGATGCACAGGTAAGGGCGCTCGGGGCTGGCTTCAATCACCTGGCCGGCCAGCGGCAGGGTCACCGAGACGACGAGGTAATTGAGGGGGTCATAGACGTAGCATTCGTCCGCCAGGTGCACCTCCTTGCGTCCCTCGATAATCACGCATAAACCAGGCTTGTGCACGCTGTGCAGTGCTCCGGTTGGCTGGTCGCTGCGAATCAGGTGCAAGGTCTCGATGGCTGTGGGGTGGACGCCGAATTCCGGTGCGAAGCGCATCATCAGGCTCGCCAGTTCGGCGCGGCGCTGGCTGACGCCGTCGTCTGGCGTGATGTGGATGGACGTGGATACCGACATGCCGATCAACCTCCCTGGCCAAATGAGTGGACCGCGCTAGTAAAGCCGATTGTGCGGCTGTCGACCAGAGCCGGTTTTATCACCACAGGATCGTGCAAGTGCGCAGGAGGATCCGGCTAACCCCGACCCCGGTCGGTTCCCTAATCTGGACCTGTCAAAACGCTCCCATTGGGGCCAACACATCCAGACGAGGGGAACCATCATGTCCGATATTCAAAACAAAGTTGTGGTCATCACTGGCGCCAGCAGCGGGATTGGCGAAGCTGCGGCGCGGTTGCTTGCGGCTCGCGGTGCTCGTGTCGTGCTTGGCGCCCGGCGCATCGATCGTTTGCAGACGTTGGTGCAAGAGCTCGAGACCGCCGGCCAGCAGGCAGTCTGTAAAGCCGTGGACGTGACCCGTCGCGAGGATGTCCAGCACCTGATCGACTTTGCTGTCGAGCGGTTCGGGCGGGTCGACGTGATCATCAATAACGCCGGGGTCATGCCGCTTTCCAAACTCGAGGCGCTGAAAGTCGAGGAGTGGGACCGCATGATCGACGTCAACATTCGTGGCGTGCTTCACGGCATCGCCGCCGGCCTGCCGTTGATGCAGCGCCAGCGCAGCGGCCAGTTCATCAACATCGCGTCCATTGGTGCCTACGCCGTCAGCCCGACTGCCGCCGTGTATTGCGCCACCAAGTTTGCCGTGCGGGCGATTTCCGAGGGCTTGCGCCAGGAAGTCGGAGGGGACATGCGCGTGACGGTGATTTCCCCTGGCGTGACCGAGTCGGAACTGGCCGAGAGCATTTCCGATGAAGGTGGACGTGCTGAAATGCGCGAGTTCCGCAGGATCGCCATTCCGGCCGAAGCCATCGCCCGGGCAATCGCCTACGCCATCGAACAACCGGCGGATGTGGACGTCAGCGAGCTGATCGTGCGACCCACCGCCAGCCCGTTCTGAGTCGTACTGACCCGACAGGAAAATCCTCATGTGGGAGCAAGCTTTGCTCCCACAGCTCAGCTATACCTCCAACCGCGCCGCAGCACGTTGGGCGATCTGCGAGCGCAGTTGGAACGACTCTGCGGTACGCCGGCGGGCTTGTTCCAGGACGCGCGTTGGCGCGGTGTCCGGGCTGCCGGCGTTGAACGGCGGGGCAGGGGCGTATTCGAGCTGCAGTTGGACCAGTTCGGCGGTGTCCTGGTCGAACAGTTCGGCTGCCAGGGTCAGGGCGAAATCGATCCCGGCCGTGATGCCGCCCCCGGTAAGTAGGTTGCCATCGCGGACCACGCGATCCTTGACCGGTGTCGCGCCCAAGGTTTGCAACAGGCTGTGATAGGCCCAATGGGTGGTGGCGCGCTTGCCTCGCAACAGGCCTGCCGCACCGAGCACCAGCGAACCGGTGCACACCGAGGTGATGTATTTCGCCTCGGCGGCCTGCCGCTTGATGAAGGCCAGCGTCTGCTCGTCTTCCATCAGGGGCCCGACGCCGGTTCCGCCGGGAACGCAGATCACGTCGAGCTTCGGGCAGTCCTCGAACGTGGTAGTGGGCAGCAACACCAGCCCGGTGCTGGCAGTGACCGGCGCCAGGTCCTTCCAGATCAGGTGGACCTTCACGTCTGGCAACGAGGCCAGTACGTCATAAGGGCCGGTCAGGTCCAACTGCTGGACTTGGGGGAATAACAGCAAACCGATCTGCAGCGTCATGTCGCGTGCTCCTTTGGATGATGCCCGAGGGGTGGACGGTTTTACTTTAGATCCGTAGGCTCTGGCGTATACGCCAATAAGCCCACGAATCACGCCAATATGCCCAACCTACCGAAAACCGTTCATGTACTGGCCTTCGCCAATGTGCAAGTGCTGGATGTCACCGGACCCTTGCAGGTGTTTGCCTCAGCCAACGACCTGGCGCGCCAGCAAGGCTTGCCGTTGCCCTACACGCCCAAGGTCATCGCAGTGGGTGGCGGGGCGGTGATGTCCTCGGCAGGGTTGGCGCTGTTAGCCGAGCCGCTGCCGTATGAAGGCAGCGACACGCTGTTGATCGCCGGTGGCTGGGGCGTGTACGAAGCGGCGAAGGACCCGGCGCTGGTGGCCTGGGTCAAGGAGCACGGCCTGCGTTCGCGACGGGTGGCGTCGGTGTGCACCGGGGCGTTCCTGCTGGCCGCCAGCGGTTGGCTGGACGGGCGGCGCGTGGTGACGCACTGGACCCGCTGCGAACAACTGGCCAAGCAGCATCCGCAGTTGCGGGTCGAACCCAACCCGATTTTCATCAACGACGGTCCGGTCTGGACCTCGGCCGGGGTCACGGCTGGCATCGACTTGGCCCTGGCACTGGTGGAGGAGGACCTGGGCCGCGCGGTGGCGCTGGAAGTCGCCCGGCAACTGGTGGTGTTTCTCAAGCGTCCCGGTGGGCAATCGCAGTTCAGCGTGACTTTGTCACTGCAAAAGCAGGGCAGTCGGTTTGATGACCTGCATGCCTGGATCGCCGAAAACCTCACCCGCGACCTGGGCCTGTCGAGCCTGGCTGCCGAGGTCGGCATGAGCGAACGCAGCTTTGTGCGGCACTACCGCGCCGACACCGGCCAGACCCCGGCGCGGGCGGTGGAGTTGATTCGCGTGGAAACCGCTCGCCGTCTGTTGTCCGACACCGCTGTGTCGATCAAGCGGGTGGCGGTGCAATGTGGCTTCGGCAGCGAAGAAACCCTGCGCCGCAGCTTTTTACGGGCCATGGGGGTGACGCCCCAGGCCTATCGCGAGCGGTTCGCCGTCAGCCCTCAAGCAGATCCAGTAATGCCTTGAGCGTGGCTTCGGGGGCTTCCTGTGGGATGTTGTGGCCGACACCGGCCAGCACGCGGCGCTCATAGAAACCCGTGAAATGCTCGGCGTCTTCATCGTGTTCCGGCGCTGGCCCCACGCCGTCGTCGGCACCGCACAGGGAAATGCTCGGTACGCTGATGGTCGGTTGTGCCGCCAGCCGTTCCTCCATCCACTCCAGCGTCGGGTCGCCCGGTGCGTACATGAAGCGATGGCGGTAGGAATGGATCACCACGTCGACGAAGTCCGGGTTATCGAACGATGCGGCGCTGAGGGGATAGCGTTCGGCGCCACGTTTCCAGGTCGGTGACCACAGGCGCCAGAGCAGTTCACACAGTTCACGTCGGTTCTGGGTCAGGCCCTCGACACCCCGCGCCGTGTGGAAATAGTACTGGTACCACAGGCGATGTTCGGTTTCCGGGTCCAGCGGCTGCTTGGAACGGGGAATGTCCTGCAGGTTGTAGCCGTCGCCAGTTACCAGGCAGCGAACGCGCTCGGGCCACAGCGCCGCGACGATACACGCCGCCCGACCGCCCCAGTCGTAGCCGCACAGCGCCGCTTGGGGGATGGCGAGTGCGTGCATCAGGTCCAGCAGGTCCTGGGCCAGCGCCGCTTGCTGGCCGGAGCGCAGGATGGCCGGGTTGTTGAACCGGGTCGGGCCGTAGCCGCGCAGGTAGGGCACGATGACCCAGTAGCCGCGCTCGGCCAAGGCGGGCGCGACTTCATCGAAAGCCCTGGGGTCGTAAGGAAAACCGTGCAGCAGGATGACTGGCTCGCCGCTGGCAGGGCCGTGTTCTTCGTAGGCGATGCGCAACAGCGGCGTCACGGCGAAGTTGACCTTGGGATCGAGGTTCATGCTGGCCTCCGGCATTGCCCGGCCCGGTAGCGGTCAGGCGGGTTCCTGGTTCACGTATTTGGCCCGATCCGGCGTGAACGTCACGATCATGTTCGTGCTGGAGCAGGTCAGGGTGCGCTCTTGGGCCAGGTCGATGTCCAGGTCTTCACCGCGCAGGCCCTGCCATTGGGCGAGGTACTTGAGACAGCCGAATTTTTCGTTTTTCTTCAAACTGCGGCTGACGCCACCTTTCCAGCCCAGTACCGGCAATTCACCGGCCAGGCAGCGTTGCGCCAGTTCGGGAAACTTCACCGCGCGGTCGCGGCCGATTTCCCAGCATTTGATCAGGCCCCGGTCCTGGCCCTCCCAGAGGTCTTCGCGGGTCAGGCCTGTTCGGGGTGGGGTGGTGATGGGGCGTTTGATATGGGTCATGTCAGGTCCTTGAGTCGGGTTTTTATCGGGCAGCTCCGCTGCACCCGTGAGAGCATCGATCTTAGGAGGGGTTTGGGGGGCTGGCAACTCGAAACGCGGCGTAACCATAAATGGGGCCGCAGGAACTGTGCAGGAACTGTGTAGGAGCTGTGCAGGAGCTGTGTAGGAGCTGTCGAGTGCAACGAGGCTGCGATCTTTCCCCATACACTTGAGTCTCAAGTGAAAGATCAAAAGATCGCAGCCTTCGGCAGCTCCTACAAGATGCAGTCCAGCGGGGATAAATCCCCTCGCCACAGTGGTGCGGTGTTCCTACAAAAAAATAGGCAAACCGGAATTTTCTGACGAGTCGCGGCGGTTGCCGGTTAGGAAAGGGCGGGGATAGGCTTTGCTCGTCGCTGCAAAATCAGCGACCGGGTTTGGTCACCCGTCCAATGTCAGGCGCACACGCGCCAACCTCAGCATGTCGGCGCTTTTTTGTGTGCTTGTCGGTATGCTTTGCGGTGGGCTGTGCGCGGGGCACTTTCGAGTGCGCCGGGTGCCTGACTTCCCGGTTGACCAACCTGCGTATAGCCCACCACCCTCGTTTGGTCACGAGGTGGGTGAGCTCAACTTCAAGTCAGGAGTTTCACAATGGTCAAGATCACCCCCAACCCTCCACGCGCCGAAGACCTCTCTGCCTACACCACCCTCGATTCAAAAAAACTCCGTGAAGCCGCCGACCGGGCGCTGAATATTCACCTGTCTCCTGCTCCAGCCAAACCCGACACCCAGGACGGCCAGGTCTTTTCAGTGGTTCCCGGCCTCAGCACCGAATCCGTGCTGACCACTCTCAGCGAAACCCTGGCCTCGGCTGATGCGCTGGTCAGTGACCTGACGTTCGATCTGGAAGGTTCCCGGCGGCATGTTGCGCTGGGGATTCAGCAGTTGATCGAGATGGCCAAGTTGCTGGCCAATCGTGCGTTGGATGACATCGAACTGACCAACTCAGCGCGGTAGTAGGAGCTGTGTAGGAACTCTGTAGCTGTGTAGGAGCTGTGTAGGAGCTGTGTAGGAGCTGTGTAGGAGCTGTCGAGTGAAACGAGGCTGCGATCTTTCCCAATACACTTGAGTCTCAAGCGAAAGATCAAGATCAAGATCAAGGTCAAGGTCAAGATCAAGATCAAAAGATCGCAGCCTTCGGCAGCTCCTACGAGGTGCAGCCCAGCGGGGATAAATCCCCTCGCCACAGGGATCGCGTTCAGGCTGAAGGGCAGTTCACGGCTGCCAATGCGTTTTCTCCCCGCTCAACTTGCGATCCAGGAAGCTCGCCGCGCTGATCAGCGCCAGGTGGGTCAGGGCTTGGGGAGTGTTGCCCAGGTGGTAGCCGTGGCTGTCGAACTCTTCGGCGTACAGCCCCAGCGGGTTGGCGTAGCGCAGCAATTGTTCGAATTCCAGTTGGGCTTTTTCCACGCGGCCGGCGCGGGCCAGGCATTCGACGTACCAGAACGAGCAGGCTGCGAATGAACCTTCGATGCCGCTGAGGCCGTCGATGGGGCTGTCGTCGTTGCGGTAGCGATAGACCATGCCGTCGCGCACCAGGTCTTTTTCGATGGCGTCGAGTGTCGAGAGCCAGCGCGGATCGCGGGCGCTGACGAAGCGCACCAGCGGCATCAACAGCATCGAGCCGTCCAGGGCGGTGCTGCCCAGGCGCTGGATGAAGTGCTGGTGTTCGTCGTTCCAGAAGTTTGTCCAGATGTCTTGGTAGATGGCCTGGCGGGTCTTGTCCCAGCGGACGAACGGGGCGGGCAGGGAGCGTTTTTCGGCCAGGCGGATGGCGCGGTCCACGGCGACCCAGCACATCAGCCGCGAATGCAGGAAATGCTGCTTGTCGCCGCGCATTTCCCAGATACCCACGTCCTTGTCCTGCCAGACCTTGCACACCTGGTCGACCACGTCGACGGTGTGTTTCCAGTCTTGATGGGAAATGGCTTCGCCGTATTTATTGACCAGGTACACGGCGTCCATCAGCTCGCCGAAAATGTCCAGTTGCATCTGTTTGTAGGCCAGGTTGCCGATCCGTACCGGCTGCGCATTGCCGAAGCCGCCCAGGTGCGGCAGCGCGGTTTCCGGCAGTTCCAGTCGACCGTCCAGGCCGTAGAGGACGTTGAGTTTGATCGGCTGGTCTCGGCAGTCGCTGACCCGCCCGCGCAGCCAGCGCATGTAGGCGTTGGCCTCATCGACGAAGCCCAGGCGCATGAAGGCGTAGACGGTGAATGAGGCGTCGCGGATCCAGGTATAGCGGTAATCCCAGTTGCGCTCGCCGCCGCGGGTTTCCGGCAGGCCGAAGGTGGCGGCGGCGAGGATGGCACCGTGTTTGCGCGAAGTCAGCAGCTTCAGTGCCAGGGCAGAGCGGTTGACCACTTCCCGCCAGCGTCCGCGATAATTGGATTGGGCGATCCAGCCGCGCCAGAACGCCAGGGTGCGTTCCAGGCATATCGCGCTGACATCGTCCTGAAGTCGCGGGTCGTCGATGCCGCCCAATAGGAATTCGGCGCTCTGGCCTTGTTCCAGGGTGAATTCGGCCACCGCCGCGTTGCCGTCCAGCGTCATGGGCTGGTCGGCACACAAGCGCAGGCTCGGTTGTCCCGGCGCCTCGAAACAGATGTGGGCAGCGTCCTGGCGCGCAGTGGTGGTGGCCCGGGCGTAGTCATGCCGCACCGCGCAACGCATGCGAAACGTCGCGCTGCCGACGGTCATGTGCACTTTGCGCATCAGCACCGGTAAATCATCCTCGCTGTCGCCGATGGGCAGCAGGTCGGTGATTTCCACCACGGCGCCGTCGCTCAGCCAGCGGGTTTGCAGCACGTTGGTATCGGGCAAGTAGATCTGCTGGCGACGGGCATGCGGCAGGTCCGGAGCCAACTGGAAAATGCCCGCTTCGGGGGTGTCCAGCAGCGAACAGAAGATCGATGGGCTGTCGAATTCCGGCCAGCAGAAAAAGTCGACGCTGCCTCGATCATTGACCAGCGCGGCGCTGCGCATGTCGCCGATGATGCCGTGGTTTTCGATGGGGCTTTGTGGTTCATGATTGTTAGCCATTGTCGCGAAACCCCGGATAAAGGCTCATCCCGCCATCGATGAACAACGTGGTGCCCACTACATAATCGGACAAGTCCGACGCCAGCCAGGCCACCGCGTTGGCGATGTCTTCCACGTCACCAATGCGACCGTAAGGAATCAGCTCCAGCAATTTCTGCTCCTGTTCGCCTTCTGTGGCGTCGCGGTTGATGGCCGTGCGAATGGCGCCCGGGGCGATGCTGTTGATGCGGATGCGCTGGTGGCTGGTTTCCTGGGCCAGGCTCTGCATCAGCAGATCGACACCGCCCTTGGATGCAGCATAGTTGGCGTGACCGGCCCAGGGAATGCGTTGGTGCACCGAACTCATGTGAATGATCTTGCCAGCGGCCCGGGACACGCCCTGGCGAATGCCCTGGCGATTGAAAATCCGCAGGGCGGCGCGGGCGCAGAGGAATTGGCCGGTGAGGTTGGTACCGATCACGGTGTTCCAGTCTTCCAAGTGCATGTCGACGGCGGGCGCGTCTTTCTGCAGGCCGGAATTGGCGACCAGGATGTCCAGCGAGCCAAAGGCTTCGAGGGTCTGGGCGAACAGCCGCTCGACGTCCGGCTCCTTCGAAACATCAGCACCGACGGCGATGGCGCGGCCGCCGTTGGCGTTGATTTCACGAGCCAAGTCTTGCGCCGGGCCGGCACTGGAGTGGTAATTGAGCACCACGGCGGCACCGGCCGCCGCCAATGCCTGGGCCGAAGCCGCGCCAATGCCGGAACTGGCGCCGGTGACCAGGGCAACCTGTCGGGCGAGGGAAATCTGCATGGTCTAGCACCTTGAATTGAGGGCCTTACCTGCTGACTGGCGTGAGGCGTGCAGAGTTCATTTGGGTGATGTAGGAGCTGCCGAGCGAAGCGAGGCTGCGATCTTTCCCCAGACACTTGAGTCTTAAGCGAAAGATCAAAAGATCGCAGGCTTCGCCAGCTCCTACACAGCCCAGCGGGAGCAAGCTCCCTCGCTACGAAAGCGGTGTTCGGCTGTTACCAACCCCGCCCCGAATTCACCCAGAAATTCACCGACAACGACGTAGACACCGACTCCACCTGATGAAACCAACCTTCAGGCAAAAACAGCAAATCCCCAGCATCCAATGTCACACGCAGGAACGTCACGTCCCGGGCGAGGGGGAAGCGTTGGTAGTCCGGCGCGTCCGGGTTGAAGTCACAGCCGTCCAGCCCGCCTTGGGGCGCCGTGGACCAGGTGCCCAGGGCTTCGCGATGGTGAGGCGCGGCGAGGGTGAAGGTTTTCTGGCCCCAGACCTGGGCGAACAGGTTGTCGGTGTCGTCGCGGTGCAGCGGCGTCAGGGTGCCCTTGGGGCCGATCCAGATGCGCGGCGGGATGAACAGCGAGGGGTCGAAGTAGGGCGGGTACTTGATCTGCTCCATCAGTTGCGCCGGCAGGATGTTGTTGCCCATGTAGGCCGGTGGTTCGCCGTCGGCGCCCTTGGTCGCCGGGCTGTCGAGGGCGGCGATGAAGTCGGCCATGGACGTGGAGCGAAAATCCCGTTCGGTGGAGAAGGTCTTCTTCACGTAGTCGCCGTGGCGGGTGATGCCTTGCAGCTCGGCAAAATGCACCAGGGATGCTTCGCGGCTGAGCTTGAACAACGGCCAGTCCTGCAAGGCATCGCTGATGACCAGCGGAATGCCGTGGGGCAAATAGTGCGCTTGAAACGCCTGCACCGACAGCTCGCTGCGAGGCCGACGCTCCACGCTGCGTTGGGTCGGCAGGCTGGCGGTGAGCTTTTCGCTGAAGCGCGACGGGGTGGGGTAGCGCTTGTTCATGTCGACCTTTTCCACCACGCCACCGCCATGCCGGGCATGGTCGATGATCTGCGGCAGCAACGTCGCCAGGCCCATGTTGCCGGCGATCTTCAGGCGCCCGCTGGCGAACAGTTCCTCGACATTGGCCATGCCGGCCATGATCCCGAGAAAATCCTTTTCTGCCACCTCGATGGTGACATCGGGGCTGGTGTGGCGGCCGGCCTGGGTGCGGCTGCTGGCCTTGACCTCGGACCAGTAGGCCTGGTGCGGACCGAACACGAATTGAAAGACGCCTTCGATACCAACGGCGCCGGCATTGGCGAACAGTTTGCCCAGGATGGTTTGCAGGTCCACGGCGGTCACTCTTGCGGGTTTTTGGTCTTAGCAGGTAACGAGGGCCTGGATCAGAAATTTAGTCCCCATCGCTGCGTCATCGACCGTCGCCCTAACGCGTCGCGACCATGAACACCCGGGGAAACGGCAGCAGCACCGTTCCATCGTCCAAGGTGGGATAGGCCTGTTCGATCGCCTTGAGGTACTGCGCCAGGTACTGCTCGCGCTGCGCCTCGTCCAGCGGTTCGAGAAACGGCCGCAAGCCGCTGCCCTTGAACCATTCCACCACGCCTGCGGCGCCATCGGCCAAGGGGTGATGGTAGGTGGTGCGCCACACATCGACGCGGCTGCAGTGGGGCTTGAGGATCGCGTAATACGCGCTGGCGTCTTCCACGTCGGTCCGCGAATCAGCCGCCCCGGCCAGTTGGTTGGCCCACGGGCCGTTGGCGGCGATTTCCCGCATCAGGCGGTGGGAAGGCTGGTGCAGGGTGTCGGGCATCTGGATCGCCAGGCTGCCACCGGGGGCGAGTTTTTCCACCAGCGAGGGCAGCAGGGTGGCGTGGTCGGGCAGCCATTGCAGCACGGCGTTGGCGAAGATCACGTCGAACGGCCCGGGTTCGTCCCATTGGCCGATGTCGACGGTGTCGAACGCTACGGCGGGCAGGCGTTTGCGTGCGGCGTCGACCATATCGCTGGAACTGTCCAGGCCGCGTACCGTGGCGTTGTTGAAATATTCCACCAGCAGTTCAGTGGAATTGCCCGGGCCGCACCCCAGGTCGATCACCGAGCGGGCCTGTGTGGGGGGAATGGCGGCGAGCAGGTCCCGGGATGGACGGGTGCGTTCCTGTTCGAAGGCGACGTATTGCTTGGCGGACCAGCCCATGGCGTTCTCCTGTGTGGTGCAGTGTTCGAGGTATCGCCAGTATAAGGTCGGGCGGGAAGATGAACCGCGTTATCGTTCATCGCGGGCAAGCCTTGCCCCCTCAAGGTGCCGTCATCTCGTAGCGAACGTCACGGTTTTGACTAAATCGGTGGGTTACGATTTCGTTATCTTGCTTACACGACCGATCGGAGAAAACCGCAGTGACCCAACTGACCCTGCTGTGCCTGCCTTATTCCGGCGCCAGCGCGATGGTGTACAGCCGCTGGCGGCGCAAGTTGCCGCAATGGCTGCACGTGCATCCGGTGGAATTGCCGGGACGCGGGGCGCGCTTCGACGAGCCGCTGCAAACCGACATGGGGCCGTTGGCGATGCAACTGGCACGGGAGCTGTCCGCGACGCTCCAGGCCCCTTACGCCTTGTTCGGCCACAGCCTGGGCGCGCTGCTGGCCTGCGAGATCGGCCATGCCCTGCGTGAGCTCGGCGGCCCGGAACCGGTGGCGCTGTTCGCGTCCGGCACCGCGGCGCCGACGATGCGCGCCGACTACGACCGCGGTTTCGCCGAACCGAAAACCGACGCTGAACTGATCGAGCAACTGCGCACCCTCAACGGCACCAGCGAAGAGATATTGGCCAATGAAGAACTGATGGCCCTGACCTTGCCGATCCTGCGGGCCGATTTTTTGCTGTGCGGACGTTTCCAGCCGCGGATCCGGCCTCCGCTCAACTGCCCGGTGCATGTGCTCGGTGGCACCACCGACAAGGCCACCACGGAGCAACTGATTGGCTGGCGCCAGGAAACCACGGGCAGCTTTTCGGTGGACATGCTGGCCGGTGGGCACTTCTTCATTCACGAGCACGAGGCCAAGGTGCTGCGGCTGATCAAGGATCAGTTGAGCGTGCATCATCGGCGGCATGGGTTGGCGATCAGCGCCTGACCTGCGGATTCCATAGCGGTTCATCGGTCCCTGTAGGAGCTGCCGAAGGCTGCGATCTTTTGATTTTGATCTGCTGATCTTTCGCTCGGGGCTCAATGGGCAGGGGAAAGATCGCAGCCTCGTTGCACTCGTCAGCTCCTACATTCTCAAGCGCTAATTTTTCCGGTTTGCATTCGTTTCATAGGGACGACTTGCCTTTGTGCCTTGTGCCCACTGATTCCGGATACCCCAGAAATGAATGCTGAAGACGCCTTGAAACTTGCTCGCCGGTTTATCGGGTTGCCCCTGGAAAAGCGCCGGATGTTCCTGGCCGCGCTGGACAAGGAGGGCGTGGAGTTCAGCGGTTTTCCCATCCCTAGGGGCGTCGAGGCCGAGGATCGCCAGGCGTTGTCCTATGCCCAGCAGCGCATGTGGTTTCTCTGGCAACTGGAGCCGGGCAGCGGCGCCTACAACCTGCCGGGAGCGGTGCGGCTCAAGGGCGCGTTGAGCCTGCCGGCGCTGGAGCAAGCTTTCGCCAGCCTGGTGGCCCGTCATGAAACCCTGCGCACGGTGTTCCAGCGCCAGGCCGACGACAGCCTTCTGCAAGTGCCCTCCAGCACTGCACTGGCGATCGGGCACAAGGACTTCAGTGCCTTGCCGGCTGCCGAACGCGAGCAGGCAGTGCGCCGGGCCGCCGAAGCACAATCGATGCAGCCCTTCGACTTGTCCAGCGGCCCTTTGCTGCGGGTCGAATTGCTCACGCTCGATGAGCAGGAACATGTGCTGCTGCTGACCTTGCACCACATCGTCTCCGATGGCTGGTCGATGAATGTACTGATCGACGAGTTCATCCGCTGCTACGACGCCCATGAAGCGGGCATTGCGCCGCAACTGGCCGACTTGCCGATCCAGTACAGCGACTACGCCTTGTGGCAACGCCGCTGGCTGGAAGCGGGTGAGCAGGCGCGTCAACTGGCGTATTGGCAGGCGCAACTGGGCGATGAACATCCCGTGCTGGAATTGCCCATCGATCACCCGCGCCCGGCGATGCCCAGCTATCGCGGCACGCGTTTTGAGTTTGCCGTGGAGCCGGCATTGGCCGAGCAACTGCGCACCACGGCCCAGCAGCACAACATCACTCTGTTCATGCTCCTGCTCGGCGCGTTCAATGTGTTGCTGCATCGCTATACCGGCCATACCGATATCCGCGTCGGCGTGCCCATCGCCAACCGCAACCGCGCGGAAACCGAAGGGCTGATCGGCTTCTTCGTCAACACTCAGGTATTGCGCACCGAGCTCGGCGGCCAGACCCGTGTCGATGAGTTGCTGCGAACGGTCAAGGAAGCGGCCCTCGGCGCCCAGGCCCATCAGGACCTGCCGTTCGAACGGTTGGTCGAAGCCCTGAAACTGGAGCGCAGCCTCAGCCACACGCCGCTGTTCCAGGTGATGTACAACCACCAGCCGCAAGTGGCCGACATCGCCAGCATCCGCACCGCCTCGGGGCTGGAGTTGTCGATGCTGCAATGGCAGAGCCGCACCACGCAGTTCGACCTGACCCTCGACACCTGGGAAAAGGCCGGCAAGCTGCACGCGGCGCTGACCTACGCCAACGATCTGTTCGACGCCGCCACGGTCGAGCGCATGGCCCAGCACTGGACGCGACTGCTGCAGGGCATGGTTGCCGACAGCCGCGCGCTCGTCGCTGAGTTGCCGTTGCTGGAAGCTGATGAGTACCAGTGCCTGATCCATGACTGGAACCCTGTGGACGCGCCGTTCGAGCAAGCATTGTGCATTCACCAGATGATTGCTCGCCAAGCCCAAGCCACGCCAGATGCCCTGGCCGTCACTTTCTCCAACACCCAACTGAGCTACAGCGAGCTCGACGGTCGCGCCAATCGCCTGGCCCATAAACTCATCGAATTGGGTGTAGGCCCGGAAGTGCGGGTGGGCGTGGCGATGCCGCGTTCCGAACACCTGCTGATCGCCTTGCTGGCAGTGCTCAAGGCCGGTGGCGCCTACGTGCCGCTGGACCCGGATTACCCGGCCGAGCGGGTGGCCTACATGCTCGACGACAGCCGTGCGCGGGTGTTGCTGACTGAGCAAGGGGTGGCGGCGACGCTGAGCGTGCCGGCTGAAACCACCGTGCTGATGCTGGATCGGATCGAGCTGGGGCAGTACCCACTGAGTGCACCGATCACCCAAGTCACGCCGGACAACCTCGCCTACGTCATCTACACCTCCGGCTCCACCGGCAAGCCCAAGGGCGTGGCGATTGCCCATCGCAACGTGCTGGCGCTGATCGACTGGTCTCAATCGGTCTACAGCCGCGATGACATCCAGGGTGTGTTGGCTTCGACATCGGTGTGCTTCGATCTGTCGGTGTGGGAGTTGTTCGTGACCTTGGCCAACGGCGGCTCGCTGATCATCGCCCGCAATGCCCTGGAATTGCCGCAACTGCCGGCCCGGGATCAGGTGCGCCTGATCAACACCGTGCCCTCGGCGATTGCCGCGTTGCTGCGCAGCGATGAGATCCCGGCCAGCGTGCGCATCATCAACCTGGCCGGTGAGCCACTGAAACAGAACCTGGTGGATGCGCTCTACCAGCGCCCCACCTGTGGGAGTGAGCCTGTGCAAGCAGGGCCAGTAGGAGCAAGGCCAGTAGGGGGAGGGACAGTAGGGGGAGGGACAGTAAAAGTAGGGCCTGTAGGAGCAAAGCCTGTGGGAGCAAAGCTTGCTCGCGATAGCCTCCTATCGGCTGGCCCATGTGTGACTGACCCACCGCCATCGCGAGCAAGCTTTGCTCCCACAGGCCTAGCTCCCACAGGTCTCGCTTCCACAGGTCTCGCTTCCACAGGTTCTGATCTTTCAGGATCTGCTTCCACAGGCTCACTCCCACAAGGGATCGAGCATGTGTACGACCTTTATGGCCCTTCGGAAGACACCACCTATTCCACCTGGACCCGCCGCACCGCTGGCGGCACGGCGAACATCGGTCGGCCCCTCAAGCACACCGCCAGCTACCTGCTCGACGCCGATCTGCAACCCGTCCCCCAAGGCGTTTCGGCAGAGCTGTACCTGAGCGGCGCGGGCATCACCCGTGGCTACCTTGGCCGCGCGGCGATGACCGCTGAAAAATACGTGCCCAACCCGTTTTCCACCACCGGCGAACGCCTGTACCGCACCGGTGACCTGGCCCGTTATCAGGCCAACGGCAATTTGCAGTACGTCGGCCGCATCGACCATCAGGTAAAGATCCGCGGCTTCCGTATCGAGCTGGGAGAAATCGAAGCGCGGCTGCAGCAACAACCCCAGGTGCGCGAACTGGCGGTGCTGGCCCAGGACGGCGAACACGGCCAGCAACTGGTGGCCTTCATCGTCCCGAGCGACGCCACCGTGCTGACCCAGGTCGAGGCCCAGGTGCACGTGCGCGAAACCCTCAAGGCCGCCCTGCGCGAACACCTGCCGGACTACATGGTGCCGGCCTACCTGGTGTTTCTCGCACAACTGCCGCTGACCCCCAACGGCAAACTCGACCGCAAGGCGTTGCCGGCCATTGACGGCAGCGAGCAGCAACGCGAATTCGTCGCGCCCGACAGTCCACTGGAAAAAGCCCTCGCGACGATCTGGCAGGACGTGCTGAACCTCGACAGCATTGGCCTGGAAGACAACTTCTTCGAGCTGGGCGGCGACTCCATCGTCTCCATGCAAGTGGTCAGCCGTGCGCGGCAGGCCGGGATCGTGCTCAATCCCAAATCGCTGTTTCAACACCAGACCCTGCGCAGCCTGGCACGGGTAGCGCGCCAGGGTGACAGTCATGCGATCGATCAGGGCCTGGCGCGCGGCGCGGTGCCGTTGACGCCGGTGCAGCATTGGTTCTTCGAGCGCGACATTCCCGAGCGGCAACACTGGAACCAGTCGCTGTTGCTGGTGCCTGGCGAGCGTCTCGACGTCGTGGCATTGGCATCGGCCCTGGCCCGTTTGGTTGAACACCATGACAGCCTGCGCCTGCGCTTTACCCAAGTGAACGGGCAGTGGCAGCAAGCCTATGCCGAGCCGTCGGCGGCCAGCCTGTTGTGGCAGCGGCAGGCGACGTCGGTGGAACAGCTCAACGCCCTGTGCGACGACGCCCAGCGCAGCCTCGACCTGGAAGACGGGCCGCTGCTGCGGGCCTTGCTGGTGGACATGGACGATGGCAGCCAGCGCTTGTTGCTGGCGATCCATCACCTGGTGGTGGACGGCGTTTCGTGGCGTGTGTTGCTGGACGACTTGCAAGCGTTCTACGGCCAGTTGCAGGCCGGTCAGGCGATCCAGGTGCCGGCCAAAACCAGCGCGTATGGGCAATGGGCCGCGCGCCTGCACGGGCATCTCGATGGCTTCATGGACAGCCTCGATTACTGGCGCGCCCAGGGCACTGCACCGGCGGGCAACGGCTTGCCATGCGATTACCCCGAGCCGCTGCTGCAAGCCCGTGACGAGCGCAAGGTCCAGGTGCGGCTGGACGCCGAACAGACCCGCCAACTGCTGCAACAGGCGCCGAAGGCCTACCGCACCCAGGTCAACGACCTGCTGCTGACCGCGCTGGCCCGTACGATCTGCCGCTGGACCGGCCAGGACAGCACGCTGATCCAACTCGAAGGCCATGGCCGCGAAGACCTGTTCGATGGCGTTGACTTGACCCGTACCGTCGGCTGGTTCACCAGCCTGTTCCCGGTCAGCCTCAGCCCGGCGCCGGCGTTGAGTGCCTCGGTCAAGGCCATCAAGGAACAACTGCGCGCCGTGCCGGACAAGGGCTTGGGCTACGGCGTGCTGCGCTACCTGGGCGAACCTGAAGTGCGTGCCGAACTGGCGGCCTTGCCGGCACCGCGTATCACCTTCAACTACCTGGGCCAGTTCGACCGGCAGTTCGACGACGGCGCGCTGTTCGTGCCGTCCAGCGAAGGCAGTGGCGCGGCGCAACATGCCCGGGCGCCGCTGGCGAACTGGTTGACGGTGGAAGGCCAGGTCTACGGCGGTGAGCTGTCCCTGAACTGGGGGTTCAGCGAGCGGATGTTCAAGCACCGGACCATCGAGACACTGGCCGCTGACTACCTCGCCGAACTCGGCGCATTGATCGAACACTGCTGCGCGCTGGAAACGCCGCAGGCCACGCCATCGGACTTCCCCCTGGCACGCATCCGCCAGGCGCAACTCGACAGCCTGCCGGTGCCCGCCGGGCAGTTGGACGACCTGTATCCACTGTCGCCGATGCAGCAGGGCTTGCTGTTCCACACCTTGTACGAGCAGGCGGCGGGGGAGTACATCAACCAATTGCGGGTGGATATCCAGGGCATCGATGCGCAGCGCTTCGCTGACGCCTGGCAGGCCACCCTCGACGCCCACGAAATCTTGCGTAGCGGCTTTGTCTGGCAGGGCGACCTTGAGCAGCCGTTGCAGATCGTCCGGCGCCAGGTCGAGTTGCCGTTCACGACCCTCGATTGGCGCGGGCGCGATCACCTCACCGACGCCTTGAATGAGCGCGCCGACGCCGAGCGCCGCCAGGGCTTCGACCTGGCCCAGGCGCCGTTGCTGCGCCTGGTGCTGGTGCAGACCGAGGCCGAGCGCTGGCACCTGATCTACACCCATCACCACATCCTGATGGACGGCTGGAGCAACGCCCAACTGCTCGGCGAAGTCCTGCAGCGCTACAGCGGTCGCTTGCCCAAGGCCAATGTCGGGCGTTATCGCGACTACATCGCCTGGCTGCAACGCCAGGACGCTCAACTGGGCGAGACGTTCTGGACCGACCAGTTGGCAACCCTGCAAGCGCCAACCCGGTTGGCGCGCGTCATGTCCGTCGGCGAAATCCACAGCGGCCACGGCGACCATTTCCAGACGTTGGACGCTTCTCGCACCCTGGCCCTGGAACAGTTCGCCCGCCAACAGAAAGTCACCCTCAACACCTTGGTGCAAGCGGCGTGGCTGTTGCTGCTGCAACGCTACACCGGCCATGACAGTGTCGCCTTCGGTGCCACCGTGGCTGGGCGTCCGGCGGATCTGCCGGGCATCGAGCAGCAGATCGGCCTGTTCATCAACACCTTGCCGGTGATCGCTGCGCCGCGTCCGGACCAGTCGGTCGGTGCCTGGCTGCAAGCCGTGCAGGCGCAGAACCTCAGCTTGCGGGAATTCGAGCACACGCCATTGGCGGACATCCAGCGCTGGGCCGGGCAGGGCGGCGAGGCGCTGTTCGACAACATCCTGGTGTTCGAGAACTACCCGATTGCCCAGGCCCTGGCAGAAGGTGCCGGGCAGGGCGCGGTGTTTGGCGAAGTCACCCACCTGGAGCAAACCCATTACCCGTTGAGCGTGGCCGTGACCCTCGGCCAGACCCTGACGCTGCACTACAGTTTTGACCGGGCGCATTTCAGCCCGACGGCCATCGAAGGCATCAGCGCGCATCTGTCGCAGCTGTTGGAGCGCTTCGCCGAGTCGGCGGTGCGTAACCTGGGGCAAATCGCCCTGGTCAGCGCCGAGGAACAGGCCTGGCAACAGGCCGCCAACTCTGCGCAGCCGTACCCGACCGACATCGCCGTGCATCAGCGCATCGCCGATCTGGCGGCGCAAAAGCCCCAGGCTACGGCGGTGATCTTCGACGGTCAGCGTTTCAGCTATGGCGAGATCGACCGGCGCGCCAACCAGTTGGCCCACGCCTTGGTTGCCCGTGGCGTGGGGCCGGAAACCCGCGTTGGCGTGGCCCTGCCGCGCAGCGAAGGGGTGATCGTCGCGCTGCTGGCAGTGCTCAAGGCTGGCGCGGCCTATGTTCCACTGGATACCAGTTACCCACGTGAACGCCTGGCCTACCTGATCGAGGATTCCGGGCTGGCGCTGTTGCTCACCGACTCCCGGGTGTCGGCGCAGTTGCCCCTGGCAGGCGCCGCCCAGGTGCTGGAACTCGATCGCCTGGACCTGAGCCAGCAACCGACCGACGCCCCAGCCGTGCGTATCGATCCGCAGAACCTCGCCTACGTTATCTACACCTCCGGTTCCACCGGCAACCCCAAAGGTGTGAGCGTGGCCCATGGTCCGCTGGCGATGCACTGCCAGGCCATCGGCGAGCGCTATGAAATGCGCGACAGCGATTGCGAATTCCATTTCATGTCGTTCGCCTTCGACGGTGCCCATGAGCGCTGGCTCACCAGCCTGACCCACGGCGCTTCGCTGCTGATTCGCGATGACAGCCTGTGGACCCCGGAGCAGACCTACAACGCGATGCGCGAACACGGCGTGACGGTGGTGGCGTTCCCGCCGGTGTACCTGCAACAACTGGCCGAGCACGCCGAGCGCGAGGGCAACCCGCCGAAGGTGCGCATCTACTGCTTCGGCGGCGATGCGGTGCCCAACGCCAGCTTCGAACGGGTCAAGCGCGCCCTCGATCCGGACTTCATCATCAACGGCTATGGCCCGACCGAAACCGTGGTCACCCCGCTGATCTGGAAGGCCGGCCGCGACGTTGTCTGTGGCGCCGCCTATGCGCCCATCGGCAGCCGCATCGGCGACCGCAGCGCCTACGTGCTCGACGCCGACTTGAACCTGCTGCCCCAGGGCATGGCCGGCGAACTGTACCTGGGTGGCAGCGGGCTGGCCCGGGGTTACCTGAACCGTCCGGGCCTGACGGCCGAGCGCTTTGTCGCCGACCCGTTCAGCGCTTGCGGCGGCTTGCTGTACCGCACCGGCGACCTGGTGCGCCAACGCGCCGATGGCACTTTCGATTATCTGGATCGCATCGACAATCAAGTGAAGATCCGCGGCTTCCGCATCGAACTGGGTGAAGTCGAAGCCAGCCTGCAAGCCCTTGAAGGCGTGCGCGAAGCGGTTGTCGTAGCCCAGGAAGGCGCTGCTGGCAGTGGCAAGCGCCTGGTCGCCTATGTGGTGGCCAATGAAGCCGTGCAAAAGGATTTCGCCGAGCACTTGCGTGACCAGCTCAAGGCGACATTGCCGGCGCACATGGTCCCGGCTTATCTGCTGCTGCTCGAATATCTGCCGCTGACCCCCAACGGCAAGCTCGACCGCAAGAACCTGCCCAAGCCCGACGTCAGCCAATTGCAGCAAACCTACGTGGCACCGCGCAGCACGCTGGAACAGCAACTGGTGTCGATCTGGCAGGACGTGCTCAAGCTCGCGCAAGTGGGCCTGCGGGACAATTTCTTCGAGCTGGGCGGTGATTCTATCGTCTCGATCCAGGTGGTCAGTCGTGCGCGTCAGGCCGGCATTCATTTCACCCCCAAGGACTTGTTCCAGCACCAGACCATCGAGGCGCTGGCGGCGGTGGCACGCCTGGGCGAAACCAGCCAAGCCGTCGATCAAGGGCCGGTGACCGGCGAGTTAACGCTGTTGCCGGTGCAACGGCTGTTCTTCGAACAGGCTATCCCCCAGCGTCAGCACTGGAACCAGGCGGTGATGCTCAAGCCGACACAAGGACTCGATGCGCGGGTGCTGGAGCACGCCTTGAACGCGCTGGTGGTGCATCACGATGGCCTGCGTTTGAGCTTTACCGACGCGGGCGAGGGTTGGCAGGCACGTTACCGTTCGCCAGCCAGCCACGGCGAAGACCTGCTCTGGTTGGCGGACGTGCCAGATGCTCAGGCCCTGGCAAACCTTGCCAACGCAGCGCAACGCAGCCTGGACCTGCAAGACGGGCCGCTGCTGCGCGCGGTATTGGCGACGCTGGCCGATGGCAGCCAGCGGCTGTTGCTGGTGATTCACCACCTGGTGGTGGACGGCGTGTCGTGGCGGATTCTGTTCGAGGATCTGCAAAGCGCCTACCGTCAGTTGTCCAGCGACCAGGCCTTGCAGTTGCCGCCCAAGACCACTTCGGCACGGGCCTGGGCCGAGCACCTGCAAGGCTATGCCGGCAGCACGCCGTTGCAGGAAGAGCTGGCGTACTGGCAGGCGCAGCTCGATGGCGTCGATGGGCAGTTGCCGATGGACAATCCACAGGGCGGCCAGCAGAACCGTCTCGCACTGACCGTGCGCAGCCGACTCGATGCGTCACTGACTCGCCAGTTGCTGCAAGATGCGCCCAAGGCCTATCGCACCCAGGTCAATGACCTGCTGCTCACCGCATTGGCCCGGGTCATGGTGCGCTGGACCGGCGCCGACAGCGCGCTGATCCAGCTCGAAGGCCATGGCCGCGAAGCCTTGTTCGATGACGTGGACCTGACCCGTACCGTCGGTTGGTTCACCAGCCTGTACCCGGCCAGGCTCACGCCGGTGGCGGACCTGGGGCAGTCCCTCAAGCAGATCAAGGAACAACTGCGGGCGATTCCGAACAAGGGCCTGGGCTTTGGGGTCATGGCCCATCTGGGCGATGACGCGGCGCGGGCGACCTTGGCGCGCCTGCCGATACCGTGCCTGACCTTCAACTACCTGGGCCAGTTCGACGCCAGTTTCAATGAGGCCGACGGTGCCTTGTTCGTGCCGGCCAGCGAAACGGCCGGCGATGAGCTGGACGCCGAGGCGCCGCTGTCCAATGTCCTGGCCCTGAACGGGCAGGTGTTCGGCGGCGAGCTGAACCTGGGGTGGACCTTCAGCCGCGAGGTGTTCAACGAAGCCACCGTCCAGGCCCTGGCCGACGATTACGCCCGCGAGCTGCAAGGGCTGATCGAGCATTGCTGTGACGACAGGCATTGCGCCGTGACGCCGTCGGACTTCCCCCTGGCGAGCCTGGACCAACAGCAATTGGACGGGCTGCCGATGGCGCCGGCGCAGATCGCCGACCTGTATCCGCTGTCGCCGATGCAGCAGGGGATGTTGTTCCATGCGGTCTACGGTGACGCCAGCGGCGATTACATCAACCAACTGCGCCTGGACGTCGAGGGGCTGGACCCGCAGCGCTTCCGCCAGGCTTGGCAGGCGGCGGTGGACGCCCATGACATCCTGCGCACGCGGTTCGTCTGGCAGGGCGATTTGCCGGGGCCGGTGCAGGTGGTCAGCAAACACCTGGCGCTGCCTTACAGCCTGCATGACCTGCGGGCCGACCCACAGCGCGACCAGACCTTGCAGGCCCTGGCCGATGGCGAACGCCAGCAACTGGACCTGAGTGCCCCGGCCCTGTTGCGACTGGTGATCGTGCGCCTCGACGAGCAGCGCTACCACTTGATCTACACCCACCATCACATCCTGATGGATGGCTGGAGCAACTCGCAATTGCTCGGCGAAGTGCTGCAACGCTACAGCGGTCAGCCCGTGGCCGTTCATGGCAGTCGTTACCAGGATTACATCGCCTGGCTGCAACGCCAGGATGCCGCCGCCAGCGAGGCGTTCTGGACGCCTGCGCTGCAACGCCTGGAGACGCCGACACGGCTGGCGGACGTCATGGCGAAACCGCAGGCGGCCGGCACCGGTTATGGCGACCATGTGCAGGTCCTGGACGAAGCGCTGACCCGACGCCTGGAAGCGTTCGCCCGCACCTCGAAAGTCACCGTCAACACGCTGGTGCAGGCCGCGTGGCTGCTGCTGTTGCAGCGTTACACCGGCAAAGACACCGTGGCGTTCGGCGCAACCGTGGCCGGTCGTCCGGCGGACCTGCCGGGCATCGAGCAGCAGATCGGCCTGTTCATCAACACCTTGCCGGTGATCGCCAGCCCACGGGCCGAGCAATCGTTGGACAGCTGGCTACAAACGGTGCAGGCGCAAAACCTGGCGCTGCGCGAGTTCGAGCACACCGCGTTGCTGGACATCCAGCGCTGGGCCGGGCAGGGCGGTGAAGCGCTGTTCGACAGCCTGTTGGTGTTCGAAAACTATCCGATTGCCCAGGCCCTGGAACAGGGCGCGCCGGATGGTTTGCGCTTTGGCCCGGCGGCCACCCAGGAGCAGACCAACTACCCATTGACCTTGCTGGTGGGCCTGGACCGTCAATTGTCGGTACACATGAGCTACCAGCGGGCGAGCTTCGAACCCGCCACCGTGGTGCGATTGGCCACGCATCTGGCCCAGTTGCTGGGTCAGATGACGGCCCATGGCGAGCGCTGCCTGGGTGAACTGTCGATGCTGGAGTTCGATGAGCATCAGCGCCTGACCCATGACTGGAACCCGGTTGACGCGCCGTTCGAGCAAGGGCTGTGCATTCACCAGATGATTGCTCGCCAGGTTGAAGCCACGCCAGATGCCTTGGCGGTGACCTTCGCCAACACTCAACTGAGCTACAGCGAGCTCGACGGTCGCGCCAATCGCCTGGCCCACAAGCTCATCGAACTGGGCGTGGGTCCCGAAGTCCGGGTCGGCGTGGCGATGCCGCGCTCCGAACACCTGCTGATCGCCTTGCTGGCGGTGCTCAAGGCCGGTGGCGCCTACGTGCCGCTGGACCCGGATTACCCGGCCGAGCGAGTGGCCTACATGCTCGACGACAGCCGTGCGCGGGTGTTGCTGACCGAGCAAGCGGTGGCGGCGACGCTGAGCGTGCCGGCTGAAACCACCGTGCTGATGCTCGACCAGCTCGATCTTTCACGCTATCCATTGAGCGCACCGCACAGCAGCGTCACGCCAGACAACCTCGCCTACGTCATCTACACCTCCGGCTCCACCGGCAAGCCCAAGGGCGTGGCGATTGCCCATCGCAACGTGCTGGCGCTGATCGACTGGTCTCAATCGGTCTACAGCCGCGATGACATCCAGGGTGTGTTGGCTTCGACATCGGTGTGCTTCGATCTGTCGGTGTGGGAACTGTTCGTGACCTTGGCCAACGGCGGCTCGCTGATCATCGCCCGCAATGCCCTGGAATTGCCGCAACTGCCGGCCCGGGATCAGGTGCGCCTGATCAACACCGTGCCCTCGGCGATTGCCGCGTTGCTGCGCAGCGATGAGATCCCGGCCAGCGTGCGCATCATCAACCTGGCCGGTGAGCCACTGAAGCAGAGCCTGGTGGATGCGCTCTATCAGCACCCCACCTGTGGGAGTGGGCCTGTGCAAGCAGAGCCATTAGAGGCAAGGCTAGTAGGGGTAGGGACAGTAGGGGAAGGGACAGTAGAAATAGGGCCTATGGGAGCAAAGCTTGTGGGAGCAAAGCTTGCTCGCGATAGCATCCCATCGGCTGGCCCATATGTGACTGACCCACCGCCATCGCGAGCAAGCTTTGCTCCCACAGGCCTAGCTCCCACAGGTCTCGCTTCCACAGGTTCTGATCTTGCAGGATCTGCTCCCACCGGCTCACTCCCACAAGGGATCGAGCATGTGTACGACCTTTATGGCCCTTCGGAAGACACCACCTATTCCACCTGGACCCGCCGCACCGCCGGCGGCACGGCGAACATTGGCCGGCCTCTCAAGCACACTGCCAGCTACCTGCTCGACGCCGACCTGCAACCCGTGCCCCAAGGCGTTTCGGCGGAGCTGTACCTGAGCGGCGCGGGCATCACCCGTGGCTACCTTGGCCGGGCCGCGATGACCGCCGAAAAATACGTACCCAACCCGTTCTCTACTACCGGCGAACGCCTGTACCGCACTGGGGACCTGAGCCGTTACCGCGCCGATGGCGTGCTCGAATACCAGGGCCGCATCGACCATCAAGTGAAGATCCGCGGCTTCCGTATCGAACTGGGGGAAATCGAAGCGCGACTGCTGCAACAACCCCAGGTGCGCGACGTGGCGGTCCTGGCCCAGGACGCATCGGGCGCTCAGCAACTGGTGGCCTATGTGGTCGTCCCGGCGCTGAACCTGAATGCCACCGAAGCCCAACGCGCCCTGCGCGATGAACTCAAAGTCGCCCTGCGTGAACATCTGCCGGACTACATGATCCCGGCGCACCTGTTGTTCCTCGAGCAACTGCCCCGGACCCCCAACGGCAAGCTCGACCGCAAGGCCCTGCCAGCGGTGGAGACCGGCCTGTTGCAGGCCGGTTATGTCGCCCCGGCCAGCGAGCTTGAACAGCAGGTGGCGGCGATCTGGTCCCAAGTGCTCACGGTGGAACGCGTGGGCCTGAACGATCACTTCTTCGAGCTGGGCGGTCATTCGCTGCTGGCGGTCAATGCCGTCTCGCGCATGGCGCTCGAACTGGGGTTGACGCTGACCCCGCAATTGATTTTCCAGCACCCCGTCCTGGGGGAATTTGTCGCGCAACTCGACACAGCGGACGGGCCGATCGATGAACAGAAACTGAACAAGCTGGAAGCCCTGCTTGATGAAATGGAGGAAGTCTGATGGACAAGAGTGTTGCTTTGAGGATTGCCAAGCGCTTTATCACTCTGCCGCTGGACAAACGTAAGCGCTACCTGGAAAAGATGCTCGAAGAGGGCGTCTCGCCGGCCAACCTGCCGATCCCCGAGGTCCGCTCCGGATTCGAACAGATCGCGCTGTCCTACGCCCAGGAACGCCAGTGGTTCCTGTGGCAGATGGACCCCCGCAGCTCGGCCTACCACATCCCCAGCGCCTTGCGCCTCCAAGGACGGCTGGACGTAGCGGCCCTGGAGCGCAGCTTCAACGCCCTGGTCGAGCGCCACGAGAGCCTGCGCACCACCTTCATCGAGCACGGCGAGCAGACCGTGCAGGTCATCCACCGCCAAATGCCCCTGCGCATCGCGGTCGAGGCGTTGCCCGTCGGTTCGCCGCTCAGCCAGGACGACAGCATCAAGGCGTTCGTCGAGCGCGAAATCGCCCGTCCGTTCGACCTGCGCCAAGGGCCGTTGCTGCGGGTTGCGCTGTTGAACATCGCCGAGGACGACCACGTGCTGGTGTTGATCCAGCACCACATCATTGCCGATGGCTGGTCGATGCAGGTGCTGGTGGACGAACTGGTGCGCCATTACGCCGCCGACACTGCCGGCCAGTCCCTGGTCTTGCCGGAACTGACCGTGCAGTACGCCGACTATGCGATCTGGCAACGCCAC
The DNA here is from genome assembly GCF_056521845.1 of Pseudomonas sp. PF05. Lineage (NCBI taxonomy): Bacteria > Pseudomonadati > Pseudomonadota > Gammaproteobacteria > Pseudomonadales > Pseudomonadaceae > Pseudomonas > Pseudomonas sp. PF05. Next base: position 20,040 of record NZ_JBWLPW010000028.1, on the reverse strand, counting down.
TGGCTCGAAGCCGGTGAGCGCGAGCGACAATTGGCCTATTGGGTCCAGACCCTGGGCCGCGAACAGCCGGTGCTGGCGTTGCCGCTGGATCATCCGCGCCCACCCGTGCAGAGCTTTCGTGGCGCGCGCCTGGACTTGAACCTGCCACCGGAACTGGGCGCGGCGCTCAAACAACTGGCCCAGCGCGAAGGGGCCAGCCTGTTCATGGTGTTGCTGGCCTCGTTCCAGGCCTTGCTGCACCGCTACAGCGGCCAGCCGCAGATTCGTGTCGGGGTGCCGGTGGCCAACCGCAACCGGGTCGAGACCGAGGGCCTGATCGGCTTTTTCGTCAACACCCAGGTGCTCAACGCCGATGTCGATGGGCAAATGCCGTTCGACCGCTTGCTCGCCCAGGTCAAGCAGTCGGCCATGGCCGCCCAGGCTCATCAGGACCTGCCGTTCGAACAGTTGATCGAGGCCCTGCAGCCGGAGCGCAGCCTCAGCCACAGCCCGATCTTCCAGGTCATGTTCAACCACCAGACCGCCAGCGACACCCAGGACCGGCAGATGCAATTGCCGCAACTGAGCATCGAGGACCTGGTGTGGGAGGGGCACACCGCCCAGTTCGATTTGACCTTGGGCACGTATGAAACCGGGCAGGGTGTGGTCGCGGAGCTGACCTACGCCACCGACCTCTTCGAACCTCAGACCATCGAACGCCTGGCCCGGCACTGGCAGAACCTGCTGCAAGGTATCGTCGATGCACCGCAGCAACGTATCGGCGAGTTGCCGTTGCTCGATGCCACCCAGCAGCGTCTGACGCAGCAAGATTGGCACCGTGTGGTTGATCATGGCCCCACTGCGTGTGTACACCAGCGCATCGCCGAACAGGCCCGCGCGACCCCGGACGCACTGGCGCTGACGATCGATGGGCAGGCCCTGACCTACGGGCAGTTGGACGCACGCGCCAACCAGCTCGCCCACCGCTTGATTGCCCTGGGCGTGACGCCTGACCAACCGGTGGGGATCGCGGTGGAGCGCAGCGCCGAGATGATTGTCGGCCTGCTGGCGATCCTCAAGGCCGGCGGCGCCTACGTGCCACTGGACCCGGCGTACCCTGAGGATCGCCTGGCCTACATGATCCAGGACAGCGGCATCGAGTTGCTGCTGACCCAGGCCCGTTTGCAGGCTCGATTACCGATCCCGGCAACGCTCGAAACCCTGTTGCTGGACCAGCCGGATGCTGCCTTGCAGGACGCACCGAGCATATGCCCGGCGGTGCCACTGAGCGCCGAGCACCTGGCCTACGTGATCTACACCTCTGGTTCTACTGGCAAACCCAAGGGGGTGATGGTGCGCCATGGCGCGCTGAGCAATTTCGTCTCCAGCATGCTCGCCCAGCCAGGTCTCACGGCCGACGATCGCATGCTGTCGTTGACCACCTTTTCCTTCGATATTTTTGCCCTGGAAATCTATGGGCCGCTGTCGGCCGGGGCCAGCGTCGTGCTGACCGGGCAGAACGTGCACCAGGACCCGCAGGCGGTGCTGGCGCTGATCGAACGGCACGACGTGACGGTGCTGCAAGCCACCCCTTCGAGCTGGCGCATGTTGCTGGATCACGAACAATCTGCGCTGCTGGCCGGTCGCACCTTCCTGTGCGGCGGCGAGGCGTTGCCCCAGGAGTTGGCGCAACGGCTGCTGGCGTTTTCGCCGAAGGTCTGGAACCTCTACGGCCCGACCGAAACCACGATCTGGTCGGCGGTGCATCCGCTGAGCCCTGAAAACAGCCGTCCGTTCCTTGGCCAACCCCTGGACAACACGGCGCTGTACATCGTCGGCAGCGACCTGACGCTCAACCCGCCCGGCGCGCCGGGTGAACTGCTGATCGGTGGCGACGGACTGGCCCGCGGTTACTTCCAGCGTCCGGCCCTGACCGCCGAACGCTTTGTGCCGGACCCGTTCTCCACCACGGGCGAGCGCCTGTACCGCACCGGTGACCTGACCCGCTATCGGGCTGAAGGCGTAGTCGAGTACATCGGCCGCATCGACCATCAGGTCAAGATCCGCGGCTTGCGCATTGAACTGGGGGAAATCGAAGCGGCGCTGCTGGCCCAGGCCAGTGTGCGGGAAACCGTGGTGGTGGCTCATGAAGGGCCGACCGGCGCGCAACTGGTGGGCTATGTAGTGCCCATTGACGCAGTGCCGCAAGCGGATGCCGAGGCCTCATTGCGCACCGCGCTCAAAACCGCGCTCAAGGCGCAATTGCCGGAATACATGGTGCCGGCGCATCTGCTGTTCCTCGCGCAACTGCCGTTGACGCCCAACGGCAAGGTCGATCGCAAGGCGTTGCCGGCCCCGGATGCCAGCGAGTTGCAACGTGCCTATGTGGCGCCCGGCAGTGCCCGTGAGCAACAGGTGGCGGCGATCTGGCAGGAGGTGCTCAAGCTCGAGCGTGTCGGGCTTGCGGACAACTTCTTCGAGTTGGGCGGGCATTCGTTGCTGGTGACCCAAGTGGTGTCGAGGGTCCGTCGGGCGCTGGATATCGAAGTGCCGTTGCGCAGTCTGTTCGAACACAGCACGTTGCAGAATTTTGTGCAGGCCCTCGACGCCGGCCACGGTGAACAACCGTTGGCGCTGGTGCCGGTGCCCCGTGACAAGCCGTTGCCATTGTCCTTTGCCCAGGAACGCCAATGGTTCCTGTGGAAAATGGATCCCGACAGCGCCGCCTACAATATTCCGACGGCGCTACGGCTGCACGGTGCGCTGGATACAGGCGCCCTGCGTCACAGTTTTGCAGCGCTGCTGGAGCGTCACGAAAGTTTGCGCACCGCCTTCGTCGAAGACGATGGCCGGACCTGTCAGGTGATGCGTGCCCAGGGGCAGGTCGACTTCGTCGAGCAGCGTCTGGCGGTGGATGACGAGGCCGGTATCCAGGCATTTATCGAGCAGCAGACGCAACGCTCGTTCGATCTGCTGAACGATGCGCTGTTGCGCGTCGGCCTGCTGGCGCTGAGCGAGCAAGAGCACATCCTGGTGCTGACTCTGCATCACATCGTTGCCGACGCCTGGTCGTTGCAGGTGATGGTCGATGACCTGATGAGCCTGTACTCGGCGTTCATCCAGGGGCAGTCGGCGCAGTTGCCAGCCCTGGCGGTGCAATACGCCGACTATGCCGTCTGGCAACGGCAATGGATGGCTGCCGGTGAGCGCGACCGGCAACTGGCCTACTGGACCGAACAACTGGGCGATGAACAACCGCTGCTGGAACTGCCCACCGACCATCCGCGCCCGGCCCAGCAAAGCATGCGCGGCGCGCGGTTGCCGATTGTGCTCGATCGCACGTTGAGCGACGACCTCAAGGCTTTGGCTCGCCGGGAAAACATCACGTTGTTCGTGCTGTTGCTCGGTTCCTTCCAAGCGTTGTTGCACCGTTACAGCGGCCAGGCCGACATTCGCGTCGGGGTGCCGATTGCCAACCGCCAGCGCCTGGAAACCGAGCGATTGATCGGGTTTTTCGTCAATACCCAGGTGCTGCGAGCCGAATTCCACAGCGACTTGACCGGCGCCGCTTTGCTGCAACAGCTCAAGCAGACGGCCATGGCGGCGCAGATGCACCAGGACCTGCCGTTCGAGCAATTGGTCGATGCCCTGCAGCCGCAACGCAACCTGAGTCACAGCCCGCTGTTCCAAGCCATGTTCAACCATCGCAACGAAACCGACACGGCCTTGACGACTGCCTTGCCGGATCTGGCCATCGAGCCTATGGGTTGGGCGCAGCGCACCGCGCAGTTCGACCTGAGCCTGGACACCAGCGACAGCGCCCAAGGCCTGCACGCGGCCCTGACTTACGCCACGGATCTGTTCGAGTCGGCCACCATCGAACGCATGGGCCAGCATTGGCTCAACCTGTTGCAAGGCTTGGTGCAGGACCTGCACCGCCCCGTTGCGCAGTGGGCGTTACTGGACGCTGACGAGCGCCGACGCATACTGGTGGAGTGGAACGCCACGGCGGTCCAATACCCGCTCGATCGCAGCGTGCACAGCTTGATCGAAGAGCAGGTGTTGCGGACCCCGGACGCCCCGGCACTGGTGTTCGGCGAGCAACGCCTGACCTACGCCGAACTCAACGCCCGGGCCAACCGCTTGGCACATCGGTTGATCGCTCAGGGGGTCGGTCCGGATGTGCTGGTGGGTATCGCCGTCGAGCGTTCCGTGGAAATGGTCCTGGGGCTGTTGGCGATTCTCAAGGCCGGCGGTGCCTACGTACCGTTGGACCCTGAATATCCACGGGATCGCCTGGCCTATATGTTCGACGACAGCGGCATCGGTCTGCTGTTGACCCAGCGCCATTTATTGGACGCGTTGCCCGTCCCGGAGGCCATTCGCTGCCTGCTGCTGGATCAGCCCGAGGACGGGCCGCAAGCCGGTCGCGATGCCAATCCGTGCGTCGACGTCGACCCTGAAAACCTGGCGTATGTGATCTACACCTCCGGCTCCACCGGCAAGCCCAAGGGTGCGGGCAATCGTCATTCGGCCCTGGTCAATCGGCTGTGCTGGATGCAGCAGGCCTATGGGCTCGATGCCACCGACAACGTGCTGCAAAAAACCCCTTTCAGTTTCGACGTATCGGTGTGGGAGTTCTTCTGGCCATTGTTGACCGGCGCGACGCTGGTGGTGGCCGCGCCGGGCGCTCATCGCGACCCGACGCAGTTGATTGAGCTGATCACCGCGCAGCGCATCACCACGTTGCACTTCGTGCCGTCGATGTTGCAGGCGTTTGTGCAAGACCCGCACGTGGCCCAATGCTCCAGCCTGAAGCGGATCGTGTGCAGTGGCGAAGCCCTGCCGGTGGATGCGCAGCAGCAGGTGTTCGCCAAACTGCCGAATGCCAGCCTGTACAACCTCTACGGTCCGACCGAGGCAGCCATCGACGTCACCCATTGGACCTGTGTCGAGGATGGTCGCGACAGCGTGCCGATCGGCCAGCCGATTGCCAACCTGGGCACCTACATCCTGGACGCTGAATTGTCGCCCGTGCCGGTCGGTGTGACGGGCGAGCTGTACCTGGCTGGCGAGGGCCTGGCCCGGGGTTACCATCGACGCGCGGCGCTGACCGCCGAACGCTTCGTGACCGGCCCCTTCGGCACGGGGCAGCGGCTGTATCGCACCGGTGACCTGGCGCGCTACCGCGCCGATGGCGTGATTGAATACGCCGGGCGCATGGACCATCAGGTGAAAATCCGTGGCTTGCGCATTGAACTGGGGGAAATCGAAGCGCGCCTGGCCGAGCACGCCGAGGTGCGCGAAACCGTCGTCATCGCCCAGGACGGCACCTTGCTGGTGGCCTACCTGGTGCCAGCCCGCGCTGAACTGCTGAGCGCCGAAGACGCCGTCCGCCAGGTGCTGCAAGGTCGCCTCAAGGAGCATTTGAGCCGGTCCTTGCCCGATTACATGGTGCCGCAGCACTGGGTGTGGCTGGAAAAAATGCCCGTCAGCCCCAACGGCAAACTGGAGCGCAAGGCGCTGCCCAAAGCCGATATCAGCGCCAGCCCGAAGGCTTACATCGCACCGATCACCGCCCTCGAACAGACCCTGGCCGCGATCTGGCAAAGCGTGCTCGGGCGCGAGCAAGTGGGGGTGGGTGACAACTTCTTCGAGCTGGGGGGCGATTCGATTATCTCGATCCAGATGGTCAGCCGGGCGCGGCAGGCCGGGGTTCATTTCAGTCCCAAGGATCTGTTCGTCCACCAGACCATCCAGGGCCTCGCCAGCGTGGCGACCCAGGGGGCCAGCGGCCCGGGCATCGACCAGGGCCCGGTGACGGGCGACGCACTGTTGCTGCCGTTCCAGCAACTGTTTTTCGAAAAGGACATGGCCGAGCCCCATCACTGGAACCAATCGGTGCTGCTCAAGGGGCTGCGGCCGCTGGATGCTGCTCATCTGGAGCAGGCATTGCAGGCACTGGTTGCCCACCACGATGCCTTGCGCCTGGCCTTCACCCGTGAGCACGACACCTGGACCGCTCGCCATCAAAGCCTCGCCGAGCAGCAGGCGCTTTGGCAACGCTCACCCCTGTTGTGGACGACCGACGTGGCAGATGCTGCGGCGCTTGAACGGTTGGCCGAACAGGCCCAGCGTAGTCTCGAACTGTACAACGGCGCGCTGTTGCGCGGGGTCTTGGCGCGCCTGGCCGATGGCAGCCAACGGTTGCTGCTGGTGATCCATCACCTGGTGGTGGACGGGGTGTCCTGGCGCATTCTGCTGGAAGACCTGCAACAGGCTTATCAACAACTGCAAGCCGGCCAGGCCCTGGAACTGCCCGCCAAGACCTGCGCCACCCAGGCTTGGGCGCAACGGCTGCAGGGGCATGCCGGCAGTGCGGCGTTACAGGCCCAAATGGCCTACTGGCAAGGGCAACTGCAGGGCGCTCGCGCCGATTTGCCTTGCGACCGGCCCGAGGGCGAACTGCGCAGGTGCCATGGGGCGCAGGTTCAGACGCGGCTGGATAAAAACCAGACCCGACAACTCTTGCAGCAGGCGCCGGCGGCCTACCGCACCCAGGTCAACGATCTGCTGTTGACGGCCCTGGCCCGAGTGATCGGCCGCTGGACCGGCGACGCCTCGACCTTGATTCAGCTGGAGGGGCACGGCCGTGAGGCGCTGTTCGATGATCTGGATCTGAGTCGTAGCGTCGGCTGGTTCACCAGCCTGTTCCCGGTGCGCTTGACCCCGGCCGCCACCGCTGGGGATTCGCTCAAGGCGATCAAGGAGCAATTGCGGGCGATACCCGACAAGGGGCTCGGATTCGGTGTGCTGCGCTACCTGGGGGATGAGCAGACCCGTCGTACCCTCCAGGCGTTGCCTGTGCCACGCATCACCTTCAACTACCTGGGCCAGTTCGACAGCGGATTCGCCGATGACGCCGACGGCTTGTTCATCCCGGCCAGCGAATCGGCGGGCGCGCCACAGAGCCCGCTGGCGCCGCTGGACAACTGGTTGACCCTCAATGGCAGTGTCTACGCCGGCGAACTGAGCATCGACTGGACGTTCAGCACGCAGATGTTCGACGAATCGACGATCCAGACGCTGGCCCGGGACTACGGCCAAGAGTTGCAGGCCCTGATCGAACACTGCTGCCAGGCACCGCACCAAGGTTTCACGCCGTCGGACTTCCCGCTGGCCGGGTTGACCCAGGCTGAGCTGGACGCGTTGCCACTGGCGCCCCGGCAAGTCGAAGACATTTATCCGTTGTCGCCCATGCAGCAAGGCATGCTGTTCCATACCTTGTATGAGCAACAGGCCGGCAGCTACATCAACCAACTGCGGGTGGATGTCCAAGGGTTGGACGTCGAGCGCTTCCGCCAGGCCTGGCAGGCGGCCATGGATGCCCATGAAGTGCTGCGCAGCAGTTTCGTCTGGGAAGGTGAATTCAAGCGTGCACTGCAGGTCGTGCACAAACAGCTGGACGTTGCCTTCCTGTTCCATGACTGGCGTGCCAGTGCGCAGCTGTCCGAGGACCTCGACACCCTTGCCCTGGCGCAGCGCCAGCAGGGTTTCGCGCTGGAGGCGGCGCCCTTGCTGCGCCTGGTGGTGACACGTGTGGCAGAGGACCGCTACCACTTGATCTACACCTGCCATCACATCCTGATGGACGGCTGGAGCAACTCGCAGTTGCTCGGTGAAGTGTTGCAACGCTACAGCAGCCAACCCGTCGTCGCATCGGGCAGCCGCTACCGGGACTACATCGCCTGGCTGCAACGCCAGGATGCGGTGGCCAGCGAGGCGTTCTGGAAGCCCGTGCTGCAACGCTTGGAGGCCCCGACGCGGCTGGCCGATGCCATTGCACCACCGGCCCAGGCCGGTGCTGGTTATGGCGACCATGTGCAGGTTTTGGATGAAGCATTGACCCGGCGTCTGGAAACCTTCGCCCGCACCTCGAAAGTCACCGTCAACACGCTGGTGCAGGCCGCGTGGCTGCTGCTGTTGCAGCGTTACACCGGCAAAGACACCGTGGCGTTCGGCGCAACCGTGGCCGGTCGTCCGGCGGACCTGCCGGGCATCGAGCAGCAGATCGGCCTGTTCATCAACACCTTGCCGGTGATCGCCAGCCCACGGGCCGAGCAATCGTTGGACAGCTGGCTGCAAACGGTGCAAGGGCAGAACCTGGCCTTGCGCGAGTTCGAGCACACCGCGTTGCTGGATATCCAGCGCTGGGCCGGGCAGGGCGGTGAAGCGCTGTTCGACAGCCTGTTGGTGTTCGAAAACTATCCGATTGCCCAGGCCCTGGAACAGGGCGCGCCGGATGGTTTGCGCTTTGGTCCGCCGCTCACCCAGGAGCAGACCAGCTACCCGTTGACGCTGTTGGTGGGATTGGATCGGCAACTGTCGGTGCACATGAGCTACCAGCAGACGAGCTTCTCGGCGGCCACGGTGCAACGGCTGGCGGCCCATCTGGCTCAGTTGCTGGGACAGATGACCGATGGCGGCGAGCGCTGCCTGGGTGAACTGTCGATGCTGGATTTCGATGAACATCAGCGCCTGATCCATGACTGGAACCCTGTGGGCGCGCCGTTCGAGCAAGCATTGTGCATTCACCAGATGATTGCTCGCCAAGCCCAAGCCACGCCAGATGCCCTGGCCGTCACTTTCTCCAACACCCAACTGAGCTACAGCGAACTCGACGGTCGCGCCAATCGCCTGGCCCACAAGCTCATCGAACTGGGCGTGGGTCCCGAAGTCCGGGTCGGCGTGGCGATGCCGCGTTCCGAGCACCTGCTGATCGCCTTGCTGGCGGTGCTCAAGGCCGGTGGCGCCTACGTGCCGCTGGACCCGGATTACCCGGTTGAGCGAGTGGCCTACATGCTCGACGACAGCCGTGCGCGGGTGTTGCTGACTGAGCAAGCGGTGGCGGCGACGCTGAGCGTGCCGGCTGAAACCACCGTGCTGATGCTGGATTGGATCGAGCTGGGGCAGTACCCACTGAGTGCACCGATCACCCATGTCACGCCGGACAACCTCGCCTACGTCATCTACACCTCCGGCTCCACCGGCAAGCCCAAGGGCGTGGCGATTGCCCATCGCAACGTGCTGGCGCTGATCGACTGGTCTCAATCGGTCTACAGCCGCGACGACATCCAGGGTGTGCTCGCCTCCACGTCGGTGTGCTTCGATCTGTCGGTGTGGGAGTTGTTCGTGACCTTGGCCAACGGTGGCTCGCTGATCATCGCCCGCAATGCCCTGGAATTGCCGCAACTGTCGGCCCGGGATCAGGTGCGCCTGATCAACACCGTGCCCTCGGCGATTGCCGCGTTGCTGCGCAGCGATGAGATCCCGGCCAGCGTGCGCATTATCAACCTGGCCGGTGAGCCACTGAAGCAAAGCCTGGTGGATGCGCTCTATCAGCACCCCACCTGTGGGAGTGAGCCTGTGCAAGCAGGGCCATTAGAAGCAAGGCCAGTAGGGGGAGGGACAGTAAAAGTAGGGCCTATGGGAGCAAAGCTTGTGGGAGCAAAGCTTGCTCGCGATAGCCTCCTATCGGCTGGCCCATGTGTGACTGACCCACCGCCATCGCGAGCAAGCTTTGCTCCCACAGGCCTAGCTCCCACAGGTCTCGCTTCCACAGGTTCTGATCTTGCAGGATCTGCTTCCACAGGCTTTGCTCCCACAGGCTCACTCCCACAAGGAATCGAGCATGTGTACGACCTTTATGGCCCTTCGGAAGACACCACCTATTCCACCTGGACCCGCCGCACCGCCGGCGGCACGGCGAACATCGGTCGGCCCCTCAAGCACACCGCCAGCTACCTGCTCGACGCCAACCTGCAACCCGCCCCCCAAGGCGTCTCGGCGGAGCTGTACCTGAGCGGCGCGGGCATCACCCGTGGCTACCTTGGCCGCGCGGCGATGACCGCCGAAAAATACGTACCCAACCCGTTCTCCACAACCGGCGAACGCCTCTACCGCACTGGCGACCTGAGTCGTTACCGCGCCGATGGCGTGCTCGAATACCTGGGCCGCATCGACCATCAAGTGAAGATCCGCGGCTTCCGTATCGAACTGGGGGAAATCGAAGCGCGGCTGCTGCAACAGCCTCTGGTGCGCGACGTGGCGGTCCTGGCCCAGGACGCACCGGGCGGCCAGCAACTGGTGGCCTACGTGGTTGCTCCGGCGTTGCAAATGGACGAAAGCAACCTGCGCGCTCAGCTCAAGGCAGGTCTCAAGGAACACCTGCCGGACTACATGATTCCGGCGCACCTGGTGTTCCTCGAACAACTGCCCCTGACCCCCAACGGCAAGCTCGACCGTAAGGCCCTGCCGGCGGTGGAGACCGGGTTGTCGCAAAGCGGTTACGAGGCGCCCGTCAGCGAACTGGAGCAACAGATCGCCGGTATCTGGCAAGAGGTGCTGGAAGTGGAGCAGGTCGGTCGCAACGACCATTTCTTCGAGCGCGGTGGCCACTCCTTGCTGGCAACCCAGGCCGTCTCGCGTTTGCGCAAGCTGACGGGCTATCCGCTGAGCCTGCGTGACTTGTTCAATCATCCGCAGCTCAAGGCGCTGGCGGTCCTGATGGCCGGCACTGCCGATGGACCGGTTCGGGCTGGCGATTCCCATGAGGTGCGGCTCAAGGCCCATGGGCCGCGACGTTCGGCACCGCTGTCGTTGGTGCAGCGACGTTTGTGGATCGCCGAACAATTGTCCGGCGGTACGTCGGCCTATGGCATGCCCATGGCGCTGCGCCTGTGCGGCGAGTTGTCGGTGGCGCACCTGATGAGCAGCTTTGCCAATGTGGCTCGCCGTCATGACGTATTGCGCACCGCGTATGTTCAAGACGAAGAAGGCGATCCGCTGGCGCTGATTGCCGATGAGGTGCAACTGGACTTCCCGGTGATCGACCTCTCTGGCCTGTCGCCCAGTGCCCAGCAGGAACAGGTGGCCCAGGCGACGCTGGAAAACGCGCGCATCCCCATCGACTTGGAACAGGCACCGTTGTTGCGCGGGCGGATCCTGCGCCTGGGGCCGACCGAGCACGTGTTGTTGTATGCCATGCACCACATCATCTCCGATGGCTGGTCGATGGGGCTGTTGATCAATGAACTGGTGCAGGGCTATGAGGCGTCCCTCAAGGGTGAACCGATGCCGCTGCCGCCCCTGGAGGTTCAGTACCATGACTTCGCGCTGTGGCAACAGGCGCTGGAGCAGCAGGGCGTGCTGGCGCGACAGGCCGAGTACTGGAAACACCGGCTCGGCGGCTACGAAGGGCGCCTGGACTTGCCACTGAGCAGCCCCCGGGGCCAGACCGCGTCCTACGATGGCGATGCGCTGCAGTTCCAGCTTTCCACTGGGCTGAGCGAGGCCTTGCGCCGGTTAGCCAGCGAGGCCGGTGTCACGCTGTACAGCACGCTGCTGGCGTCCTTCCAGGTGTTGTTGCATCGGCTCTGCGACGCGCAAGACCTGGTGGTCGGCGCCGACGTGGCCGGTCGTGAACAACCCGAGCTGGAGCGGCTGATCGGTTTCTTCGTCAACGTACTGCCCCTGCGTTCGCACTTCGACGCCACGGTCACGTTCTCGCGGTTCCTGGGGCAGACCCAGGACAACCTGCTCGGTGCCCTGGAGCATCAGGACTTGCCCTTCGACCAGATTGTCGAAGCCTCGGGCGTACCGCGACACAAGGGCATGAACCCGTTGCTCCAAGTGTTGTTCGTGATGAACAACGTGCCGGTGCGCACCCGCGCCATGACGGGGTTGAGCGTGGAAATGCTGCCGGCGCTCGAGACCCATTCTAAATTCGATATGGCGTTGTTCGTTGACGAAGAAGAAGGGCAATTGCGCGGAAATTGGCAATTCGCCACAACCTTGTTCGGACATGAGCGTATTCAGCACCTGATTCAGGCCTGGACAGCCCTGTTGGAACAGATCGTCGCTGATCAGGATATTCAATTGGGAGCTATCAGCATGCCAGTCGACAACAGGGCGGCATCCGTCACGCCTGCCACCGTCCCAGGGCCCAAGGCCGACAAACTGGGCAAGTTTCTCAAGCGCTCCGTAACGCCGCTCGCCAAGCCTCGTGCGGCGCGGGTGCGTGAATCACTGGTGGCTGCACCGCAGCGCTTTCCCTTGATGCTGGAACCGGGCGAGCCCCATCTGGATGTCATCGACTGGATCCACCAGAACCGGCCGCTGATCGAGCAAAAGCTGGCCGAACATGCGGGCGTTCTGTTCCGCGGTTTCGAGCTGGACGGTATCCAGGGTTTTGAAGCGTTCGCCGAAGCGGTACAGCCAGGGCTTTATGGTCAGTACGGCGACCTGCCGAAAAAAGAAGGCGGCAAGAACACCTACCGTTCCACGCCGTACCCCGAGCGCAAGATGATCCTGTTCCACAACGAAAGCTCCCATCAGGACCGCTGGCCGCGCAAGCAGATGTTCTATTGCGAGCAGGCCGCGCCCGTAGGCGGCGCGACCCCGGTGGTGGATTGCCGGTTGATGTATGAACGATTGCCGGCGGACCTTCGCGAGACGTTCGAAGACAAAGGGTTGCTGTACGTACGCACCTTCACCGCCAAACTCGATGTGTCGTGGCAGCACTTCTTCAAGACCGAAGACCGCCTTGAAGTGGAGGCCCGCTGTCGGGCGGGCGGCATCCAATGGCGCTGGCTCGATAACGACGAGTTGCAGACCCGCACACCGGGGCCCGCGATCATCACGCACCCGATCACCGGAGAAAAGTCGTTCTTCAATCAGGTGCAATTGCATCACATCTATTGGCTGGACCCGGACGTGCGGGAGGACCTGTTGGCGATGTTCGGCCTGGAGCGCATGCCTCGGCATGTGTATTACGGCGACGGCACACCGATTGAAGACGAGGTGATGGCGCGTATCGGTGAGCTGTATGAAGCCTGCGCGGTGCGTTTCGACTGGCAAAAAGGTGATGTGATCCTGCTGGACAACATGCTGGTGGCCCACGCCCGCGACCCGTTCGAGGGCCCGCGCAAGATCGTGGTGGCCATGGGTGATATGTACGACCGTAGCGCGCTGGACAACCCGGCCAGTGCCGGGCACGCGATTCAGGGCAGGCGCAATCTGGAGGAAACCGGAGCATGAGCGAAGTAAGGATGGATCAACAGGACCCGAGTTTCCCCCTGACGCCCGAGCAACAAACGCTGCTCGAACAACTGTCGCCCACGGCGACCTGTGGCGAGGCGTTGCGCTGGCTGAACGTGGTGATCGACGGTGATCTCGATCCGCAGCGCTTGCAGGTCGCGTTCGATACGCTGCTGGCGCAGCAGCCGATGCTCTTGGCGCGGCTGGGCAAAGTCGCCGGTTTCCACGGTTGGCGTCAGGCCGCCGCCAGCGCCGCTCGCTTCCCGCTGACAGTACAGGCCAGCGAGCAACGGGCCGAGGACATCCAGGCGCAGATCAAGGACTCGATGGGTCGCGCTTTTGTGCTCGGCGAATCGGAAAGCCTCCAGGCCGGGCTTTATCGTCTGGCGCCACGGCAATGGCAACTGGTGCTGGGTATCGCCAGCTGCAGTGCCGATGGGCAATCCCTGAATCTGCTGCTTGAGCAGGTGCAGCAAGCCTACGCCGGGATCCAGGGAGTGGAAGACGCGCCGGGGGAGTTCACCCAATACCTGGAATGGCGCAGTGAGGTGGTGCTGGATGAAGATGCCGCCACCGGACGCACCTACTGGCAGCAGCACCTGCACGGCCTGCAGACGGACATCGCCACGCCGTGGCTGGCCGCACGCAGCGCCGGCAGTGAGACCGGTGCAGGCGACAGGTGCGTGTCGCTGACACTGGAACCTGCCCAGCGTGACGCGTTGTACCGTCTGGCCGAGCAGCTCGGCCAGCCGCTTGCCACGCTGCTGCAAGGCGCGTGGTGGGTGTTGCTGGGACGTTTGAGCGGGCTTGAGCAGGCGCTGGTCGGCGTGCGCCATGACAGCCGTGGCGACTATGAATACTTCGCCCATGCCGTGGGCGTGTTCGAGAAAACCCTGCCGCTGTGCGTTTCGTTGCCCGCCAACATGGCGTTCAGCGAGTGGTTGAGCGAACTGGCGGCGGGCCTCGAAGCCCATCGCACCTGGCAGGAGTACTGGACGCCGGACCTGGCGCCTGACGCACGCCCGGCCTATGGCTTTACCCTGGGGCAGGCCAGCGGTGCCCGGAGCAGTGGCGGCCTGAACTGGGCGGCGCCGGAGCCAATGCTCACGCAGGCCGATGCGTTCGAGTTGCTTTTACAGGTTCAATTGGACGATGCCCAGCGGCTTGCCGCGGTCGATCTGTCTTACGCCAGTTCGCGTTACTCGCTCGCGTCGGCCAGCGTTGTGCTGGAACAGTACGCCGAGCTGTTGGCATCGATCCTTGCTGCACCGCAAACCGCGCTGGCGCAGCTCAATTTGCTCAGTCGCAGCGAAGAGCGGCGCTTGCGGGCGATCAACCCGCCGATGCAGGCATTGGCGGATGGCCGTTATCTGCCGCAGCGCATCGCCGACCTGGCAGTTCATACGCCGGACGCCATCGCCCTGGCCGACGCCCATCAGCACTTGAGCTATGGCCAGTTGCAAGCCCGGGTCGACCGTGTGGCGCAGGGCCTCAAGGACCAAGGTCTGGGCCAGGGTTCGATTGTCGCGCTGGCGTTGCCGCGCTCCGCGCAGCTGGTGATTGCAATGCTGGCGAGCTGGCGCATAGGGGCGGCGTACCTGCCCCTGGATGTGCAGTGGCCCCAGGCGCGTCAGGCGTTGATGCTGGAACAGGCCGACGCGGCCGTGTTGCTCACCGATGCGGCACATCTGCCGGCCTGGCAAGGGCAGCCGTACAAGGCGCTGACATTGGCTGAACTCAGTCAGTCGGCAGCGCCCTTGCCGGCGCTCGCCACCAAAGGCAACGACATCGCCTACGTGTTGTTTACATCCGGTTCCACCGGGGTGCCCAAAGGCGTGGTGATCGAGCATCGGCAATTGCTCAACTACACCGCTCAGGCCAGTCAGGCCCTGGGGCTGGGGCAGTGCAAAAACGTCGGTTTCAGCTCCACCGTGGCGGCGGATCTGGGCAACACGGCGTTGTTTGGCGCGTTGTTCAATGGCGCCACCCTGCATGTGGCCAGCGATGAGCAGATGCAGGACGGCGCGTTGTTTGCCCAGTACGTGCAGCAGCAACGGATCGACTGCCTGAAAATCGTGCCGTCGCACCTTGCGGCGTTGCTCGACAGTGAGCAGGCGACACTGCCGCTTACGCTGATTCTGGGCGGCGAGCCGATTCCCGCGACGTTGATCGAGCGCATCGCCCGGTTGCGCAGCGATTGCCGCGTGTTCAACCACTATGGACCGACCGAAACCACGGTGGGGGTGATGATCCATCCATTGGCCCTGGACGGCGCTGCCGGCGATTGTGCGGCGCTGACTCAGGTGCTGGGCAACAATCAGGTTTACCTGCTGGACGCCGAGCTGCGCTTGGCGCCGGTGGGCGTGCTGGGTGAGGTGTACCTGGGCGGCGCGCAGCTGTGCCGGGGCTATCTGAATGCCGAGGCCGATGAGCAGACGTTCATCCAGAGTCCGTTCGATCCGGCGCAGCGTTTGTATCGCACCGGCGACCTGGCGCGTTATCGCCCGGATGGGGCGATCCAGCTGTACGGTCGGCGTGATCAGCAGGTCAAGGTGCGCGGGTACCGTATTGAACTGGCGGAGATCGAGGCCGTGCTTCTGCGCATGCCGCAGGTGGCCGAAGCCCTGGTGCTGCCGGCGGCGTCGGTCGAGCAGGGGCTGTTGGCGTTTATCGTGGCGCAGCCGGGTAGCGCGACGGGCGTGTTGGACGCCGCCCGTGCCGGGTTGAGCGCCCGCCTGCCCAGCGTGATGGTGCCCCAGCACATGCAACTGATCGAAGCGTTCCCGCGGCTGGTCAACGGCAAGATCGATCGCAAGGCATTGCAGCAGTTGGTGGGTGCGACAGCTTCTGGCGAAGACGCAGCGCCGCGCGATGCGCTGGAGCAATTGCTCGCCGCACGCATGGCGCAGTTGCTGGGGCTGGAGCGATTGGGTATCGATCGTGACTTCTTCGCCGCCGGAGGTCATTCGTTGCTGGTGATCAAGTTGGTGGCCGGTATTCGCAAGTTGTTGCAGTGCGAAATTCACCCGGGACTGGTCTTCGATCATCCGACCGTGGCGTCGCTGGCACTGGCGTTGCGGGCGCTAGAGAGCAGTCCGGGGCAACTGGAGAAAATGGCCCAGGTACGCCTGCGCATGGAAGCGATGAGCCCCGAGGAAAAGCTCCGCCTGACCGAACAGGCTCGGCAGCTGCAAGCCGCCAAGGCTGCGCAAGGCAACTGACATCACACGAAACAAAAGGCCGTCGCCTAACAGCGACGGCCTTTTTTTTAATATTTTTCGCGAATGATAAATAAACTCATTCCGGTTTTTGGCACGTGCTGCGTCTTACTTAGGTATGTGGGCAAATCGGGTCGGGCAGGACGTCCAGGCACCGGGTTTGTCCAGCAAAGCTTTCGCCGTCGTCCAGCCAGATGACCGTGCCCGGGGAGGGGCCGGTCGGCCACGCACTGACATTGCCCTGGCGCAATCGACCGTGCGGGTTCACGTGTGCTGGCGAGCGGCGGGCCCTTCGGCCCCATGGACTTTTACTTCTATCAATAATAGAGAGCACGATGTCATCCATTCATGAGTTGAAACCTCTGTTCAAGGCACTTGTCATGTCCCGCGGCCTGCGTTCGCGGCGGGTGTTGGCCGGTCTGGGGTTGGTCTGCGTACTGCCCCTCAGCGCTCAGGTGATGGCTGAAGACGTCAGCATCAACATTCCTGCGCAACCACTGCCCCAGGCACTGCAAGCGTTTGGTCAGCAGACCAACCAGCAAGTGATCTACAACGCCGCTGACATGGCCGACCTGAAGAGCACCCGCGTCAGCGGCAAGATGAGCCCGCAGGCGGCTATTGCCGAGTTGCTCAAGGGCACGGGGGTGCGGTACAGCGTTGAGGGTAATACCTTGATGCTGGTGCGCGGTTCTGCGGGCTCGGTCATCGAGCTGGGTGCCACCACTATCAGCGGCCAGCAATTGGGTGTGATCACCGAGGGCAGCAACTCTTACACCACGGGGGCGGTGACCATCGGAAAAGGGGAGCAGAAGCTCAAGGATATCCCTCAGTCGGTCAGTGTCTTGACTCGCAAGCGCATGGATGACCAGAACATCACCAACCTGACCCAGGCCATTGAAAACACCCCAGGAATGAGCTCGATCAAATCACCCGGTCCCGGCATGTTCATCTATGCCCGTGGTTTCGACATCGAAGCGCTGCAGTACGACGGTGTACCGGTGCCGCGTAACGTGTACTCGCTGGGCAGTTACATTACCGAAAACATGGCTATTTACGACCGCATGGAATTCCTGCGCGGCGCTGCCGGCCTGTTGCAGGGTGCCAACAGTCCTGGTGGCGCGATCAATATGGTGCGCAAACGCCCGCAAGCCGCACCAACGGTTACGTTGAGCGCCAAGGCTGGCAGTTGGGATCGCTATGCAAGTCAAGCTGATGTCGGCGGCCCGCTGAACTCCGAAGGCACCATTCGCGGTCGGGCCGTGGTCAATTATGAAAAAGGCAATTCCTTCACCGACTACGTGTCGAACTGGGAGCAGACGGTCTATGGCGCTGTTGATTTCGACCTGAGCCCGGATACAGTGCTTGGCATCGGTGCCAGCAACAAGAAAGGCCACTCCACCCCTTACCTTATCGGTCTGCCGCGTTACAGCGATGGCACGGCCTTGAACTTGGGGCGCTCCTCGTTTGCCGGCGCCAGTTGGAACCGTGCGGTGAATGATCAGACCTCGGTGTTCCTGGATCTGGAACACCGCTTCAATGATCACTGGAAGGCCAAAGCCGCCGCGATGGCGATGAACGAGTCCAATGAAGCGACGTATCAGTTCATCACCGGGACGATAGCGGCCGATGGTACCGGTGCGCGTTATGCGGATTATTCCACCGACTTCTCCACCAAGACCCTTGGGTTCGATGCCTACGTCAATGGCGACTTCGAAGCACTGTCGTTCAAACAGAACGTGATGCTGGGCACCAACTACTCCAAGCTCAAAACCAATGATGCCTACGCCCGGGCTTTTACTCCCGGCGTGGATATCGACAACATCGATCATCATCGACCGTTTCCAACCTTTGACAGCATCGCCGACAGTGCAAACTTGACCGAAAGCACCTATGACGTGCGGCAGAAGGGCATTTACGGCACTTGGCGTGTCAACGTGACTGAGCCGCTGACGCTGATTGTCGGTGCGCGAGCCAGTTGGTATGACTTTGCCTATGATGCGCAGACCTACTTCGCCCGTGTTGCGAACGGTACCTCAAGCAGCACGGCCAAGCACAGCGGCAAGGTCACACCCTACTACGGACTGGTCTACGCCCTGAACGAGCAATGGTCGGCCTACGCCAGCTACTCTGATGTGTTCATTCCCCAGACCGTGCGGGATACAAGTCAATCGATCCTCAAACCGATCGAGGGCACCAACTACGAGCTGGGCCTCAAGGGCGAGCTGATGGATGGCCAGCTCAATACCTCGTTTGCGATCTTCCGTTACGATCACGAGAACCGTGCAGTCAGCGACATCAGCGGTGGTTACGCTTGTGATGGCTGGTACTGTTCGGTGGCCTCGGGCAAGGTCAGAAGCCAGGGTTTTGAAGCCGAAGTCAGTGGCGAAGTGGCGCCAGGCTTGCAGGTATCGAGCAGCTACACCTACAACACCACCAAGTTTCTGGAAGACGTGGATAACAAAGGCAAGGTGTTCAGTACCTGGACACCCAAGCACATGGTACGCATCTGGGCTGACTATCGGTTGCCGGGTGATTGGCACAAGGTCAGCGTGGGTGCTGGGGTCAACACCCAGAGCAGCACGGTTAGCTACGATCGCCAATTCGATCAGCCGGGCTTCTCCATTTGGAGCTCGCGAGTGGGGTATGACCTGAACGATGAAGTGAATCTGGCGGTGAACTTCAACAACATATTCGACAAGAAGTACTTTATTCCGTCCTACAGTCAGCTCAGCGCGAATAATTACTACGGTGATCCACGCAACATGATGTTCAGCGTGACTTACAAACCGCAGTTCTGATTTGCGCGAGAACTAGAAAAACGTCTTGTGCGTAATGCTGTTCACTTGGAAAAACGGCGCTTCTTTCAGGAATGGGAGGCGTCGTTTTTTTTGGGCGTGGGGAGGGGGCATATCCGTTTCTTCGGTAGTGGCTACTGGCGGTTCCGCTCTTACAGCGGGTCACTTTTGAAGAGCCCGGAAGCCGGCCCAGTCGAAAGTAACCACAACGCTCATGCCCCACCACTCGGTGCCTCGCCTAGGCTCGGCATGCCTGAACGAAGGCATCGCTCCGTGGGCCCACTGCGCAATACCTTCGTTCAGCCAGCGTGGTTAACGGGGCGCCCCAGATCAACGTCCACCGCGAGGCGGCCTGATAGCCGACCTGGTTCTTGGTGGGACCGCGTTTCTCCTGTGGGAGCGGGCTTGCTCGCGAAAGCGGAGGGTCAGTTTTCGGTGATGTTGGCTGTGCTGGCGTCATCGCGAGCAGGCTCGCTCCCACAATGAGATCGGAGTACGACCGGGAGAGCCAGGCCGGCTGTAAGGCCGCCTCGCGAGCAAGCTTTGCTCCCACAGATTCTGCTCAAACAGATCTGATGGGTGTACGACCGGGAGAGCCAGGCCGGCTGTCAGGCCGCCTCGCGAGCAAGCTTTGCTCCCACAGATTCTGCTCAAGCAGATCTGATGGGTGTACGACCGGGAGAGCCAGGCCGGCTGTCAGGCCGCCTCGCGAGCAAGCTTTGCTCCCACAGATTCTGCTCAAGCAGATCTGATGGGTGTACGACCGGGAGAGCCAGGCTGGCTGTCAGGCCGCCTCGCGAGCAAGCTTTGCTCCCACAGATTCTGCTCAAGCAGATCTGATGGGCGTACGACCGGGAGAGCCAGGTCGGCTACTAGGCCGCCTCGCGCTGGACGTTGATCTCGGCGCCCCGTTAACCACGCTGGCCGAACGCAGGCATTGTGGAGTGGGT
>NZ_JBWLPW010000027.1:0-61323 GCF_056521845.1 Pseudomonas sp. PF05 | reverse complement strand
GCCTGCAAGAAAGTTCTTACGGCAAGCGCGGACAGCTCCCGGCTGTCACAACCCCCCGACAGTGCTAAGGTTCTGCCCCTAGCTTTTGCATTTTCAAGGATGCCTTTCATGCCGGACGCAACGTCCCTTAGCCCAGCGTTCATGGTGGTTCACGGAAATCGCCTTGATGAGTTGCGCAGTCTGGTAATCAGCCTGATGCGGCGCTATCCGCTGGCCCCCCTTGAAAATGAAATCGCCCTGGTACAGAGCAACGGCATTGCCCAATGGCTCAAGCTTGCACTGGCTGAAGACCCGGAAGATGACGATTCCGGCGGCTGCGGCATTGCGGCCGCCATTGATGTGCAGCTGCCGGGCAGTTTCATGTGGCAGCTTTATCGAACAGTCCTGGGACGCGACGAAATTCCGGCCAAGTCCCTGCTGGATAAGGCTCCGCTAACCTGGCGCCTGATGCGCCTGCTGCCGCAGTTGATCGAGCAGCCTCATTTCGAACCTTTGCGACGATTCCTTACCCACGACACCGACTTGCGCAAGCGCTATCAACTGTCCGAGCGCCTTGCCGATCTATTCGACCAGTACCAGGTCTACCGGGCCGACTGGCTCGAGGATTGGGCTGAAGGTCGACACCAGACCAGAAATGTCCGAGGCGAAATCAAGCCGCTCGCGCCGGCAAATTGCTGGCAAGCGGAACTGTGGCGAGCCTTGCTGCTGGATGTGGGGGAGCAAGGCATGGCGCAAAGCCGTGCCGGCGTTCATCAGCGCTACATCGAACGTATCAACAGCCTGCAAGTCGCTCCGAAAGGCCTGCCCGCACGGGTCATCGTGTTTGGTATTTCTTCGTTGCCTGCCCAGGTCCTGGAGGCGCTCGCCGGCCTTTCCCGGTTCAGCCAGGTTTTGCTCTGCGTGCATAACCCGTGTCGCCATCATTGGGCGGACATCGTCGCCGACAAGGACTTGTTGCGTCACCAATACAAGCGCCAGGCACGCAAGGCGGGCATGCCCGTCGTCCTCGATCCGCAGACCCTGCATCAACATGCCCATCCGTTATTGGCCGCCTGGGGCAAGCAAGGGCGCGACTATATCAACCTGCTCGACAGCTACGATGACCCCAACAGTTATCGCTCGGTATTTCGCGACGGGCGAATCGACCTGTTCACTGATGGAACCCCGACGACTCTTCTCAGCCAGTTGCAGGATGACATCCTGGAGCTGCGCCCCCTGAATGAAACCCGGGAACACTGGCCTGTCGTCGATACGGCGCGAGACGGCTCGATTCGTTTTCATGTGGCCCATGGCGCCCAGCGTGAAGTCGAAATTCTTCACGACCAATTGCTGGCCCACTTCAGTGCGGACCCGACCCTGCGCCCACGGGATATCATCGTCATGGTCCCGGACATCGACAGTTATGCACCGCACATTCGCGCGGTGTTCGGCCAGCTCGACAGGAGCGACCCTCGTTTCATTCCCTTCACGCTGACCGACCAGGGCCAGCGTGGACGTGACCCGTTGCTGATCGCCGTCGAGCATTTGCTCAAGCTTCCGGATAGTCGTTTCCCGGTCAGCGAAATCCTCGATCTGCTGGATGTCCCGGCGTTGCGCGAACGGTTTGGTATCGATGAAGCCGACCTGCCGACACTGCACCGCTGGATCGAAGGGGCAGGCATTCGCTGGGGGATGAGCGCCGAACACCGTGCCGGTTTGGGCCTGCCTGCCGAGCTTGAGCAGAACAGCTGGCATTTTGGCTTGCGTCGCATGTTGCTGGGGTATGCCGTCGGCAGTTCGAACGCTTATGAGGGCATTGAACCCTATGACGAGATCGGGGGCCTGGATGCGGCGTTGATCGGTCCCCTGGTTGCTTTGCTGGATGCCCTGGAGGTTGCCCATCAGGAACTCACCCGGCCGGCATCGCCGCAGCAATGGGGTTCACGGCTGCAAGACCTGATGCAGTTGTTTTTCCTTGCAAGCAACGAGCATGACGACTATTTGCTGGCCCAACTCGAAGACCTGCGGGAAACCTGGCTGGAAACCTGTGAGTCGGTGGGGCTGCACGATGAATTGCCGCTGACGGTGGTGCGCGAGGCGTGGTTGGCCGGACTGGATCAGGGGCGACTGTCCCAGCGTTTCCTGGCCGGCGCGGTCAACTTCTGTACCTTGATGCCGATGCGCGCGATCCCCTTCAAGCTGGTGTGCCTGCTGGGGATGAATGACGGTGATTACCCGCGAGCCCAGCCGCCTTTGGACTTCGACCTGATGGGCGGTGATTATCGCCCGGGCGACCGTTCCCGGCGTGAGGACGACCGTTACCTGCTGTTGGAAGCGCTGCTTTCTGCCCGGGAAAAGCTGTACATCAGTTGGGTGGGACGCAGCATTCGCGACAACAGCGAGCGCCCGGCATCGGTGTTGATCGGCCAACTGCGCGATCATCTCGCCAGTGGCTGGCGGTTGGCAGATGACAGCAAGCCTCTTCTCGAGGCTCTGACCCAGGAGCATCCGTTGCAACCGTTCAGCGCACGTTATTTCCATCAAGGTGACGAGCTGTTCAGTTACGCCAGCGAATGGCGGATGCTCCATGACGCTTGCGATCAAATCGATAAAAACCAGGTACTGGAACCCTACGTTCAGGAAGAGCCTTTGGGCCTCGGGCAGTTGCAGGACTTCCTGCGCAATCCTGTCCGCCATTTCTTCAGCCAGCGGTTGAAAGTGTTCTTCGAGGCCATCGAAGCGCCTTTGGCCGATGACGAACCTTTCGTGCTCGATGCGCTGCAACGCTACAGCCTGAGTGACAGCCTGCTCGAGGCCGCCTTGGTACGCCTGGACCAGCCGGACCTTGCCCTCACCGCTCACGCCAAAAGACTGCAGAACAGTGGCCTGTTACCCATGGCCGGTTTCGGTGAATGCATGCAGCGCGAATTGATCGAACCCTTGCCGGATCTACTCCAGCGTTACCAACAGCTTCTGGCGTTATGGCCGACACCGTCGCTCAGCGCTGTGCCCGTCAGCCTGCAATTGCAGGGAGTGAATGTCGAAGGGTGGCTCAGTGGTTTGCACCAGCGTTCCGACGGTGCGGTCCTGGCCATCACGGCCATACCCAACAGCATTGGCTCCACCAAGACCCGTAAGTGGCATCGCCTGATACGGCCTTGGGTCAACCATCTCGTGGCCTGTGCTAATGGCTTGTCGTTGACGACGGCGCTGGTGGCCAGTGATGACAGCTTGCTCCTGGCCCCTTTTGAAGAGCCTGTCGCACAAAGGCTGTTGGCCGACATGCTGCTGGCCTGGCAGGCCGGTATGCGCCAACCGCTACCGATCGCGGTGAAGACGGCTTTCGCCTGGCTCGGTCAGAGTGATCCGGTCAAGGCCGAAGCGGCGGCTCGCAAAGCTTATGAAGGCGATGGGCAGACGTTTGAAGGCGAAAGGCGGGAAAGTCCGGCCTTGGCTCGACAGTTTCCTGATTTCGACGCCTTGATGGCTGACGAAACATTCCCCGACTGGTGCGATGCGCTTTACCGACCATTGCTCCAAGCCCCATGGCGTTCATTGGTCGGCGAGGAGACCCGCTCATGAGTCGGCAGACACCATTGGCCCTGGCCTTCCCATTACGGGGCAGCCAACTGATCGAGGCGAGTGCCGGTACCGGCAAGACCTTCACCATTTCGGCGTTGTACCTGCGCCTGGTGCTGGGGCACGGCGGTTCGGCGTCCGGTTTTGGCCGCGAGTTGCTTCCACCGCAAATCCTGGTAGTGACCTTCACGGACGCTGCCACCAAAGAGCTGCGTGAACGGATTCGCACCCGTCTGGCCGAAGCGGCGCGTTTCTTCCGTGACGAAATTCCCGCCCCGGATTCGCTGATCGCTGCGTTGCGCGATGAGTTCAACGCTGACCAATGGCCTGGCTGCGCGAACCGGCTGGACATCGCCGCGCAGTGGATGGACGAAGCGGCCGTCTCGACCATCCACAGTTGGTGCCAGCGCATGTTGCGTGAGCATGCCTTCGACAGCGGTAGCCTGTTCACCCAGACCCTGGAAACCGACCACAGCGAATTGCTGGGCGAGGTACTGCGCGATTATTGGCGGTTGTTCTGCTATTCGATGCAAGGTGAGGCGCTGAACTGGGTGCGTACCCATTGGGGAGGGCCGGCAGCGCTGTTGCCGCGGGTGCGAGGTTTGTTTGCCAGCGAGCGTGGCGACGGTGACGGGCTTGAGCCTGCCGAACTCATCGCCGCGGCCTTGCAAGAGCGCAGCGCCGCCTTGCTCGATCTCAAGGCGCCGTGGCGGCAATGGGCGGTGGAACTGCTGGAGATCTGCCAGCAAGGCGTTGCCAGCAAGTCTGTCGACGGGCGCAAGATGCAGGCGCGTTACTTCGAACCGTGGTTTCAGAAAATCACTGCCTGGGTCGATGACGAAAGCCTTGAGCTGTTGGACATCGGCACCGGGTTCACGCGGCTGACGCCCGAGGGCATGGCCGAAGCCTGGAAAGGTGAAGTGCCCGACCATCCCGGGCTGGACGCCATGGCCGGTCTCAAGGCCAGCCTGGATGCCTTGCCCACCCCAGATGCCGCGGTGTTGCAGCATGCCGCGCAATGGGTCGGGGCGCGCTTCGAGGCAGAGAAACGTCGCCGCGCCGAGATGGGCTTCGACGACATGCTGCTGCGCCTTGATGCGGCCCTGCAGGCCGACGGGGGCGAGCGTCTGGCGAGCCTGATCCGCGAACAGTTTCCGGTGGCGCTGATCGATGAGTTCCAAGACACCGACCCGGTTCAATACCGGATCTTCGAAAGCATCTACCGCATCGAAGACAATGATCCTGAGACCGGGCTTTTCCTGATCGGCGACCCGAAGCAGGCGATCTACGCTTTTCGCGGTGCCGACATCTACACCTACCTGCGTGCTCGCGAAGCCACTGCTGGCAGGTTGCACACGCTGGGCACGAACTTCCGTTCCAGCCATGCCATGGTGGGCGCGGTCAATCAGGTTTTCCAGAATGCCGAGTCCCGCCCGAAGGGGCGTGGGGCCTTTCTGTTCCGTGAGCCTTCGGGCGAGAACCCGGTGCCGTTCCTGGCCGTTGAGTCCCAGGGGCGCAAGGAGTCCTTGCAGGTCGCTGGGCAGGCGGTCGCGGCGCTGAACATCTGGCACCTGTCGTCGGACCAGCCGCTTTCCGGTGCGGTGTATCGACAATCGATGGCGGCCGCTTGCGCCAGTGAGATCACGGCGTTGCTCAACGGCGGCCAGTCGGGACGCGACGGCTTCACGGTCGATGGCGGAACGTTGCGCGGGTTGCGCCCGGCGGATATCGCCATCCTGGTGCGCGACGGTAAAGAAGCGCAGGCGGTGCGAGACGCGTTGTCCGCGCGGGGCGTGCGCAGCGTCTATCTCTCCGACAAGGATTCGGTCTTTGCTTCGCAGGAAGCGCGGGATTTGCTGATCTGGCTCCGGGCCTGTGCCGAGCCGGATGCCGAGCGACCGCTACGGGCAGCCCTGGCCAGCATCACGTTGAACCTGTCGCTGACGGAACTGGAGCGTCTCAATCAGGATGAGCTGGCCTGGGAGGCCCGGGTCATGCAGTTCCGTGGTTATCGTACGGTCTGGCGCAGCCAGGGCGTGCTGCCGATGTTGCGGCGCCTGCTGCATGATTTCGAACTGCCCCAGGCCCTGATGGCGCGCAGCGATGGCGAGCGGGTGCTGACCAACTTGTTGCACCTTTGCGAATTGTTGCAGCAGGCCGCCGGTGAGCTGGATGGCGAACAAGCCTTGATCCGGCATTTGTCCGAGCACCTGGCCTTGTCCGGGCAAGCGGGAGAAGAGCAGATCCTGCGCCTGGAAAGCGATGAGCAACTGGTCAAGGTGGTCACGATCCACAAGTCCAAGGGGCTGGAATATCCGTTGGTCTTTTTGCCCTTCATCTGTTCGACGAAACCGGTGGACGGCAGTCGATTGCCGTTGCACTACCACGATGAGGCCGGCAAGGCGCAGATCAGCCTCAAGCCCACTGCCGAATTGATCGCCAAGGCCGATGACGAGCGCCTGGCCGAGGACCTACGGCTTCTCTACGTGGCACTGACCCGTGCACAACATGCCTGCTGGCTAGGTGTCGCGGATCTCAAGCGGGGCAGCAACAACCGCTCGATCCTCCATGTGTCCGCGCTGGGGTATCTATTGGGCGGTGGTGCACCGTTGGCCGAGTCGGTGGAACTGGGGCGTTGGTTGCAAGACCTGCAGCAAGACAGTGACGCAGTGAGCTGCCAGCCAATGCCCGAAGCCACCGACGAGCACTACCGGCCCCCGCGCAACGAAGCCGTGTTGCTTGAACCCTTGGTGCCCCTGCGAAAAGCCAGCGAGAACTGGTGGATCGCGTCCTACAGTGCCTTGCGCATCAGCGAAAACCTGAGCGAAGGCAGCGATACCGCGCCAGAGAATCCGCAGGCCCAGAAACTGTTCGACGATGAGCGGCTGGACCCGGACGCTCCCAGGGAGACCCTCGCTGTCGGTGGTGACATCCACCGCTTTCCCCGTGGCCCCAACCCCGGCACTTTTCTGCATGGCCTGCTGGAGTGGGCCGCAGGGGAGGGCTTTTCATCTGCGCCAGCGGATATCGAGGATGCCATTGCCCGACGCTGCAATCGCCGAGGTTGGAAAGGCTGGATCGGCACACTGAGCGATTGGCTGCAGCACCTGATCAAGATGCCCATGCACGTCGGCAATGACCAGGCGCCAGTGGTGCTCGAACAACTGACCCGGTTCCAGGTGGAGATGGAGTTCTGGTTCGCCAGCCACAAGGTCGATGTGCAAAAGCTTGACCAACTGGTCTGCCAGTTCACCCATGGCGGTGTCGCTCGCGTCGCGGCGGAACCGGTGCAGCTGAACGGCATGTTCAAGGGTTTCATCGATTTCACGTTCGAGCACGACGGTCGATACTACGTGGCCGATTACAAATCCAACTGGCTGGGTGTCGACGACATGGCCTACACCGTACCGGCCATGGAACAGTCGATCCTGGACCACCGCTACGACCTGCAATACGTGCTGTACCTGTTGGCCCTGCATCGCCAGCTCAAGGCACGACTCCCCGATTACGACTACGACCGGCATGTCGGCGGTGCGCTGTACCTGTTCCTTCGCGGAACCCGCTCAGCCAGTCAGGGCGTGTATTTCACCAAGCCGCCACGGGCATTGATCGAACAACTGGATCGCCTGTTCCAGGGGGCGCCCGAACCCAAGGCTGAGCCGGCATGGGTTCAGGGAGAATTGCTATGAGTCGTTCCTTTGCCGACCTGCTGCCCAAATCGTCCGACGACGAAAGCCTGGTTGACCTGGCGCCCTTGAGCCGTGCGCAGGACCTGCTGTTGTTACTGACGCGCTGGGTCGAGCGCGGCTGGTTGCGCGCCCTGGACAAGGCATTCGTGGCGTTCCTCCATGAGCTGGCACCTGACGATGATCCTTTGGTCCTGCTCGCCGCTGCGCTGACCAGCCATCAACTGGGTCACGGGCATGTTTGCCTGGATGTGTTCGAGACGCTCAAGGAACCTGATTTTGCGCTGTCGCTGCCTCCCGAGGGTGACCTGCAGACTGGCGTGATGCTGTTGCCGTCGCAAATATTGGCGACACTGGACGGCGTCCATTGGTGCAAGGCCCTGGCGTCCAGTCGTCTGGTGGCCCTGGCCGTGGATGGGAGCGAAGAGGCGCAGCAACGTCCGATGGTGCTGTCTGGCAAGCGTCTTTATCTGCGCCGCTACTGGGGTTATGAACGGCGGATCGATGAGGCGTTGCGCCAACGGCTTATCGAGCATGAAGCGGCGCCCGGCGACTTGCGCGAGCGTTTGGACGGGCTGTTCGGGCCGGCCAATGCCAGCGGCCCGATCGATTGGCAGAAACTGGCCTGCGCGCTGGCGACTCGAGGGGCCTTCAGCATCGTGACGGGCGGCCCGGGCACTGGCAAGACCACCACCGTCGTGCGCCTGCTGGCCCTGCTCCAGGCACCGGCCGTCGAGGCCGGGAAGCCACTGCGGATTCGCCTGGCCGCGCCCACTGGCAAGGCGGCGGCGCGCCTGACCGAGTCCATCAGTCAGCAGGTCCGGACCCTGGATGTGGACGACGCGGTGCGCGAACGGATTCCCTGCGACGTCACGACAGTCCATCGTTTGTTGGGCAGCCGCCCCGGCACCCGGCATTTTCGCCACCATGCAGGCAATCGCTTGCCACTGGATGTGCTGGTGGTCGATGAAGCGTCGATGATCGACCTGGAGATGATGGCCAATCTGCTGGATGCACTACCGACCCATGCACGGTTGGTGTTGCTGGGGGACAAGGACCAATTGGCCTCTGTAGAAGCCGGTGCGGTGCTGGGGGATTTGTGTCGAGACGCCGAGGAGGGCTGGTACAGCCCCCGGACCCGAGCCTGGCTTGAGTCGGTCAGTGGTGAAAACCTGGCGGCCAGTGACCTGCAACAGGACCTCGACGGCACTCATCCCCTGGCACAGCAAGTGGTCATGCTCCGGCATTCCCGGCGTTTCGGCGAAGGCAGCGGGATCGGTCAACTGGCGCGCTGGGTCAACCAGCAGCAGCCTGAAAAAGCCCGTCAGTTGCTGGAGCAAGGGCAGTATGCCGATCTGTCTTCCTTGAAATTAACGAGTGAGCACGATACGCAGCTGGAAAAACTGTTGCTCGACGGCAAGCCCGAAGGGCCCCAGGGTTATCGGCATTACCTGAGCTTGCTACGGCAGCGACGCCCGGCCATTTCTCGTCCGCTGGAGGACCTTTGCTGGGCTGATTGGGCTCGGGAAGTCCTGGCGGCCTTTGACGAATTCCAATTGCTCTGCGCGGTGCGCAAAGGTCCATGGGGTGTCGAAGGGCTGAACCTGCGAGTCACCACCGCATTGCTCAAGGCCCGCCTCATCGATAGCGATCACCAGTGGTACGAAGGGCGTCCGGTGCTGATGACCCGTAACGACTATGGGCTGGGGCTGATGAACGGCGATATCGGAATTGCCCTCAAGTTGCCCGAGCGAGACGGGCCCGATGCCGGCAAACAGGTCCTGCGGGTCGCTTTCCCGCGCAACGATGGCCAGGGCGGTGTGCGTTTCGTCCTGCCCAGCCGCCTGAATGATGTGGAAACCGTGTATGCCATGACGGTGCACAAATCCCAGGGCTCGGAATTCACCCATACCGCGTTGATCCTCCCGGATGCGCTGAACCCGGTATTGACCAAGGAGTTGGTATACACCGCCATTACCCGGGGCAAGCAATGGTTCAGCCTGATAGAGCCGCGAGCGGGGGTGTTCGAGGAAGCGGTGCGGCGCAAGGTCAAGCGCTTGAGCGGGCTGATGCTGGAGTTGGAGCGTGATGACTGAGTGATCAGCTTTCGTGACTCGATGCCGGGGTCACGATTTTGACTGTTTTCTGTCAGATATGTCCGTAGGACGCCGGCTCGCTGGCTTTTGGGCACTGTGCTATCGTTCCGACATTTATCGTATACCAAGAGATTTTCCATGAAAGTGGCGGTTCGGGAGGCGGTGCGCAGCAAGGACTGGGGGCATTATCTGCTTGCCGGTCTTCTGTGGTTGCTGTCGTCTGTGGTGGTTGCCGAAGAGCCGCCATCCACGAGCCGGGCTGAACAGCGGGCCGAGTCGGTCACTCAAGTCGTCTTGGGCATTCTCAGCTACGCTCGCTGGCCAGTGGAGCCTGCGCAGTTGCAACTGTGCATCGTCGGCCCGACCCAATACACCGACGACCTGGTCAAAGGCACCACCCAGGCCACCGGTCGACCGGTGACCGTGCAGCGATTGCTGGCCGATCACCCTGGCATCGCCACGGATTGCAACGCTGTCTACATCGGCAGGCTGACCAGCGACGAACGCACCCGCCTGTTTGACTCTCTGATCGGCAAGCCCGTGTTGAGCATCAGCGAAGGCGGTGACCAGTGCACCGTGGGTAGCCTGTTCTGTCTGCGGGTCGGTGACGAGCAGGTATCGTTCGAGGTCAACCTCGACTCGGTAGCGCGCAGTGGCGTGCGTATTCATCCGAGCGTTTTGCAGCTTTCCCGTCGCAGGCCGGCAGTCCCATGAGTCTGTCCAAATCGCGGATCCGTCCCACCCTGGGTGCGGTCATCGGGCGCGGCCACCTGATTGTCGCGTTGGTGGCAATCACCATGGCCAGCGTTTCCCTGACGTTGCTGGGTGTGCTTGCGTTGCGGGTCTACGCCGATCACAACCTGCACCTGATCGCTCGCTCGATCAACTACACCGTGGAAGCGGCCGTGGTATTCGATGACGCGGCGGCGGCCACCGAGGCGCTGGCTTTGATTGCCTCCACCGAGGAGGTCGCCGATGCCCAAGTGTTCAATGAGCACGGCCGCCTGTTGGCGCGCTGGCAACGTCCGGATACCGGTTTATTGTCGGAACTGGAAATGCACATTGCCAAGGCGTTTTTGGAAAAGCCCATCAGCCTGCCGATCGTTCATCAAGGGCGCAACATCGGCAGCATTCTATTGGCGGGGCATGGCGGCAGCCTGTTGCGCTTTTTGCTCAGTGGTCTGGCAGGGATCATTTTGTGCACGGCGGTGAGTGCCTGGGTGGCGTTGTACCTGGCGCGCCGCCAGTTGCGGGCAATCACCGGACCATTGCGCAGCCTGGCCGAAGTGGCCCACGCCGCACGCAGCGAGCGGGCCCTGGACCGGCGTGTGCCGCCGGCCGCCATCGCCGAACTGGATAACCTGGGCAATGACTTCAATGCACTGCTCGACGAACTGGAATCGTGGCAGACCCACCTGCAAAGCGAAAACGAAACCCTGGCACACCAGGCCAGTCACGACAGCTTGACCGGCTTGCCGAACCGGGCGTTTTTCGAGGGCCGGTTGATCCGCGCCTTGCGCAATGCCAGCAAGCTCAACGAGCAAGTGGCCGTGTTGTACCTGGACAGCGACCGGTTCAAGGGTATCAACGACAATTTTGGTCATGCCGCCGGTGACGCGGTGCTGACGGCGGTGGCGACCCGGGTCCGGGCACAGTTGCGTGAAGACGACTTGGTCGCACGCCTGGGGGGCGATGAATTCGCCGTACTGCTGGCCCCCCTGCACAAGGCCGAGGACGCCGAGCGGATCGCTGAAAAAATCATCGCCAGCATGGAAATGCCGATTCAATTGCCCGGTAATGCTTCGGTGCTGACGTCCCTCAGTATCGGCATTGCCGTTTACCCCGATCATGGTGCCACGCCGGGCACCTTACTCCACGCCGCCGATGCGGCAATGTACCAAGCCAAACGCCTCGCTCGAGGCGGTCAACATACGACGGGGTCGGATCACCCCGTCGCTGATCTTCATACCAGGAGCTGACTCGTGCGTTCATATCTTCCATTTTCCCTGCGCTGGTTCGCGGCGTTTTTGTTGCTGGCCGTCCTGGCCATGACCGGTTGCCAGACGGCACCGCAGAAGGGCCTGACCCCGGCGCAAATCGCCGTACTCAAGCAACAAGGCTTCGAGCTGACTGACGATGGCTGGGCGTTCGGTCTGTCGGGCAAAGTCCTGTTCGGCAGTGACGTGGAAAACCTCAACCCGGCCAGTACCGAAATCGTCGAGCGCATCGGCAAGGCACTGTTGGGGGCGGGAATCCAGCGGGTACGCGTCGATGGTCATACCGACGCATCGGGCTCCCAGGCCTATAACGAACAACTGTCGATGCGCCGCGCCGTCAGCGTGAGCAAGGTGCTGACAAGCGTTGGCATGCGCGAAGAGAACGTCCAATTGCGCGGCCTGGGCAGCAGCAAACCGGTCGCCTCCAACGACACCGCCAGCGGCCGCACCGAAAATCGCCGTGTCGCCATCGTGGTCATCGCCGACTAGTCGGCGAACACCATCTCCCGGCTGTCGCCCATCAGCAGTGGCTGGTTCTGTTCGGTCTCTGGAGTTTTCGGCTTGATCTTTAATGCCTTTCAAGGACGCTGAGCCGACCTTGGGCATTTGTCTGCGGCCTATATGGCCTTGCGAGGGAGGCAGAACGGATGACTTATAAGTTGAACAGTAACCAGACGAGTGGTAGTGAAGTAGTGGCAGATCGCCCTTGAAAAAGACCGGTTTGGATCCCATCTTGTGGATTCGTAGCGAGCTCTTCGCTGCGGGTCATGATGTCTCTCCTATGTGAAGAAGTTGGCGCTTACTAACCATCTCTGAAAGGTAGTCGTTTTATGGATAAGTGGGACATCTACAAAGATAACAGCGGCGAATGGCGTTGGAATCGCACTGCTCCAAATGGTCGTATTGTTGGAGCTTCGTCGCAAGGCTATGTGAATCGGACTGATTGCGTTGCGAATGCTCAGCGTAATGGTTACACCGGGTCATAAATGATCCGGGAGGGATGGCTTGTCATAGCATCCCTTTCAAGGGCATTTAGCTGGATATCCTCGAGAGGGCAACCGAGCGAGGCCGCTATTTATAGCAGGTAGCTTCAGGTGGCTACGTGTATCCACCGACGAGTTCTATGGGCGGATTTTTAGGCGTACCTGATGACAAAAAATGACCCGAGAATCATTGATGTATGGCGTCAGAATGAGATCCCTGTTGTCATGAAACGGGAAAAGCTTCCGCTTCTTATCAAGATGCCCTATGCCTTGGATAATTTTTCTTGGCTTCGAAACTCCAACCGAAACAAGCCCGAGTGGAGCACGCAGTTCAAAGCTTGGCAGGTCCCCACCGCTTGGTTCGAGGACTCTGTGAGGCGTCTGATAAGTCGGTTCAAAAAAGTCTATGTGATCCAAGTCCATCGGGAGCATCAAGTATGTGCCCCAGCCTGCTGGAATGCCCAAGGATTGCATTGCGAGTGTTCTTGCATGGGGGCCCATCATGGATCAGGCCATCCTGCCGGTAGATGGTATGAAGTGTCTGAGACTTTCGCCGCTCAATGGGGACCGAAGAAGTATGCCTGTCGCTTGATGGTCTCCGTTGTTTGAATTTTCTAGATTTGGATCTCTGCGCCCATTATTGGAGGTTTCTATTCTGTTTTTGTGAATGGGCTAGTCTGCGTTCTACTTGGGCTGTGCTGGGTGATCGTGCTGAGGCTATGATTGTCACTTTGGTCAGAACCGATTTGGGTGAATTATGGCAGTAATCGATTTGTATTCTAAACGTCAAAGGCGGTTACGTGGTGAGGTGAGTGATGTCTACACGTATGACAGCTTTCCCAGCACCTTTCGAGTTCAGCTGACTTATATCATTCAAGAACTTTTGGGTGATATGGACGACTACCATCGGAGCTACCGACCACGAGAGGTATACGAGGATATCGTGAAGGTCCTGAGGAGGGAGTACGGTCAGCGAAGTTTGTGTAAGATTTATCATCAAGACTATTTCTCAGAGCTGCATGATTTTCTGCTTCAAGAGCCAGATGTCGAAAAATGCCTTGATGCCATCGAATTATCTTGTGTGCTGGGGGATAGCATGGCGAGATCTCCAGACTATATGGGGCTTCATAACTCCGATGAGCGTGTCGATGAGTGTTTAGCTGAGTTGAACGAAAGATTTAAAGAAGCAGCATTAGGGTATGAGTTAATCGACGGAAAAATCCTTCGTGTAGACGCACAGCTTCTTCACTCAGAAGTCGTGAAGCCTGCCATTGGATTCCTTAATGCTGAGGAGTTCGAAGGTGCCCGCGATGAGTTTCTTGGGGCATATGAGCACTACCGCCATGGCAACCACGAAGAGGCATTGGTCGATGCGCTCAAGGCCTTTGAAAGCACCATGAAGGTCATACTGACCGCCAACGGAAAACCCTATGGTGCTGGCGATACCGCTTCGAAGTTGATCTTGGCGTGTAGGGATGCTGAACTTATGCCCGCGTACAACGAAGCCCAACTCCAAGCCTTGGTCAACGTACTCACCAGCGGCATACCTACGTTGCGGAACAAGAATGGGGGGCATGGACAAGGGGAGGCGGTTAGGACTGTCGCGCCAGAGATTGTCGCCTATGGGTTGCACTTAACGGCTGCCGCAGTAGTCATGCTGGCGGGGCTTGAATCAAAACGTAGAGTGGCTTGACCGGTGCGTTGAGAAGTGTCAAAGGTCGCCGCGATACGCTATTGGAGTGTCATTTATTCCAATATCCGCACGGACGACATTGAGCATCACAAGGGCTTTTTCACGGATTTTGACCCACTCATATTCAGCCTTTCCATTAGTAATTTTTAGCAGGCGGTCGATGAGGTCATCTTGAGCGTCCATAAAAGATTGTGGCGCAAGTATGGCGAGATACCCATAAACCCTTATCCGTTGCTCGTTAAACTCATCGTAGCGAGCCCCAGCTTCGGCAGTTGCCAATCTTCCGCTTTCATGGGGGTCAAGTGCTGCGAGGAGCCGCGCCACTGTTTCGATAACTGTACGGTAAATTAGTATCTTGTCGTTCTGAAAGCGGAGCGTGGTCTCTTTGATAACGTCGAGGTCTCGTTTGGTCGCTTCAAGCGCCGTAGCGAGTCGGTGCTTTTCGTTCTCCAGTATTCGATTCGCCCAAATTTTCCCTAACCACGACGACAGGCCCGCAAAAAGAATCCCAGCTGTTCCGACTGATGTAACTGCGGCAGTGACCAACCTGAATACGTCATCCCAGCTTACGATTAGAACCCTCAGCGACAAAAGCCTGAGTATGGTCGAAATTATGCAGGGCGTCGGGGGAGCCTTTAAGAATCTGGCAGAAAAAATCTGAATGACCACCTCACACTACGCATACGTGCGCAGACTTCCCTGTAGGCCCTCGCACCTGAGCCTTATAGTTTGTCCGCGTGGGTCTTTATCGCACCCGCGCAGGCCTCTGAAAGTTGGTCCGTTTTGGTGTCTGTGAGTGCCGCTCGATGTTACAAGTTGTGTACCAGCCGCTGATACAAACCATGACAAAGGCCTGACCTCGTTACGATGCCGCGGCCTGGTTCCTTGAAAATCGGTTAGTCGGCGAACACCATCTCCCGGCTATCGCCCATCAGCAGTGGCTGGTTCTGTTCAGTCACCTCGCGAATGTAATCCCACAACAAGGTAATCCGCTTCAGCTTCCTCAAGTCCTCCCGGCAGTACATCCAGAACTGCCGGGTGACGGTGATTTCTTCCGGCAGTACCGGCAGCAGCCGTGGGTCCTGGGCGGCGAGGAAGCAGGGCAGGATTGCCAGCGAGCGGCCTTGCTGCGCTGCCACGAATTGCGCGATCACGCTGGTGCTGCGCAGGTGGGCGTTGGCGCCGGGCAGGACGTTGGCCAGGTAGAGCAATTCGGAACTGAACGCCAGGTCATCCACGTAGCTGATGAATGAGTGCTGGCCCAGGTCCGCCGGGCGCTGGATGGGCGGGTGGTTGTCCAGGTAGGACTGGGTGGCATAGAGCTGCAACCGGTAGTCGCACAATTTGCAGCATACATACGGGCCATGTTCGGGGCGTTCAAGGGCGATGACGATGTCGGCTTCGCGCTTGGAGAGGCTGATGAAGTGCGGCAGCGGCAGGATGTCTACCGAAATGGCTGGGTAGGCGTCGACGAAGTGGCTCAGTTGCGGGGTGATGAAGAAGCTGCCGAAGCCTTCGGTGCAGCCCATGCGCACGTGGCCGGACAGCGCGACGCCGGAGCCTGAGACCTGCTCGCAGGCCATGTGCAGGGTGCTTTCGATCGATTCGGCATAACCCAGCAGGCGCTGGCCTTCGGCCGTCAGGACAAAACCGTTGGTCCGGGATTTCTCGAACAGCAGCGTGCCCAACGAGGCTTC
Organism: Pseudomonas sp. PF05; assembly: GCF_056521845.1. Lineage (NCBI taxonomy): Bacteria > Pseudomonadati > Pseudomonadota > Gammaproteobacteria > Pseudomonadales > Pseudomonadaceae > Pseudomonas > Pseudomonas sp. PF05. The sequence continues at coordinate 45,613 of NZ_JBWLPW010000027.1, read as the reverse complement.
CAGCGAGCTGATGCGTCGCGACACCGTGGTGTAGTCGACGGCCAGGCGCTTGGCGGCCGTGCTGGCCTTGCGGGTGCGGGCCACTTCGAGGAAAAACTTGAGGTCGTCCCAATTCAGCGACCCCAGGGAGGTGATGTTTTTTTGCATGTTGGACCGGTTTTTATGTGCGTTCTTATTAGAAGTTTGCACATCTATACTCCAAAAACAGTCTCATCACCAAGCGTGTCCCATTCGCCTTGGTTTTTGCTGAATCAGCGCTCTCTATAAGAACAATCCCGGAGGCCAGCATGAACGTTTCCCTTACGCCCAGCGATACCACCCTGCAAACCGTCAGACTACTGATCGATGGCGAGTGGGTTGAATCCCAGTCCAGCGAGTGGCACGACATCATCAACCCGGCCACCCAGCAGGTGTTGGCGAAGGTTCCGTTCGCCACGGCCACGGAAGTCGATGCCGCCATCGCCGCTGCCCAGCGTGCTTTCCAGACCTGGAAACTGACACCCATCGGCGCGCGGATGCGCATCATGCTCAAGCTCCAGGCATTGATCCGCGAGCATTCCAAGCGCATCGCCGCCGTGCTCAGCGCCGAACAGGGCAAGACCATCGCTGACGCCGAGGGCGATATTTTCCGTGGCCTGGAAGTGGTCGAGCACGCCTGTTCCATCGGCACCCTGCAGATGGGCGAGTTCGCCGAGAACGTCGCCGGTGGTGTTGATACCTACACGCTGCGCCAGCCGATCGGGGTGTGCGCGGGCATTACTCCGTTCAACTTCCCGGCGATGATTCCGCTGTGGATGTTCCCGATGGCCATCGCCTGTGGCAATACCTTTGTGCTCAAGCCATCGGAACAGGATCCGCTGTCGACCATGCTCCTGGTGGAGCTGGCCATCGAGGCCGGCGTGCCGGCGGGCGTGCTCAATGTGGTGCATGGCGGCAAGGATGTGGTGGACGCGCTCTGCACCCACAAGGACATCAAGGCGGTTTCGTTCGTCGGCTCGACGGCGGTCGGCACCCACGTGTATGACCTGGCGGGTCGCCACGGCAAGCGCGTGCAGTCGATGATGGGCGCCAAGAACCACGCGGTGGTGTTGCCCGATGCCAATCGTGAACAGACCCTCAACGCCTTGGTCGGTGCCGGCTTCGGCGCGGCGGGCCAGCGTTGCATGGCCACTTCCGTGGTGGTGCTGGTGGGCGCGGCCAAGCAGTGGTTGCCGGACCTCAAGGCCCTGGCACAGAAGCTCAAGGTCAATGCCGGCAGCGAGCCGGGCACTGACGTCGGCCCGGTGATTTCCAAGCGGGCCAAGGCGCGGATCCTCGAATTGATCGAGAGTGGCGTGCAGCAAGGGGCCAAGCTGGAGCTCGATGGTCGTGGCATCAGCGTGCCGGGTTTCGAGCAGGGCAACTTCGTCGGCCCGACCCTGTTCTCCGGCGTGACCACCGACATGCGCATCTACACCGAAGAAATCTTCGGCCCGGTGCTGGTGGTGCTGGAAGTCGACACCCTGGATCAGGCAATTGCCCTGGTCAACGCCAACCCATTCGGCAACGGCACCGGCCTGTTCACCCAGAGCGGTGCGGCGGCGCGCAAATTCCAGAGCGAAATCGACGTCGGCCAGGTAGGCATCAATATCCCGATCCCGGTGCCCGTGCCGTTCTTCAGCTTCACCGGTTCCCGCGGTTCGAAACTCGGCGACCTCGGTCCGTACGGCAAACAAGTGGTGCAGTTCTACACTCAGACCAAGACCGTGACCGCGCGCTGGTTCGATGACGACAGCGTCAATGACGGTGTGAACACCACCATCAATTTGCGTTAAGGAGCCGGACATGAACATCGCATTTATCGGCCTGGGCAACATGGGCGCCCCCATGGCGCGCAACCTGCTCAAGGCTGGCCATTCGCTGAACCTGTTCGACCTGAACCAGACGGTGCTGGCTGAACTGGCGGCGTTGGGCGGCACGATCAGCGCCTCGCCTCGCGACGCGGCCCAGGGCGCTGCGCTGGTGATCACCATGCTGCCGGCCGCCGCCCATGTGCGCAGTGTCTGGCTGGGTGAAGACGGCGTGCTGGCCGGCATCGCCGCCGGCACACCGGCGGTGGATTGCAGCACCATCGACCCACAAACCGCCCGCGACGTGGCGGCTGCCGCGGCGAAACAAGGGGTGGCGATGGCCGATGCACCGGTCTCGGGCGGCACCGGCGGTGCGGCGGCCGGCACGTTGACCTTCATGGTCGGCGCCACGGCTGAATTGTTCGCCACCTTGCAACCGGTGCTGGCGCAAATGGGCCGTAACATCGTGCATTGTGGAGAAGTCGGCACCGGGCAGATCGCCAAGATCTGCAACAACCTGCTGCTGGGGATTTCCATGGTGGGCGTCAGCGAAGCCATGGCGTTGGGCGATGCCTTGGGGATCGACACCCAGGTGCTGGCCGGCATCATCAACAGTTCAACGGGCCGTTGCTGGAGTTCGGACACCTACAACCCGTGGCCAGGCGTGATCGAAACGGCGCCGGCGTCCCGTGGCTACACGGGGGGCTTTGGCGCCGACCTGATGCTCAAGGACCTGGGCCTGGCGACCGAAGCCGCGCGGCAGGTCCATCAGCCAGTGGTGCTGGGGGCGGTGGCGCAGCAGTTGTATCAGGCGATGAGCCAGCGGGGCGAGGGCGGAAAGGACTTTTCGGCGATTGTGAACAGTTATCGCAAGCCGCAATAGGACCAGTGATATCGAGGGGCTTCTGTGGGAGCAAGGCTTGCCCGCGATTACAGGCGATGCGGTCTCTGAGAGAACGAGGTGCCTGCATCGCGGGCAAGCCTTGCCCCCACAGATTGCTCCGTCGCCACAGAGGCGGTGCAATCTACAAAGTTGTTTTCCGAGAGACCACGTCGGGTGGTCCCTCGGTTTTTTGTTTCAGGCAAAGACGAAATATTTGCGCACGGTCTCGACCACTTCCCAAGTGCCTTTCATGCCGGGCTCGACGACGAAGATGTCACCGGCGCGCAGATGGATCGGCGCCATGCCGTCCGGGGTGATGATGCAGTAGCCTTCCTGGAAATGGCAGTACTCCCACTTCACGTAATCCACGCGCCATTTGCCAGGTGTGCAGATCCAGGTGCCCATGATCTTGCTGCCGTCTTCGCTGGTGTAGGCGTTGAGGTTGACGGTGTGCGGGTCGCCTTCGAGTTTTTCCCATTTGCAGGCGTCGAGTACGGGCAGCGGATGGGTGTCGCGCAGGACGGTGATGGGGGCGGTCATGTGAACTCCGAAAGGGGCAGAAGAGAACAGGCACCCTAACGTGCGGCATGAGCGGGTAGATGTCTGTGGTCGACACCGGGCTATCCAGAAGCGCGCATCAGTCGGCCAGATGCCGAGCCAGGGCCATGGCGTAGGCAGGCAAACCGTCGAAGTGGCGGGCGCACAGCAGCAACGCCCGGTGCGCCCAGGCTTCTTGCAGCGGGACACATTGATACGAAGGCTCGGGTGGGCGCCGGTCGATGGCAGCCTTCGGCACGATGGCAATGCCTGCGCCATGGGCCACCATGCGAATCATCCCATCGAAACCCTCGGCGCGAATGCGCACTTGCATGCGTGAGCCGATGTGCAGGGCCTGCTCTTCCAGGTGAATCGCCAAGGCACTGGAAGCGTTCAGGCCGACATAATCGTGGCTGAGGGTCTCGCTGAAACGTACGGCGCGACCGTCAGCCAGGGGGTGTCCGGTCGGTAGGATCAATACCAGTGGGTCGTCGCGAAAAGGCCAGGCCTGAAGGCCATCGGTGTCGACTGCGTCGGAAACGATCCCCAGGTCCGCCGCGCCTTGGCGCAGTGCATGGGTGATCCGTGAGCTGGGCAGTTCCTGCAGGTCAATGTCGAGGTTGGGATGGGCCCGGAGAAAACCGGCCAGCAGTTCGGGCAGGTACTCGGTCATGGCGCTGGTGTTGCACAGCAACCGCACCCGGCCTTTGACGCCCTTGGCGTATTCGGCCAGGTCCTGTCGCAGGCGTTCGGCCTGTTGCAGCAGGACCCGGGCGTGCTCGGCCAGGGCCTTGCCCGCCGGCGTGGGGGTTACGCCGCGCCGGCCGCGCTCAAGCAGATCGGTGCCCAGGGAGGCTTCCATGGCGCGCACTCGTGCACTGGCCGCGGCCAGGGACAAATGGCTGCGAGCCGCACCGGCGGTGATGTTGCCGGTGTCGAGGATGTTCAGGTAGAGGCGCAGGTCGGTGAGGTCGAAGTGCATGGGCGGGGATCCTGTCTCAAGTGCTGCGGCGCCTGGTTTATCGTCATCGCGAGCATCAGCGAATTCATAGCCTCTTGCCGCAAGAGAGGCACCCTCAGTATATGGCAGATTTTCAAGCCAAGGCCCGGGGCGCACGATACCCCCATGGACGCACTCATCGCTTTCTATCAGAACCTCGGCTTGGCCCTTTCCCTGCTGGTCATCGGCACCTTCCTGCTGGCCGGCACCCTCAAGGGCGTCATCGGCCTCGGCCTGCCGACCATCTCCATGGGCTTGCTCGGGCTGGCTATGGCCCCAGCGCAGGCTGCGGCGCTGCTCATCATCCCGGCCACTCTGACCAACCTCTGGCAGTTGGCTTTCGGCGGTCATCTGCAAGCGCTGCTCCGGCGCCTGTGGCCGCTGTTGCTGGCGATTTTCATTGGCACCGGGCTCGGTACGTTGTGGCTCGACATGATGGGCGGGGCCTGGGTGGTGCGGGCCTTGGGCGCGGCGCTGGTGCTGTATGCGTTGAGCGGGCTGTTGCTGCCAACGCTGCGGGTCGGCGCCGATGTCGAGCCGTGGATCGCTCCGCTCTGCGGGCTGCTCACCGGCCTCATCACGTCCGCCACCGGCGTATTCGTCATTCCGGCGGTGCCCTATCTGCAAGCGCTGGGCTTGAGCAAGGACGAACTGGTTCAGGCCTTGGGCCTGTCATTCACCGTTTCTACCCTGGCCCTGGCCGCCGGCCTGTTGTGGCGCGGCGCACTGGGCGGGAGCGAGTTGAGCGCTTCGTTGCTGGCGCTGGCACCGGCGCTGCTGGGGATGAGGCTGGGGCAATGGTTGCGCCAGCGGATCAGCGCCGTGTTGTTCAAGCGGGTATTTTTCATCGGCCTCGGCGTGCTCGGCGGTCATCTGTTGATCAGCGGCTAGCCGAGGACGGGCTGAGCATGTCGACGCGGCGAATTTCGAAGTCGCGCTCCAGATAATCCATGCGTTGCTCGAAGAATTGCTTCATGTGCGGCAGGTTTGAGTGCACCTCCAGATGCGCCTGGGAGGCCCAGATCTCATAGAAGATGAACAGCGTCGGATCCTGCTGGTCCCGCAGCATGTGATATTCGATGCAGCCGGGCTCGGCACGGCTTGGCTCGACGTAGGCACGGAACAGCGCTTCGAAGGCTTCGGCTTTTTCCGGACGGGTCTTGGCGTGCAGGATGAAACCGTGCAGTTCGCTCATCGAGGGGGCTCCTGAGATAAAAGAGGTCTCGAATTCTAAAGCAATAATCAGCCGTCCATTCGTGCGTATAGGTCAAATCAGTTTTGCCGTTGCGGCGCTTATTCCACGGAAGGTTCATCGTTATTGTGCCGCCATCATTTTCAACCTTTCCATGCGGCGGCCTTTGACGGCCCATGCTGTGGAACCCGATGAGGCTCCCCATGAAAAAAGTCCTGTTGCTCAATGGCGGCAAACAATTCGCTCACTCCGACGGTCGCTACAACGCCACGCTCCACGATACGGCTGCCAGCGTGTTGGACCGTGGCGGTTTTGATGTGCAAACCACCTTCATCGACGGCGGCTACGACATCAAGGAAGAAGTCGCCAAATTCCTTTGGGCCGACGTGATCATTTACCAGATGCCGGGTTGGTGGATGGGCGCACCGTGGACCGTGAAGAAATACATCGACGAAGTCTTCACCGAAGGCCACGGCAGCCTCTACGCCAGTGACGGCCGGACCCGTTCCGATGCCTCGCAGAAATACGGCAGCGGTGGCCTGATCCAAGGCAAGCAGTACATGTTGTCCCTGACCTGGAACGCCCCGCAGCAAGCCTTCGACGACCCGACCGACTTCTTCGAGGCCAAGGGCGTGGACGCGGTGTACTTTCCGTTCCACAAAGCCAACCAGTTCCTCGGCATGACCGGCCTGCCGACCTTCCTGTGCGTGGACGTGATGAAGCGCCCGAACATCGAAGAAGATGTGGCGCGGTATGAGCAGCATTTGCGCGAGGTGTTCGGCCTGAAGGCGTGACCTTTCTTTTGCTGCGTATCCCGATACTATCCTGTGGCGGGTGGGTGAACCTGCTCCCACATAGCGAGGATAAATCCCCTCGCCACAAGAGATCAGTCGACAGGGGGGATACGTGAAAGCCAGATCCGACGAATTGCAGATTTTCGTCTGCGTGATTGAATGCGGATCCATCTCCGCCGCCGCCGAGCAGGTCGGGCAGACGCCGTCGGCGGTCAGCCGCACGTTGTCGCGGCTGGAGGCCAAGCTCGACACCACGCTGATCAACCGCACCACGCGGCGCATGGACTTGACCGAGGAGGGCAAGTATTTCTTCGAGCAGGCCAAAGGTATCCTCGACCAGATGGATGAGCTGGAAGAGCGCCTGTCATCCCGCCAGAAGAACCCTGCAGGCCGCTTGCGGATCAACGCGGCCTCGCCGTTCATGCTGCACGCCATCGTCCCGCACATCGAAGAGTTCCGCAGGCTCTACCCGGACATCCAGCTCGAACTCAACAGCAACGACCTGATCATCGACCTGCTGGAGCAAAGCACCGACATCGCCATCCGCATCGGCACCCTCACCGACTCGACGCTCCATGCCCGTGCCCTGGGCTGCAGCCCGTTGCACATCCTGGCCAGCCCCGCTTATCTGAAACAGCACGGCACGCCGTCAAGCGTTGCCGAGCTGGCAGGCCATGCGCTGCTGGGGTTTGCCCAGAACGAGGGCCTCAACCAGTGGCCGCTGCGCCACGTACACGGCGATCGTTGGCCGATCCAGCCCGCCATCAGCGCGTCCAGCGGCGAAACCGTGCGCCACCTGGCGCTGCAAGGGCAGGGCATTGCCTGTTTGTCGGACTTCATGACCCGCGAAGACATCCGTGCCGGGCGGTTGAAGGTGCTGCTGGCCGATGCCAACAGCGGATATCGCCAGCCGATCAATGCCGTGTACTACCGCAACTCGCAACTGGCCCTGCGGATCCAGTGTTTCCTGGACTTCATCCAGGGCAAGCTCGCCGGCTACGCCGCTCGGGAATTCAAGGGCTGATTCGTGACTTCAAGGCAAGAGTGATTTGGGCAATGTGGACTGTTTCGTCAGGGAAGGGTCCTCGATACTCGCGCCATCACTGATCTGGCCAAGGAGTTTGTCCATGAACGTATTCGTCACCGGCGCTGCCGGTTTTATTGGCGGTTCCATCGCCACCGGCCTGGTACGCGCCGGGCACCGAGTCACTGGTCTGGTGCGTAGCGCCGACCAGGCGAGCGAACTGACGGCGCTGGGCATCGAGCCGGTTATCGGCACCCTCGAAGACAGCGCGCTGCTGACCGAGCAGGCCCGTGCCGTCGATGCGGTGATCAATGCCGCCAGCAGCGACCACCGCGGTGCGGTCCAAGCCTTGATCGAAGGGCTCAAGGGCTCGAACAAAGTGCTGCTGCACACCAGCGGTTCGAGCATCGTCGGCGACGCGTCGGGCGGTCGTTTCAGCGATGCCATCTACTACGAAAATGACCTGCCGGCACCCACCGCCGACAAGGCTGCCCGTGTCGCCATCGACAATCTGGTCCTGGATGCAGCGAAGCAAGGCGTGAACTCGGCGGTGATCTGCAACACCTTGATCTACGGCCACAGCCTGGGCGTCAAGCGTGACAGCGTGCAACTGCCGCGCCTGCTCAAGCAGGCAGCTAAAAGTGGCGTGGTGCGGCATGTCGGGCCGGGACAGAACATCTGGTCCAATGTGCACATCGAGGACGTGGTCCAGTTGTACAAACTGGCCCTGACCCGCAACCAGCCGGGTACCTTCTACTTCGTCGAAAGCGGCGAAGCCTCGTTCATCGACATCACCACCGCCATGGCCCGGGCGTTGAACCTTGGCGAACCGCAGGACTGGCCATTGGCCGATGCCGAAGCGGAGTGGGGCTACGAAATGGCCAACTACGGCCTGGGCTCCAACAGCCGTGTACGGGGCAAGAACGCCCGTGAGCTGCTGGGTTGGACGCCGAAGCGAACGTCGGTGGTGGAGTGGGTTCTTAATGAGATGGTGTGAGAATCATCAGTAGAACATAGGACCTGTGGGAGCGGGCTTGGTGGGAGCAAAGCTCGCTCCCACAGGGTTTGTGTTGGCATGTCCTCAGTCGTGATGCACGCCCGCGCGCTTGAGCATCTGCTTGCAGCGCTCGGACAGGTGGAACACCCGCAGGTGCTTGCCGGCTCTGCTGTAGCGTTCGCGCAGGGTCTTGAGTGCGGCGATGGCCGAGTAGTCGACGAAGCTCAGATGCCGGCAGTCCAGGGTGACCTGGGCCGGGTCGTTGGCCGGGTCGAACTGGTTGAGGAACGGCGTCGTCGAGGCGAAGAACAGCGTGCCGTGCAGGCGATAGAGTTTGCTGCCGTCGGCTTCCTGGTGCGTGTCGGCGTAAAGCTCCCGGGCCTGTTGCCAGGCGAAGTTGAGCGCTGCGATGACGATGCCGCAGAGCACGGCCACCGCCAGGTCGGTGAACACCGTAATGACGGTCACCGCGATGATCACCAACACATCATTCTTCGGCACCTTGTTGATCACCCGCAGCGAAGCCCAGGCGAAGGTCTGCTGCGCAACCACGAACATCACGCCCACCAGCGCCGCCAGCGGGATGCGCTCGATCAACGGTGACAGGAACAACACGAACAGCAACACCATCACCCCGGCCACCACGCCCGATAACCGTCCGCGCCCACCCGAGCTGAGGTTGATGACCGTCTGGCCGATCATGGCGCAACCACCCATGCCGCCGAACAACCCCGACGCCATGTTCGCCGCGCCCAACGCCACGCATTCACGGTCCGGATAACCGCGGCTCTGGGTGATTTCATCGGTCAGGTTCAGGGTCAGCAGGGTTTCCAGCAAACCAACCATCGCCATGATCACCGCGTAGGGCGCGACGATCTGCAGGGTCTCCAGGTTCCAGGGAAGCTCGGGCCAGGCGAAGGCGGGCAAGCCGCCGGCGATGTGGGCCATGTCGCCCAGCGTTCGGGTGGGCAGGCCGAGCAGGTAGACCGCCAGGCCGACGCCGAGGATCGCCACCAGGGCCGGCGGCACGCTGCGGGTCAGGCGTGGCAGCAGGTAGACGACGGCCATGGTCAGGGCTACCAGACCGGCCATCAGGTACAGCGGGCTGCCGCTGAGCCAGGTTTCACCCTGCTTGAAATGCTCCAATTGGGCCAGCGCAATGACAATCGCCAGGCCGTTGACGAAGCCGAGCATCACCGGGTGCGGGACCATGCGCACCAGCTTGCCCAACCGCAACAGCCCGAAGGCCATCATGATCAGTCCACTCAGCAGCACGGTGGCCAACAGGTATTGCACGCCGTGCTGCACCACCAGCGCGATGATGACCACGGCCATCGACCCTGCCGCCCCCGACACCATGCCTGGCCGGCCGCCGAACAGGGCGGTCAGCGTACAGATGATAAAGGCGCCATACAGCCCCATCAGCGGATTGAGGTGGGCCACCAGGGCGAAGGCGATGCATTCGGGGAGCAAGGCGAAAGAGGTGGTGAGGCCGGCGAGGGCGTCGGCGCGAAGACGTGCTGGTTTCATGGTTTACCTGACTGGGCGCCGGTGGAGAGTCGGCTGCCGGAGAGTGGTGCAAAAACAGGTGCGAATGGTACGGAATTGAACGCGGTGCGGCCAGCCGTCTGTGTCGAGCGGATCAATCCCCTGGCCACAAGGGGCGATGAAAGTCTTGCGCTGAATTTTCATCAGCGCCGTGTCGCGATGTCCGTCAGCGACAAATTTTATCTGTGCGCGAAAATTACTTTCAGTGGGTTTGAAGATTCTCCGTCGAAATGATTTATGAGTTTCACAACACATCGACGTGACCCCATTCGAGGAGTAACGCATGGCCCCTGCTTTCGGTTATTGGCTACTGGTCTACGCGGCCATCGCGATCATTGCGCTGATCGTTCTGATCGCTCGTTATCGGCTTAATCCGTTCATTGTGATTACCCTGGTGTCCATTGGCCTGGCGCTGCTGGCCGGGATGCCGCCCTCGGGCGTGGTGGGGGCGTACGAGGCGGGTGTCGGCAAGACGCTGGGGCACATTGCGCTGGTGGTGGCCTTGGGCACGATGCTCGGCAAAATGATGGCCGAGTCTGGCGGGGCCGAGCGCATGGCGCAGACGTTGATCGAGCGCTTCGGCGAGCGCAACGCTCATTGGGCAATGGTGTGCATCGCGTTTCTGGTCGGGCTGCCGTTGTTCTTCGAAGTCGGTTTTGTGCTGCTGGTGCCCATCGCCTTTACCATCGCCCGGCGTGTGGGCGTGTCGATCCTGATGGTGGGGCTGCCGATGGTCGCCGGGCTTTCGGTGGTGCATGCGCTGGTGCCGCCGCATCCGGCGGCGATGCTGGCGGTGCAGGCATTCCAGGCTTCGGTGGGGCAGACCTTGCTGTACGCGATCCTGATCGGCATTCCCACCGCGATCATCGCCGGCCCCCTTTACGCCAAATTCATCGTGCCGCGCATCCAGCTACCGGCCGAGAACCCGCTGGAGCGACAATTCCTCGACCGTGAGCCGCGCGCCAACCTGCCGGGTTTCGGCGTGACCCTGGGGACCATTCTCCTGCCGGTGATCCTGATGCTGATCGGCGGCTGGGCCAACCTGATCTCCACGCCGGGCAGCGGTTTCAACCAGTTCCTGCTGTTCATCGGCAACTCGGTGATTGCCCTGCTGCTGGCGACCATCCTCAGTTTCTGGACCCTCGGCCTGGCCCAGGGCTTCAACCGTGAGTCGATCCTCAAGTTCACCAACGAATGCCTGGCACCGACCGCCAGCATCACTTTGCTGGTAGGGGCAGGCGGCGGCTTGAACCGGATCCTGGTGGACGCCGGGGTCACGCAACAGATCGTCGGCCTGGCCCAGGAATTCCAGCTGTCACCGCTGGTCATGGGCTGGCTGTTCGCCGCACTGATGCGCGTCGCCACAGGGTCAGCCACCGTGGCAATGAGCACGGCCTCGGGCATCGTCGCGCCCGTGGCGATTGGCCTGGGTTATCCCCATCCCGAACTGTTGGTGCTGGCGACCGGCGCCGGGTCGGTTATCTTTTCCCACGTCAACGACGGCGGCTTCTGGCTGATCAAGGAATACTTCAATATGACCGTCACGCAAACCTTCAAGACCTGGACCGTGCTCGAAACGCTGATCTCCGTGGTCGCGTTCGCCTTGACCCTAGGGCTTTCACGCTTGCTTTGAGCGCAACGCCACCCAACAGGAGCCGCCATGGACATCCTCTACCAGATCCGCTCCCGTCAGGATTCCTTCAGCGCCGGCGAAGGCAGAATCGCCCGGCTGATGCTCGACGACGTAGGCTTTGCCGCTTCTGCCAGCCTCGATGAACTGGCCCAGCGGGCGGAAGTCAGCAGCGCCACCCTGTCGCGCTTCGCCCGTACCGTCGGCTGTCGTGACCTGCGGGACTTGCGCCTGCAACTGGCCCAGGCCAGCGGTGTCGGCAGCCGCTTCCTCGACCCGGCGGGCGCGCCGGAGCAATCGGCGTTTTATGGACAGATCGTCGGCGATATCGAAGCGACCCTGCGCCAGCATTTGTCGGCGTTCGAAGAGTCGCGGTTCGGCGATGCGGTGCGGATGATCGGCAAGGCGCGGATGATCCATGCGTTCGGCCTCGGTGGCTGGTCGGCGCTGTGCGGTGAGGAATTGCAGGTGCGCCTGGTGCGGTTCGGCTATCCGATTGCCGCCTGCCGCGACCCGGTGATGATGCGCATCACCGCCACCTCGTTGAGCGACCAACATCTGGTCATCGCCTGTTCACTGACCGGTATCACGCCGGAGCTGTTGAGCGCGGTGGAACTGGCCCGCAGCTACGGCGCGGCGATCCTGGCCATCACCCGCGCCGACTCGCCACTGGCTCAATTGGCCGACTGCGTGTTGCCCCTGCAAGGCGCCGAAACCTCGTTCATCTATAAACCCACGGCGGCACGCTACGGCATGCTGCTGGCCATCGACGTGCTCGCCACCGAGCTGGCGCTGGCCCACCCCGAAGACAATCAAGAGCGCCTGCGGCGAGTCAAACTCGCCCTGGACGATTACCGCGGTGGCGACGATCACTTGCCGCTGGGAGACTGACATGCTGTACGACACGCTTATCCGCAATGCGCTGGTCATCGATGGCAGCGACACGCCTGGTTACCGCGCCGACATCGCCATTCGCGCCGGTCGCATCGAACGCATCGGCGACTTGCACGATGCCCGGGCAGTGGAAGACATCGACGCCGCCGGCCGCGTGCTCGCGCCAGGCTTCATCGATGTCCACACCCACGACGACACGGTGGTCATCCGCCAACCGCAGATGCTGCCCAAGCTCAGCCAGGGCGTGACCACGGTCATCGTCGGCAACTGCGGCATCAGCGCTTCGCCAGTGAGCCTGCGTGGCGATCCGCCGGACCCGATGAACCTGCTCGGCACGGCCCGAGCGTTCGCTTACCCACGCTTCGCTGATTATCGGACGGCGGTGGAGGCCGTCACGCCAGCGGTCAACGTCGCGGCATTGGTGGGCCACACGGCGCTGCGCAGCAATCACATGGACGATTTGTTGCGCACCGCCTCGGTGGGAGAAATCGCCGCCATGCGTCGGCAATTGCGCGAAAGCCTGGAGGCCGGAGCGCTGGGTTTGTCCACCGGCCTGGCCTACGCCAACGCGTTTTCGGCGTCCACCGACGAAGTCATGCAACTGAGCGAAGAGTTGGTCGCGTTCGGTGCGGTCTACACCACCCACCTGCGCAGCGAATTCGAACCGGTGCTCGAAGCCATGGACGAGGCCTTCCAGATTGGCCGACACGCCCAAAGCCCAGTGATTATTTCCCATCTCAAATGCGCGGGTGCCGGTAATTGGGGACGCAGTCCGCAGGTGCTCGCGGCGCTGGAAAACGCGGCAAAAACCCACCCGGTCGGCTGTGATTGCTACCCCTATGCGGCCAGCTCTTCGACCCTGGATCTCAAGCAGGTGACCGATGCCCATCGCATCACCATCACCTGGTCGACACCGCATCCGCACATGGGCGGTCGCGACCTGGCCGACATCGCCAACGAATGGGACGTGTCGCTGCTGGACGCGGCGCAGCGCCTGCAACCGGCCGGTGCGGTGTACTACGGCATGGATGAAGGCGATGTACGACGGATCCTCGCCCATCCGTTGTCCATGGTCGGCTCCGACGGTTTGCCTGAAGACCCGTTTCCCCATCCGCGCTTGTGGGGGGCTTTCCCACGGGTACTGGGACATTTCAGTCGTGATGTCGGGCTTTTTCCGTTGCACACCGCCGTGCACAAAATGACCGGTCTTTCAGCGGCGCGCTTTGGCCTCAAGCAACGGGGTGAAATTCGTGAAGGCCATTGGGCGGACCTGGTGTTGTTCAATCCACAGACGATTCGCGACGTGGCGGATTTCAACGCGCCGCAACGGGCCGCCGAGGGCATCGATGGGGTGTGGGTCAACGGTGTCTTGAGTTATGACGAGGGCCAGGCGAATGGACGCAGGGAAGGGCGGTTCCTGGCGCGCGAAGGCGATCTGAGCCGGGGATTCAGTCCACCGGATAGTATTTGATGGCGTGCAAGCAGCTGTAATCGGGTTAATTGACGTCACAATAATGGCACTGCGACATTAAAGAAGCGGAACCCAAGGCCGAAGCATTAGGTTCAACCCAGCTAAACTGGGTCTTTTCAGCCAGGGAGCAACCCATGAGCTTCGGTAAAACCACTCCGATCCTGAGGATCTTCGATGAAGCCAAGGCGTTGGCGTTTTATGTCGACTTCCTGGGCTTTACCGTCGACTGGCAACATCGCTTCGGTGACGACTTCCCGCTGTACCTGCAAGTCTCCCGCGGCGACTGTGTGCTGCACCTGTCCGAGCACCATGGCGATTGCACACCGGGTTCGGCGCTGCGGATCGAGACCGATGAATTGGAAGCGTTCCAGCAGCAATTGCTGGCCAAGCAATACCGCTACGCCCGTCCACAGATCCAGGCCATGCCCTGGGGTAGCCAGGACATGGCGGTGGTCGATCCGTTTGGCAACCGGTTGGTGTTTACCAACGCTGAGCTTTATTGATCTGCGCTACGTGAAAATTGTACAAACGCTGATTCCTAAGCTGGCGGCCCGTTGAGATGCTGACGTTTTGAGGAATGATGGCGCTGCAGTTGAAACAGGCGATAAATGGCTGCGGTTGCGTCTGGCTACCCGTCAACTTTTCGGTGAACAGCGTCGTATCTGAAAGCACTCTTTCAGCTTGTCCGGGATAGAGCGCAACAACCGAGTTCAGTACACCGACCTCCCCATGAGCCCCTGGTCCTCCAGCTCGTATGGGAATGATCCCATCGCAAGCTTCGATATGCTTGGCGATGAAACTTCGGGTTGGATCCTGGAGCTCATACAGGTCGTCGATTGTTCTGCTTAGCGTTGGGTCGAACTTCAGCGCATCAGCATCTACTTGAAACTGATAGATTGGGTCGTTTTTCCTGTCGCGGTAATTATCGGCCAAGTTCTCCAGGTAATCAGCAGTCTGGCTGATCCTGTAGCTTCCGAAGTTCAGGTAGAACCTTTCGCTGGTAGCGGAGCCATCATAATTCGGGTCTACCCCGCGATATCCCGTTGGGCCGGATTTTGGCGCAGCAAGATTGAAATGCTCCATGATGGCCGTGTCGTTGTCGCCCGTGCGGTCCTTGATAACGCCATAGGAGTGAACGACAAGCTCCTTGCGTTTTGTCTTGCTAAAGCTGGGGCTGGCATCGGGATCTTTTTCGGGGGCTTGCTTGCCCTTCTTCGGTTTTGGAGGGGGCGGCGCCATCATTTTTTTCGAACGTGCCCCCCCATCCTGTTTCGTCCATTCGACAGGGTCGATCTCCACGCCTTGGGCATCGGAGATTATCAACCCTTGGTGATCGACATACCTCATCGGGTTATTCCCCACCATGCAATACAGGTTCAACCCATCGACCGCTCCCGCCGGATCGGGGCTGATCCAGCGCTGCAGCCACGGCGCGTAGTAGCGCTGCCCGTAGTAATACAAGCCACTGGCGTCGCGCTCCTTGCCGGAGTAGCGAAGGGTCCGGTAGTCGGCTTCGACGGCCGAGCGGGACGCGGCCCAAGCGGTTGCGCCATAAGGCAGATAACTTTCCTGGCTGACCAGGTTGCCCTGATCGTCCAGTTCCAGTGAGCTTGAGCCCAGATGTTCGCCAAAGCTGTAGCGCAGTGGGTTGGCGGCGAGGGCGGATGGTCGGCCCTCGGACCAAAGCAGATATCGCATGCTGCAGCGACCCGCTTGCAGGGTAATGACTTCCAGGCGTTCGTTAGGCCGAGTGCGAATTTCAAGGCCTGGCAGATAACGGACTTCCCGGGTGTGGACCCTCGTCGCGCCCTGGGTTACCTGGATCTTGCGTACGCGTTGACCGCCGCTGTCGTAGCAATAGCGCTCGATGTCATCGGAGGCATTTTCACGCCGGACCAACACCACGCTGTCGAGCTGATTACGCAGGTTCCAGGTCAGCGCCTGGCCCGGAGAAAGCGCCTGTTGGTTGCCGTTGGCATCGAAGTCCAGCGCCACCTCGGACGCTGAGTGGCCTTTGTTCCAGGAACGCAGGCGATTGCTCGCGGCGGCCACGTTCAAGGTTCGGGTGTAGTGATTGCCGTCGCGACGATGGCGCAGTTCAGTCAAGTTGCCGCCAGCGTCGTACGCGTAGTGTTCGGTGAAGTTGAACAGTTGCCCGGAGTCGATGGGTATGTGACCGAGGGCGGGAAGGTCCGGCGGGCTGATCAGACCAGCGGCCTCGCGCCCCGTCGCGCTGATCAATTGATAAAGGCTGTCGTAAGTGAATGCGCTGCTGGCTTCGACCCGCTGGTTATTGCCGAACTGCACCGGTTGGGCCTTGTCCACGATGTGCGTCACGTTACCCACAGGGTCATAGGTGTAGCGCAGGTCCTGCAAGGTGCTGGCAGCCAGCGATGTGCGCAGGGCGGTCAATCTTCCGTTGGCTGGATCGAACACGGCACGGCTGATGACACCGTTGCCGGTCGTCTGGGATTCGATCTGACCGCACGCGTTGTAGGCGATATGGTTCACGATGAGCTTTTCGGTGGTCGCGTTTCTTGTTTGCAGCCCCACAGACTTGAGCTGGCCTGCGACATTGAACGAATAGCGCTGCTGGTGCCGGGCGGCATCGGTCTGCTGAATAATCTCGGTGAGCGCGTTGTAGCGCCACCTCGTCGTGTAGCCGTCGCCTTCTTCAAGCAGGCGATCACGGTCTTTCTCATCCGCTGGCCAGTCCGGTCGTTCGGCCTCGGCCAGCAAGTGCCTGGTCTGGCTGAGGGGCTTGGCGCAGAGCGCATACTCATGGATCAACAGGGTGCCGGCGCTGTCGTCGTGACGGATCAGCGCACCGCACCGGTTATGCAGCGCGGATGCCGGTGAGCTGTCGCCGTAGTGCAGGCATTCGACCCGGCGCGGCATCTCGCCTGCCGCTTGCTCATGGATGGCAGTCATGCGCAGTTGCGTGTCGTAGGTGGTTCGCCGATAGGTGCCCCGCTGATCCCAGCAATGCGATATCTGCCCGGCATCGCCAGGCAAGTACAGGCGCCACCCGGCATCGATGTTGTCGAGCAACAGCGTCTTGCCGGACATACTGTAGACAGTCTGCAGGTTCACCCCTTCCGTAGCCTTGGCAAACAGCCGAGGGTCGCGCTGCGCAACCTGTCGTCCCGCCGCGTCGAAGATTTGCTGGGCAATGCGCGCCTGGGAGGGTTCCTGAACGTCGCGCCGGTAGTATGCGATTTGCCGCACGGGCAGGCCACGGCTGTCGATGGCGTTGAGGGTGGGCGTCTTGTGATGAAGGCGTGCGTTCATGCATCACCTCCGTTCGTGGCGAGGTGTTCGGACATGACTTCTTGCAGCGTGTCATTTTCGTCCTCGTCCACGGTGTACCAAGGGTGGCGGGTGTGTCGGCGCATGTAGGAGAGGCCGGCATGCCTGGCCAGGTACGTGAGGGTGGGGCGACCGAGGGCGTCGTAGAACTGCTGGTCGCAATGACCGAATTGACGCAGGGACACATCGTTGAGGTAGCGATGTTGATCGGCGAAGTAAGGGCGGTAGATGCGCACCGCCAAGCCCTTGCTGTTGTATTCCACCCGTTCGCTGACACGCCAGCGCTTTTCTGCGATCTGCTCCTTGGGCGTTCCATTCGTCAGCGTCAGGTCGCCTTTGGCGTCGACGACGTAGGCTTGGCCCGGTTCGACGAGTTGCTTGCTTTGCAATGTTCGTCCGAAGCCATCGAAGCAGGTGACGGCGATGCGGATCTGTTTCTGATCGTCATCGGGGTAGCGGTCGGCGACCAGTGTGGCGATGTGCACGGGTTCACGTGTCGAGGCGTCGAGTTGTTTTTTCAACTTGAGTTCGTCGGCAGAGAGAGCCTGAAGCTGCGACAACCGGACGCGAGCCGACGCGCAGATATGCCCGGCCGGGAGCAGGTCGCCGTTGCTTACGCAACGCGCCAGCCAGTCGGCGTCCGCCAGGGCTGGCGTCGAGACGCAACCCATCCAACTGAAGGGCGCGTGATAGAGGGCCGTGGCGGCGTCCTGCAGAGCTGCCTTGCTTTGGTTGATGGCTTCTGTCGGGCTGCTGAACGATGGCTGTTTGAATTGAGCAAGCGGTTTGAAACCCCTGGGCGTGTGCTGCTCGTTACCATAAAAAGAGGTGGCCAATACTTGGCCAAACGCATCGATCAGGCCTTCCTGGACGTTGCCGTTGGGGTCGGTGATGCGTCGGGGCTGGAGTGAGCGGTAATCATGGGTCGTCTCGGTGGCACAGCCATCCGGTTGTTGGACGCGGGTGATCACACAGTGGTGGCGGTCGTGGCTGATTTCGATCACGCCATGGCTTTCGCTCGGCTGGAAGGTTCGGATTTTGTAGAAACCTTCCCGTTGGGCATAGGTCGCGAAGCCGCTCTTGACTGACCAGAGTCGTATGGGGGAGCTGCTCACAGGAAGAAAATCGGCCATGCGGTGATAGTGATTCCGTTCGAGCATGCGTCCCTTGGGGCGTGTTTCCTGGGGCAACAGACGGAAAGCCCTGAGGGCGGTTTCGTCCAGTTCGGCCGTTTCCAGATGGTCGGGCAGGGCCTGGAAGTCTGCGGTGCCATCCGCCAGGGTGGCTGCGCTCGAAGCGTTTTTGTAACGTTGCACGGTCAGGCCGGTCAGCACGCCCTGCTCCGTCCAGCTTGTTTGCTTCACGCGTTTGCCGAGGGTCTCGAACGTGATGTCCTGCGGCGCCAGCCCACCCGTCTCGGGGGCCTTGGGACATTGCAGCGCCTGGGTGCGCTGGCGATAAGGCAGGCCCAGCCGCCACGCTTGGGGTGTTTGCAGGTGAATGAATTCGGCGCGGGTTTCGCTCAGGTAGTAGGACTGTTGTGCCGGGTCATGAGCGTCTCGCCACCATTGTTGTTGATCCGCGTCGCTGAAGGGCGGGGTATCGCTGGCGGTTTTGCGTCGAGCGTAATGGACGCTCACGCTGTGAGTCAGTGCGCCATAGCGGTCATGCTGCAAGTTGAGGGTGTGCTGGCACTGCGGGTCGTCGCTCAGGCCGTCGTACTGGAAGTTGATGGACTCAAGCAGCAATGGCAGCAGGCGCGCATAACGGCGATCACCGTCGGGAGCTTGTAGCAAACGTACCTGGTAACGTTTTTCCTGGACCGAATACAACGTCCGGCGTTTACCCCTTGCGTAGGTCTCGCTGCGCAATAAACGACCACTCAGGGCGCGGCACATTTCAAGCGTGGTCGCGGCGTCTGGCGGATCAATCAGTACGTCGCTATTGCTGTCGGCATCGTATTGGCACAGTAACGCCTTGCCCAGTGCCACGGCTTCCCGGTCAGCGTCGTGATATCCGGTTCGGGCCATGTCCATCGACTGTCCGGTATGAAACCAGCTTTTTTTCAGGCAGGGTGCTGTGAAGCCTGGTGTGTCAGCATCGTCGGGATGGGCTTCGTTGTCGGTTTGCAGCAGCAAGCCGAAGCCGCGAAATTCTCGTTCGATGCCATCGTAATAACCCCGGCGATAGGAGAATCTCAGCGTCAGGCAATTACCGGTGACCTCATCCACCTGGGTCTGGCGCGACACCAGGTACAGGGGCAACGGCAGATGACAGGCAAGAGGGGCGCCAGCTTTTACTCTTGCGGCCTTTTCGTCCAACCATTCCTGGGCCGAGCTGCGGTAGGTGATGCTATGGGCGGCGCCCATGTTGTTGTTGGTGTCGGTCAGCAGATACGGTTTTTCACCCACAAAGTCGTAGCGCCAATGTTGCGCTGGGGTCAGGTACGGCACGCTCAGTATCAGGCTGGAGCAGCCGAGCCCTTGCAGGTCGGCGATGTTCACCTGGCATAAGGGGTCGTAGCGCAGGCCTTGCGGCCAGGGCAGCGCAACCGCAGGCGCAAAGCCGTTGCCGCAGCGGTTCATGAAGATCAGCGCCTGATCCGCCTGCAGGTAGATCAGGTCGGTGGCGCCGGAGCCGTCCAGGTCCGCAAGGCGGATACGCGAGGCGTCGAAGGCCTGGTGGGCAAGGCCCGGAAAATCCAACACGATGCCTTTGCCGAAATGTCCGCGTCCCAGGTTCGGCCAACACTTCACTTCGTTGTGACGAATGCGCACCAGATGCTGCTGGCCGCTGCCGAGCAGATCACTGAACGCCACCAGCTCGGAGGGTGACGCGGTGAATACCGGCAAGTCATCGTCATCGTGAGGGACTTCTTCAGCCTGCGCAAACCCGCGTTCGCGTTGATGGGCATACAGGCGAATGCTGCGTGGGCCTATCAAGGCCAGGTCGCTGAGGCCTTCGCCCATCAGGTCGGCCAGTTGCCCTTGTGGATGGAAAAATTCTGCAGGGAACGCGTGAAACGTCGCGAAGTCCGACCAGCTTCGATCAGCACCGAGGGAAAAAAAACCGTTGAGCCCCGGTTGGGCTATGACCCAGTCCAGCCGACCATCGCCGGTGAGGTCGCTCAAGGCCTGGTGCAGCGGTTTTGTCGTATCGCAGACGGGGATCTGGGGCAGCGCTTGCCACTGGTCGTAAGTCACTTCATTCGTCTTGGCTTTGGCCCGAATGGGTTCGCGGTAATACCAGCCTGTGTCGCTCTGATAAAGCACACCGGGCAAGCCTTCACCGTACAAATCCACCAGTTGAAACCCCTGGACACCGCTGAGCCCCGGCATGTCCTGGAAACGTTGCCAGGTGCGGCTGTCTGGGGAGTGGTTGAACGGGCTGTAGCTGAATTCAACGGGGGGGCGGTTCTGCGCAGTTGCCCGGGCGTCGTATGCCTGGTCATGGGCCGCGCTCAGGAGGTGATAGCCCAGGGATGTCTGGCGGTAATCAAGCAGCAGGCGTCGCACGAGAACGGGGGCGGAGCCCAGTTCCTCGGGAAAACAATGGAACATCAATACCTGGCGGCACAGGCGCTCGGTGCGTAGTTCAAACCCGTAGACGAAGGTGGAAAACGCATCGCTACGGGGTTGCCATCGTTGACCTTCATAGTGCGGTTGCTGGTCGTACCCGGTACTTCGTTCGCCATAGTCGAACACCAATTCGAAGTGCCATTGCACCGGTGTGGGCTGACTCGTTTTAAATAGGTAGAGGTCGGCATCGGCCTTGAAATTGCCATAGCGCACGTGGCTCAAATAGCGTTGGGCCGTTGTATCCCCCGTGTACTGATAAAGAATGTGCTCGCCGTGAGCATTCAGGCTTTCTTCCAGTAGCCATTCACCTACGTGGCTTGCTTGCTGGGGATCGGCCCGTCGCGATTGGGGATTTTTTCCGAACAGATGGAGGCTGCCATCGGCGCCGTGCACGAGCCAGAAACCTGGTTTGTCGTTGTTCGACGACCAATGTTCAATTCGGTCGAAGCTGCTTTCGATTCTTGGAAAGTGGCGCGTCACTGTGTAGGTCGTGCCCAGCACCAGCGTGTTGTAGCGATCGATGAGGGTTGAATGAATAGCGCCGTTTGCGTCGCGCTCGGGTAACCAGACCACACCGTTGGGGCCGACGATCTCGTCGTCCTCGGCATAGGCCGGTACGCCCTTGCTAGTGCGTCGTGCCACGCTGGGTAACGACAGCCCCCAACCGATACCGAACACGCTGTTGCCGGCGCAGCTGTCGTAACTTAACGACAAGGACGGAGCAAAGCCGCGTCCTGGCGAAATCGGCAAGGCAATTTCATAGGACGCGGTGCCGTGGGCGCCGACGTTTCCCCACCGTTTGCCGATGCTCTGGATGGCCCCGCCACCCTTGGGCAGGGCCGGCGCGGTAATGGGTAATGCGGATTGCTCGTTCATCGCGCACCTCCGGCGGCCCTGGCCGTATAGCTCACGTGCACGATGACGTCGGTCAACGATTCCAACAGGTCTTTTTGTGCTCGAGGATTGGGGAAAGTCAGTTGCCACGTGGAGACAGCGCCGGTGTATTCGAACGGCAGGTAGCGTTCATCGTTGAAGTTCAGGGTGAACAGGCCGTTGTCGTCGACACCCGTGGAAAGGGCGATCTGTTGGTTGGCGCGCCGACCCTCCATGACCCGGACCGGGTTATCAGGGGGCATGAACACTTTGCTGGAGGTCTGAGTCAGCGTGGCCCGGATGTTTTCATAAGGACCGACGATGGCCGGTAAGGAAACGCTGATGGTTCTGATCCGCCGCAAGCAGTGGTTCTGATCCTTGTAATCCTCCTCGAACAGTTCGTGGGGCAGCTCGAACTCGCATTGGCCATTCCTCAGGTCGGCATGCATGTCCGGCCATGGTTTGTTGATCGTCGAGGTTGGGGTCTGGTCCTTCAATTGACGCAGAGAAATCGTCTTGCGGATCTCCAGCTCTCGCTCGCTACGACGCCGATATTCGGCCTGCATGTTCAACAGGCTGAGTTTCAATTGCTCGCCTGCTCCAAGCCCTCGATAGGTGGTATTCCATGCGCCGGGCTGAATGAATCGCCTGTCAAAGTCGGCAATTTCGTATTGCCAGCAAGTCTCGGCGGCTAGGCACAGGGCGAGCGTCGTGTCGTAGGCCTGGCGGTAGAACTGCGCGAACCGGCTGTTGAGCCATTGATACAGTTGCGTCTTTGTGAAACGCGTGCTGAGAAAGTCGTAGTGGGTCTTGGCTTGGCTCAGGGCGGCTTCCGCCAGGCGCAATTGCAGGCGCGTGGCGGTTTGCTGCTCGTTGAAGTGCGCCAGCTGGGCGTCGATCTGCGCCAGTTCGAGTTGTGCTTGGCCACGCATCAGGGTCCATTCCTCCCTGCGACGATTGAACTGAGCCGTGCGGTCGAGATGGGCCGCCACCGTGCGATCGTCGATAGCGGTGCCTTGGGCGAGTGCGCTGGCAGCATGCGTGGCACCTTCCCAGCGAGCGCCACCGCTGCTGAAACCAAAGACGTTCGGAATCATCATCAGGCTGCCAGCCATGACCTGGGAGGCCGATGCCGATAGCTCGGCGGCGCCGCTGCTCAAGTACAGCTGGCAGGCCTGCGCCTCGGCGTCACTGATGCCCTTGTCCAGTAATTGCTGGTAGTGGTTGATCCGGTCCTGGACGATCGCCTTGCTGGCCAGCAGCGCCTGGAGGTTCTGACGGTCAACGTTCAAGATCTGGCGTTGCAGGTCGATCGAGATTTTCGCCAGGTCCCATGCTTGTTGTTGCTGCAGCTCCTGTAACTGGGTCTGTTCCTTGCGTTCGATCAGCGACAACAGCGAGGCACCAAACTGGCTGAGGCTTTCCACTGCACTCAGCGCCTGGCTGTGCGTGAGCGAGAACCGAAAGTGCGGGATCGCTGCGTTCGGCAACCCTCGAGCTGTATTGTCTGAAGTATTCAGTACAGGGGTACTGAGCAACGCGCGAGGGTCCAGCGGTGTTGCAAATACCGGCAGGTGCAGCGGCTTGCCGGCGATGTCGAGGTTGTGCCGCAAGTTGTACAGGCGGCTTTGGGCAATGTCCCAGCACTGGAGCAACTGCGGGTGGAATGGCAGACGCAAATGCGGGCTGTCGATGGTTGGCAAGGAGGCATGCAAAGAGCCTTCACGAACGGGCAGTGAGGGCAGGGAGCGGGCGAGTGATCGTTCAAAGGTACGTAAGTCCTCACTGGTGGTTTCACTCAGCGTTTGCAGGCTGAGGCTTATCCAATGATCGACCGATTGAACGGTCGGGCGTGGTCCCAATAGGTCCAGCACCCGCACATACCACAGCTTTGCCTCGCTGAAGCCGTCAGGGGTCAGTGTGCGGTAAGCAGCGTCGCCTCGATTGACCAGGATGTCGAGGTACAGGAAGTACAGCGCCTTGCGAAAGTGCACCGGATGGCTGAGCGCGATCTGATGAGGGTCGTGGGGCGCCTGGTCGGCATACGAAGGCGTGGGGCTATCGAGTAAAGGAACGGCCCTCCAGCAGGTTTCCTGGCCGCGATCTGGGTCAAAGAGACGGCGCAACCAGCGTTCGGCTTCCTCGTAGCGCTGTTCGGCGTTCAAGCGATGGGCGACCAGCCATGGCACGAAGAGGAATAGTTCGGTGAAGTAACGACCGTAAGGACCGTGGAAGTCCATTGTGTTGTGGGTAGCGTTTGGTAGGGCGGGCTCTGGCAGGTTTTGTGTCGTCCAGTCGAACAGCTCATCCAGCCCGTTCTCCGTACGACGAATCAGTTCTGCGGCGAAGGTGGTGTTCAACCTGATCGGTTGGCGCAGTTGGCCCGCTGAATCGCTGTCGCTGATGGCGCTATGGGTAAAATCGACAAATTGGCTGGTACCCAGGCCAGTGGTCGATGAGTGGGTAATGCTTGGGGCTTGAACGTGCGTAGCAATACAGTCCAGCTTGATGGCTTTAAGGGCGGAGTAGCGTTTCTTTTCCGGTTCACTGGGGTAGACAAAGGCAACCCCACAAAAAAATGTATCACCGTCTTGGCTGAGTTCCTTGCTGTGCCAAGTGAACTCGAAGAACTCCGTCAGCCTGGGCGCGGGGCTGGACTGCGCTACCACCGTCAGGTTTTCATACGACAGTGGTTGAGTTGCCGAGGTGGTTGGCTGACGAAAGATCACATATTGAACATTGAGCGGTTCATCAGTATTGACGACTGCCTGACCAAGGTCGAGCGCTGCGGCGTTGCCGGCTTGTATCGTCAGATTTTTTAGCGTTCCGGCAATTGAGCTGTCATTTCCGCGTCTACTTTCGTTAATCAGGTAGCGTACTGCTTCTGTGGAAAACATCTTTCCCTGAAGGTCTTTGTTTGTCTGCAGTGTGATACCGGGCGAATGTTCAGAGTCTTTGAGTACATCGACCATGCGGTCGATCGATATTGTGTGGGGTAGGTTAGAAGATAACGAGGTGTGACTGGTTAATGTAAGGCTGGAGCCCGCCTCCAGTGCCACGTAGGGCGCCCCTGGCAGGCTGCGGGCAGGAAGTACCAAAGTGAGTTGAAGTCTTGGGAGTCGATTGGGACTGGTTGCAAGTCTCAACCTGATGTTTTCAGCCCTTGTATATAATTCCATCCCTTTGAAATCGACGGCTGCGGTCATGCGTAGCGTCAGCGTGGAGGCGGTCCGGCCATTGTTCGATCTGATGCTTATTCGATCCTGCTGGCTTTCAAAATCCGACATGACAGTGCTCATGCCCGTCGGGAGGGAAGCTTCAGTGATTCGGATTTCGGAACTTCTTCTGGTTTGAATGCGTTGGTTGACAACGTCTATGAGCCCTTTCCCGGTGATGGCTGGGCGAGTAGTGGCAAGATTACTGTCGATACAAATCGTTCTGATGAACGCAAAGTCGTTACCGACCCCAGGGGGGGATTCGGTTTTGGGGCCTCGTGCAGACAGGGCGATAAACAGTGCATCGTTGCGTTGTTCAGCTGCAGTACCTATTGAAGCTTTAATGGCGTCCAGGTCCTGGCCACAGAGCGTTTTGTCCTCGCAGTAACCTTGCAGGCCGATTCGCGGCGTGCTCCATTTCCCATCCGGCTTTTTGAAGCAAAAGCTCAAGCGCAAAAGTGGATGGCTGGTGCCTGTTCGCCCGGCGGAGGCAGGAGCGGAATCCATGCTGAAGGCCTTTGGATCCTGTTGTATGCATTCTGCCCAGGTCACGAACAGGCGATTGTTGAACCAGACAGGACGAATCGAGTGTTCGACCGCGCTTTCGGGGATCGGAACATCGGCTTTTTTCCAGTCCGACCAGGCAAACGGATCCGGCTGGTCTCGTTTGGTGGCGATGGCCGGGGGCCGTGGTGGCGGACCGTCCAGCGGGCGTTGTGCCATGTCCAGCGAGCGCCAGAAATAAGTATTCTCGGACCGTGATTTGGCAATGAAATAGTAGGTGCTGTTGGCAAAGTCCTCGCCGTCGATGTAGCCATTGAGAACATTCAGATTGGCGACTTCTTCGAATCGGGTCAGGTAGGCCATGACCGCCGACTGAACCGCATCGGGCTGGATCCGGCTCTGGTTGAGGTCGTTTTCCAACTGCTGAAAATTGTCGCTTTTGTTATTTCTCAGGACGGGGTCCAGGTAACTTGCGGGGAAATAAAGCAGCTTTTGATGAGCTGCCCAAAGGGGATACTGGTGCATCTCGTTGCGCCACGTTTGCATGGACTCGGGCGTGATGCTTGCCCGATCAAAGCCGGGCTCCATGTTCATCAGGATGCGATTGATGTATTGCTGAAGGCTGGCAATGGCGCAGGCCACAGGCGTGGTGGGCACGTCCTGGCTGACCAGCACGTCCAGTAGCCAGTATTCGTAAAGGTCCTGGGCCGTCTTGAGCCGCACCGTCCCGGTCGGACTCTTATCGGACACAGCCTTGTTCAGGTAGAGCGCCAACTGCGCATCGCGCAGGCTTTCATCCAGCTGCTTTTTTATGGCAACGGTCATATTCAATCCTTGAATAAAAAAAAGTACGCCTCAATGGCACGCAGCGATCAGCCCTTCACCGACGATCTTCCAGTCCTGCCTCAGGCTGTTGTTATTGAGTGCGGCGGCCTTGAGCAGCAGGCTTGCCGACAGGCCTGTACTCACGCAATACGCCTGGCAACGCATGACCCAATCCACCGCTTGCATCGTGGTGGCGCGTTTTGACGTCAGCTGCGCTGTCAGGCAAGTCACTTGCTCGATGTTCCAACCCAGCAGGTGGGCCAACAGGCCGTTGGCTGTCTGCGTGGAATGTTGCGACCGGTCTTGATTGGCGAGCTGCAAGTAGTGCAACAGGTTTTCTTCTGGCTGTGCCTGATGTCGCGCGCAATGACTGAACCGTTCGAGTAAATACAGCGTTTGAGGTGTAAGCGTTCCTGAACTGTTCGAGGCTAACCACGTGGGATGGTCCATCAGCACCTGTAGCGTGCTGCTGCTCAGATGCAATTTCTGGCAGGCTTGCGCGGCGCGAAGCACGCGCGCCAGCAATGGAGGTGTTTTGCCGACAGGTGCGATGATGGCCTCGACCATTTCCGTGGCGTTGGTGCCGGCCATTTTCATCACGCTGGGAAGGTATTCGGCGGACAAGTCAGCCGTATCGTGCAGCAGTGTTTCGACCAGGCGTTGATGGTCGCTGGTGGATCTGGCGTGTTCTCGAAGTGTGGCCAATCTTTTTTCCAGGTTCGGGTTCAACGGTAAGTCATGCCTGGCATCTTCGAACAGGCGACACCACTGCAACACGTCGAGATTGTTTTGCTTGAGCCAGTCCACTGCCCAATCCATCGCCATCAGTACGTCGAGAATGTCGGGGCGAGTACTGGTCACAGCCCCTGTCACCAACGCCCGACAGAACGTATCGCCTCCCATTAGCCGGGCCAGTTCCGTGCATTCCAGAGGCGACAGGCCAAACATCCGTGCGATACGGGCCTGGCGGTAGAGTGAGGAGACAGTAGGCAAATCCTGTTTTAGCGCCAGGTACTTCCCGGTCTGTTCCACAAGCAGTAACAACGCGTCTTCGGTGAGGGCAAGGCCCAGGCCCGCACCGAGATAGCTGAGGGTTTTGAGATCCGCGATATCGAGGTCCGTCGCCTGCTTCCACGCAGGGCGTTCGAGCAAGCGGGTGCGATTGAATACCTGGTCAAGCAACGGAACCCGTTCTACGCAAGCGCCGGTCGGCATTTCGTGCACCAGCGAAGCAAATTCTTCAGGTGTAATGCCGTGGCACCGCTTCATGTATTGATAGACCCCAAGCGCGCGCAAGGTATTGGCGCTGAACGTCATTGCAGTGTTGCCTTCCGAACGCAGGATATTGACGAGCAGCGCATCCAGTTCGGCAAAGGGGATACCGGTCCATTGGTGCAGTCGGACCATCCGCTGAATGCGATCGAAACGTTCGTAGGACTTGTTACCGAACCCTGGCGGGTTGGTGTTGGTTTCAAGTGTCAGGGCAGCTGAAGCATTGGGTCCGTTGATGTAAGCGGCGCCCTGGTGAACACGTGTCGAGGGTGGGTTATGGGTCGAGATACAAGGGCTGTATCTGCCATGCGCCAGTAGCTGCTCAACCTGTTCCGTCGTCAGCCCGGTACGCTCCTTGAAGAATGTGAAATCACCCAGGCGCCCGATATCTTCAGTGCCATAGGCTTTTTCCAATACCTTGAAATCGAACTCCGAAGCGAGCGGTGCGAGCAAGAGTGCCTGCTGCGCCGGACTGAGCCCTGAAAGCAGTTTTTGCGCTTCGATAGGCGATTGCGAAACGTGTCCATACGTTGAGCCGTCCTGGCAAAACGGCAGTTTCAGGCTGATCCGGTAATTGACTTCACCCAGGGCGGGTTTACCCTCGCCCAACCCAAGCAGGCATTGATGGTGGTGAAGATCATAGGGCAGTGAAAAGGGATAGTGTGCGCTGGCCAAGGCCTGATGGAGGGTGGTGCCGTCATCGAGACTGGTCTCGATATTACTGCGCAACGTGTTGTTGATGATGTCGAGCATCGGTCGTGTCGCGAAGGTACTGTGTGGGTCGAGCACCAGTGTTTTGAGGTCAGGTCGACGCTTCTCCAAGAGGCGCTTGCCGGGATGCGTGGAGCTGTTCTCCAACTGCCTGGCAAACAGATACAGCGCACGCAAGTAGGCCACGGGCGAGTCGATCGCGGCGATGTCACCGTCCTGGCAAAATCGATTCCAGTTTTCCTGGAACAGCGCTTGATAGCTGATCGGCCCTGGGGTTGAACTTGAGTCCAGGCTGCGTCGCACACGGGGTTTGGTGTCGCTGCAGGACAGTTGATGTTCCAGGTACAAGCGGCTGATCTGTCGAGCGTGGCTTGCCGCATTGTCGTAGGCCTGCCCGGCATCTGCGTCGCAGTGCCTGGCCAGTTCCTGGGTGAACTGTGCCTTGCCCAGGCGCATGATGTCGAATACCGATGTCAGCCCCAGTTGCTGCATGGCGGTTTTGAAATCGGTTGTTGCAGCGCCTTCGCCAATTGGCGGGGCAACGAGCTGGTGCAACAGAGAGCCGTTGTCTGCGTCCATGTAAGTGCCTGTCCTGTTCGAACGGAATGTTCTTGTCAGGAGAAAACCGTACAGGAGTACGCAAAAAAAGGCGGTAGGACGTGGGCCGGAGGTGTGTACGAAAGGGCGATGCGCATGAGGTACCTGTGAGGCCTCATACGCATGCGGGAGGTTGGAAGCTTAAACGCGGAAGTGACTGACCAGCATCTGCAACTGATTACCCAACCGTGCCAGTTCCACACTGGAGGCGGCGGTTTCGTCGCTGGCGGCGGCGGTCTGTTCGGACACGTCGCGCACGTTGATGATGCTGCGGCTGATCTCCTCGGCGACGGCGCTTTGCTGTTCGGCGGCCGCGGCGATCTGCTGGTTCATCGACTGGATGTTCGACACCGTGCGGGTGATGTTTTCCAGTGACGCGCCGGCCTTGCGGGTCAGTGCCACGCTGCTGTCGGTGAGGCTGCGGCTGTTGTTCATCACGGCGGCCACTTGTTGGGTGCCGTTCTGCAGGCCGGCCACCAGGCCTTCGATTTCTTCGGTGGATTTCTGCGTGCGCTGGGCCAGGCCACGGACCTCATCGGCCACCACCGCAAAACCACGCCCGGCTTCACCGGCGCGGGCTGCTTCGATCGCTGCGTTGAGGGCCAGCAGGTTGGTCTGTTCGGCCACGGCCTTGATCACGTCCATGACGCTGCCGATCTTGTCGCTTTCCTGTTGCAGCACGGTCATGGCGTCGGTGGAACGCACCACCTCGCTGGCCAGGCGTTCGATCTGGGCGATGGCTTCGCTGACCACCTGGTCGCCGGCACGGGCTTCGCCGTCGGCAGCGGCCGCGGCCTGGGAGGCCTCTTCGGCGTTGCGGGCCACTTCCTGGACCGTGGCGGTCATTTCGTGCATGGCGGTCGCGACCTGGTCGGTCTCGACTTTCTGGCTGTTGACCCCGGCGCTGGTCTGCTCGGTCACGGCGGACAGTTCTTCGGCAGCACTGGCGATCTGGGTCACGCCATCGCGGATGCCGCTGATCAGGTCACGCAGGGTCACGCCCATGCGCGCGATGCCTTGTTGCAGCACGCCCAGCTCATCGCGGCGGGTGACGATGACGTTCTGCGACAGATCGCCGCCGGCAATGCGTTCGACCACGGCCAGGGTATCGCGCAGCGGGCCGGTGATCTGGCGAGTGATGATCACGGCCGCAATGACGCCAACCAGCAACGCCAACAGGGTGCTGACCAGTTGCAGGGTGCGGGCCTGGGCACTTTCGGCGTCGCGGCGGTCGAGTTGGATCTGGTACAGCTGCTCGCTCAACGTCACGATTGACGCGCCCTGTTCAGTCATTTCCTTGCGTGCCTGTACCGCGTCGGCGATGGCCACCTTGAAGGCCTGCACGGCGCTGCGGTATTGGGTCAGGGCGTTTTCCAGCTGGCGCAGTTCAGCCTGGCGGGTGCTGGAAAAATGCTCGTTGAGCGGCGTGAGCGAAGCGATGGCAGCGTCCAGTTGGGCGACGGCCTTGCGTTCGGTGTCGGCGTTGCTATTGGCGGTGTAGCCGCGCACTTCATAGCGGGCCAGCATGAAGGCCTGCTTGGCCTGGGTGATGGCCTGGAACTGAGAGAAACGATCGTCTCCGGGGGCCATTTTCAGCACGTCGGAATCCAGGGTTTCGATCAGCTTGTAGGCGATCTCGGCGTTCGCACCCATGGCATCGCGGGCGGTGTTGCCGGTGCGGTAGGCGCTGCGCATTTTGTTCAGGGACACCTGGTAGGCGCTGATGACTGCGCTCTGCTCCTTGAGCCGCTTGACGTTTTCCGGGCTCTTGAAGCTGCTGAGCAAGGCATTTTGTTGCGCCACGAAACCATCGAGGGTGGTCTGCACGTTTTGGGCGGCGGTCTCGTCACCATTGGTCAGCATGTATTGCAGGCGCGTGACCCGAAGCTTGGTCAGGCCGGCGTTGAGCTGGGTGATGTCGCTCATCCAGTTGCTGCGGTCGATCAGCCCGCCCAGGCTGGTCCAACTGGTCAGGGCCAGCAGGCAGGTCAGTACCAGCACCAGGCCGAAGCCCAGGCCCAATTTCATGTTGACGCTAATGTTGCCAAACCAGCTGTTCATCAAATTCCTCCAGGAACGTTGTGCTGCTTGATCGTCGGTACGCTGGAAGATTGTTGTTGTTAAGAGCCAGCAGAGCATGTAACTGGGCTGTATCGGCGGCGGGTTCAATATCTGTAAGTTTTTTTCCGGGTATCTGTGTGAGCAAGGCTGCCCGCGATGAAGGCGATGCGGTCTTCCAGGGAATCGGGGTGCCTGTTTCGCGGGCAAGCTTTGCTCCCACACCAAGCATTTTTTCACATCTGTTTCACCGCCTGCCTACGTCGGCCTCTCTACTGTCGCGCCATCGAATGACTGGGTGGATGCCGTTGGGGCGGCTTGATGTGGAACTGAGACTGAGTCTTTTCGGCCTGAGGCGCTCGATCGCTACGCGCCGGTTTGCCCGTTACCGAAACACAATGGTCGTACTGGCTTCGGCGCTGCTGGTCATCCCGTTGACCCTCTGGTTGCTCAGACCGGCGGCGGTGCCGGACCTGGCCCATGGCAACATCGCCGGCGCCCGGGCCTTGGCCGATGGCTGGGCCAAGGGCGAGATGATCGTGCTGGTGCGCCATGTCGAGCGCTGCGATCACTCCAAGGCCGCGTGCCTGAATGATCGCGAAGGCATCACTGACCGGGCCCGTGCCGTTGCGGTGGGCCTGGGGGCGCGATTCGAGCAGTTGGGCCTGGGCAACGCCGACCTCTACAACAGCCCTCTGGTCCGTGCAGCCCAGACGGCGAGCTACATGTTCAACAAGGTCGGCACCGGTGACGATTGGCTGTTCAATTGCCGGCATGACCTGCTGCGCAATGCGCTGGCCCACAAAGTCGCCGGGCGCAATCTGATCCTGGTCACCCACAGCGAATGCATGCAGGCATTGGAAACCACGCTCCAGCGGCCTACCTCGACGTTTGGCTACGGTGCTTCGCTGTTCGTCTCCACCGCCCAGCCACAAGCGCCGCAGTTGCTCGGTTTTATCGAAGCATCTGACTGGCGCTCGGTGGCGTTTCAGTAATTTTTCCCACGATTAGGACCGCCCATGCTGACGTCTGCTCGCGCCCGTTTCTACGGGCTCAATCTTGGAATTCCCCTGCTCTGTGCCACGGTGGTGTTCTTGCTGTTCGACATGACTCGCGTCGACATCGCCTTCAGCAATTTATTCTACGACCCGCTGCACCAGGTCTTTCCGTTGGAGCACGTGCGGCTGTTCGAGAAGATCACCCATAAGTGGGCCAGGATCATCCCGAACTGGACCGGCGAGGCGGCGATTATCGGGGCGCTGTTGTCGTTTGTCTGGCCGATCTTCAAGCCGGAAAAACGCCCGGGGTTGCTGCGCCTGTTGGAGAAAACCCGGTTGGCCGCGCCGTTGCGTTTTGCCCACCAGCATCGGCGCGATTTTCTCTACGTAGTCGTCGCCTTTTCCCTCAGCACCGGGGTGATCCATTACCTCAAGAGCCACACCAGCGTGTACTGCCCAGTGGAAACCACCCAATACGCCGGCAAGATCGAGCACAAGGAATGGTTCCAGAATTTCGATCTGCTGAAAGCCGCCGGTGACGGTCGCTGCTGGCCCGGCGGTCATGCGTCCGGCGGCTTCACGATGCTGGCGCTGTATTTCGTCGCCCGCCGCTACCGCTGGCGTCATTCGAAAGCCTTGATGCATGGGGCATTGGTCCTGGGGTTTGTCTACGGCACGACGCGGGTCCTGCAGGGCTGGCATTACATGTCCCACACGTTCTGGGCGGGGATATTCGTCTGGTTGAGTTGTTGGCTGATGGCGTTGCTGTTTTATGGGCGCGCGGCCTTGGAGCAGCCTGTGTTGAAACCACAGCGAGCGACGACGGCTGTCTTGCCTGCGTCGGGCAACGCACGTTCGTCAGCCTGAATGCCAGGCAAAAAAAAGCCCGCCGGGAGAGCGGGCTAAAACCTTAGTTTCTTGAATGAGCGAGGCGACTTTACCCAATCACGCGGGGGCGTGGGGTGAAGAAAAGTTCATGAGGTCGCCTCCTTGCCAGACCTCATGCCCTC
This sequence comes from Pseudomonas sp. PF05, assembly GCF_056521845.1. Taxonomy (NCBI): domain Bacteria; kingdom Pseudomonadati; phylum Pseudomonadota; class Gammaproteobacteria; order Pseudomonadales; family Pseudomonadaceae; genus Pseudomonas; species Pseudomonas sp. PF05. Next base: position 12,864 of record NZ_JBWLPW010000027.1, on the reverse strand, counting down.
GGATTCTTCTCACCTGAGATCAAACCGATCCAGGTTCATCACCTTGACCCACGCCGCGATGAAGTCGTTGACGAACTGCTCCTGCGCATCCGGGCTGGCATAGACTTCGGCCAACGCCCGTAGCTGCGCGTTGGAGCCGAAGACCAGGTCGACACGGGTGCCGGTCCATTTGACCTGGCCGGTCTGGCGGTCGCGGGCCTCGAAGGTTTCCTGGGTGTCGGAAAGCGGTTTCCATTCCACGCCCATGTCGAGCAGGTTGACGAAAAAGTCGTTGGTCAGTGCTTCGGGCCGTTGGGTGAAAACCCCGTGGGACGTCTGGCCGACATTGGTATTCAACACGCGCAGGCCGCCGATCAATGCCGTCATTTGCGGGGCGCTGAGGGTCAGCAGTTGTGCCTTGTCGATCAGCAACGCCTCGGCGGACACGCGGTACCGGCCCTTGAGGTAGTTGCGAAAGCCATCGGCGATGGGTTCGAGAAAGCCGAACGACTCGACGTCCGTCTGCTCCTGGCTCGCGTCCATGCGTCCTGGCACGAACGGTACCGTCACGCTGAGCCCGGCATTTTTCGCGGCCTGTTCAATACCGGCGCTGCCGGCCAGCACGATCAGATCCGCCAGGGAAATTTTCTTGCCGTCGGATTGGGCGGCGTTGAACTCATCCCGGACCTTTTCCAAGGTCGCCAGCACCTGAGCCAGTTGTTCGGGCTGGTTGGCAGGCCAATCTTTCTGCGGGGCCAGGCGCAGGCGCCCGCCGTTGGCGCCGCCGCGTTTGTCGGAGCCACGGAAGGTGGATGCCGCGGCCCACGCCGTAGACACAAGCTGTGAAACCGTCAGGCCCGAGGCCTGCAACTTGCCTTTGAGGGCGGCAATGTCGCTGTCGTTGACCAGCGGATGGTCGACCGCCGGGATAGGGTCTTGCCACAGCAGTTCTTCGTTGGGCAGTTCCGGGCCGAGGTAGCGTGAGAGCGGGCCCATGTCGCGGTGGATCAGCTTGAACCAGGCGCGGGCGAAGGCATCGGACAACTGGTCCGGGTTGGCCAGGAAGCGCCGGGAGATTTTTTCGTAGATCGGGTCGAAGCGCAGCGCCAGGTCGGTGGTCAGCATCGTGGGGTTACGCCGTTTGGACGGGTCGTGGGCATCGGGGATGATGCCCGCGCCTGCACCGTTTTTTGGCGTCCATTGGTGCGCGCCGGCCGGGCTCTTGGTCAGCTCCCACTCGAAGCCGAAGAGGTTCTCCAGGTAGTTGTTGCTCCAGCGGGTGGGCGTGGTGGTCCAGGTGACTTCCAGGCCACTGGTGATGGTGTCGGGCCCCTTGCCGGTGCCGAAGGTGCTCTTCCAGCCCAGGCCTTGCAGCTCCAGGCCAGCGGCTTCGGGTTCGGCGCCGACATTGTCCGCAGGGCCTGCGCCGTGGGTTTTGCCGAAGGCGTGGCCGCCGGCAATCAATGCGACGGTTTCTTCGTCGTTCATGGCCATGCGGGCGAAGGTTTCGCGGATGTCCACCCCGGCGGCGACCGGGTCCGGCTGGCCCTCGGGGCCTTCCGGGTTGACGTAGATCAGCCCCATCTGCACGGCGGCCAGCGGGTTCTCCAGGTTACGTCCCTCGTCAGTGCGGCTTTCTTCGTTGCCAGGCTCGGCCACCAATTGGCCTTCGCCGGGGTCTTGCATGGCGGCTTTGTCGGGTTTGCCGTAGCGAACATCGCCCCCCAGCCATTTGTTTTCGGACCCCCAGTAGACGTCTTCATCCGGCTCCCAGACATCGGCGCGGCCACCGGAAAAACCGAAGGTCTTGAAGCCCATGGACTCCAGCGCGACGTTGCCGGTGAGGACGATCAGGTCGGCCCAGGAGATATTGCGGCCATACTTCTGCTTGATCGGCCACAGCAGCCGACGTGCCTTGTCGAGGCTGACGTTGTCTGGCCAGCTGTTGAGCGGTGCAAACCGCTGCTGGCCGGAACCCGCCCCACCGCGCCCGTCACCAGTGCGGTAGGTGCCTGCACTGTGCCAGGCCATGCGGACAAAGAGTGGCCCGTAGTGACCGAAGTCCGCCGGCCACCAGTCTTGCGAGTCGGTCATCAGTGCATTGAGGTCTTGTTTCAGGGCCTGGAAGTCCAGGCGCTTGAACGCCTCGGCATAGTTGAAATCCTCGCCCATGGGGTCGGACAGCGAGGAGTGCTGGTGCAGGATCTTCAGATTCAGTTGGTTCGGCCACCAGTCGCGGTTCGTCGTACCACCGCCTGCGGCGTGATTGAACGGGCATTTCGATTCGTTTGCCATGAGAAGCTACCTTTGGTCGTATTCATCCAGCTATCCAGCCCGGCGGGGCTTCGAATAGCGACAGGCGAAATAAATGACACAGGGCGCAGGGCTCACAGTTTGCTCAACTGATCGTGTGCAGCCACACGGCAGCGCACGAGAGGTCTAGTTACCCATTCGGTGGCCCACGGCAAGCCCAGTACGTTTCTGAACGCTTCGTATCTCTTTGTCAGGTTTCACGGGCCGGATTGCACCAGCCTGAGTTCAGGCTAGTCCCCCTTTGCCAGATAGCTAATAGGCGCAGTATTAACGCTCGATAGGGATAATCTTTTATCGGAGCCCTGCGGTGAGGCAGATGATATGAATGGCGCCTGCCGTGACGGACCCAATAATGAACAAATGCCCGCGCAGCACGGCCTTCCACGAAGCGGGTCACGCCCTGGCCTTTTGGTGGAACGGCCAACCGATAAAACGCATCACCGTGCGTACCAAGGTCGAAGCCCGCGCGGGGCCTCTGTTCGACCTGCGCGGCTACCCTCGATACGCAGAGGGGTTGGTCGAAGCTGACTACTTTGTCTCGCGCCCGGCCTTCGACGGCCCGGGGATCGCTGAATACCTGCCCTCGATGGTCGATGCCATCGAGCGGGACCTGCTCCATTGCTTCGCGGGGCCGGTGGCCGAAGCGGTCTACCGGCACCGCCGGTCCGACCGGTTGATCAGGGGCAGCGGCCGGGGTGACCTGGACCGGGGGCACGAATTGATCAGCCTGCTGCCACCGCGCAAGCTGCTCGATGCCCAATCCCAGGCCATCGCTCGTTGCAGTTGCCTGGTACACCGTTACTGGCCGGCGGTCAGCGCCGTGGCGGGCTTTCTGCAAGAGCACGGCACGGTTGAGGGGAACGCCGTCACAGCGCTGCTGTGCGAGATGACCGGGGAGCGGCCGATGTTGTTTGGCCATCAAGTGGCAAGCCTCGACTCGTGATCGAGGCATTGCCACTGGCCCTATCCGACTCGGATGGAAGCCACTACGCGTTAGCGCTTCACCGTTTCCTCAAGAGAGAAGCGTCCCAGTGGGTTTTGTTGGAAGTGCTCGATGTTCTTGCGCGAGATATTGATGTACGGGCTGTAGTAGAGGTCGATCCAGTTGACGTCCTGCTTGGCGATCGCCTGAAGGTCGGTATACATCTGCTTGCGCTTGGTCGGGTCCACTTCTACCCGCGCGGCCGCGACCAGATCCTTGACCTTGTCGTTCTTGTAGCGGGTCATGTAATTCATGTTGGTGTCGTGTCCCAGCACGAAGGTGGTCTTCTGGTCCGGGTCGAGGATGTCGTTGGTCCAGTACATCACGGACAGATCGTAATCGCCGTCGATCAGCATTTGCCAACTCTGAGTAGGGTCGACTTTCTGCAAGGTGGCTGTCACGCCGACCGCTGCAAGCTGTTGCTGGACCAGCACGGCGATCTGCTCGTCGGCTTCATTGCCCGCATTGACCACGTAGTTGAGCTTCAGGCCTGAGGCGCCTGCATCTGCCAGCATTTTCCTGGCTTTTTCCGGGTCGTACGGGCGCTGCAGATTATCGGCATTGTGATAAAGCGCACCCTTAGGAATGTAGGAATAAGCCACCTGGCCATGGCCGAACGTCACGGTATCGACCAGGGATTTTTTGTTGATCGCAAGGTCCAGGGCCTGACGTACTTCAGGCTTGCCCAGCAGTCCGTGCTCATGGTTGATCAGCAGATGATCCTCACGGGTGGAGGGATCCATGTGTACGACCAGGTTGGGATCTTTCTTCAGGGTTTCGACGCGCGAGAAGGGCACGAAGATCGCTGAATCCAGTTCACCGGCCTGTACCTTCAACATCCGCGTGTTGTCATCCGGGATGGAGATCCATTCCACGCCATCCAGGCTCACCTTGTCGGCCTGCCAGAAGTTGGGGTTCTTTTCCAGCACCACGCGATCACCGCGTAGCCACTCCTTGACGATGAAGGCGCCAGAGGCAACGGGGTCCTGGGCATAGGCTTCCTCACCCATTTTTTCCATGGCCTTTTGCGACAGGATGGAGACGTTGGGCAACGCCAGCTGCGCGAGGAAGGGCACGGAAGGACCTGTGAGTGTCACCACCAGTGTCTGCGGGTCGGGTGCTTGGGCCTTGTCGATAATCTTGTAGGAGTCGCTCCACAGCGACCCTTTGTTGTCGCGAATGCGCAACAGACTGAACGCTGCGTCGCTGGCGGTAATCGGCGAGCCGTCGGAGAACTTGGCCGGGCGTAGTTTGAAGGTGTAAGTCAGACCATCGTCGGAAACCTGCCAGCTTTCGGCCAGCCCCGGTACCAACTGGGTGCCGGTGTTGTCGACGCGCACCAATACGTCGTAAACATTGGAGAACACCCAGTTATCACGGTTCTGCGCGCTTTTGATCGGGTCGAACGTCGTACTTTCTTCACGGCAACCGATGGTCAGCACGCCTGCTGCCTGGGCGACACCGGCCGCCAGTGTGCAAACGGTCAACGTCGCGGCGGTCAGCAATTTCAGATGTTTCGATCGCATGGTCAAACTCCCTATTGATGAATGTTTTTTAGAGCAATGGCTCTCCGAGCACACAGCTATAACGATGTCCATTGATGTCATGGATGGGGGGCGGCGTTCTCGCGCAGATGGGTTGTGCATACCGGCAGCGCGGGTGAAAAGCGCAGCCGGATGGAAGGTTCAGGGGGCTGGGTGGCTCGCCGGGCAGGGGGGCGCCCAGCAACGGTCGCGTCGGGTCGATGTGTGGAATGGACTGGATCAGCGCGACGGTATAGGGATGCCGCGGGCTGCTGAACACGGCCTCCGTGGGGCCTTGCTCGACGATCTTGCCGAGGTACATCACGGCGACCCGATCACATAGCCGCCGAATGATCGCCAGGTCGTGGGCAATGAACAGAATCGTCAGGTTCATGCGCTGCCGCAGCTCCAGCAACAGGTTGATGATCTGTCCCTGGATGGAAACGTCCAGCGCGGCCACGCATTCATCGGCGATGATCAACCGTGGCTCGATGGCCAGTGCCCGTGCGATCCCCACACGTTGGCATTGACCGCCACTCAACGAACCCGGCTTGCGGTTGGCCAGCTCCGGCCGCAGGCCGACCAAGGTCAGCAATTCATCGACCCGATGGCGAATCATCGGGGCAGGGATCGCGCATCGCACTCGCAGCACTTCAGCCAGGGTGTCGCCAATGCTCATTCGCGGATTGAGGGCGGTATAAGGATCCTGGAAAATCATCGCGGTTTCGTGGCGCAGTCGCTCGATGTCGATCCGCTTGCCCTGAGTCATATCCACGCCATCGAACAGGATTTGTCCGGCGCTGACCTCTGTGAGGCGCAAGATGGCCCGACCCAGGGTGCTCTTGCCGCTGCCCGACTCACCCACCAGCCCAAGCACCTCCCCGGTGGCCAGGCTCAGCGACACACCGTTGACGGCTTTCACCCATTGCCGGTTGATCCCGAACGGACCGCTGCCAGGGGCGGCGAAGCGCACCTGTAGATCCTTCACGTGCAACAGGGTCATGACGAAGCTCCCGCAGGCAGCGGGTAATGGCAGGCCACTCGGTGTGCCTCTGCCGCGACTTGCATCTGTGGCAACAGCCGCGTGCACTGGCTGCCCTGCTGAAGGCAGCGTGGATTGAAGCGGCAACCGGTGGGCAGCGCATCCAGCAGAGGAGGCTGGCCAGCGATGGTTTTGAGCATGGCATGACCGGCGCTGGTAGCCGGTTGGCAGTCGATCAGGGCCGCCGTATAGGGATGTCGTGGGTGAGCCAGCAGATCAAGCTTGTTGCCATGTTCGCAGAGCCGACCGGCGTACATCACCGCAATGGAATCACAGGTCTGGGCGACGACCCCCAGGTCGTGGGTGATCATGATGATTGACAGCCCACGTTGGTCGCGCAAATCCAGGAGCAGGCGCAGGATCTGTGCCTGTACGGTGACATCCAGGGCGGTGGTCGGCTCATCGGCGATCAGCACCTGGGGGTTGCAACCCAGTGCCACGGCGATCATGGCGCGTTGACGCATGCCACCGGAAAACTCATGGGGATAACTGTCGACCCGCCTTGACGGATCGGGAATGCCCACCTGGCGTAACACATCAATGGCCTTCGCCCGTGCTTCTCGCTTGGACGCCCCCTGATGCAGGCGTATGCCCTCGCCGATCTGTTCGCCGATACGCATCAACGGGTCAAGATGACTGCCGGGATTCTGGAAAATCATCCCCAGTCGCCGACCCCGTATGCCCCGCATGCCGGCTTCATCCAGTGACAGCAGGTCCTCACCAGCGAGGCGCACGGCCTTGCCCTGGACCCGGAGGTTTGAAGAGGGTAGCAAGCGCATCAAGGCCCGGCAGGCCATCGTCTTGCCAGAGCCGCTCTCACCCACCAGACCGAGGATTTCGCCTTCGGCCAAGTCAAATGACACACGATCCACCAGCGTAACCTCGGATTCACCATGGCCGGCGATCACGCTGAGGTCCTCGACGTGCAACACTGGTGTGCTCATGGACGCTCTCCGAGGTGCTCGGCGACACCGTCGGCCAGCAGGCTGAAGCCCATGGCCAGGGTGACGATCGCCAGTCCCGGGAAGGTGCAGATCCACCAGGCATTGGTGATAAAACTCTGGCCCTCGGCGACCATCGTGCCCCACTCGGCGGTGGGTGGCTGCACCCCCAGGCCGAGGTAGCTGACCGCCGCCCCATTGAGCAGTACCAGCACCGCGTCGGACATGGAAAACACGATCGAACCGAACATGGCATTGGGCAACAGGTGCCGAAACAGAATGCGGCCATGACCGAAGCCCAGGCTTTTCGCCGCCAAGGCGAAATCGCTTTCCTTGAGCACCAGAATCTGCGAACGGATCAGCCGTGCATAGGACACCCAACCCACCAAAGCCATCGCAATATAAAAGCTGCCCAGGCCGGGGCCGAGGATGGCCATGATTGCCAACATCAGCACCAGGAAGGGGAAGGCCAGAATAATATCGATCAGGCGCATGCAGATCGTGTCGAACCGGCCACCGATATAGCCGGCCAAGGCGCCGACGCAAGTGCCGATCAAGAACGGGAAAACCACCCCGATCACGCAAATCTGCAAGTCGATGCGCGCGCCCCAGATCACTCGGGAAAGAACGTCGCGGCCGAAATTATCCGTGCCGAACGGATGGGCCAGGCTCGGCCCCAGCAGGCGGATATCGGTGTTCTGGGCAATCGGATCGAAGGGCGCGACCCAGGGGGCGAAGAGTGCGAGCAACAGCCAGCCAAACAGAATCGCCAGGCCTAGCACGGTGGCCAGGCGACGGTTGCGCAAGCCCAAACGCAGGGCAAGACGCCAGGCGGGGCTGATGGCCTGGCTGCTCATCGCATGTTCACCCGCGGATCAATCATCACGGTCAGCACATCGGCGAGGAAATTGACCATGACGGTGGCGAGGGCCAGCACCATGGCCACGCCTTGGACCACCATGTAGTCGCGGGTAAAGATGCCGCGTACCAACAATTGGCCGATGCCGGGAATGGCAAACAGACTTTCGATGACCACCGTGCCGCTGATCAACCAGCCGATGTTCACCGCCAGCAGGTTGACCGCCGGTACCAGGGAGTTGGGCAGCACATGCCGACGAAATATCGCCCGCTCGGACAAGCCCCGGGCTCGTGCGGCGGTGGCATGATCGGCGTGTAGCTCCATGAGCATGCTGGCGCGCAGATTGCGCACCAGAACGGCGGAGAGTGCCAAGGCAATGGTCAGGCACGGCAAAACCATGTGATGCAGTTTGTCCCACCCTGTACGTCCATAGCCTGAGACCGGGAATAGCCCCAACTGCACACTGAGCAGCAGGATCAACATGATGCCTAGCCAAAACGCCGGCATGCCCAGCCCTGCCGTGGTGAACAGGCGAATCAGGTGATCCTGCCAGCCGCCCTTGTTGCGCGCGGCCACCGTTGCCAGCGGCACGGCAATCAGCAGCGCCAGCAGTACGCTGCCGAGCACCAGGAACAGGGTTGGCTCAATGCGGGTACTGATCAGCTTCAAGGCATCGACTTTGTAGAGCAGCGATTGGCCGAGATCGCCTTTGAACAGGTTCTTGAGAAAGTAGAAGTACTGCATCCACAACGGCTGGTCGAGACCGTACTGGGCACGAATCCGGATCAGCGCCTCCGGCGTGCTGCGCGAGCCCAGCAGTGCCCGGGCGGGGTCCCCGGGGATTGAGCGCACGAGCACAAAAGTGATCAGGCTGATGCCAAACAGCACCGGCAATAGCTGTAGCGGACGCGACAGGATGAAACGATAGCGCGCCAGGTTCATGGGCTAGTTCCGATGGCGTTGCAGAAAATCCAGCAGCACTGGGAAATAGGCTTGGGGCTCTTCGTAGAATGGCATGTGGCTGCTGTTGGGGAACACATTCAGTTGTACATCCTTGAGCGCCATTTTCATGCGCATTGCACAGGCTGGCGTCAGTTCATCATGTTGACCGGTGGTGATCAGCACAGGCATTTCGAAGTCGGCCATCTGTTCGATGCGATTCCAATCCTTCAGATTGCCGGTATAGAGAAATTCATTGGGGCCCTGCATGGTCATGTAGGGCCCCATGTTCCAGTCACCCAGGGAACGTGTCACCGGTGCTGGCCACTCGTCCAGACGGCAGACATGGCGATAGTTGAGCAGGGTGATGGCCGCCTGGTATTGCGGATGATCCAGGGTGCCCAAGGCTTCATGGCGCTGCATCATCGCGACGGTCTCACTGCCCAGGGCAGCCCGCAGACGCTCCAGCTCCAGGGACAGGTGAGGGATATCGCCGGCGGTATTTTCCAGGATCAGGGTTTTCAGCGATTGGGGGTGATGAATGGCGTACTCGATCGCCAGCCAGCCACCCCAGGAGTGCCCCAGCAGGTGCACTTTGCCCAAGTCGAGGGCTTGGCGGACGGTCTCTACCTCCGCCACATAACGGGTGATGTCCCACAGGGATTCGTCAGTAGGCCTGGCCGAGGCGCCAGTACCCAACTGATCGAAAGCGATGACCCGCAAGCCCTTTTCCTTGAGCCAGCCATGGCTGTCACGCAGATAGTCGCAAGGCAATCCCGGACCGCCATTGAGGCACAACAGCACTTCATCGCCGTCGCCAAAGCCATAGGCCACCAGGTGATGACCATCGACCTCCACGTCGTACCGCTGGTCTGGCTCGATTTCACGCCACATCGTTGCTCTCCTGCTCAGGTGCCGCCCGTTGGCTAAACCTTACCGAGGAAGCTACGCGCCCATAAGCTAGCAATTCTTATAGGTTTGACCTGGCATTCCCTCGCTCAGGCGTGGCATTCTACTTGCACGATTTCAGGATTGAAATTAATAAGGGAGCTGAATGGATGCAGGCCAAGCTGTCTGACTTCAATACCCGTCTTTTGTCTGGCAGGAGCCTGGACGAACAGATGGATAACACCTTGGGGATGGTCCAGGCGTTAGGCTTTGAGGCCTTGGTGTACGACTACAGTCCGGTGCCGCTGGATCATGATGGGGCACTGATCACCCCGACTGTGCTGAAATTGCGCAATACCCCCCGTGACTGGCACTCGCTCTGGTGTGAAGAAGGTTATTACCAGATCGACCCCGTCCAGCATCTGGCAATCAATGCCATTTCTCCTTTTGTCTGGTCCTATCGGCCGGAGGCCGACACGGTGCTGCAACCGTTCATCGGCCAGAGTCATGCACCGGTCGTGAGCTATCTGCAGGATTCGCGCATGACCTGCGGCGTGACGGTGCCGATGCATTTGCCCAAAGGCGGCTTTGCGACATTGACCGGGCTGCGCGCCGATACGAAGGGGAGCACCCTGCAGGATGTCCGGCAAACGCTGGGCGACTTCAGCCTGATTTCCCATGCCCTGCAAGAGGCGGCTTTTCCGCTGCTCGGCAAGGAATCCCGCGCATGCCCGGTTCGCCTGACCAAACGCGAGCGTGAGTGCTTGAGATTGGCCGCCGAAGGGTTGACGGCGGCGGACATTGCCAGGCAACTGAATCGTTCGTTGGCCACCATCACCCTCCACCTGACTTCCGCAATGCACAAGCTCGGCGCCAGGAATCGGGTCCAGGCCGTGGTCAGGGCGGTGCATTATCGGTTGCTCGATAGCTGAAAACGGGCAAAAACCTATCTGTTTGTCTAGTTATACCGCCGGCCACTCCCCGGTATCGTATGCCGCAGGCTTTCTAGGGAGCGGCACGAAATGGATCTTTCCGTAATGCACGAAGGCTTTGCGCCTTTTGGTCCGTATCAGACCTGGTATCGCATCACTGGCGATTTCAGTAGTGGCCGTACGCCGCTGCTGATCCTGCATGGCGGCCCGGGCTGTACACACGATTATGTCGATGCCTTCAAGGATATTGCCAACAGTGGCTATCCGGTGATTCATTACGACCAACTGGGCAATGGGCGTTCCACCCATCTTCCGGAAAAAGACCCCTCGTTCTGGAACGTGGCGCTCTTTCTCGATGAGTTGGACAATCTGCTGGATCATCTGGGCATTCGCGACAATTACGCACTGTTGGGGCAATCCTGGGGCGGCATGTTGGCCAGCGAACATGCGGTGCTCCAGCCCGCGGGCTTGCGCGCGTTGATTATCGCCAACTCCCCGGCGGACATGTCCACCTGGCTCCTTGAAGTCAATCGCTTGCGCCAGCTTCTACCCATTGAGGTGCAGCAAACACTGCTCGAGCACGAACGGGCTGGAACCTTGACGTCGCCCGAATATTTTGAGGCCGCTCGGGTTTTCTACGACCGTCATGTCTGCCGTGTCACGCCCTGGCCTGATGAAGTCGCCCGTACCTTTGCCCAGATCGATGCCGACCCTACCGTCTATCACGCCATGAATGGTCCCACCGAATTCCATGTGATCGGCAGCATGAAGGACTGGTCCATCACCGATCGCTTACCTCGGATCAAGGTGCCGACGCTGCTGATTTCAGGCCGATACGATGAAGCGACGCCGTTGGTGGTCAAACCCTATGTGGATCATGTTCCTGACATTCGCTGGGCGTTGTTCGAACACTCCAGCCATATGCCCCATATCGAGGAGCGGATGGCTTGCATGGGAACTGTGGTGAGTTTCCTGGATGAGTGTTTGTAGGCGTCTGTCCAATCCGAGCAGTTGTTTTTGTTGTGTTTTTCGACGCGTCCTGTGAGACGCGTCTCTTTTTTGCGTAGAAAATCTACGTTCTCTTGAACCGAAGGCGATATGCCGGGTCTGGTGTGCGCGCATTGCCATGCACGCCTGCTCGCATGCTGCCGTCATTTCTGTATCGAGGGAACGAACATGTCCGTATTTGCCTTAGGGACGAGGCTAGCCGTTGCGTCGCTGTATTTTCTAGCGATGAACGTTGCCGTCGCCGCGCCAACCCCCGGTGACACGGACCTGATCCGCGAACGTCAGGATCGCTTGCTCGAAGAGCAGCGCCGACGTCTTGAGGAACTCAAGGACCTGCCCGGCAAGGAGGCGAAGCCGGCCCAGCCCACCGCACCTGCCGATACCCGTTGCTTCCCGATCAAGACCATCGAGCTCAAGGGCGCCGATGCTTTGTCCGAGGCGGAGCGCGAACGCCTGCTCAAGCCCTACATCGGCCAATGCCTGGGCGTGCCGCAGCTCAACGAGCTGCTCAAAGTCATTACCGACCATTATCTCGACAAAGGCCTGGTCACCAGCCGTGCCTATTTGCCGCAACAGGACCTGTCCAGCGGTCACCTGCAAGTGCTGGTCGTCGAGGGTCGCCTGGAAGGCCTCAAAGGTGCCGAGAACAGCCAGCTGTCGGATCGCGAGTTGGCGATGGCGTTTCCCGGCAAAACCGGCGAACTGCTCAACCTGCGGGAGATGGAGCAGATGGTCGATCAACTGAACCGGTTGCCGTCCAACCGTGCGCAAATGGAACTGACACCGGGGCAGAACATCGGTGGCAGCCAGGTGCTGGTCAATAACACTGCGCAAAAACCTTGGCGCGCCGGCCTGTCACGGCATAACGATGGGCAGAAAAGCACGGGCGAGCAGCAATGGGGCGCTTCCCTGGACTGGGACAGCCCCTTGGGCCTGGCTGACCAACTGGCCTTGCGCGGCGGCCACGATGCCGTCAGCGATCACCAGAAAACCTCGCGCAACGCCATGTTCTATTACAACTTGCCGTTTGGCTGGTGGAACCTGAGCTACACCTACAGCCAGAGCGAGTACCGCGCCGTGGCCCAGGCCAACGGCTTCAATTTCAAGCAAAGCGGCGACAGCCAGAACCATCAGGTGCGCCTGGAACGGGTGATCCATCGCGACGCGGTAAGCAAGACCTCCCTCAATACGGGCCTTTCGTACCTGCGCACCAACAACTTCGTCGCGGACAGCAAGATTGCCGGCAGCAGCAATCGCATCAGCGAGGCGCAGTTCGGCATCAACCATGGCCGGCGAGTGGGCAATGCCTTCGTCAACCTCGACCTGGGCCTGCAACAAGGTATCGGTGCCCTCGATGCCCAGGGCGGTCATGAGCCGGGCCCTGGAGTGCCAGATGCGCGCTACCGCAAATACACCGCCACCCTCAGCTACCTGCAACCCTTTGTACTGGGCGGCGAA
>NZ_JBWLPW010000026.1:0-61852 GCF_056521845.1 Pseudomonas sp. PF05 | reverse complement strand
TTTCGAAACTTACTTAACTCATTGAATCTCAAGGAGTTTTCCGTTTCGACTGCGCCGGAAGTGGGGCGAATTATAGACTTCCAGAATCTGCCGTCAACCCCTAATTACGCTTTTGTTGCAGAAGGCACTTTCCTGCCCAGTAAACGCGGGATCCGGCGCATAACTGGCGGGACTCTTAGCATCAACAGTACGGCCCCTATGAAGGCGTATATCGCCCACTCCTTCAGATCCGCCCGCACGATCCACAGCATATGCAGCAACCCAAGCCCCAGAATCAGATAGACCAGGCGATGCAATTTCTTCCAGCGCACGCCAAGCCGCCGCTGACTGTAGCGATTGGATGTAACCGCCAGCGCCAATAGGCCAAGAAACCCAAGGGCCCCGACAATAATGTAAGGCCGTTTGCTCAGCTCGACGCCCAACTGCGACCAGTCGAATCCCAGTATGAACGCCGCATACCCACTCAAATGCAGCACCACATAAGCAAAGCACCACAACCCCAACTGCCGCCTGACCGCAATCCACCCCGCCCATCCCGTCAGCTTTTGCAGCGGTGTCATGCTCAAGGTGATCAACAGCAGGATCAGCGTGCCCAACCCAAGCCGATCCACCAGCACCTTGCCCGGGTCAGGACCCAGCGAGTTCATCAAGGCCTCGTAAAGCCAGAACAGCGGCCAGACTGCCGCCGCGATGAAAACGCTAATTCGCCAGACTGGAAAACGCATCAGTAGTCCTTCCTCAGGTCCATCCCTGTATATAAAGAAGCGACTTCATCCTGATAGCCGTTGAACATCAACGTATCGCGAACATTGGGACTGAACAGCCCGCTTGGTAAACGACGCTCATGCGCCTGGGTCCACCGCGGATGATCAACCGTCGGATTGACGTTGGCATAGAAACCATATTCGTCAGACGCAATGCTTTGCCAAGTCGTCTTCGGCTGCTCGCTCACCAGACTGATACGTACGATGGACTTCACACTTTTGAAACCGTATTTCCATGGGACCACCAACCGCAGCGGCGCGCCGTTCTGGTTCGGCAACTCCCGTCCGTACATTCCCACCGCCAGAATGGCCAGCGGATTCATGGCCTCATCCAATCGCAAGCCTTCGACATACGGCCAGTCGATCAAGGCGAAACCGGAACGCTGCCCCGGCATGACCTTGGGATCCTGCAGGGTTTCGAAGCGGATGTACTTGGCCTTGGAGGTCGGCTCAACCTGCTTGAGCAATGCAGAGATGGGGAAGCCAATCCACGGAATAACCATCGACCAGGCCTCGACACAGCGCAATCGATAAATACGCTCTTCCAGTTGATATGGCTTCATGAAGTCTTCCAACCCGTAGCGTCCCGGCTTGCCCACCTCCCCGTCCACGACCACGCTCCAGGGCTCGGTCTTCAACGATCCAGCATTGGCTGCCGGGTCTCCCTTGTCGGTTCCGAACTCATAGAAGTTGTTGTAATGGGTTGCGTCCTTGAACGGCGTGATGGGCTCATTCTTGACCGTGATCGCACCCCATTGGACTGAAGGCAGTTTCTCGGCAAACCAGGACGGCGCCTTGCCGGGCTCGACATCGGCATAACGCGCCGCATCGGCAGCACTGGCCCATTGAGGCAAGCTGCTGACGGCGAGGCCAGCCAGGGTTGCACCGAGCATTTGCCGACGGGAGAGATAGAGGGATTCGGGCGTGACGTCCGATTCACGGCAGTCGGAGGACTTGGGGATCTTGATCAGCATAAAAACTCCGCAGTATTGGAGGGCAGATGCACCAATAGACTGCGGAGTATGGGTGAAATTACATTAAGGCAACGTTTAGCGTCGGCGAAGACGCAACAAGTATTGCACCGGTCCGGAGGCGGCATAGCCCAGGAACACCAACAGCAGGATACGCGGTGGATCACTGAACACCACTGCGAACACCAGCACCACCGCCAGAATCGCCACGAACGGCACACGGCCCTTCAGGTCCAGCTCCTTGAAGCTGTTGTACTTGATGTTGCTGACCATCAGCATCCCGGCCGCCGCAACCAGCAGCGCCACCAGGAACGACATTTTTGAACCCTGGATCCCGTAATCGCTGAATGCCCAGACAACGCCTGCCACGACACCCGCCGCGGCCGGGCTGGCCAGGCCGATGAAGTAACGTTTGTCGGCCTTGCCGACCTGAGTGTTGAAACGAGCCAGGCGCAACGCCGCACCCGCCACATAGACAAAGGCAACCATCCAGCCGACCTTGCCCATGTCCCCCAGCGCCCAGCCGAACGCCAGCAAGGCGGGAGCCACACCAAAGGCGACCATGTCGGACAGCGAATCGTATTCGGCGCCGAACGCGCTCTGGGTATTGGTCATGCGGGCCACGCGCCCGTCCAGACCATCGAGCACCATGGCGACGAAGATCGCAATGGCGGCGAACGCGAAGTAACGGCTCGCCCCTGCGCTATCGCCAGCGCTCAAGGCAGCCTGGGCACTCATGGAGTTGATGATGGAATAGAAACCGGCGAACAGGTTCGCGGTGGTGAACAGGTTCGGCAGCAGATAGATGCCACGATGCCGGACCTTACGGCCTTCAGCGTCATGGCCTTCTTCGACGTGTTCATCGATGGGCAACAGGCTTTCGGCGTCAGGAGCCTGGTTTGGCTCGTCGGGACGTTCGCTCATGGACAATACCTTGCAACGGTGTGAAAAATTCGACAGATGTCTGGGACGACGGTTCGCCCGCAAACGATGCAGCTTTATACCAGAAGCCACCGCCCAAACGAAAAAACGCGGCCGAAGCCGCGTTTTTTCGATCAAGCTCGCGACTTAGTTCTTGGCTTTGTCGACGATCTTGTTGGCACCGATCCACGGCATCATCGAGCGCAGTTGCTCGCCGATGATTTCGATACCGTGGGCGGCATTGTTACGACGCTTGGCGGTCATCGAAGGATAGCCGGTAGCACCTTCGCTGATGAACATCTTGGCGTATTCGCCGTCCTGAATACGTTTCAGGGCGTTGCGCATGGCCTGGCGGGATTCGGCGTTGATGACTTCCGGACCGGTCACGTACTCGCCGTATTCGGCGTTATTGGAGATCGAGTAGTTCATGTTGGCGATACCGCCTTCGTACATGAGGTCAACGATCAGCTTCAGTTCGTGCAGGCACTCGAAGTAGGCCATTTCTGGCGCGTAGCCTGCTTCAACCAGGGTTTCGAAACCGGCTTTGACCAGCTCCACGGTACCGCCACACAGAACGGCTTGTTCGCCGAACAGGTCGGTTTCGGTCTCGTCCTTGAAAGTGGTTTCGATGATGCCGGTACGACCGCCGCCCACGCCAGCAGCGTAGGACAGGGCCACGTTCTTGGCATTGCCGGACGCATCCTGGTAGATCGCGATCAGGTCAGGGATACCGCCGCCTTTCACGAACTCGGAACGCACGGTGTGACCCGGGGCCTTCGGCGCGATCATGATCACGTCGAGGTCGGCACGTGGCACGACCTGGTTGTAGTGGATCGCGAAGCCGTGGGAGAAGGCCAGGGTGGCGCCTTTCTTGATGTTCGGTTCGATTTCGTTCTTGTACAGCGCCGATTGGAACTCGTCCGGGGTCAGGATCATGACCAGGTCGGCTGCAGCAACGGCAGAAGCCACGTCGGTCACTTTCAGGCCGTGGGCCTCGGCCTTGGCAACGGTGGCCGAGCCTTTACGCAGGCCGACAGTCACGTCAACACCGGAATCTTTCAGGTTGCACGCTTGGGCGTGACCCTGGGAACCGTAGCCGATGATGGCGACTTTCTTGCCCTGGATGATCGACAGGTCGCAGTCTTTATCGTAGAAAACTTTCATGAATTTCCTCTCTATCCGGCCGTTCAGGCCATTCGCAAATTTGGTTTAAACGCTCAATACTTTGTCGCCACGGGCAATCCCGGTGACGCCACTGCGTACGGTTTCCAGAATCGAGGCAGTGCCGATCGATTGAATGAAGCTGTCAAGCTTGTCGCTGGTACCGGTCAACTGAACGGTATAGACGCTGGCGCTGACATCGACGATCTGCCCACGATAAATATCGGTAGTGCGTTTGATCTCGGCGCGCTGGGCGCCGGTGGCCTTGACCTTGACCAGCATCAGTTCACGCTCGATGTGAGCGCTTTCCGACAGGTCCACCAGCTTGACCACCTCGATCAGCTTGTTCAGGTTCTTGGTGATCTGCTCGATGATTTCATCGTGCCCTACGGTGGTCAGCGTCAGACGCGACAGGGTCGGGTCTTCGGTTGGCGCCACGGTCAGGCTTTCGATGTTGTAGTTGCGCTGCGAGAACAGGCCCACAACACGAGACAGAGCACCCGGTTCGTTTTCCAGAAGCAGGGAAATAATATGTCGCATGATTAGGTACGCTCCGTCTTGCTCAGCCACATATCGCGCATGGAGCCGTCTTTGATCTGCATCGGGTAGACGTGCTCGCTGGTGTCGACCGCAATATCGATCACCACCAGGCGATCCTTCATGGCGAACGCTTCCTCCATCTTCGACTTCAAATCCTTCGATTCGGTGATGCGCACGCCAACGTGACCGTAGGCCTCTGCCAGCTTGACGAAATCAGGCAACGATTCCATGTACGAGTGCGAGTGACGGCTGCCATAGCTCATGTCCTGCCACTGGCGAACCATCCCCAACACACCGTTGTTCAGGATCACGATCTTCACCGGCAAACCGTATTGCAGGCAGGTGGACAGTTCCTGGATGTTCATCTGGATGCTGCCCTCGCCCGTGACGCAGGCGACATCAGCCTCTGGAAAGCTCAACTTGATGCCCATGGCCGCCGGAAAACCGAAGCCCATGGTGCCCAGGCCGCCGGAGTTGATCCAGCGGTTGGGTTTGTCGAACTTGTAGTACTGCGCAGCGAACATCTGGTGCTGGCCCACGTCGGAGGTCACAAAAGCATCGCCCTTGGTCACTTCGCACAGGGTTTCGATCACGGTCTGCGGCTTGATCACACTGCCGTCACCCTTGTCATAAGGGAACAGCCCACGATCGCCGCGCCATTCATCAACCTGCTTCCACCAACTGGCCACGGACTCCTTGTTCGGAACCTCGCCGATTTCCTTGAGAATGGCGACCATTTCGGTCAGCACGCTCTCTACAGGACCGACAATCGGCACGTCTGCCTTGATGGTCTTGGAGATGGACGCCGGGTCGATGTCGATGTGGATGATCTTGGCGTTCGGGCAGAATTTCGCCGGACCATTGATGACGCGGTCGTCGAAACGTGCGCCGACCGCCAGGATGACATCGGCGTGGTGCATCGCCAGGTTGGCGGTATAGCTGCCGTGCATGCCGAGCATACCGATGAACTGACGGTCGGTGCCCGGGAACGCGCCCAGGCCCATCAGCGTATTGGTGACCGGCAGATTGAGCATTTTCGCCAGTTCGGTCAGCGGCGCGGAGCCACCGCCGAGGATCACGCCACCACCGGAGTACAGCACAGGGCGCTTGGCCGCCAGCAGCATTTCGGCTGCCTTGCGGATTTGCCCGGAGTGGCCGCGTACGGCCGGGCTGTAGGAACGCAGCTTGGCTTTTTTCGGGAAGATGTATTCGAACTTCTCGGCCGGGTTGGTCATGTCTTTCGGGACATCGACCACGACCGGGCCCGGACGCCCGGATTCTGCCAGGTAGAACGCCTTCTTCATGACTTCCGGGATTTCCGACGCGTGCTTGATCATGAAGCTGTGCTTCACGATCGGCCGGGAGATACCGATCATGTCGGTTTCCTGGAATGCATCGGTGCCGACCATGGTGCTGGGCACCTGGCCGGAGATGATCACCATCGGGATGGAGTCCATGTACGCGGTGGCGATACCGGTGATGGCGTTCGTGGCGCCTGGACCGGAAGTCACCAGTACCACGCCGGCCTTGCCGGTGGCACGGGCATAGCCGTCAGCCATATGGGTGGCCGCCTGCTCGTGACGAACCAGGATGTGAGTCACTTCCGGTTCTTTGAACAGGGCATCATAGACATGAAGAAGAGCACCACCGGGGTACCCGTAGATATATTTGACGCCTTCGTCACGCAAAAAGCGGACGAGCATCTCACCGCCAGATAAAAGCTCCACGTTGTTCACCTCTAAAACGCCAGAATACCGACCCACAAGAAAGGGACGGGTCTTAATAGGTTTACTTCTCGGCAGAGCATGAGCGACGGTGGTCGCCGACTACGTCAGCACTGACTGAGCAAGTATTGGGATCGTCCCAAGTGTTGCGGGCCTTTCCCACCCAGCGCGAGGTAACGCGTTGCGGGTGTAACAGGTCGGCGCGGATGTGCGCCTCATGATCTGCCGAGTGGGTCTGCTTCTGGCAGTCCCTCTACAGCGGACTTTGGATTCTTCTGTTTCGCCTCCTTCAAGTCAAGTCGTCTATGTGCTTTATTCGAAGTAAGCGCATGAGAACGCAAGAAAAAACCTTTAAACGGCAACTGTGTTAGCTTCAATTGCGCAACCCATGACAAGGAAACAGCATGCGAATGATCTTCTTGACGGCCAGCCTGCTGGTTGGCCTGAGCCCGATGTGCATGGCCGGTCAGATCTACAAATGGGTGGACGCCCAAGGCGTTACCCACTTCAGCGCCCAGCCGCCCGAAGGCACGGAGGCCACAACCGTGATCAAGTCCGCCCCGCCTCCCGCCAAACCGGCGGCACCGCCGTCTGGCGGGGTCATTGGCGACCAGAAGGCCATCGACCAACAGGTCAAGAAAGAGATTGCCGAGCAGCAAGCCCAACTCAAGGCGTTCTGCGAACAGGCCCGGACCAACCTGGCACAATTGCAGAACAACCCCAGGGTTCGCGAAGACGTGGAAGGAGAAATGCGCCGCCTCACCGATGAAGAGCGGCGCCTGCGGATCGACGAGACCCGCAAGCAAATCGAGGAGAACTGTCAGTAACGTCGGTCAGCCGGCGTTGCTGATCAACTGATCGAACTGCGCCAGCAGCCGCTGCAACTCCATCCCCTGCCCTGGCCGCTGGGCATAGACCATCTCGGCCATGGCAAGGATGCCCGAGGCGTTGGGCAGCGGCAGGTCGTTTTCCAGGATGGCTTTCATCCTGGGCAGGAAAATCCATTGCAGCCATTGCTCGAAGTCCAGGGTGTCGACCGCGAACGGCTCGACACTGGCCAGTGCCTGCGCCGAAGGCGAAACATCGCTCCACCAGCCCTGGACCCGCAGTTCCCGCTCGATCAACAGCAACTGATCGGCGATCTGAGGAAAACGCGTATCCATCAGAGCGAAACCTTGGCCTTCTGACGGGCCAATGCCGCACCAGCGGAATCGCCCTGTTTCTCACGGGCCTGAGCGATCAATTCCCACAGGCTGGCCTGAAGTGCCGGGCGACCACTGGATAGTGTCAGGCCACGACGGGCCAGCTGTTCGGCTTGCGGCGCATCGCCCTGGGCCATGCGCACCTGGGCCAGGCGATAAAGCACCTGGGGTTCGCGCGGTGCCACACGCTGGGCACGCTCCAGGCTGGAAGACGCACCATTGAGGTCGCCGCCGGCCTGTTGCTGTTGCGCCGTGGTCAGCAGGGCCAGCACCGGGCCGTCCAGTTGTTCATCGGCGGACAAACCACCGGCTCCTGCCGACGGGATGCTGCTCGGCGTCGAAGGCATGCTGTAGCTACCCTGATCGATCGGCGAGGTCTCGATAGGCCCCGGGATGATCGGGCCCGGCGTGATCGGCGTGCCACTGATCGGCGCCGAGGTCGTCGCGCCGCCACCAGGCACCATCACGACGACACCGGTGTCGCCCTGCGGGATTGCCTGGACCTGGCCCTGCGCCGGCCGCTTCACTGTCGTTTGACGGAAACCGCCGTTGGCCGAGACGCGCTCGCTGTTGGACACAGCGGTGCCGGAATCAACGACCGGAATCGAACCGCGTTGTACGGTAGAGCAACCACTGAGCAAAGCCACGGCCGTTACCGCTGGAATCAACCACTTGTTCACTTGAAGCCCTCTTTGCTTAATTCATCCAGTCCTTGACCCAATCCATCACCGATTCGGCGGGATTGGTGCCGCCACAGGCTGCACCGGGTGGCGGTTCGCTGCCGCGAATATACGGCATCTGCACGGCACCCGGGCAATTGGCATCGGAACCTTGCCCCGTACGCGAATCGACCCACGCCTGGACGATGTTGTCCGGTTGCGGCATGTCCAGCGGCAACGGATCGGCCTTGCGCATGAAACTGGTCCAGACCTGCAGCGCGCCGGTGGCACCGGTGAACGGGGTCTTGCCATTGTCATCACGTCCGAGCCAGACCACCGCCAGCAGGTCCTGGCTGAAACCGGCGAACCAGCTGTCGCGCGAGTCGTTACTGGTGCCGGTCTTGCCCGCCAGGGTCAGGGTCCGGGGCAGCACGTTATAGACCGAGCTGCCGGTGCCTTCACGCATGACCCGCTGCATCGCGCTCTGGATCAGGTAAATGGAGGCTGGGTCGAAACGTTGCTGGATCTGGAACGGATAACGCTTGAGCGGCTCGCCATCGGCGGTCAGGACGCTGCGGATCCCGCGCATCGGCGTATTGAAGCCACCGTTGGCCAGCGTCTGGTACATGGCCGCCACTTCGATCGGCGTAAGGCCACCGGCCCCCAACAACATCGATGGAAACGCCGGGAATTCGCGACTCACCCCCAGGCGCGCCAGGGTCTTGAGTACGTTCGGCACGCCGACTTCCAGCCCGAGGCGAGCCGTCGACAGGTTGTAGGAATGCGCCAACCCCTGGTACAGGAACACCGTGCCGTGGGAACGACGATCATAGTTCTGCGGCTTCCAGACCTGGCCATCCGCGCCCTTGACCGAGAACGCCTCGTCCGACAGCCAACTGGTCAACGTGTACTGGCTCGGCTTTTCCAGGGCGGTGAGGTACACCGCCGGCTTGATCAGCGAGCCAATCGGACGCACCGCATCCAGGGCTCGGTTGAAGCCGGCGAAACTGGCCTGGCGGCTGCCGATCATGGCCTGGACTTCACCGGTTTCCGGGTTGGTCACCACCATCGCGGCTTCAACTTCATCAGAGCCCTTGCGCCCGGCCAACCGTTTGAAGGTGTCATTGACCGAAGCTTCAGCCTTCATCTGCAGGATCGGGTCGAAACTGGTGAAGATGCGCAGGCCTTCTTCGGTCAAGTCTTCGTCGCGATAGTCTTCCCGCAACTGACGCTTGACCAGGTCCATGAAGCCCGGGAACGAACTGTCTGCCAGACGGCCACGCTTGGTCACGCCCAACGGCATCTTTTTCGCTGCCTCGACTTGCTCGGCCGTCGCCACACCCTGTTGTTGCAGCAGGTCGAGCACCAGGTTGCGCCGTTCGAGGGCACGCTCCGGATTACGCCGCGGGTTGTAGGAAGACGGCCCCTTGACCATGCCCACCAGCAGCGCCACCTGATGCAGCTTGAGCTCGGACAGCGGCTGGCTGAAGAAGAACTGGCTGGCGAGGCCGAAACCGTGCACCGCCCGTTGACCGTCCTGGCCGATAAATACCTCGTTGAGGTAGGCCTCCAGGATCTCCCGCTTGTCGTAGTGCAACTCCAGCAACAACGCCATCATGGCTTCGGTCAACTTGCGGGTCAGGCTGCGCTCGTTGGTCAGGTAGAAGTTCTTGACCAATTGTTGGGTCAGGGTACTGCCGCCCTGGCGCATATGGCCCGAGGAGGTGTTGACCCAGATGGCCCGGGCAATCGATTTGGGCGAGACGCCGAAGTGATGGTAGAAGTCGCGGTCTTCGACGGCGATCAGCGTATCGAGCAGGAACGGCGGCACCTGGTCGATCTTGATCAGGATCCGGTCTTCGAGGTTCTTGGGGTACAGGCCACCAATGAGCAGTGGCTCGAGGCGCACCACCGACAGGCTGGCGTTCTTGGCGCCGGTCAGTGCAGCGACATAATCGCCGGAAAAACGCACCCGCACCGGTTGCGCCTGCTCCAGGCCCTCATAGAACTGGAAGCCACGGGTGTTGAGGTCGATGGTATTGCCATTGACCGAGGCCTCCCCCGGGCCATTGACCACGCTTTCACGGCGATAACCCAAGGCATCGAGTTCGGTCAGGAAATCGTCCTTGCTCAGCTTTTGTCCGACGAACAGCTCCAACGGCCGGGCATAGACCTTGGCCGGAATGGTCCAGCGCTTGCCGGAGAACTTCTCCTGGACCACGGCATCGAGATAGACCGCAAAACCGGCGAGCACGACAAGGCCCACCAGACTGAGTTTAAGGGCCCAGCCCATCCAGGGCCGCAGGCGGCTGGCGGGTGGTTTCTTGGGGGTACGGGGAGATCGGGTACGAGTCATGGCGGCGGATTATACGCACTTTGTCGCGGTTCAACATGAGCCCAGCCACACAGGTCATCCGGTTTGCGTTCGCGTCGCTTGCCGCCATAATGACGACCTCGAATTTTTCCAGACTCTGAAGGACCGCCCGTGAGCCAATCCCTGATCGCTGCCCTGCAAAACCCGGCCCTCTACCCGCATCCCGTTGAAGGGTTTCAGGTCATCGAAACCCATATTTCCTGGGTATTGCTCACTGGGCCATACGCCTACAAATTCAAAAAACCGGTCAACTTCGGCTTCCTCGATTTCACCAGCCTCGAGGCGCGCCAGCATTTCTGTGACGAAGAGTTGCGCCTCAACCAGCGTCTGACCCAGGATCTGTATCTGGAGGTCCTGCCGATTACCGGCAGCGCCGAAGCGCCACAGCTGGGTGGCGACGGCCCGGCCATCGAATACGCCCTGAAGATGCGTCAGTTCCCCCAGAGCCAACTGCTCAGCACGCTGCAAGCCAACGGCGAACTGACCACCGCGCACATCGACGAGATGGCCACGCAGATCGCCCAGTTCCACCTTTCCACGCCCAAGGTGCCCGCCGAAAACGACGCTGGCACCCCGCAAAGCGTGATGGCACCGGTGCTGCAGAACTTCGAACAGATCCGCCCTTTCCTCAACGACAAGGCCGACCTGTTGCAACTCGAAGCCTTGCAAGCCTGGGCCGAAAGCAGTTTCGAACGCCTCAAGCCGCTGCTCACCCAGCGCAAGGCTGAAGGTTTCATCCGCGAATGCCACGGTGATATCCACCTGGGCAACGCCACCGTGATCGACGGCAAGGTGGTGATTTTCGATTGCATCGAGTTCAACGAACCGTTCCGTTTCACCGACGTCTACGCCGACACCGCGTTCCTGGCAATGGACCTGGAAGACCGCGGCCTGAAGTCGCTGGCGCGGCGTTTCGTCAGCCAATACCTGGAACTGACCGGTGATTACCAGGGCCTGGAGCTGTTGAACTTCTATAAAGCCTATCGCGCCCTCGTCCGGGCAAAAGTCGCGCTGTTCAGCATGCCAGCCGAAGCCGATCCGGTGCAGCGGGCCACCACCCTGCGCCAGTACCGCAACTACGCCAACCTGGCCGAGAGCTACAGCACCATTCCTTCGCGCTTCCTGGCCATCACCCACGGCGTTTCGGCCGTTGGCAAAAGCCATGTCGCGATGCGCCTGGTAGAGGCGCTGGGCGCCATCCGCCTGCGTTCGGACGTGGAGCGCAAGCGCCTGTTCGGCCAGCAACAGGTCCCCAACGATCCACAGGCCGGCATTTATAACAGCGATGCCAGCAGCGCGACCTACGCTCGCCTGCATGAAATCGCCGCAGTGATCCTGCACGCCGGATTCCCGGTGGTGATCGATGCCACTTACCTCAAGCGTGATCAGCGCGACGCAGCGGCGAAAATCGCCGAGGCCACGGGTGCTCCGTTCCTGATCCTCGATTGCGAGGCGCCGCAAGCGGTCATCGAAAGCCGCCTGGCGCAGCGTCAGGCCGACCAGAAAGACCCCTCCGATGCGAACCTGGCGGTCATTGCCGCACAACAATCCAGCCGTGAAGCCCTGACCCCAGCGGAAATTCTCTGCAGCAAACGGGTCCAAACCAACGAAAGCGGCACACTCGACATCGTGGTCGCGCAGATCCGTCAACGCCTGCCAGGCCTGTAGTTAACTATTTCGGCCGTGAACCGATGCCCGACTTCACGGCCGTCAAATAGTGGCACTATACTGGCGTCATAAAACCAACAGGTGATATGAAATGAGCCTTCCCAAGCTTCTCAATACCCCGCTTTATGCCTTGTTGCGCAAAGATGATATCGCCGGGTTCAACAACGAACGTCCACAAGGCCTGGTCGACATGCGCGGCGGCGACTTTCGTGGCCTTGACCTGCGGGAACTGAACGCGGACGACGTTGACTTCAGCGACGCCTACTTCCGCTCCGCCGACCTGCGTGGTATCGATTTTCGCAAGTCTTCACTGGAAGGCGCGAGCCTGGCCCATGCACAAATCTCTGGAGCCTACTTCCCGCCCGAACTGTCTGCGGACGAGATCCTGATGTCGATGAACTTCGGCACCCGCCTGCGCTACCGCACCCGCTGACAGGTAAACCAAGTCGGCCAACGCGCGGACTTGCCACCACCGAACGGATCTCCAGCGCCCCCGCTTGCGCTGGAGAGTGCGGCCTTTTCCCACCCCATCGTGCGTAATGCATTAGAAGCTTTTGCATCGAATCCCACCAAAGAATCACGCTTTTCCTACTGACCGCTACACTGCTCAGAAGCTTGCCCACTGCACCGATCGGCCGTCGCAAGGAGGCTCGATGAATGATGAACTGCAACACCTGAAGAATCTGGGCAAGACATCAGCCCAGTGGCTGCACGCCGTGGGCATCCACAGCGCTTCCGATCTACGCCGGCTCGGCGCGGTGGACGCCTATCGCGCCGTGCGCACGCGTGGCTTCCGGGCGTCCAAGGTGTTGCTGTACGCCATCGAGGGCGCGTTGATGGACGTGCATTGGAATGACATCCCCGCCGAGCGCAAAGACGCCCTGAATAAACAACTGGATGCCATTTCGACACGCCACAAGGCCTGACCCCCCTTTCGTTGCCAGCGAAAACCCTGGCCTTGAGGTTATTTCGACAAATCGTCAAACAATGTTTGACATGGTAATGAGAATCGCTATGATTACCACATCCGGTCGCGAGACTGGTCGATATTTGAACAGCCCTTGGTTCGGACTCTCAGATATCTCCTCATCAGGCTAATCACGGTTATTTGACCCGGCTTTTGCCGGGTCTTTTTTTGCCTGGAAGAACCACACCGCCCCGTAGGAGCCGTGCAGGAGCCGTGTAGGAGCTGTCGAGTGCAACGAGGCTGCGATCTTTCCCCAGACACCCGAATCTCAAGCGAAAGATCAAAGGATCAAAAGATCAAAAGATCAAAAGATCAAAAGATCAAAAGATCAAAAGATCACAGCCTTCACCAGCGCCTACGGGGCTGGGTAGGATTTGCGCATCTGCGCGCAGTAATCCTGTGGCGGCATGGCCGGCGTGTACCACACGTAATCGGCCATGGCCGACGTCACTTCACTGCCCTCCTCGGCCAACATCAGCACGATGGGTGCCTCGCTGGCGCCAAGATCCAACGCATGCAGCGGCACAGCGACGTCTTTTCGAGCGTGCCAGGCACCGGCGAACAACATTGCCGGTGTCGGCGCTTGCAGCAGGCGCTCGGCCATGCGTCGATCGCGCTGTTGCTGCACGGCCAGCATCGCCGGCATTTGCGACTCTGGCAGCAAACCGCAGTGGGATTCACGGATTTGCCCCAACAACTCGTCCTTCACAGTAGCGGCATTGGAGCGAGTGCCCATCAAGCCCGGCGCTTGTCGATAGAAACGCTGGATCTCGGCGGCGTCCAGATTGGCGGCCAGCAACGGATAGCGTTGCGCCAGGGCAAACTCGACGACGGGGCCATACAGGCTCCAATCCCAGCCCGGCGACCAGTCCAGTGCACCGGGCAGGTCCTTTGGCAAGGCGGGTAGCTGGCGGACCGAATCAACGCGTGACTGCTGGGAGGGGGTGAGCATTTCCAGCAACAGGCTGCCCTGGGCCCGCTGCCCGGCCAGGGCCTGGAGCAGCCATACCTGCAGTGCGTGGTGATCGCTATTGTCGTGCCGCTCTCCCACCACCACCCGAGGCGCCTTGGCCAGGCGTTCGACCAATGCCTGGGGCGTCACGGCCTGGCCATTGTGCAAATCACGGATTCGCCCGCCGAGCGGGGGCGGTGCGATGCTCTGACACGCCGTCAGTACACTCAATGCCAGAATCAGGAGCAGACGCACGTCCGTATCCTCCAGGGTGCCCTCTCAGCGGGCAATGATCAATGGATGCCCACGCTCCGGATGGTCTTGCACCAGCACGTCCAGGCCAAACACCGCCTTGAGGGGTTCCGGGCGCAGCACGTGCCGAGGCGTGTCCAGGGCCGCCGGCCGACCGGACGCGAGCAGCAACAGGCGATCACAATAACGCGCCGCCAGGTTCAGGTCATGCAGGATCACCAGCACGGCAGCGCCGCGACTGGCGAACTCACGCACCGCCTGAAGGATGGTGTGCTGGTGCAGTGGGTCCAACATCGAGGTTGGCTCGTCCAGCAACAGGGTTTGCCCCGCTTCACCTGGCCACAACTGTGCCAACACCCGCGCCAGATGCACCCGCTGACGCTCGCCACCGGACAGCGCCAGGTAACTGCGACCATGCAGATGCGCGGCGTCTGCCGCTTGCAGCGCCGAGGCGACGATTTGCTCGTCGCGCAGCCGACCACTCTGGTGCGGCAGGCGTCCCATGCCGACGACTTCCTCGACACGGAAGGCAAAATCCAGGGTCGAGGACTGCGGCAAGACCGCCAGGCGACGGGCGCGCTCGGCACCCTGCCACTGGGCCAGTGGCCGGTCATCGAGCCAGACCTGCCCCTGGGCCGGGCGCAATTCGCCGCACAGCCCCGCCAGCAAAGTACTTTTACCTGCGCCGTTAGGCCCAAGCACTCCGAGTACTTCGCCAGGGTTGAGCGCCAGATCGACGTCCGCCAGCACCGTCTTGCGACCACGATGAATGTGCAGGTTCTGCGCTCGCAGCATCAGGCGCGCCCTCGCACCAATAGATAAAGGAAGAACGGCGCGCCTATAAAAGCCGTGACAATGCCGATCGGCAATTCCGCAGGGGCCAGTGCCAGGCGCGCCACCAGATCGGCGAACAACAGCAGGCTGGCACCCGCCAACATCGAAGCGGGCAGCAACACGCGGTGGTCAGGGCCCGCCACCAGCCGCACCAGATGCGGCACTACCAGCCCGACAAAGCCGATCATGCCCGCAGCCGCCACCGCTGCGCCAACCCCCAAGGCCGTACAAAACACCAGTTCACGCTTGAGGCCTTCGACATTAACACCCAGGTGGGCAGCCTCGGACTCCCCCAGCAACAACGCATTGAGCGCCCGGGCCCGGCGAGGCAGCCAGAGCGCCACACCAGCGCTGACCAGCAACAGCGGCCACAACCGCGCATAGCTGGCGCCGTTGAGACTGCCCAGGTTCCAGAACGTCAAGGTGCGCAGGGTCGCGTCGTCCGCCAGGTAGGTGAACAGGCCGACGGCCGAACCGGACAGTGCGGTCAGGGCAATACCGGCCAGGAGCATAGTCGCGACATGGGTCTGGCCGTTGCGGCGGCCGAGACGATAGACCAGCGCCGTAACGCCGAGCCCGCCAAGGAATGCACACAACGACAACACGTAGGGACCAAAGGCTTCGGGCAACCCACCCAGCGCCGAGCCACCGACAATGGCGAACGCGGCGCCCAGTGCCGCACCGCTGGATACACCCACCAGCCCCGGGTCGGCCAGTGGGTTGCGAAACAGCCCCTGCATCGCCACACCGGACAACGCCAATACCGCGCCCACCGCCAACCCCAGCAAGGTGCGCGGCAAACGGATCTGGCCGAGGATCAGTTCGGCCTGCTCCAAACCATCGGCGGCCACCGGCAAGCCCAACAGGCGCAAGGCGGCGCGCAAGGTGTCGAGCAGCGGCAAGCTCACCGGCCCCAGGGCCAGGGACAGCCAGGTCGCCAGCAGACACAGCAAGCCCAGGCCGATAAATAAGGGGCGTGATTTGACCAACGCGGTCATGGCGCCATGGCCGACGCCGCCGGATAGAAGCCTGCCGTCAGTGTCACCAAGCTTTGTGGCAACCGCGGGCCCAACCCGCCTACCAGCAGCGTCGGATCAAGCTCCATGACACGCCCGTCCCTGGCGGCCCGGGTCGAGGAAAGAATCGGGTTTTCCCTGAACAGTGCCGCACGCGCCTTTTCACCGCTCAAGGCACGGTCAGCAAAGACCAGTACTTGCGGATTCAGGCTGGCCAGGGTTTCCACGGAAAAAGATTTGTAACCACTGTGGGTCGCCAGGTTGTGACCGCCGGCCTGCTGTAACAGCCAATCCGCGGAAGTGCCCCTGCCAGCAACCAGTGGCTTGCCGCCGGAACTGCCCACCAATAGCAATACGCCGGGAGCCTTTTGTTTGCGCTGGGCTTCGGCCACCCGGGTCTGTTGCTGGGCGAGCTGTTTTTGATAGAGGTCGAACAACCGCGCCGCCTCGACCTCGGCTCCCAACAATTGCCCCAAGTGCTGCAAATTGCCCTGCAGGGCCGCCAGTTCTGGTGTGGCCGAGAACAGTTCGACCTGCACGCCGGCGCTGCGAATTTGCGCCAGCACGGGCGGCGGCCCCATTTCCTCGGTGCCGACCAGGATCTGCGGACGCAGGCTCAGCACACCCTCCGCCGATAGCTGTCGCTGATAGCCGATACTGGGCAAGGCCCGCAAGGATTCAGGATGCTGACTGGTTGAGTCCACGCCCACCAGCTTCGACTCGCCCCCCAGTGCACTGACCCACTCCGACACGGCGCCGCCGGCGCTGACCCAGCGTTGCGGCAATTCGGCCGCGCCGCCCCCCTGGCCGGCCAACAGTGCGACACAGAGCGCAACAACGCGGATGTTCAGGCGCATCGGGCAGCTTCCTCAAAGAAGTTTTTCACAGGACCGAGCCTGGCCAAGTATCCTCAGCCACCTGTTAAGAAGGCTCCATTTGATAATTGTTTTCATTTGATCGTCAAGCGTGGATCTTTTGCCACACGAAACCTTGTGGGAGCGAGCTTGCTCGCGATAGCGGCGTGTCAGTCACTGAGATGCTGAATGTGCCGCCGTCATCGCGAGCAAGCTCGCTCCCACAGTGGATTCACTCCGACAAATATTGAGACACACATGAAGTTTCTTTGTACCGCCGCCCAATTGCCCGACAATGGTAGTCGCGGTTTCGACCTCGATGGGCGCAAAGTGCTGGCCGTGCGGCGCGCCGGCCAGGTGTATGCCTATCTCAACCGTTGCCCGCACCGGGGCGTGCCGCTGGAATGGCAACCCGACCAGTTCCTCGACCCCAGCGCCAGCCTGATCCAATGCGCCACCCACGGCGCGCTGTTTCTGATCGAGAGCGGTGAGTGCGTGGCCGGCCCCTGCGCCGGTCAGTTCCTGGCAGCCCTAGAGAGCCGGGAGGACGAGCAAGGCATCTGGGTCGAGTTCTAGCAACACTGGCAACGCCCGGTCCACCCACATCTGCTCGGGCGTCAGCGTGACCCCGTAGGCCAGCACCTCTACACCCGCCGCCACCGCATCACGCAGGGCAGCGGCGTACACCGGGTCGATTTCCTGTGCCGGGCGCACCGCTTCGATGCCGCTCAGGTTCACACAATACAGTTGCACCGCCCGCACGCCTTCCCGGGCCAGGCAGGCAAGTTCCCTCAGGTGCTTGGCCCCGCGCAGGGTCACCGCATCGGGAAACGCCGCCACATTCGTGCCATCGAAACCCAGCGTGACGCTTTTGACTTCGACCCAGGCCGAGTCTTGTTCATAGTCCAGACGAAAATCAATACGGCTGTTTTCCACCCCATAAGCCACTTCACGCTTGAGCCCGGTAAACCCGTTGAGTTCGCTGATGATCCCGGCGCGCAAGGCTTCTTCGATCAACGCGTTGGCCCGCGCGGTATTGATGCAGGCGAGGCGCCCTTGAGGGGTTTCGCCGATTTCCCAGGTTCCGGGCAACTTGCGCTTGGGGTCGTTGGAGCGACTGAACCAGACACGCGCGCCTTGCGCCATGCAATTGAGCATCGAACCGGTGTTAGGGCAGTGAATAGTGAGCAGTTCGCCGTGAACGGTCTCGATATCAGCGAGAAAACGCTTGTAACGTCGAATCAGGCGACCTTCTTCCAGTGCCGGAGAAAAACGCATCAGCCTTGCCAGCTCCGCAGCCCACGTTCGATTCGCTCCACCGCTTCCTGTAGCCGCGGCAGGCTCTGGGTGTAGGCGAAACGCACATGATGACCGGCCTGATGACGGCCGAAATCCAGGCCCGGCGTGAAAGCGACGTGCTCGGTTTCCAGGAAGTGCTGGCAAAACGCAAAGGCATCGCCGCCGAACGCGCTGATATCGGCATAGAGGTAAAACGCCCCTTCCGGCTCCACCGCAATACCGAAGCCCAACTCACGCAAGGCCGGCAGCAGAAAGTCGCGGCGCAGCGCGAACTCGGCCCGCCGCTGCTCGAAGATTTCGATAGTGGCGGGCTCGAAACAGGCCAGGGCGGCGTATTGAGCCATGCTCGGCGCACTGATGTAGAGGTTCTGCGCGAGCTTTTCCAGCTCGCCGACGGCCGCTGAAGGGGCCACCAGCCAGCCCAGTCGCCAGCCGGTCATGCCGAAATATTTGGAGAAACTATTAAGAACAAAGGCGTCGTCGTCGACTTCCAGCACGCTGGCGGCGTCGGTGCCGTATGTCAGGCCGTGATAGATCTCATCCACCACCAGATGGCCGTTGTGGCCCTTGATGGCCTTGGACAACCCCGCCAATTCGTCCCGGGTGAGAATCGTCCCGGTCGGGTTGGCCGGTGAGGCCACCAACGCACCGACACTGTCCTGGTCCCAATGACGGTTCACCAGGTCTGGCGTCAATTGGTAACGCACCTCCGGCCCCACGGGCACCAATTGCGCCGCCCCTTCGACCAGGCGCAGGAAATGACGGTTGCACGGATAACCGGGGTCGGCCAGCAGCCAATGCTTGCCTGGGTCTACCAGCAAGGCGCTGGCCAGCAGCAAGGCACCGGACCCGCCCGGGGTCACGAGAATGCGCCGAGGGTCAATCTCCACCCCATAGCGCTGGCCATAGAAACCGGCGATGGCCTCGCGCAGCTCGGGAATGCCACGGGCCGCGGTGTAACGGGTCTTGCCCGCCGCCAGCGCGGCCTGGCCAGCCCGGATGATCGGCTCGGCGGTGGTGAAGTCCGGTTCGCCGATCTCCAGGTGGATGACGTCATGCCCGGCGGCCTGCAGTTCGTTGGCACGGGCCAGCAACGCCATCACATGGAAAGGTTCGATGGCGCGGCTGCGCGCACTGTAGGGCTGAACCATTGGCCTTCCTTCAGGGGAAAAAAGAACCGATTCTACCCAACTCTCCAGCCAAGTCAGAAACAACTGCGCGAATCCGCGCGAACTGCAATAGGCCTGAGCCCGTGGATTGCAGGAAATGACTCCCGCGATTGGCCCAGGCTTGACTAGAATCAAGCATTGAGCAGGTTTACATCCTCACCGAAGCGAACCCGGCCACGTTTTACAGGCCCCGGCCGCCGCAGGCTCGACAACCGGGAGTAGCGCGGCCCGATTTGATCTGGTAAGTTCGCCCGCTTGCAGCCGCAGGGCCGGCAGGTGTCGGTGATGGAGCAATCCTGCGTAGTGGATTACAAGAGTAGAGGCGGTCCATTCATGCCCACCCAAGCAAAGCAAAATCAAAATAACGCGCTCAGCGGGTTTGAGCCTTACGTCCCGCAAGCTGGCGAAGAGTACATGGGCGCCCCCATGCGCGCGCACTTCACCAAGATCCTGAACAAGTGGAAACAGGACTTGATGCAGGAAGTCGACCGCACCGTGGATCACATGAAAGACGAAGCGGCCAACTTCCCCGACCCGGCCGACCGTGCCAGTCAGGAAGAAGAGTTCAGCCTTGAGCTGCGCGCCCGTGACCGCGAGCGCAAACTCATCAAGAAAATCGACAAGACCTTGCAACTGATCGAAGACGAAGAATACGGTTGGTGCGAGTCCTGCGGCATCGAGATCGGCATCCGCCGCCTGGAAGCCCGCCCGACCGCCGACCTGTGCATCGACTGCAAGACCCTGGCGGAAATCAAGGAAAAACAGGTCGGCAAGTAATTGCCGGGGCTGTCACAGAAACGGAGCGTTCATACGCTCCGTTTTTTGTTTCCGATATTTTCTCCAAGCTTTGTTGCCCTCCTGTGGGAGCGAGTTTGCTCGCGATAGCAGTGGGTCAGCCAACAGTGATGTGGCTGACAGGCCGCTATCGCGAGCAAGCTCGCTCCCGCAAGGGGATATGCTTCGGCATCAAGATTTGTATGCCTGCCGCCCAGACCCAGTAACATTCGCCCTATGACTGCCACCGCCCCCTACATCGGACGCTTTGCCCCCACCCCCAGCGGCCACCTGCACTTCGGCTCGCTGGTCGCCGCCCTGGCGTCGTACCTGGATGCCCGGGCCGTGGGCGGGCGCTGGTTGCTGCGCATGGAAGACCTCGACCCGCCCCGGGAAGAACCGGGCGCGCAAGCGGCGATTCTCAAGGCGCTGGAAAGCTACGGGTTCGAATGGGACGGCGAGATGGTTCGCCAGAGCGAGCGCCATGACGCCTACGATCAAGTCATCAACCGGCTGTTCAGCCAGGGCCTGGCCTACGCCTGTACCTGTTCGCGCAAGCAACTGGAGGCGTACCAGGGCATTTATCCGGGCCTGTGCCGTAACGCCGGGCACGGCACCGAGGACGCTGCCATCCGCCTGCGCGTCCCCGAGCTTGAGTACC
Source organism: Pseudomonas sp. PF05 (assembly GCF_056521845.1). Taxonomy (NCBI): domain Bacteria; kingdom Pseudomonadati; phylum Pseudomonadota; class Gammaproteobacteria; order Pseudomonadales; family Pseudomonadaceae; genus Pseudomonas; species Pseudomonas sp. PF05. Next base: position 41,090 of record NZ_JBWLPW010000026.1, on the reverse strand, counting down.
ACTTCACTGACCGGGTCCAGGGCGAGTTCCGCCAGCACCTGGGCCGTGAGGTCGGTGACTTCGTGATCCGCCGCCGCGACGGGCTCTACGCCTATCAGCTGGCCGTGGTCCTGGACGACGCCTGGCAAGGGGTGACCGATATCGTGCGCGGCGCCGACCTGCTGGACTCCACGCCGCGCCAGCTCTACCTGCAAGAACTGCTCGGGTTGCCGCAACCGCGTTACCTGCACGTGCCGCTGATCACCCAGCCCGACGGACACAAGCTCGGTAAATCCTACCGTTCACCGCCGCTGGCAGCCGATCAGGCCACGCCGCTGCTGTTACGGGCATTGCGTGCGCTGGGCCAGCAACCGGGTCTCGAACTGCTCGATGCCAGCCCACGGGAACTGCTGGCTTGGGGCATTCGCCACTGGGACGCGGACAAGATCCCGCGCACACTGAGCCTGCCCGAAGCGCAAATACGTTGACGGCCCTTGCAGCTTGGCGCCCATCCGTTACCATCGCCGCACGTTTTTTGGGCACGCGCATAAATTAGAGAGGCCGGGATGTATATCTATCGCTTGGTCCTGCTCCTGGTAGTGGGGATTTATCTGTTCTCCCCGGCCATCATGGATTGGTGGATCGATGCCACGGGTGCCTGGTATCGGCCGTATCTGCTCTGGCTGATCCTGATTGTCGTGACCTTCATCCTGCAGAGCCAAAAAGATGCCGATGAGCTTTAGCCTGACCCAGATGATCCTGATCAGCGCCGCCTACCTGGCCGTGCTGTTCGGCGTAGCCTGGATCAGCGAACGAGGCATGATCCCCCGGGCGATCATCCGCCACCCGCTGACCTACACCCTGTCGCTGGGTGTCTATGCCAGCGCATGGGCGTTCTATGGCACGGTCGGGCTGGCCTACCAGTACGGCTATGGTTTCCTGTCCAGTTACCTGGGGGTGTCAGGGGCGTTCCTGCTGGCGCCGGTGTTGCTCTACCCGATCCTGAAAATCACCCGCACCTACCAACTGTCGTCACTGGCCGACCTGTTCGCCTTTCGCTTTCGCAGCACCTGGGCCGGCGCGCTGACCACCATCTTCATGCTGATCGGGGTGCTGCCGCTGCTGGCCCTGCAGATCCAGGCCGTGGCCGACTCCATCAGCATCCTGACCCGCGAGCCGGTGCAGCACCGGGTGGCGCTGAGCTTCTGCGTACTGATCATCCTGTTCACGATTTTCTTTGGTTCCCGACACATCGCCACACGGGAGAAACACGAAGGCCTGGTGTTCGCCATCGCTTTCGAATCGGTGATCAAGCTGATTGCCATCGGTGGCGTCGGTCTCTATGCCCTGTACGGTGTGTTCGATGGCCCGCAACAGCTGGAAGTGTGGCTGCTGCAGAACCAGACCGCCCTCGCCGCCCTGCACACACCCTTACAGGAAGGCCCATGGCGCACGCTGTTGCTGGTGTTCTTCGCATCAGCCATCGTGATGCCGCACATGTATCACATGACCTTTACCGAAAACCTCAACCCGCGCTCGCTGGTGAGCGCCAGCTGGGGCCTGCCGCTGTTCCTGCTGCTGATGAGCCTGGCGGTACCGCTGATCCTCTGGGCCGGCCTGAAGCTGGGCGCCAGTACCAATCCGGAATACTTCACCCTGGGCATCGGCATCGCCGCCAACAACAAGGCCCTGGCGTTGCTGGCGTATGTTGGAGGCCTGTCGGCGGCCAGTGGCCTGATCATCGTCACCACGCTGGCATTGTCGGGCATGGCCCTCAACCACCTGGTGCTACCGCTCTACCAGCCACCGGCCGAAGGCAATATCTACCGCTGGCTGAAATGGACACGGCGGGCGCTGATCGTCGCGATCATCATGGCCGGCTACGGCTTCTACCTGATGCTGGGTGAGGGACAGGACCTGGCCAACCTGGGCATCGTCGCCTTCGTTGCCACCTTGCAGTTCCTGCCCGGCGTGCTGTCGGTGCTGTATTGGCCGACCGCCAACCGCCGCGGCTTTATCGCCGGCCTGCTGGCAGGGATCCTGGTGTGGCTGGTCGCGATGCTGTTGCCATTGATGGGCAACCTGCAGGGCTTCTATATTCCGCTGCTGAACATGATCTACGTGCTCGACGACACCAGTTGGCATATGGCGGCCATCGCCTCCCTGGCGGCGAACGTGCTGATGTTCACCCTGATCTCGCTGTTCACCAACGCCAGTAGCGAAGAGGCCAGCGCTGCCGAAGCTTGCGCGGTGGACAATGTCCGCCGCCCGCAACGCCGCGAATTGCATGCCGCCTCGCCCCAGGAGTTCGCCACGCAACTGGCCAAGCCCTTGGGCGCCAAGGCCGCGCAAAAGGAAGTCGAACAGGCACTGCGCGACCTCTACCTGCCCTTCGATGAACGTCGCCCGTATGCCCTGCGTCGCCTGCGGGACCGGATCGAGGCCAACCTGTCCGGCCTGATGGGGCCCAGCGTGGCCCAGGACATGGTCGAGACGTTCCTGCCCTACAAGGCCGGCGGCGAGAACTACGTCACCGAAGACATCCACTTCATCGAAAGCCGCCTCGAGGATTACCATTCGCGCCTCACGGGCCTTGCCGCCGAACTGGACGCCTTGCGCCGTTACCACCGCCAGACCCTGCAGGAACTGCCGATGGGCGTGTGCTCCCTGGCCAAGGACCAGGAAATCCTGATGTGGAACAAGGCCATGGAAGAGCTCACCGGGATCGCCGCCCAGCGCGTGGTCGGTTCACGCCTGAGCACCCTGGGCGAACCGTGGAAAGGCTTGTTGCAAGGTTTCATCGACCTGCCGGACGAGCACTTGCACAAACAGCACCTGGCCCTCGACGGCCAGACCCGTTGGCTGAACCTGCACAAGGCGGCGATCGACGAGCCATTGGCTCCGGGTAACAGCGGCCTGGTGCTGCTGGTCGAAGACCTGACCGATACCCAGATGCTCGAAGACAAGCTGGTCCACTCCGAACGGCTGGCAAGCATCGGCCGATTGGCCGCCGGGGTGGCCCACGAAATCGGCAACCCGATCACCGGCATCGCCTGCCTGGCGCAGAACCTGCGCGAAGAGCGCGAGGACGACGGCGAGCTGACGGAAATCAGCGGTCAGATCCTCGAACAGACCAAGCGCGTGTCGCGCATCGTCCAATCGCTGATGAGCTTCGCCCATGCCGGCGGTCACCAGCACAATGACGAGCCCGTCTGCCTGGCCGAAGTGGCCCAGGACGCCATTGGTCTGCTGGCGCTCAACCGGCGCAATTTCGAGGTGCAATTGTTCAACCTGTGCGATCCGGATCATTGGGTCGATGGCGACCCCCAGCGGCTCGCCCAGGTGTTGATCAACCTGCTATCCAACGCGCGGGACGCCTCACCGGCCGGCAGCGCGGTGCGGGTCAAGAGCGAAGCCTTCGAACACACGGTCGACCTGATCGTCGAAGACGAAGGCAGCGGTATTCCACAGAACATCATGGACCGATTGTTCGAACCCTTCTTCACCACCAAGGATCCTGGCGAAGGCACCGGTCTGGGCCTCGCACTGGTCTATTCCATCGTTGAAGAGCATTATGGACAAATCACCATCGACAGCCCGGCCGATGTACAAAGCCAACGCGGCACCCGTATCCGGGTGACTTTGCCGCGTCATGTCGAAGCGACGTCCGCTGTGAACTGAGACCGTCGAGAGAATCGAATCAATGCCGCACATTTTGATCGTCGAAGACGAAACAATTATCCGCTCCGCCTTGCGCCGCCTGCTGGAACGCAACCAGTACCAAGTCAGCGAAGCCGGTTCAGTGCAGGAAGCACAAGAACGTTTCAGCATTCCCACGTTTGACCTGATCGTCAGCGACCTGCGCCTGCCTGGCGCCCCGGGTACCGAGCTGATCAAGCTCGGCCAGGGCACCCCCGTGCTGATCATGACCAGTTACGCCAGCCTGCGCTCGGCGGTCGACTCCATGAAGATGGGTGCGGTGGACTACATCGCCAAACCGTTCGACCACGACGAGATGCTCCAGGCCGTGGCCCGCATCCTGCGTGACCGACAGGCGGCGACCAGCAACCCGGCGGAACCCGTCGGCAAGGCCAGTGCCTCGGCGAAAGCCGGCGCCAGCAACAGCAATGGCGAAATTGGCATCATCGGTTCCTGCCCGCCCATGCAGGACCTGTACGGCAAGATCCGCAAAGTGGCGCCGACCGACTCCAATGTCCTGATCCAGGGCGAGTCCGGTACCGGCAAGGAGCTGGTAGCCCGTGCCCTGCACAACCTGTCACGCCGGGCCAAGGCACCGATGATCTCGGTAAACTGCGCGGCAATTCCCGAAAGCCTGATCGAGTCCGAACTGTTCGGTCACGAGAAAGGTGCGTTCACCGGCGCCAGCGCCGGGCGCGCAGGATTGGTGGAAGCGGCGGACGGCGGCACGTTGTTCCTCGATGAAATCGGTGAGCTGCCGCTGGAAGCCCAGGCGCGGTTGTTGCGGGTGCTTCAGGAAGGCGAAATCCGCCGGGTCGGCTCGGTGCAGTCGCAAAAGGTCGATGTCCGCCTGATCGCGGCCACCCACCGTGACCTCAAGAGCCTGGCGAAGATCGGCCAGTTCCGCGAAGACTTGTATTACCGCTTGCACGTGATTGCCTTGAAGCTGCCAGCCCTGCGCGAGCGTGGCGCGGACGTCAATGAAATCGCCCAGGCATTCCTCGCTCGCCAGAGCGCGCGGGTCAACCGCACCGATCTCAAGTTCGCCCCGGACGCCGAACAGGCCATTCGTCATTACGCCTGGCCGGGTAACGTTCGAGAGCTGGAAAACGCAGTCGAGCGGGCGGTGATCCTGTGCGAGAGCCCGGAAATCTCTGCCGACCTGCTGGGCATCGACATCGAACTGAGCGACCTGGACGACGAAGAGTTCATCGGCCTGGCCCCGCAACAGGGCGGCGCAGCCAACAACACCAGCCATGAACCCACCGAAGACCTGTCCTTGGAGGACTACTTCCAGCACTTCGTCCTGGAGCACCAGGACCACATGACCGAAACCGAACTGGCACGCAAACTGGGCGTAAGCCGCAAGTGCCTGTGGGAACGTCGCCAGCGCCTGGGGATTCCACGACGCAAGACCGGGGCGACCAGCGAAAGCTGAGGTGTGGGGGTAACACCGCTGAATGTGAAAAAACTGTTACCTCAGCTTTTTCACGTAACAAAAGCCGGGGTTTACGGTAACGAAACCCCGGCTTTTTTTCGCCTCGGAAAAATGGCTATAACCTTAGACCCCCCGGTTTCGCTGGGCCTCGCAAAAGTTGGCACGCACCCTGCTATAGCTTTGGTACAAGAACAATAACAAGCAATGCAAAAGACAATAAAAATAAGACGAATCGACTCACGCACAATAAAAACAAGACGGCGAGAGGCGCAGCTAACTGATTCTTTTGGAGAGGCGTTGTATTTGGGGCTTGCCCCACAACCAGGCCGAGAACAATAAAAACTGTCTCAAGACAGGTGCCTGAACTGGTTGGATCGATCGATCACTGCAACACAGCGACCAAAGCAATCCGTTTGCTCTTGGCTCCCGATTGGGAGGGTCACGAAGGAAAAACCTTGTGGCGTGGGCACTCAACAAAAACAAGAAGCCCGAAACCAATAATAAAAATAGAGCACGTAACTAATTCTGGGGGAGCTTCGGCTCCCCTTGTGGTTTCTGTCGTCCCGCCGCCCCTTAGCCTACAAGGCTTGTCGCTAAAGCTTGCAGCTCTAAACTGCTCCGTCCTACACCATCCCTCGACTAAATGCTAGAATCTCGGCCCATCATGCGGTCATTCTTCGTTTTTGGCCGAATATTCCTTCAAACAGTGCATCCCATGCTGAAGAAGCTGTTCCAGTCATTCCGTTCTCCCTTGCGTCGTACGCAACACATTCGCAGCACGCCTGAAGTGCTCAACAGCGGCCAGCATTCACTGCAAAAGGCCCAGTTCAGCCGTTATGCGGTGAACATCGTCGAACGTTTGCAGAACGCCGGCTACCAGGCTTACCTGGTCGGTGGCTGCGTGCGCGACATGCTGCTCAACATCACCCCCAAGGATTTCGACGTTGCCACCAGCGCCACGCCGGAACAGATTCGGGCCGAATTTCGCAATGCGCGGATCATCGGCCGGCGCTTCAAGCTGGTCCACATCCACTTCGGTCGCGAAATCATCGAAGTGGCGACCTTCCGCGCCAATCACCCGCAAAACGATGAAGAGGAAGACAGCAACCAGTCTTCCCGCAACGAGAGCGGGCGCATCCTGCGCGATAACGTCTACGGCACGCTGGAAGAAGACGCGCAACGCCGCGACTTCACCATCAACGCCCTGTATTACGATCCGGTCAGCGAGCGCATCCTCGATTACGCCAACGGCGTACACGACATCCGCAATCGCCTGATCCGCCTGATCGGCGACCCCAAGCAGCGCTACCAGGAAGACCCGGTGCGAATGCTGCGGGCCGTGCGTTTCGCCGCCAAGCTGGATTTCGGCATCGAAAAACACAGCGCCGTGCCGATTCGCGAACTGGCACCGATGCTGCGGGAAATCCCTTCGGCGCGCCTGTTCGAAGAAGTGCTCAAGCTGTTCCTCTCGGGCAACGCCGCGGACACCTTCGAGATGCTGGTGGATCTGCAGTTGTTCGATCCGCTGTTTCCCGCCAGTGCCGAGGCCCTGGAGCACAACCCGACCTACACCCATACCTTGATCAGCGAAGCACTGATCAACACCGACCTGCGCATCAAGCAGAACAAGCCGGTGACGCCTGCGTTCCTGTTCGCGGCATTGCTCTGGCCTGCCCTGCCGGCCCGGGTGTTGCGCCTGCAAGAGCGTGGCATGCCGCCGATCCCGGCAATGCAGGAAGCCGCCCACGAGCTGATCGCCGAACAGTGCCAGCGCATCGCCATTCCAAAACGCTTCACGATGCCGATCCGCGAGATCTGGGACATGCAGGAACGTCTGCCACGGCGCAGCGGCAAACGTGCCGACTTGCTACTGGACAACCCGCGCTTCCGCGCCGGCTACGACTTCCTGCTGCTGCGTGAAAGCGCGGGCGAGCAGACCGATGGCCTGGGCGATTGGTGGACCGATTACCAGGACGCCAACGACAGCGAGCGCCGCGACATGATTCGCGAGCTCAGCGGCAAGGATGACGGCGCCAGCGGCCCGCGCAAGCGCCGTCGCAGCAGCGGTGCCAAGCGCAAGCGTGCCGGGGTACCGAGCGCATCGGGCGAGTAATCGATGGAACGCATCTACATCGGCATGGGCAGCAACCTGGCCGAACCCGCCGAACAATTGCGCAGCGCCATCCAGGCGCTGGCGCAGTTACCCGACACCCAACTGGTGGGGGTCTCGGCGTTTTATCAAAGTGATTCCCTGCTGCCCGGCCAGCCGCGCTACACCAACGCGGTGGCGTCGCTGGACAGCCGCCTGGCACCGCTGGACCTGCTCGATGCGCTGCAGGCCATCGAAACCGGACAAGGCCGCGAACGCCTCGAACGCTGGGGCCCGCGCACCCTGGACCTGGACATCCTGCTGTTCGGCGATCGCCAGATCGATGAGGCCCGTCTCAAGGTCCCCCACTACCACATGCAGGCCCGGGCCTTCGTGCTGTATCCGCTAGCGGAATTGGCGCCCACCGACCTGCGCCTGGCCGATGGGCGCTTGCTCAAGGACCTGCTGGCAGCGTGCCCATTCGCTGGCCTGGAACGCTTGCCACCGAACTGAAGCAGTTCCTCTTGTGGGAGCAAAGCTTGCTCGCGATTGCGGTGGGCCAGTGAACATCCATGCCGTCTGATCCACCGCAATCGCGAGCAAGCTTTGCTCCCACAGGATGCGGTACTCGACCGTCATTCCGGGGACACGCCTCTACGCTGAAACGCATCAGTAACCCCGGTAACACCCGGCGGTAACACATCCAATTGACTTCCCGGGTGCTCCTCACGACTATAGGCGTCCCGTTGCCGCCAATACGGCGCTGAAGGGCGCAATCCAGGCCTTACAAGCACCACGCATAGAAGGTGCGCCTGTATAAATGACGAATCATGCGCGTTACTCGCAGTAGTTCACGAGCGCCTAATGAGGACTTTTTCATGCCAGCTATTACCCTGACCACGCTGCAAGGTCTCAAGCAAAAAGGTGAGAAAATCGCCATGCTGACCTGCTATGACGCAACTTTCGCCCACGCCTGCAATGAGGCCGGTGTCGAAGTGTTGCTGGTGGGCGATTCCCTCGGCATGGTGCTGCAAGGTCACGACAGCACGCTGCCGGTGACCACCGCCGAGATGGCCTACCATGTGGCCGCCGTCAAACGCGGTAACACCGATGCACTGATTCTCGCCGACCTGCCATTCATGGCCTACGCCACCCTCGAACAAACCATGACCAACAGCGCCATGCTGATGCAGGCCGGTGCCCACATGGTCAAGATCGAGGGCGCGTTGTGGCTGGCCGATTCGATTCGGCTGCTGGCCGAGCGGGGCATCCCGGTGTGCGCACACCTGGGCCTGACCCCACAAGCGGTCAATATCCTCGGTGGCTACAAAGTCCAGGGCCGCAATGAAAACCAGGCGCGGCAGATGCGCGCCGATGCGATTGCACTGGAGCAAGCTGGCGCGGCGATGTTGCTGCTCGAATGCGTGCCCAGCGAGCTGGCCGAAGAAATCACCCAGGCGGTAAATATCCCGGTAATCGGGATCGGTGCCGGCCACGCCACCGATGGCCAGGTGCTGGTGCTGCACGACATGCTCGGGCTGTCGATCACCGGTCGCGTACCCAAGTTCGTGAAGAACTTCATGGTTGGGCAAACGTCCATCCAGGCGGCTTTGGGCGCCTACGTTGCGCAAGTCAAAGCAACGACTTTCCCTGGCGCCGAACACGGGTTTTCTGCATGAACACCGTAAAAACCGTACGCGAACTGCGGGCCGCCGTGGCCCGTGCCCGCGGCGAAGGCAAACGCATCGCCTTCGTGCCAACCATGGGCAACCTGCACAGCGGCCACATGGCGCTGGTCACCAAGGCCGCGCAACGGGCCGACTTCGTGGTGGCGAGCATTTTCGTCAACCCCCTGCAATTCGGAGCCGGCGAAGACCTGGACAAATACCCCCGCACCCTGGCGGCCGACCAGGAGAAACTGCTCCAGGCCGGCTGCCATCTGCTGTTCGCGCCCAGCGTCGAAGAGATGTACCCCGACGGCATGGCCGGGCAGACCCGGGTCAGCGTCCCGCAATTGTCCGAAGGCTTGTGCGGCGCCAGCCGTCCAGGGCATTTCGAGGGTGTGGCGACGGTGGTCAGCAAGCTGTTCAACATGGTCCAGCCTGACCTGGCGGTGTTTGGCCAGAAAGACTTCCAGCAACTGGCGGTGATCCGCGCACTGGTCCATGACCTGAACATGCCGATCCAGATCATCGGCGAGCCGACCGTTCGCGCCGAGGACGGCCTGGCGCTGTCCTCGCGCAACGGCTTCCTCAGCCCGGATCAACGTGCCGTTGCGCCCGTGGTCTATCGCGCCCTGAACCAGATCGCCGAGGCCATCAAACAGGGCCGACGAGATTTCCCGGCGCTGGTCGATGAGCAGCTCAAACAACTCGAAGCCGCCGGCCTGCGTCCCGACTACCTGGAAATCCGTCACGCCAAGACCTTGCGCCCGGCGTTGAGCGAGGACCGTGACCTGGTGATTCTGGTGGCAGCCTTCCTGGGCACCACACGCCTGATCGACAACCTGCACCTGGACCTCGACACGCCCGCCTGAAATCCCCTTTGTAGGCGCACGTCTGTGGGAGCAAAGCTTGCTCGCGATAGCGGTCTGAAACTCGACATACATGTCGAATCTGACCATGTCGTCGCGAGCAAGCTTTGCTCCCACATACAGACTGCACCTGCAAATCCCTCGCGTATTGCCGCCCCACAAGCCTTCAGGCAGACTGCCCGCCGTTCGGACCCGACCAGAGGAAACATTCATGCACGCCATCATGCTCAAGGCCAAGCTGCATCGCGCCGAAGTCACCCACGCGGTGCTCGATTACGAAGGCTCCTGCGCCATTGATGGTGAGTGGCTGGACCTGTCGGGGATCCGTGAGTACGAACAGATCCAGATCTACAACGTCGACAATGGCGAGCGCTTCACCACCTACGCCATCCGTGGCGAGGAAGGTTCGCGGATGATCTCGGTGAACGGCGCCGCAGCGCACAAGGCCAAGGTGGGTGATCGTGTCATCATCTGCGCCTACGCCCACTACAGCGAAGCCGAGCTGGTCAACTTCAAGCCTCGCATGCTGTACATGGCCCCGGGCAATGAACTGAGCCACACCAGCAATGCCATTGCGGTCCAACTGGCCTGATCGAACCCTGCTGTGGGAGCAAAGCTTGCTCGCGACTGCAATGGACCGTTGCATGGATGTCGCCTGGCACACGGCTATCGCGAGCAAGCTTTGCTCCCACAGCGAACCATTCCCTCCCCCTGTTGTATAAAAAAGTACCGGGAACCGGTCAGACAAAGTCAAGACAGATCGCAACGCGAGGTTTACTGTATTCGCCCTGCGTCCGGCGATCGAGCCAATGCAGTGTCCGGACGCCCACCTCGAGCCGCGCCGGAATTTTTAGTGTACAAAAGGTCGTTCAAGTAAAAAGGAAACCCGCAGCGATGGCGTATTACCGAACCCCTCATGACGTGACCGCTCTGCCAGCCTGGCAAGCGCTGAATGACCACCGCAAAGCCATGCAGGATTTCAGCATGCGCGAAGCGTTCAATGCCGATCCGCAGCGTTTCACTCAATTCACCCTGTCGAGCTGCGGCCTGTTTCTCGACTACTCGAAAAACCTGATCAACGCCCAGACCCGCGACCTGCTGGTGGGCCTGGCCAACGAAGTCGACCTCAAGGGCGCGATCAAGTCGCTGTTCGAAGGCGAAATCGTCAACGCCTCGGAAAACCGCCCTGCCCTGCACACCGCCCTGCGTCGGCCGGTGGGCGACAAGTTGCTGGTCAACGGCGTCAATGTGATGCCGGACGTGCACAAAGTGCTGAACCAGATCACCGACCTGGTGGGCCGCATTCACGACGGCCTGTGGCGCGGCTACACCGAGAAGCCGATTACCGACGTGGTGAACATCGGCATCGGTGGTTCTTTCCTCGGCCCGGAACTGGTGTCCGAAGCGCTGTTGTCCTACGCGCAAAAAGGCGTTCGCTGCCACTACCTGGCGAACATCGACGGCAGTGAGTTCCATGAACTGACCATGAAGCTGCGCGCCGAGACCACGCTGTTCATCGTCTCGTCGAAATCCTTCAACACCCTCGAAACCCTGAAGAACGCCCAGGCCGCCCGCGCCTGGTACCTGGCCCAGGGTGGCTCCGAAGCGGAGCTGTACCGCCACTTCATCGCCGTGTCGAGCAACAACGCCGCCGCCGTGGCCTTCGGCATCCGCGAAGAAAACATCTTCCCGATGTGGGACTGGGTCGGTGGGCGTTACTCGCTGTGGTCAGCCATCGGCCTGCCGATTGCCCTGGCCATCGGCATGTCGAACTTCAAGGAATTGCTCTCCGGTGCCTATTCCATGGACCAGCATTTCCAGAGCGCCCCGTTCGAGCAGAACATGCCCGTGCTGCTGGCACTGCTGGGCGTGTGGTACGGCAACTTCTGGGGTGCGCAGAGCCATGCGATCCTGCCGTACGACCACTACCTGCGTAACATCACCAAGCATTTGCAGCAATTGGACATGGAATCCAACGGCAAGAGCGTGCGCCAGGACGGTACACCGGTGTCGACCGACACGGGCCCGGTGATCTGGGGCGGCGTCGGCTGCAATGGTCAGCACGCCTACCATCAGTTGCTGCACCAAGGCACCCAGTTGATCCCGGCCGACTTCATCGTGCCGATCGTCAGCTTCAACCCGGTTTCCGACCATCACCAGTGGCTGTACGCCAACTGCCTGTCCCAGAGCCAGGCGCTGATGCTGGGCAAGACCCGCGCCGAGGCCGAAGCCGAGCTGCGTGACAAGGGCGCCAGCGAAGAAGAAATTCAGAAACTGGCCTCCCACAAGGTGATCCCGGGCAACCGTCCGAGCAACACCTTGGTGGTCGAACGCATCAGCCCCCGTCGTCTCGGCGCACTGGTGGCGCTGTATGAACACAAGGTGTTCGTGCAGAGCGTGGTCTGGGGCATCAACGCCTTCGACCAATGGGGCGTGGAGCTGGGCAAGGAACTGGGCAAGGGCGTCTACAATCGCCTGGTGGGCAGCGAAGAAAGCCCGGCCGAAGATGCCTCGACCCAGGGCTTGATCAACTACTTCCGCGGACGTCACCGCGGGTGATAGTCTGACAGAGCGGCTCACCCGCCCTGTCACCTTTCATTTAGGACAGTTCCTACGGCTCGGGTCACCCGCAAACCGTGGGGGACACGGTACCGTAGGAGCTGCCGAAGGCAGCTCCTACGGGGGTCGTGCAGCTCCCCTCTTGTCACAAAACAAGAATAAGGAACCGTCATGTTCGATATCAGCCAGTACCCCCAAGCCGATGCCGTCCGCCGGGCTGCGCAACTGAGTCAGGACGAGTACAAGCGGCTCTATAAAGAATCCATCGAACACCCCAGCGCCTTCTGGGCCGAGCAGGCCACGCGCTTTCTCGACTGGATGACGCCCTGGCAAACCGTCCAGCGCTATGACCTCAAGAACGGCGACGCAACCTGGTTTGCCGGTGGCCAGATGAACGTCAGCGCCAATTGCATCGACCGTCACCTGGAAACGCGCGGCGATCAGGTCGCAATCATCTGGGAAGGCGACAACCCCGCCGAGTCGGCGCAAATCACTTACAAAAAACTTCACAACCATGTGTGCCGCCTGGCCAACGTGCTGAAAAGCCGTGGCGTGAAGAAAGGTGACCGGGTCTGCATCTACATGCCGATGATCCCCGAGGCCGCCTACGCCATGCTCGCCTGTACCCGCATCGGCGCGGTGCATTCAGTGGTGTTCGGCGGTTTCTCACCGGACTCGCTGCGCGACCGGATTCTCGACGCCGATTGCCGCACCGTGATCACCGCTGACGAAGGCGTGCGCGGCGCACGCTTCATACCGCTCAAGCGCAACGTCGACAAGGCCCTGGAAAGTTGCCCGAACGTCAGCACCGTGCTGGTGGTCGAGCGCACCCAGGGCGAAGTGGATTGGGTTGAAGGCCGTGACCTGTGGTACCACCAGGCCATGCACGAGATGAGCGACGACTGCCCACCCGAACCGATGGACGCCGAAGACCCATTGTTCATCCTCTACACCTCCGGCAGCACTGGCAAACCCAAGGGCGTGCTGCACACTACGGGCGGCTATCTGCTGCAAGCGGCGATGACGTTCAAGTACGTGCTCGATTACCGCGACAACGAAGTGTTCTGGTGCACCGCCGATGTCGGCTGGGTCACCGGCCATAGCTACATCGTCTATGGCCCGCTGGCCAATGGCGCCACCACACTGATCTTCGAGGGCGTGCCGAGCTACCCCAGCAGTTCGCGCTTCTGGCAGGTGATCGACAAGCATCAAGTCAATATCTTCTACACCGCACCGACCGCCCTGCGCGCGCTGATGCGCGAAGGTGCCGGACCGTTGCAGGAAACGTCCCGCAAAAGCCTGCGATTGCTCGGCACCGTCGGTGAGCCAATCAACCCGGAGGCGTGGGAATGGTATTTCAACACGGTAGGCGAACAGCGCTGCCCGATTGTCGATACCTGGTGGCAGACCGAAACCGGCGGCATCATGCTCAGCCCGTTGGTGAGTACCCCACGGCTCAAGCCAGGCTGCGCCACCCGGCCGATGTTCGGCGTGCAACCAGTCTTGCTGGATGAAGTGGGCAAGGAAATCAGCGGCGCCGGCAGCGGCGTACTGGCGATCAAATCCAGTTGGCCGGGACAGATTCGCAGCGTCTATGGCGATCATCAGCGCATGGTCGACACGTACTTCAAGCCCTACCCTGGCTATTACTTCACCGGCGACGGCGCGCGCCGCGACGAAGACGGCGATTACTGGATCACCGGGCGCATCGACGATGTGATCAACGTCTCCGGGCATCGCATTGGCACCGCCGAGGTGGAAAGCGCCCTGGTGCTGCACGACAACATTGCCGAAGCGGCCGTCGTCGGCTACCCCCACGACCTCAAGGGCCAGGGCATCTACGCCTTTGTCACGCCGATGAACGGTGTGGAGGCCAATGACGAGTTGAAGAAGGAATTGCTGGCCCACGTCAGCAAGGAAATCGGCAGCTTCGCCAAGCCGGAACTGATCCAGTGGGCGCCGGCGTTGCCCAAGACCCGTTCGGGCAAGATCATGCGGCGCATCCTGCGCAAGATCGCCTGCAACGAACTCGACAGCCTCGGCGACACCTCGACCCTGGCCGACCCAAGTGTGGTGGAGGGGTTGATCGACAAGCGCCTGAATCGCTAAGCCAAACGACGCGGTTCCCCCTCAGGCACCGAGTCCTTGTAGCGAGGGGCTTTGTGGGAGCAAAGCCTGCTCGCGAAACAGGCACCTCGATTCCTGAAAGACCGCATCGCCTTCATCGCGGGCAAGTCTTGCTCCCACAAGGCCCTTCGCCACAGGTCGAGCCCGACTCAACAACATGCAATACCCAACCCGAGTATGCATAACTGCTAAACTCCCGCGCCTCATTTCTCTAAGGCGCGCCCGGCATGTCTTCCTTGAATCAGGCGCTGCGCGCCGCCCTCGACCAGCGCCAGGCGCTGCTCGGCCAACTGCACCCGCAAGGCACCGACTGCTATCGCCTGTTCCATGGCAGCCAGGAAGGCGCGCCCGGCCTGACCATCGACCGCTACGGCCCGCAACTGCTGGTGCAAAGCTTCCATCAGTCGCTGGAGCGCGACGACCTGCTGCAACTGCACGGCATCGTTAACGAGCATCTGGGTCTGGACACCCTGCTGGTCTACAACGACCGCGCCCGGGGCAATTCGCGCGTCGACCGCCAGGACACCGTCTATCAGGCGGACGAGGCTGCCCTGCAAGACCTGGTCGGGCATGAATGGGGCTTGAATTATCGCGTCCGTGGCCGCCATGCCGGGCAGGACCCACTGCTGTTTCTCGACCTGCGCAATGCCCGGGGCTGGGTCAAGGCACACAGCCGCAATAAAAGCGTGTTGAACCTGTTCGCCTACACCTGCGGCGTCGGCCTGAGCGCCGCGGCCGGTGGTGCGCGGGAGGTGTGCAACCTGGACTTCGCCGAAGGCAACCTGGCGGTGGGCCGCGAAAACGGCCTGCTCAACCCCGAGTTGCCGCCGATGGAATTCGTGCAGTCGGATTACTTTCCGGCGATCCGCCAACTGGCCGGCCTGCCCATCAGCCAGCGACGCGGGCAGAAACTGCCCAGCTACGTGCGCCTGGAGCCGCGCCAGTACGACCTGGTGCTGCTCGATCCACCGGCTTGGGCCAAAAGTGCCTTCGGCACCGTCGACCTGCTGCGCGACTATCAAAGCCTGCTGAAACCGGCACTGCTCGCCACCGCCGACAATGGCGTGCTGATCTGCTGCAACAACCTGGCAAAAGTCCCCATGGACGACTGGCGCGAGCAGGTATTGCGTTGTGCGCAGAAAGCCGGTCGCCCGGTGCGCGAGTGGAGCGTGTTGACGCCCGGCAGCGATTTCCCTTCCCGGGACCAGCAGCCGCCGCTCAAGACGTTGATCCTCCAGCTCTAGGCCCGCGTCGGAATTATCACTGAGAAAATCAGAGAAATCGCATAAATCACAGTGGCTTCGGAACCGTAAACGCATGCCATACTCCAAGGCATTCCGAATTCACACCAAGATGAAGCCGCACATGTCCAAAGGATTGATTCGCGCTATCGGCGCCCTGTTGACCGCACTGGCCCTCTACAGCCTGTTGGGCTTCCTGATTTTGCCGGGCATCGCCTTGCGCATCGCCAACCAGCAATTGGCTGCCCTTGCGACGGTGCCGGCCCAGATCCAGCGCATCGAACTCAATCCTTTCAGCCTGGAAGTCACCCTCTGGGGCCTGAATATCGGCGAACCGGGCAAGGAACAGGTCGGCTTCGAACGGCTGTACGCCAATTTGCAACTCGACAGCCTGTGGTCCGGCGCCCTGCACCTGGTCGACATCGAGTTGGACAAGCCCAAGACCGACGTGGTGTTCGCCAAGGACGGTCAGTTGAACCTGCTGGGCCTGTTCAAGCTGCCGGCCAGCGAACCGACGCCCGCCGATCCCGAGGCCAAGCCGTTCCCCCTGCGGGTCGATCGAATCAAGTTGGCCGGCGGTTATTTGCATTTCCAGGACCTGCGTCCCAGCGAGCCCATTGAGTTTCTCTACGACACCCTCGATTTCGAACTGAATAACCTCAGCACCCTGCCCGACGACAACGCCGACATGACCCTGGTGGCCATAGGTCCCAACGGCGGGCGGCTCGACTGGACCGGTAATTTCAGCCTCACCCCGATTGCCTCCCAAGGCATGCTCAAAGTCACTGGCGGCCAAATGAAAGCCTTTTGGCCCTACGTGCGCGACGCCGTACCGTTGGTTCTGGAAAACGGCGTCCTGAACCTCAGCACCGACTACAAGCTCAATCTGAACAAGGGCACCGAACTGCTGCTCAGCAACGCCACCGTCAGTGTCGCGCCCTTCGCCATCAAGGCCCCCGATGGCCGTCCATTGGTGAAGCTCGAACGCCTGGACGTGAGTGAAACCACGCTGGACCTGGCCAAGCAGCAAGTGGTGGTGGGCAAGATCCGCAGCCAGAATCTGGAAACCTGGGCCGCTCGCGAGGCGGACGGGCAACTGGACTGGCAGAAACTCTTCGCCAGCCAGCCGGCCAAACCGCAGGTCAAGGCCGAAGCGGCGTCAGCCCCGGCCGCCGCCGATTCGCCAAAAGCTGAACCGGCACCGCCTAGCAAACCATGGCAGGTGATTTTGAAGGATGTGCAACTGCGCGACTACAAGGTGCACCTGGCTGACCGTCAGGCCCAGCCCGCCGTGGCACTGGAGGTCGGCCCACTGAACCTCGACCTGCAGAACTACGACACCCTCAACGGCTCGCCCTTTACCCTCAAGCTGGACACCGGGATAGGCAAACAGGGCAAGATCCTGGCCGACGGCGAGGTCAGCCTGAACCCGATCACTGCCAAGCTCAAGGTCAAGACCCAGGACGTCGACCTGCGCGTCGCCCAGTCGTACATCAACCCGTTCATTCGCCTGGAGCTGCGCTCCGGGATGCTCGGCAGCGACCTGGCAGTCGACCTTAAAAGCACCGAGCCACTGGCATTTGCCGTCACTGGCCGCGCCCAGGTCGATCAGTTGCACACCCTCGACACGCTCAAGACCCGCGACTTCCTCAAGTGGCAGAGCCTGGTCCTTGAAGGCCTGAACTATCAGCACGGGGACAGCCTGTCCATCGACAAGGTCAACCTGTTCCAGCCTTACGCGCGCTTCATGATCAACGACGACCGCACCACCAACGTCGATGACCTGCTGATCCCGCAACCGGCCGACAGCGGCACGAAGAACACCGCGGCAAAACCGACGTCCCAGGAAAAACCGCTGGGCATCCACATCGGCGGCATTGCCATCAATGACGGTTCGGCCAACTTCGCCGACTTCAGCCTGACCCCTAACTTCGCCACCGCTATCCAGCAGCTCAATGGCCAGATCGGCACCATCGACAGCCGCCAGGCCAAACCGGCCAGCGTGGACATCAAGGGCAAGGTCGATCGCTATGCTCCGGTCACCATCAAAGGGGCGCTCAACCCCTTCGACCCGATGGCCAGCCTCGACATCGCCACCAGTTTCAAACGGGTCGAGCTGACCACACTGACCCCCTACTCCGGCAAGTTCGCCGGCTATCGCATCCGCAAGGGCCGGCTCAATCTCGACCTGCATTACCGGATCACCCAAGGCAAGCTCCAGGCGGACAACAAAGTAGTGGTCGAGCAACTGCAACTGGGGGAGAAAGTCGATAGCCCGGACGCCGTGAGCCTGCCACTCAAATTGGCGGTCGCATTGCTGAAGGATTCCGATGGCAGGATTTCCATCGAGCTGCCGGTGTCCGGCGATCTCAACGACCCGCAATTCAGTGTCATGCCGATCATCTGGCAGACCCTGCGCAACCTGGTGGTACGAGCGGCCCAGGCGCCGTTCAAACTCATCGGTGGCCTGGTGGCCGGCGGCGGCTCGGAAGACTTGGGCAGCGTGGCGTTTGCGCCGGGTTCCAGCGACCTGAGCAAGGACAACGAAGGCACGCTGCTCAAACTGTCCGAAGCCCTTGGCAAACGTCCGGAGCTGCGCCTGGAGATCGAAGGCACCGCCGCCGAGAGCAGCGACGGTCCGCTGCTCGCCGCCCAGCGCCTTGAACGCGAATACCAGTACAACTACTACAAGATACTGCAGCGTCGGGGCGACAAAGTACCGGCCCAGGCCTCGCTGATACAGGTGCCCGAGGATGAAAAGGCACCGCTGCTCGAAGGTATCTACCGTACCCGCCTCAAGACCCAACCGCCCGTGGAATGGACGCAATTGGATAAAAAGGCCCGCACCGAGAAACTGCGTGAAGGCGTGATCAAGTTCTGGAGCGGCAGCGACGTGCTCTTGCGTCAACTGGGGCAGGAACGGGCCAGCAGCATCAAGGATTTCCTGGTCGACAAAGGCCAGTTGGCCGACGACCGCGTGTATTTCATCGACGCCAGTCTCGGCCAGGCCGAAAGCGATGGCCGGGTGATTACCCCGATGCATCTGGATGCCGAATAAGATGAAACCTGGGTTTGGGCTCTGCCTGGGTCTAGTGCTGGCCGCCGGCCAGGCCGCGGCGGCCGACACGCTGCGCTGCGGCAGCCAGTTGATCAGCGTCGGTGACCGCTCCAGCGAAGTGCTGCAAAAGTGCGGTCAGCCGGCGGCGCGGGATGACCTGGGTTACAAGCGCAGTGTCAATCGCCGGGAGGAATACCCGGTGGAAGAATGGACCTACGGCCCCAACAGCGGCATGTATCAGTACCTGCGTTTCGAAGGTAATCGGCTGGTGCAGATCACCAGCAAGCGGGGGCGGTGACCTTGTCCGCACAGATGTGTTGAATGTGCCGCCGCCATCGCGAGCAAGCTCGCTCTCACATTGTTCAGGGTGATCTCAAAATCCGTGTTCACCGCCGCCCCCTGTGCGAGCTTACTCGCGATGGCGGCAACTCGGTTCTGACTTACGTGCAAACGCTGACCCGCAGATTGATTCCCCAGAATAGAACAGGCCCCCGGCACGAATGCCGGGGGCCTGTAATGGCCACGTCCGTGTGGCCTTTCGCATGAACTCCAAAGCAACGGCAAACGTATATCCTGGCCCGCTTGCCGCGCCTTCTCCCAGTCCAGGCGAGAAGTCTTAGCCTTACTCGGATTTCAGGCCATCAGCCGATACGGCTTTCACACCTTTGATCTTTTTGGCGATCGCCACGGCGGTCTCTTTTTGCGCATCAGTTACTGCAGTAGTCGAAGACAGGGACACAACACCTTTATTGGTTTCGACTTTGATATCGGTGCCTGGAATGCCTTTTTCGGTGACCAGGTCAGCTTTGACTTTGGTGGTGATCCAGGTATCGGAGACGTCTTCTTTAGCCTCTGTCACTTCACCAGCAGCCAGCATCATTGGCGCCTGAGTTGCTTGAGTGGTCTCGGCGAATGCGCTAGCCATGGTCAGGGTCAGAGCGGTAGCAGCGGCGGCAGTGATAGCGAACTTCTTCATACGAGTAACTCCTGTTTTTCTCAAAAACTGCCGGAGGTGCATCCCGGCAGGGTTATCAGGAGTAGTGCGAACGCTGTGCCAGCTTTGAAACTTTTATTAATTGCTTATAAATCAGTAAGTTAAGAGAAACGGTAATTTTCTATATCATGCAAAATGCATGAAGCGATGATTCTGGACATGCAACTTGCGGGTTTTGAACCTCTCTCCTAAGTTTATGAATTGCGAACGGTTTTCTGGCGAGGGAGGGCTTCCTCCCTCGCCATATGAAACCAATCAAACACCAGGGCAGCCGGCCGGTAAGAACTCCTTGGCAGCGGTAGAAGCACACGTCCAGGCGCCATTCGCGTCACGACTGAGCGTGATCGTCTTGGACGCTACGGCAGCGGGAGCGTTCTGAAGGGTACAAACGATGGTGCCTGTACCCGCTGAAGCGGTACCTGTGACTGCGATTGCGCAGTTGCTGGTAGGCGTCGTTATGCTCATGTTGGTCGCTGAAGGGTTAGTGCCTTGATTCATCATGTCCTCAAACGGCACCTTCAGTGCAGAAATTTCCCCGAGCCCCGCCGTCGCCTTCGCCCGCGCCTGATACTTCGAATATTGCGGCAACGCAAAGGTCGCCAGAATGCCGATGATCGCCACGACGATCAGCAGCTCGATCAAGGTAAAACCACTCTGCTTATTCATAGACATCTCCCATGCATGAGTCGAAATCTCATGACCTGAATCGGCCATTGCAGGGCACATGCCAACCCTCAAGCTCCATCAATAAAGGGGGTTGAACCCACACAACGGCGACGTCCTACCTCAACAACCGCACTATCTGACGTTTTTTGTCACCCTGCCCCCGCTGGTTTGGCGTCGAGGCTTGACTAGGCTATAAGTCATGAATCGTTCGCCGCCGGGATTCCCATGAATGACATCGCCCTCAGCGGCCTGACCAAGCAATTGGTGTTGGCCGAACTGCTCACCGAGCAAAGTGCGCAACAGGCGTATCAACAGGCCCAACGCAGCCGCATCCCCCTGGTCAGCTATCTGGTGCAGAACCAACTGGTGCAGAGCCGCCAGATCGCCGAGATCGCCTCGGAGCATTTCGGCGTTGCCCTGCTGGACCTCAACAGCCTGGACAAAGAAGCCCAACCCAGCGGCCTGGTCAGCGAAAAACTGGTGCGCCAGCATCACGCCCTGCCGCTGTGGCGGCGTGGCAACAAATTGTTCGTGGGCATCTCCGACCCCACCAATCACCAGGCCATCAATGACATCCAGTTCAGCACCGGCCTGACCACCGAAGCCATCCTGGTGGAGGACGACAAGCTCAGCGACGCCATCGAAAAGTTCTTCGAATCCAGCAGCACCGGCCTGGAAGGCATGGGCGATGTCGACCTCGACGGCTTGGACATAGAATCGATCGACGACACCAGGCAGGAGTCCATCGCCGGCCAGGACACCGACGACGCGCCCGTGGTGCGCTTCGTCAACAAGATGCTGCTGGACGCGATCAAGGGCGGCTCTTCCGACCTGCACTTCGAACCCTATGAAAAGATCTACCGGGTGCGGGTGCGCACCGACGGCATATTGCGCGAAGTGGCCAGGCCGCCTATCCAGTTGGCCAACCGTATCGCCGCGCGCTTGAAAGTCATGGCCAGCCTGGATATTTCCGAACGGCGCAAACCCCAGGACGGGCGCCTGAAAATGCGCCTGTCGAAAACCAAGTCCATCGATTTCCGGGTCAACACCCTGCCCACGCTCTGGGGCGAAAAAGTGGTGATCCGGATCCTCGACCCGTCCAGCGCGCAAATGGGCATCGATGCCCTGGGCTACGAACCGGACCAGAAAGACCTGTACATGGCCGCCCTCAAGCAACCGCAAGGGCTGATCCTGGTGACAGGCCCGACCGGCTCGGGCAAGACCGTGTCGCTGTACACCGGGCTGAATATCCTCAACACCGTGGACATCAACATTTCCACTGCCGAAGACCCGGTGGAAATCAACATGGAAGGCATCAACCAGGTCAACGTGAATCCGCGCCAGGGGCTGGATTTCGCCCATGCCCTGCGCTCGTTCCTGCGCCAGGACCCGGACGTGATCATGGTCGGCGAAATCCGTGACCTGGAAACCGCCGAAATCGCCATCAAGGCCGCCCAGACCGGGCACCTGGTGCTCTCCACCCTGCACACCAACAGCGCCGCCGAAACCTTGATCCGCCTGCAGAACATGGGCATTCCGGGGTTCAACATCGCCACCGCCGTGCACCTGATCATTGCCCAGCGGTTGGCGCGCAAACTGTGCAGCCACTGCAAGACGGCCATCGAGATCCCCGAGGAAGCCTTGCTCAAGGAAGGTTTCCCTCGGGAACGCATCGGCACATTCACGATCTATGAGCCGGTCGGTTGCGAACAGTGCAACCACGGTTACAAAGGGCGCGTGGGGGTTTACGAAGTGGTCAAGAACACGCCCGAGCTGCAACGGTTGATCATGGCCGAGGGCAACTCGCTGGAAATCGATCTGCAAATGCGCAAGGACGGTTTCAATGACCTGCGCACGTCGGGGCTGCTCAAAGTGATGCAGGGCGTCACCAGCCTCGAAGAAATCAACCGGGTCACCAAGGATTGAACATGGCGGTCAAGGCAGTCAAAACCGATGTTTACACTTGGGAAGGCAAGGACCGCAAAGGCACGAAAATGACCGGCGAGCTGACGGGCCAGAGCCCGGCCCTGGTCAAGGCACAGCTGCGCAAGCAAGGCATCAACCCGCAGAAGGTGCGCAAGAAATCCACCTCGATATTCAGCAAGGGCAAGCGCATCAAGCCGCTGGATATCGCCCTCTTCACCCGCCAGATGGCGACGATGCTCAAGGCCGGCGTACCGCTGTTGCAGGCGTTCGACATCATTGGCGAAGGCTTCGACAACCCCAACATGCGCAAGCTGGTGGACGAGGTGAAGCAGGAAGTCGCCGCCGGCAACAGCTTCGCCGCAGCGCTGCGCAAGTGCCCGCAATATTTCGACGAGCTGTACTGCAACCTGGTGGACGCCGGCGAACAGGCCGGTGCCCTGGATACCCTGCTGGACCGGGTCGCGACCTACAAGGAAAAGAGCGAAGCGCTCAAGGCCAAGATCAAGAAAGCCATGACCTATCCTGCGGCCGTGGTCCTCGTTGCCGCCGTGGTCACGGGGATTCTGCTGGTCAAGGTGGTGCCGCAGTTCGAATCGGTATTTTCCGGGTTCGGCGCGCAATTGCCGGCCTTCACGGTGATGGTCATCGGCCTGTCGGAATTCATGCAGCAGTGGTGGTGGATGTTGCTTGGCGGGTTGGCAGGGGCTTTTTTTGGTGTGAAGTACGCGCTCAGGCGTTCGGAGCGCTTTCGCGACTGGCGCGACAAATGGCTGCTCAAGCTGCCGCTGATAGGCACCTTGCTGTACAAGTCCGCCGTGGCTCGCTACGCCCGCACGCTTTCCACCACCTTCGCCGCCGGCGTGCCACTGGTGGAGGCCCTCGATTCGGTGTCTGGCGCCACCGGCAACGTGGTGTTCAAACGTGCCGTGCAACGCATCAAGCAGGAAGTCTCGACCGGCATGCAGTTGAATTTCTCCATGCGCGCCTCAGGGATCTTTCCGAACCTGGCGGTCCAGATGACCGCCATTGGCGAGGAATCCGGCGCGCTGGACGACATGCTCGACAAGGTGGCGAGCTTTTATGAGGCCGAGGTGGACAATCTGGTGGACAACCTCACCAGCCTGATGGAACCCTTCATCATGGTGGTCCTGGGGGTGGTCGTCGGTGGCCTGGTGGTTGCCATGTACCTGCCCATCTTTCAACTTGGCTCTGCGATCTGACATGCCCCTGAGCGAATTCTTCGTGCTGTATCCCGTGGCCTTCGTGCTCGTTGCAGCATTGCTCGGCCTGATCATCGGCAGCTTCCTCAACGTGCTGGTGTGGCGCCTGCCGAAGATGCTCAACCGCGAATGGCGCCTGCAGGCCCACGACCTGCTGGGCCTGCCGGCCGAAACCCCGGGCCCGGTCTACAACCTGATGCTGCCCCACTCCCAGTGCCCACACTGCGGTCATCGCATCCGCGCCTGGGAGAACATCCCCGTACTCAGCTACTTGATGCTGCGCGGCCGCTGTTCGAGCTGCGCCGCGCCCATTGGCAGGCGTTACCCCCTGACCGAAGTGGCCTGCGGGGCGTTATCGGCGTTCGTCGCCTGGCATTTCGGCTTTGGCTGGCACGCCGCGGTGGTGATGGTGTTGACCTGGGGCCTGCTGGGCATGAGCCTGATCGACGCCGAACATCAATTGCTGCCCGATACCCTGGTGCTGCCGTTGTTGTGGCTGGGCTTGATCGTCAACAGCTTCGGGCTGTTCGTGTCCTTGAACCAGGCAATGTGGGGTGCGGTGGCCGGCTATCTGGCGCTGTGGTCGGTTTTCTGGGTGTTCAAGCTGATCACCGGCAAGGAAGGCATGGGCTATGGCGATTTCAAGCTGCTGGCGATGCTTGGCGCCTGGGGTGGCTGGCAGATCCTGCCGCTGACGCTGCTGTTGTCGTCGCTGGTGGGTGCCGTTCTTGGGGTGATTGTACTGCGCTTGCGTGATGCTCCCGGGTCGACGCAGATCCCTTTCGGGCCTTATCTGGCCATTGCCGGCTGGATTGCCTTGCTCTGGGGTGGTCAAATAACCGACTTCTATTGGCAGTCTGTCGGTTTCTAATGAATACCCCTTTGGAAAAACCCTGGATTCTCGGCCTGACCGGTGGCATCGGCAGCGGCAAGAGCGCAGCGGCCCAGCACTTCATCGACCTGGGCGTGCACGTCATCGACGCCGATCATGCGGCGCGTTGGGTGGTCGAGCCCGGGCGCCCGGCGCTGGCGAAAATCGCCGAGCACTTCGGCCCCGGCGTATTGCAGGCCGACGGCGCCCTGGACCGGGCGGCGCTGCGCAAGCTGATCTTCGAGAATGCCGATGAACGCCGCTGGCTCGAGGCGCTGCTGCATCCGCTGATCGCCGAGGAAATCGCCCATCATCTGGCCCAGGCACAATCGCCCTATGCAATCCTGGTATCGCCGCTGCTGATCGAGTCAGGGCAGTACGCCATGACCCAGCGGATCCTGGTGGTCGATGCGCCGGAACAACTGCAGATCGAACGTACGTTGCAGCGCGACCAGACCAGCGAACAACAGGTCCAGGCGATTCTCAAGGCCCAGTCCAGCCGCCAGGATCGCCTGAGCCATGCCGACGACGTGGTGGTCAACGATCGCGACCTCGCCTGGCTGCACAGCGAGGTCGAGCGCCTGCATCACTTTTACCTTACTTTGCGTGGAGGCCAATCATGAGCCAAACCCCAACCGTTGATTGCCCAACCTGTGGCGCCCCTGTGGAATGGAGCCCGGAGAGCAAATTCCGGCCGTTCTGCTCTGATCGCTGCAAATTGATCGACCTCGGCGCCTGGGCGTCGGAAGAACACAAGATTCCGGTCAGCCCCGACGCCGAGGACGAGCTGTTCAGCGAAGACTTCGAGCAACGCCACTAAGGCCCGGTCGAATCATTGTGGCGAGGGAGCTTGCTCCCTCGCCACGGGGCTCATTATCTTCTCAGGTAACGGAATTCACCCCTAAGGCCGCATGAAACCGTAGTCCTGCTCATCATCGAGGTTTTCCGCCAGGAAACTCAACTCATCGGCCAGGTCTTCAGGGCTGCGCACTGTCTTGCTCTGTTGCACGATCGCACTGAGCAAGGCGCGCAGGCTCAAGCCTGGGTCAAAACCGATCTCCATTGCGGCGTCGTGGCTACGCCTGATTTCTTGTCTCGCCCACTCATAAACACTCATGGCTGTGCTCCTGGAAATTTTCCAAAGCATGAAGGGCGTGTGGTGGTGCAGCCTTGACGTGAATCAAGGCTTGTCATCATCGTTCCACGGGGCCGACAGGTAGCGCGTGCGGTTGAAGGTCTCCAGCCATTCGGGACTGAACACCACCAACGCACTGATCACCATGCCGTTGATGAAGGCCTCGGGGAAGATGATCAGCCAGAGGTAGCCGACAAAGTCTTCCAACCAGTAAGGCATGGCGAATATACCGTCGTGCCACAGCAGGCCAAGCCCCAGCAGCAGGCACGCCAACGCCGAAAGCGCGGCCGCGAGAAACCCCGAACAGAAGATGTACACGAACAGATTGCGCGGCTGGGCGCGCTCCACCAGGATCGCGCAACACTCGGTGACCAGCACCGGCAACAGGATCAGCAGCGCACCGTTGACCCCCAACGCAGCCATGTCCTGACGGCCCAGCAGCACCAGCGCAAGCTGCGCGCACAGGCCACCGAGGATCGCCAGCGGCCAGTCCAGCAGCAGCGTCACGGCGGTCATGCCGATAAAGTGATACGAAACACCCGTGTCGAAATCCCGTCGCACCAGCCACAACATGAACAGCGCCAACACTGTGCCAAATAGCAAATGCTGGCGCCGGCTGTCGGTGAATAATTCGACCCACGGCGCCCGCGACACAGCCCAGACCAACACTGGCACATAAACCAGCCAGCCGAGCGCCTGGGTCTGTGGTGAGAGCAATTCGGCACCGATCATGGGACTCTTCCTTTCGCTTGGCCCTTGCAGCAAATTTTCTGTGGCGAGGGGATTTCAAGCCAACAGTCTACATCCCACTATAAAGCCCTATTAATCAACGCAACGCTTCCAGCTTGTCGCAATTGAACGCTAAGCTTGGGCTCATGGATGACTCCGATTACTTACGCCTGCTGACCATCGCGGCCGAGCAAGCCAACGCCTTTCTCTCCAATGCCCGCAAATGGGAGCGTGAGCGTTGGGTCTGCCAGCGTCTGCTGCAAGGGCTGAACGTGCCTTATCGCGCCGACGAGTTCGCGCCGGCCGGGGAGCCGCCGGACGTATTGTTTCGCGATGCCAATTTCGAGGTGTTTTTCGTGCTCGACGAGGGGCGTCGCCTCAATGACGAATGGCGCGATGAACTGCAACGCCGTCGCAGCGCCTTTTCCTTGAGCCAACTGGTGCGTCGCGAGGCCAAGCCGCGGCGGATCCCGGCCAATGAGTTCCTGATGCGGCTGGCCCCGACCCTGCGCAAGAAAGCTCACAACTACACCGAGCGCGGCATGGACCTGGGTGACCTGGACATCATCGCCTTCGCCAGCCTCAAGCGCGAAGTGCTGGACCTCAACAGTCACTTCCCACCGCCGACCGAGTACCTGCGCCAGGGCTGGCGCTCGCTGTCGCTGGTGGGGCCGACGTTTGCCCGAGTGCTGTTCGCCCACCCCGACGCGCCGGACTTCCTGCGAAGCAACCTGGGCCGCAGCATTGTGTTCGATGTCGGGATCAGCCTGTGAGCCCTTTGCAGGAACTGATCGCCGCCGTGCCCCAGCAAGGCCGCGTACGCTGGATTGGCGTACGACCCCAGGGTCATGCGCCCATGATCGAACTGGACGCCGTGGAGGCCCGCCTGGAAGCCGGACTGACCGGCGATCATGCCCGCCCCGGTGTGCGCAATGCGCGACAAGTGACGCTGATCCAATGGGAGCACCTGGCCGTGATCGGCTCGCTGATGGGCCGTCCCGAAGACCGCCCCGTGCTGCCACAGGAGCTGCGACGCAATATCGTGGTCAGCGGCATCAATCTGTTCAGCCTCAAGGGCCGGCGCTTTCGTATCGGCCAAGCCATCTTTGAAACCACCGGCTGGTGCCAGCCTTGTGCCCGATTGGAGAGAAACCTCGGCGAAGGTACGTTCCAGGCCGTACGCGGCCATGGCGGAATCACGGCCCGGGTGTTAAAAAGTGGAATCATTCGCCTGGACGACAGCCTGGTCGTCGACCCCGTTCCGGCGAGCGGCTACGCTGCTTTCAATGCCGGCTAGCCGGACGCTGTAACGTCTGCACATTCCGCAACGTCTACCTGACGAGGCCTTTATGACCAGCCGCCTGAACCCAGAAGACCAGAAGCATGTCGAAGAGTACCTGCAACTGTCCCAGCACCGAGTCGAGCGCCGGCCTTTCCGGCCGTGGATGCTCCTGGTGGTGGTACTGGCCGTGACCATCGGCCTGGGCCTGTTGAGCCGACTGATCAGTTACCTGACGCTATGAGCCGCCCAGCCACACTGCCGCTCGCTCGGGTAACGGCACCGATTTCCTTTAGCCTTGCGAGATATCCCCATGACTCATCGTATTGTCATCGTTGGCGGCGGCGCCGGCGGTCTGGAGTTGGCTACCCGTCTGGGTAAGACTCTGGGCAAGCGCGGCACGGCCAGTGTGATGCTGGTCGACGCGAACCTGACCCACATCTGGAAACCGCTGCTGCACGAAGTGGCCGCCGGCTCCCTGAACTCCTCCGAAGACGAACTCAACTATGTCGCCCAGGCAAAATGGAACCACTTCGAGTTCCAACTGGGGCGCATGAGCGGCCTGGATCGCGAGCGCAAGAGAATCCAGCTGGCCGCCACCTATGACGAGGCCGGCGTCGAGCTATTGCCGGCCCGGGAACTGGGTTACGACTCCCTGGTGATTGCCGTTGGCAGCACCACCAACGACTTCGGCACCGAAGGCGCAGCGCAGCATTGCCTGTTCCTCGACACCCGCAAACAGGCCGAGCGCTTCCATCAGCAATTGCTCCACCACTATCTGCGGGCCCACGCCGGGCAGACGGATATCGTCGAGCGCATCAGCGTCGCCATCGTCGGCGCCGGTGCGACCGGGGTCGAACTGGCCGCCGAGCTGCACAATGCCGCCCACGAACTGCACGCCTACGGCCTGGACCGGATCAAACCGGAGAACATGCACATCACCCTGATCGAGGCGGGCCCACGCGTCTTGCCAGCCCTGCCGGAGCGTATCGGCGCACCGGTGCACAAGACCCTGGAAAAACTCGGGGTCAACGTCATGACCAACGCCGCCGTCAGCCAGGTGACCGCCGACAGCCTGATTACCGCGGACGGCAAAGTGATCGACGCGAGCCTGAAAGTCTGGGCCGCCGGGATTCGCGCCCCGGACTTCCTCAAGGACATCGACGGGCTGGAGACCAACCGGATCAACCAGTTGCATGTGCTGCCCACTCTGCAGACCACCCGCGACGAGAACATCTTCGCCTTCGGTGACTGCGCCGCCTGCCCGCAACCCGGCAGCGAGCGCAACGTACCGCCCCGTGCCCAGGCCGCGCACCAGCAAGCCTCGCTGCTGGCCAAATCCTTGAAACTGCGGATCGAGGGCAAGGCCCTGCCCGAATACAAATACACCGACTACGGCTCGCTGATCTCGCTGTCGCGGTTCTCGGCAGTGGGCAACCTGATGGGTAACCTGACCGGCAGCGTGATGCTCGAAGGCTGGCTGGCGCGGATGTTCTACGTCTCGCTGTACCGCATGCACCAGATGGCGCTGTACGGCATGTTCCGCACGGCCATGCTGATGCTGGGCAGCAAGATCGGGCGTGGGACAGAGCCTCGGCTGAAGCTGCACTGAGTCAGCAGCACTGATATTGAATGAGCCACCCTCATCGCGAGCGAGCTCGCGATGAGGGCAGCACAGTTAATACTCAAACTCGGGCAAGACCTCTGTCCGAGCTATCCATCGATCAAACCTGAAACCGCTGCACCATCGTGCGCAACGAATTCGCCAGTTGCGACAACTCATGACTGGACGCGCTGGTCTGGTTCGCACCCGTGGCCGAGCGCACGGACAAATCACGAATATTCACCAGGTTGCGATCCACCTCACGGGCCACTTGTGCCTGTTCTTCGGCGGCGCTGGCAATCACCAGGTTACGCTCGTGAATCTCGCTGACCGACGCCGTGATGGTCTGCAGCGCCTCCCCCGCCCGCTCTGCCATTGCCAGGGTACTGGCGGCGCGACTGGAGCTGGCCTGCATGGAATCCAGCGCTTGGGTGGCACCGCTGCGCATGCCCTGGACCATCTGTTCGATTTCCTGGGTCGACTGCTGCGTGCGATAAGCCAGCGCCCGCACTTCATCGGCCACCACCGCAAACCCACGCCCGCTCTCACCCGCACGGGCCGCTTCGATGGCCGCGTTGAGGGCCAGCAGATTGGTCTGCTCGGCAATGGCGCGGATCACGTCCAACACCTTGCCAATATCCTGCGATTGGTTGGCCAGGGATTGCACCAGGCCACCGGTCACCTGCACATCGCTGGCGAGGGCGCCGATGGCCTCGACCGTGTCGCTGACCCGCTGCTGACCAAGGGACGCCGATTCACTGGACTGGCGCGTGGCATCGGAGGTGGAAACCGCATTGCGCGCCACCTCCTCCACGGCGGTGGTCATTTCGGTGACGGCGGTGGCCGCCTGTTCAATTTCGTTGTTCTGTTGTTGCAGGCTGTGCGTGCTGTCGAGCGTGACAGCGTTCAGCTCATCGGCTGCGGTGGCCAGTTGCGCGGCCGAACCGCTGATGCCCTGCAACGTCTCACGCAGATTTTGCTGCATGGCCGCCAACGCCTTGAGCAAGCGGCTCACTTCATCGTTGCCATGGGTCTCGATCGGACGGGTCAGGTCACCTTTAGCCACGCTCTCTGCGGCACTCAGCGCCTCGCCCAAAGGTTTGACGATGCTGCGGGTAAGCAGCATGGCCAGGGCAACCGTAGCCAGGGCGGCGAGCACAACGAACAGGCTGACGATCATCCGGGAATTGGTGTAGTGGGCCTGGGACTTCTGACTCTCGATGGAGACCTGCTTGGAAAACAGCTCCGCCAGGTCGTTGAGCTGTTTGCCAGAACCGTCCACCACGGTCTTCATGTCTACCAGCAGCAGCTTGATCAGCTCGTCCCGACGCCCCTGCTCCGCCAGGGTGAAGGATTGCGCGATACCTGTACGGTAAGCGGCAAAGGTCTGCTTGAACTGGTCATAAAGCGCCTTGCCTTCAGGCGTCACGACGAGTTTTTCGTAGGCAGCGATTTTTTCGCCCAGCTCCTTGTCGCGCGTGTCCATCTGCCCGCGATACACCGCAATGTTCTTCGGGTCCTGGTCCAGGGCCATGCGCAGGGAAATGGTACGGATCCGCAACATCCACTCGCGGATCTCATCACCGCCGCGAATGCTCGGCAGCCACTGGGTTTGCACCGCGACTTCACTGTCACGAATACTCGACATCTGTCCCAGCGCGAACACCCCGAGCAGCGCCACCAGCACGGCGATCAAGGCAAAACCCAACGCGGCACGAAGGGCGATATTCAGCTGACGAAGAACCATGGGGAATGCCTTTTTATTGTTGGCCTGAAGTGGGGGCCAGGCCCCTGTCGGCGGGTTATCGGCAAGTTGTACGATGTCTTAAGTCCAATCCACTTTATCGCAGGCAAAAAAAATCCCCGTATCTTTCGATACGAGGATTTTTAATATGGTCGGGGTAAGGGGATTCGAACTCCTGACATCCTGCTCCCAAAGCAGGCGCGCTACCGGACTGCGCTATACCCCGGTAAAAAAAAGGCGACCTTCGCAAGTCGCCTTCTCGATCAGCGCTTTTGGCCTCTGATCTTAAGATTCGATTCCAGCGAACTGGTTTCAAAAATGGTGGGTCGTGTGGGATTCGAACCTACGACCAATTGGTTAAAAGCCAACTGCTCTACCAACTGAGCTAACGACCCAAAAATGGTCGGGGTAAGGGGATTCGAACTCCTGACATCCTGCTCCCAAAGCAGGCGCGCTACCGGACTGCGCTATACCCCGATTGAAATGGCTCCGTGACCAGGACTCGAACCTGGGACCCAATGATTAACAGTCATTTGCTCTACCGACTGAGCTATCACGGAACTGATATTTCAAGTTACTGCAATTTTGAAGCTACAACGTTGAAGCTAGCTTCAACCTCTTCTACCCTTACGCATCGCTGCGTTCGTGTGTCTGAGGCGCGCTATTCTACAATCTTCAAAACCTCTGTCAACCCCTTAAATTGCTTTCAAGACAATGATTTGCAACTTATTTTGGATTCCTTCTCAGCGAGAAGTAACCCTTGGGGTGACTGACTGCGGGGCGCACTTTACAAGCCTTTTCCTTTGAGTTCAACGGCCTGATGAAAAAAATGGCCTCGCAACACAAACACGCCCTGTGACAAACGATGGACTGTGTAGGAGCTGACGAAGGCTGCGACCTTTTGATCTTCCCCTTGAGACTCAAGTGTCTGGGGAAAGATCGCAGCCTCGCTGCACTCGACAGCTCCTACGGCGCGCTCCAGGGCGAGCTTGCTCTCGCCACAAAAGCCCGCTCAGTTGAAGACGATTTCGTCGTTCTCCACTGTACCGGTCACGGTTTCGCCCGGCATGAAGCGACCCGACAGGATCAACTGCGCCAGCGGGTTTTCGATCCAGCGCTGGATCGCCCGCTTCAGCGGTCGTGCGCCATAGACCGGGTCGTAACCCACCGCAATCAGCTTGTCCAACGCCTCATCGCTCAATTGCAGTTTCAGCTCACGTTCGGTGAGGCGACTGCGCAGGCGACCCAACTGGATCTCGGTAATGCCGGCAATCTGATCACGGGCCAACGGCTCGAAGATCACCACTTCGTCGACCCGGTTGATGAACTCCGGCCGGAAGTGGGTGGAGATCGCATCCATCACCGCTGCGCGTTGCGCCTCGCGGTCACCCACCAGTTCCTGGATCTGCGTCGAGCCCAGGTTGGAAGTCATCACGATCACCGTGTTGCGGAAGTCCACCGTGCGCCCGTGGCTGTCGGTCAGGCGACCATCCTCCAGCACCTGCAGCAGGATGTTGAACACATCCGGGTGCGCCTTCTCGACCTCATCGAGCAGGATCACCGAGTACGGCTTGCGACGCACGGCCTCGGTCAGGTAACCGCCTTCTTCATAACCGACATAACCCGGTGGCGCACCGATCAGCCGTGCCACGGAATGTTTCTCCATGAACTCGGACATGTCGATACGCACCATGGCCTCTTCCGTATCGAAGAGGAACTCGGCCAGCGCCTTGCACAGTTCGGTTTTACCGACCCCGGTCGGGCCGAGGAACATGAACGAACCGCTCGGACGGTTGGGATCCGACAGCCCGGCACGAGAGCGGCGCACGGCATTGGACACCGCCACCACCGCCTCTTCCTGGCCGATCACACGCTGGTGCAGCAGGCTTTCCATCTTCAGCAGCTTGTCACGCTCGCCTTCGAGCATTTTCGAGACAGGAATGCCGGTCCATTTGGAGACCACTTCGGCAATCTCTTCCTCAGTGACCTTGCTGCGCAGCAACTGGTTTTCGCTCTTGCCGTGCTGGTCGACCATCTGCAGGCTGCGCTCCAGATCCGGGATCACCCCATACTGCAGCTCGGCCATGCGGTTGAGGTCGCCTTTGCGGCGAGCCGCTTCCAGCTCCTGGCGGGACTGTTCGATCTTTTGCTGGATCTGCGCCGAGCCCTGGACTTCGGCTTTCTCCGAGTTCCAGATTTCCTCGAGGTCGGAATATTCACGCTCGTGACGAACGATTTCTTCCTGCAACCTTTCCAGACGTTTCTTCGCCGCTTCGTCGCTTTCTTTCTTCAGGGCCTGGGATTCGACCTTGAGTTGAATCAGGCGCCGCTCCAACCGATCCAGCACTTCGGGCTTGGAGTCGATTTCCATGCGGATGCGACTGGCCGCCTCGTCGATCAGGTCGATGGCCTTGTCCGGCAACTGACGGTCGGTGATGTAGCGGTGGCTGAGCTTGGCCGCCGCGATAATCGCGCCATCGGTGATCGCCACCTTGTGGTGAACTTCGTAGCGTTCTTTAAGGCCGCGCAAGATGGCGATGGTGTCTTCCTCGCTCGGTTCTTCCACCAGCACTTTCTGGAAGCGCCGCTCAAGGGCTGCGTCCTTCTCTATATATTGGCGGTACTCGTTGAGCGTGGTCGCGCCGACGCAGTGCAACTCGCCACGGGCCAACGCGGGCTTGAGCATGTTGCCGGCGTCCATCGAGCCTTCGCCCTTGCCCGCGCCGACCATGGTGTGCAGTTCGTCGATGAACAGGATGATCTGCCCTTCCTGCTTGGACAGCTCATTGAGCAGGGCCTTGAGGCGTTCTTCGAACTCGCCACGGTATTTGGCACCGGCGATCAACGCCCCCATGTCCAGGGACAACAGGCGCTTGCCCTTGAGGCCGTCCGGCACTTCACCGTTGATGATGCGCTGGGCCAGGCCCTCGGCGATGGCGGTTTTACCCACGCCAGGCTCACCGATCAGTACCGGGTTGTTCTTGGTGCGGCGTTGCAGCACCTGGATTGTGCGGCGGATTTCATCGTCGCGACCGATCACCGGGTCGAGCTTGCCTTCCTCGGCGCGCTTGGTCAGGTCGACGGTGTATTTGTCCAGCGCCTGGCGCGACTCTTCGTGGTTGGCGTCGTTGACCGCTTCGCCGCCACGCAGGTTGTTGATGGCATTTTCCAGGGCTTTCTTGCTCACGCCTTGGCCGAGCAGCAATTTGCCGAGCTTGCTGTTCTCGTCCATGGCGGCGAGCAGCACCAGCTCGCTGGAAATGAACTGGTCGCCCTTCTGCTGGGCCAGGCGATCGGCCTGGTTGAGCAGCCGCGCCAGGTCCTGGGACATGTTCACGTCACCGGTGGGGTTCTGGATCTTGGGTAACTGGTCGAGCTCCTTGGCCAGTTCTTTGCGCAGGCTGTTGACGTCAAAGCCGACCTGCATCAGCAGGGGCTTTATGGAACCGCCCTGCTGTTCGAGCATGGCCTGCATCAAGTGCGCCGGTTCGATACCGGGATGGTCCAGGCCGACGGCCAGGGACTGGGCATCGGACAGGGCCAACTGTAATTTGCTGGTTAAACGATCAATACGCATGGGTCACCTTCCTAATGAGCAGGCCGGACCTTGGAAACATCCTGAATGAAGAAACCTGCCAGATACCGTTATAGATGTGGTCGATTCTGGAAGATTCAAGCCGGGCGCCCTTGATACAGATCAGAGAAGTCTAGCGTTCGATCCAGATCAGTGAGGCGAAGCGACCGGTGCGCGGGTTGCGGCGGTAGGAAAAGAAACGTGGGTCGGTCACAGTGCACAGACCGCCACCGTAGACGGCCGTAACACCGCGTGCGGCCAGGCGCAGCCGTGCCAACGCGTAGATATCGGCCAGGAACTTGCCGGCGTTGGGGCTCGCGACAAAGGCTTGTGCCGCCTGGGGCAGTTGCGCGATGAAGGCTTCACGCACTTCCGGCCCGACTTCGAACGCATGCGGACCGATGGCCGGGCCGAGCCAGGCGAGGATTTCATCCGCAGGCACGGCAAGGCTGTCGAGGGAGGCTTCCAGCACGCCGTTCGCCAGCCCGCGCCAGCCGGCATGGGCCGCCGCAACGCGGGTGCCGGCACGGTTGCAGAACAACACAGGCAGGCAGTCCGCCGTCATCGCCGTGCAGGCGATACCCGGTGTGTCGGTCCAACTGGCATCGGCGGTCGCCACCTGGGCCGGGTCAGCCTCGACCACGGCAATGCCGTGGACCTGCTGCAGCCAGGCCGGGGTGATGGCGAATTGATCGGTGAGGCGACGACGGTTTTCGGCGACGGCCACAGGATCGTCGCCCACATGGTCGCCCAGGTTGAGGCTGTCGAACGGCGCCAGACTGACGCCACCCGCACGGGTCGTGATGCAGGCCTTGACCCGGGCCGGCGCGGGCCAGTCGGGTATCAGCCAGTCATTCATCCGATGAACGCCTCGCGGTCCTGCTTGAGCAACGTCAGCAGCCAGACGAAGTCATCCGGCAGCGGCGACTCCCAGCTCATGCGCTTGCCGGTCGTCGGGTGATCCAGCTCCAGGAAACGTGCATGCAGCGCCTGGCGCGGGAAATTCTTCAGCGACTCGACCATGGTCTGGCTGGCAGCCGGCGGAATGCGGAAACGACCGCCGTACGCCGGGTCGCCCACCAACGGGAAGTTGATGTGGGCCATGTGCACACGGATCTGGTGGGTCCGGCCGGTTTCCAGCTTGACCCGCACATGGGTGTGGGAACGGAAACGCTCCAGCACGCGATAATGGCTGACTGCCTGCTTGCCGCCCTCCATCACCGCCATGCGCTGGCGCTGTTGGCCGTGCCGACCGATGGGGGCGTTGATCTTGCCACCGGCGGTGACGACCCCGATCACGATGCATTCATAGATGCGGCTGACGCTACGGCTTTGCAGCTGTGTGACCAGCTGTGTCTGCGCCTGGATGGTCTTGGCCACCACCATCAGACCGGTGGTGTCCTTGTCCAGGCGATGGACGATGCCGGCACGCGGCACATTGATAATGTCCGGAACGTGGTGCAGCAAGGCATTGAGCAAGGTGCCATCAGCATGGCCGGCGGCCGGGTGCACCACCAGGCCCGCAGGCTTGTTGATCACCAGGATGTCATCGTCTTCGTAGACGATATCCAGGGCGATGTCCTGGGCGACCCATTCTCCCTGGGCCTCCTGTTCGGCAGTCAGCTCGAGAATGGCACCGCCGTGGACGATGTCGCGCGGGCGGATCACCGCCCCATCCACAGTCAGGCGGCCGTCCTTGATCCAGGCGGAAAGGCGCGAGCGAGAGTGCTCGGCAAAGAGTTGTGCGGCGACTTGATCGAGGCGTTGGCCGCCCAATTCGGACGGCACCTCTGCGCGAAGTTCTATTTTATCGGACATGCTCGGACTGGGCGTCGGCACAGCCTTTGGTTTCGGCTGCGCGCTTGTGGTTAAATACGGCGTCTTTTGCCCCGAGGCTTTCAACGGGGCGCTCATCATAACAGGACGGCCCCGCCCAAGACAGCGGCCGTCATAGGGACGCAAGCCGCCATGCAAGTGAAACACCTGCTGCTGATCGCCATCCTCGCATTGACTGCTGCTTGCTCGTCGAAGGAAGTCGTAGACGAAAACCTGAGCGAAGTCGAACTGTACCAACAGGCGCAGAACGACCTGGATAACAACAGCTATACCAGCGCCACCGCCAAGCTGAAGGCGCTGGAGTCGCGGTATCCGTTCGGTCGCTACGCCGATCAGGCCCAATTGGAGCTGATCTACGCCAACTACAAGAACGCCGAGCCGGAAGCCGCCAAGTCCGCCGCCGAGCGTTTCATTCGCCTGCACCCGCAGCACCCGAATGTCGATTACGCCTATTACCTCAAGGGCCTGACCTCCTTCGACCAGGACGTTGGCCTGCTGGCGCGCTTCCTGCCGCTGGACATGACCAAGCGTGACCCGGGCGCCGCGCGCGACTCCTACAATGAGTTCGCCCAGCTGACCAGCCGCTTCCCCAACAGCCGCTACTCGCCGGACGCCAAGCAGCGCATGATCTACCTGCGCAACCTGCTGGCGTCCTACGAAATCCATGTGGCCGACTACTACCTGACTCGCCAGGCCTACGTCGCCGCCGCCAACCGCGGTCGCTACGTGGTGGAAAACTTCCAGGAAACCCCTTCGGTGGGTGATGGCCTGGCCGTGATGACCGAAGCCTACCAGCGCCTGCACCTGGACGACCTGGCGGCCACCAGCCTGGAAACCCTCAAGCTGAACTACCCGGATCACCCTTCCCTGGTCGATGGCCAGTTCACCCCACGGGTCGACGAAGCGGACAACCGTTCGTGGCTGAGCAAGGCAACCCTGGGCCTGATCGAGTCCCGTCCACCCCTGCCGCCAGGCGAGACACGCGCCAACCAGGACGTACAGCGCCAGTTCCAGGATGCCAAGGAAGCCATTCCGAACGAGCTCAAGCCCAAGGACGAAAATGGCGACGTGATCGAAGAAGAAGAGCCTGAGAACGAGTCCAGCGACCGCTCTTGGTTCAGCTACATGACTTTCGGCCTGTTCGACTGAGGCTAAGTCCTCGCAAAAAAAGGGAGACCCGGCGGTCTCCCTTTTTTGTGCCTGGGTTTTATTGCGCTGTGCGCCGTTCCTGTCCTTGGCTAAACTGCCTGATCACTCGCCAAAAAGCCGCCCATCATGCTTCGTTTATTGATCTTGTTCGCCGTCGTCGCCTCAGCTATCTGGATCTTTCGCGGGGTGAAGAAGACCAGCGCCCGTGCATCCCGTCCTACCCAGGAACAGGACGCACCGCCGATGGTTCGCTGCGCCCATTGCGGCGTACACCTGCCCCGTGACCGGGCGCTGCCCCTCGAACAACAATGGTATTGCAGCCAGGCTCACCTCGAGCAAGGCCCGGGCAGTCGTGATCGCTGAGGCCTCGAGCCCACGCGAAAAACAGGCGCAGCGCCTGCTGCGCCTCTATCACCTGTATCGCCTGAGCATCGGCATCACCCTGGTGCTACTGATCTCCAGCAAGCTGGACAACCGCCTGTTGGAGTTCGCCAATGACGACCTGCTGCGCAGTGGCAGTTGGTTGTACCTGGTGCTGAACATCCTGCTGGTGGTGTTCCTTGAGAATACTCGCCGCCCCGCCCGGCTGTTCGGCCTGGCACTCACCGATGTGCTGCTGCTCTCGTGGCTGTTCTTCGCCGCAGGTGGTGTGCCCAGCGCCATCGGCAATCTGCTCATTGTCTCGGTAGCCATCGGCAATACGCTGTTGCGAAGCCGGGTCGGCCTATTGATCGCCGCTGTCGCCACGATCGGTATCGTCGGGTCGACTTTTTTCCTCGGCCTGAGCGACTCGAACCGTCCCAGCAGTTATCTGCAAGCCGGCACCCTGGGGGCACTGTGTTTTGCCGCCGCCCTGCTGGTACAAGGCCTGACCCGGCGACTGGAAGCCAGTGAAACCCTGGCCGAGCGACGGGCCAGCGAGGTGATCGGCCTCGAAGCGCTCAACGCACTGATCCTGCAACGCATGCGCACCGGCATCCTGGTGCTCGACCGCGAGCGGCGCGTGCAACTGGCCAACGAAAGCGCCCTGAATCTGCTGGGCATGCACGACCTGGTTGGCCAGCGGATCGATGATTATTGCACCGCCCTGGTCGAACGCCTGCAATTGTGGCTGAACAACCCCAGCCTGCGTCCCCCCAGCCTGACCGTGACCGGCACAGGCCTGACCCTGCAACCGAGCTTCATCGCCTTGGGGCACTACGATCAGCAACAGTTCCTGGTCTTCCTTGAAGACCTGGCCCAGGTTGCCCAACAGGCCCAGCAACTGAAACTCGCCTCCCTCGGGCGCCTCACCGCTGGCATTGCCCATGAAATCCGCAACCCTTTGGGCGCCATCAGCCATGCAGCGCAATTACTGCGCGAATCCGAGGAACTGAACAACGCTGATCGGCGTCTGACGCAGATTATTCAAGATCACTCCCAACGAATGAATCGCGTCATTGAAAACGTCCTGCAACTGTCCCGCCGCCAGCAGACCACGCCGCAACGCCTGGACCTGCGGGCCTGGCTCGAACAGTTCGTCCGTCAGGCCCGCGAAAGCATGGCCGAGCACCAACACTTGCACCTGAGCATCGACCCGGGGCAATACACCACGCTGATGGACCCCGACCAGTTGACCCAGGTACTCGACAACCTGCTGCGCAACGCCTGGCGCCACAGCGCCATGGCCCACGAACAGGCCGAGGCCTGGCTGAAACTGTTCATCGACCCCCACAGCCAGCTGTCCACGCTGGACATCATCGACAACGGCCCCGGTGTAACACCCGAGCAGCAGGCGCATTTGTTCGAACCCTTCTTTACCACCAGCAGCCAGGGCACCGGCCTTGGGCTCTATCTGTCCCGTGAGCTGTGCGAAAGCAACCAGGCCCGCCTAGACTTCAAACCACGCCAAGGCGGCGGTTGCTTTCGCATCACCTTTGCTCACGGACGGAAACAGATTTGAATAATCGCTCACGGCAACGAATCCTGATCGTCGATGACGAACCGGACATCCGCGAACTCCTGGACATCACCCTGGGCCGGATGAAACTCGACACCCGCAGCGCCAAGAACCTTACCGAGGCCCAAACCCTGCTGGCGGACGAAGCCTTCGACCTGTGCCTGACCGACATGCGCCTGCCCGATGGCACCGGCCTGGAACTGGTGCAGCACATTCAGCAACGTTACCCCCAACTGCCCGTGGCGATGATCACCGCCTATGGCAGCCTGGACACCGCCATCGACGCCCTCAAGGCCGGCGCCTTCGACTTCCTGACCAAACCGGTCGACCTGGGCCGGCTGCGGGAGCTGGTCACCAGTGCCCTGCGCCTGCCATCGGTTGGCGTTCCGGCAAGCACCCTCGAGCGTTGCCTGCTGGGCGACTCCCCTCCAATGCGCAGCGTGCGCAAACAGATTGAAAAACTCGCTCGCAGCCAGGCACCGGTGTACATCAGTGGGGAGTCAGGTTGCGGCAAGGAACTGGTCGCCCGACTGATCCACGAACAGGGCCCCCGCTCCACCCAAGGGTTTGTGCCTGTCAATTGTGGGGCGATTCCCACGGAGCTGATGGAAAGCGAGTTTTTCGGCCATCGAAAAGGCAGCTTCAGCGGCGCCATCGAAGACAAGCCCGGGCTGTTCCAGGCCGCCCACGGCGGGACGCTGTTCCTCGACGAGGTGGCCGACCTGCCCCTGGCGATGCAGGTCAAACTGTTGCGGGCGATCCAGGAAAAAGCCGTGCGCGCCGTTGGCGGCCAGCAGGAAGAAGTGGTGGATGTGCGAATACTCTGTGCCACCCACAAGGACCTGGACGGCGAAGTGGCCGCCGGGCGCTTTCGCCAGGATTTGTATTACCGACTGAACGTCATCGAACTGCGCGTGCCGCCCCTGCGCGAACGCCGCGAAGACATCGAGCTGCTGGCCAACCACATGCTCCAGCGCCTGGCAGCCAATACCGGCAGTCCACCGGTCAGATTGCATCCACAGGCGTTGGACGCTCTCAAGAATTACCGCTTCCCGGGCAATGTGCGGGAATTGGAGAACATGCTCGAACGGGCCTATACCCTTTGCGAACAGCAGCAGATCGAAGCGGATGACCTGCGCCTGGCCGAGGGCAGTAGTGCTAGCGAGGCGGGCAACCCCGATTTGATGCAGGTCGACAACCTGGAGGATTACCTGGAAGACGTCGAGCGCAAGCTCATCCTCCAGGCATTGGAGGAAACCCGCTGGAACCGCACGGCGGCGGCGCAGCGGTTGAAATTGTCGTTTCGGTCGATGCGGTATCGGTTGAAGAAGCTTGGGCTGGATTGAGCCAAGGTTCTGTAGGAGCTGCCGAAGGCTGCGATCTTTTGATCTTTTGATCTTTTGATCTTTCGCTTGAGACTCAAGCGTCGGGAAAAGGTCAGCCAGAGTTCTTCCCACCCGGCAACCGCCAGAATTCGTCGGAAAATTCTTTTTGAATCAGAATTTTGTCCGACCATTCCCACAAAGCCTGGTTGGCTGTGAGGGTGGTGTGTATATCCATTTTTGCGGTTACGGCCACTTAGGGTTTCGCCCTGACGGCGAGTCACTTTCGAAAAGCGCGAAAGTAACCAAAGCGCTCATGCCCCACCACTCGGTGCCTCGCCTAGGCTCGGCATGCCCGAACGAAGGCATTGCTCCGTGGG
>NZ_JBWLPW010000025.1:0-68108 GCF_056521845.1 Pseudomonas sp. PF05 | reverse complement strand
TAGTAGAAGTCATCGATTTTACCGACACGTTGTTGTTGAACGGGTTGGTCACAGAATTTCTTGACGACCATAGAGCATTGGAACCACCTGATCCCATCCCGAACTCAGCAGTGAAACGATGCATCGCCGATGGTAGTGTGGGGTTTCCCCATGTGAGAGTAGGTCATCGTCAAGATCGAATTCCCCGAACCCCTGTCTGCATCAGCAGCCAGGGGTTTTGTCGTTTTGGGCCGGTAATCGGATCGAGCCCCTGATGCCCCGGCAAACCCCCAACGCCGTTGCTATGCTGTGATAGTCGGGCTCTGGCGATCAAGCGATCAAGAGGGGCCACGACGTCACTGGTCATGGGGATTCCAATAATGAAAAACCCTTATGCTCCCGGCTTCTGGTGCGCCACTGCGGCATTGCTGCTGCTTTCGGCCACTTATTTCTATGGCGTCATGCTCACTCATCAAATCGACAAGGCGATGTTGTTCCTCGATAGCGCGGCGGCGTTGATTGGTGTGATATCCATTGCAATCGTGGCCTGGGCATCGCTTCAGGGCCAACGCATCAAGAAAAAACATCTCGAGCAAGGCAAAATCCTGGTGCTGATCTGGGACACCAAGGTTGCGCTGCGACGTGTCGAAACGGTGTTCGACCGTTATTTCTGGGGCAGTTATTGGCAGCCTGGGCGCACGTTCCAGGAAGTCATGGGGGAGTTGACCGGTACCCCGCTGGAAAAGAGCCTGGAGGCCCTGAAAACCCAATGCGCTGCCTTGGACAAGCAAGTCACCCAGGACGGCTGGCATTGGCTCAATAACGCCCGAGAATTATGCGACGTGGCTAACGCCATGGCCCGTGAGCGCTATCAACTGGACTTCTGCGATTCACGCGCAGACTCATCATCGGGTGCGGCAGTGATCAATCGCGATTTCGAAGTGCTGGTGTATACCTGGACGGCCCGCCTCAAGACTTTCGACCATCAGCTCGACGAGATCGAAGTCCAATATTCGTAGACCACCTCGCAAGAAAACGTTTTTACCCCTTTAAACATTGGGCCCTCAGGGGTGCCTGATGGTAATCTCCGCTCCTCTTTACGGCGTCGAGCCACACCCTTTGCGGGTCAGGGAAGACGACGGCTTTTTTCAACCATGGATATCGATCGGGTCACTCATGAATAAATCAGCAAGCATACTTTTGGGAATCGTTGTGGCTGTCGGCGCCGTCAGCGCGGGCGGCGCCTGGTACACCGGGACAAAGCTCGAAGGCGTGTTGACGAATGCTATTGCCGACAGCAATAAGCAGATGCAGGCAGCCTTGGCCGGGTCTAACAGCACCGCCACCCTGGAGCTGGTTTCCATGGACCGTGGAACGTTCAGCAGCACCGCCCACTACCGTCTCAAGGGCGAGGGCGAAATCTTCGGTGGCGAGCCGGTTGAGTTGCTCTTCGTCGATCAGATCGAACACGGCCCACTGCCATTTTCGCGCTTGATAACGCTCAAATGGCTGCCGGTCATGGCCACCAGTCACACCGCACTCGAGCGCAATCCGCTGACTGACAAGTGGTTCGCCGCCACCAAGGACCAGTCGCCGCTCAAAGGTGTGGTCAACCTGGGTTACGACCAATCCATCAATGGAACGTACGAGCTGCTGCCCGTGGATACCAAGCTGGATGAGCAATCCCAGCTCACCTTTTCCGGCCTGAAAATCGACCTGGCCGCCAGCGCCCAGGGACAGAAGGTCAAGGCAGACGGCTACATGGACAGCTTCAAGCTGACCACCGTCGCCGAAGACCAGACTCCGGTGCAGGTTGAGCTGAACGGCCTGACATTGGCCAGTAACCTGAGCAAAAGCACCTACGGTTACTACATGGGTGACAACACCCTGCTGCTGAGCAACACCAAGGCCACCTTTGGTGAGCCGAAGTCGGTGCTGGGCCTGAAGAATTTCGAGATGAAGAACAGCA
Source organism: Pseudomonas sp. PF05 (assembly GCF_056521845.1). Lineage (NCBI taxonomy): Bacteria > Pseudomonadati > Pseudomonadota > Gammaproteobacteria > Pseudomonadales > Pseudomonadaceae > Pseudomonas > Pseudomonas sp. PF05. The sequence goes on along the minus strand of NZ_JBWLPW010000025.1, from coordinate 66,160 downwards.
GCACCGAGAGCGGCACGAGCGCTTCGGGGCGTGCCGATTACAAGATCGGTGAGTTGTCGTTCAACGACAAGAGCATTGGTTCGGCGCAGATGGCAGTCAGCCTGAAGAATCTGGACATCCCGGCCACCATGTCGCTGATGCAGATTTACCAGACCAAGCTGCAACCATACGAAAAAGCGGCTGCCGAGGCCGCAGCAGCCGGTGAGCCGGCGCCAGAGCTGAGCCTGACCGAAGCCGAAGAAGCGCAGGTCAAGGCCGATTTGGAAAAACTGCTGGCCGGGGCCCCGCAAGTCGCACTGGAAAACCTGTCCTTCAACACCGCCAACGGTGAAAGCCGTGCCAGCCTGATCGTTAATCTGGCCAAGCCGCAGTCCATGGACCTGCCGCCGGATGAATTGGGGCGTCAGTTGCTCGCCCTGCTGGATTTCAACCTCAAGGTCTCCAAGCCGATGCTGGTGGACCTGATGACCGTACAGGCACAGATGGAAGGCCAGACCGATGCCAAGCTGATCGCCGATCAGGCCACCGCCACCAGCGATATGTTCAGCGCCATGGCCGTCGGTACTCAGCTGGCGACCCTTGAAGGCAACGACGTTGTCACCAAGTTGCATTACGCCAACAACCAGGTTGACTTCAACGGCCAGAAAATGACCGTCGAGCAATTCACGGCATTCGTGATGAGCAAGCTGGGTGGTGGCGTCGCCGTCCAGTAACGCGTTCGAGCAACACCCAAGACCCGGCCCGTGCATGACACATGGGCCGGGTTTTTTTACGCCTATCGATCAGCGCTGCGCCGAAATCTGTAGCGATTCTGAAGAATTGTGGCGTTCCTGAAGATGACCCGCCTGAGAATGCAAGACTAGGCCCATTAGAGCTTGGCTGGATTCCTTTGATCCGGCTTCCTGTTTGATGGGCAAGGGGGCACTGCGACCCGGCTGGCCATGTAAGGATGCTGACGAATGCCGCGTACTGTGGGTCCTTTTATTCAACGTGGTTTGCGTCCGTTGTTTCGCGTCGCGCTGTGCAGCCAATTGTGCTGGCCGATGCTGGCGTTTGCCGATACCGCCTATGACCAGATGGTGCTCGACGCCCGTGCAGGTCACTACACGCCTGCGCTGACCGCGTTGCGCCAGGTGCCGGCCGGCCAGGCCAGCACTGCGCAGATCAGCGACCACCTGCAGATCGCCAGTTGGGCCGGCCTCGACGCCGAGGTGGTGACGGTCTATGAGACCCAGGGCCGTCATCGAGCGCTGCCCGTCCAGGCGCTGACCGCTACGGCTCGCGCCTATCGAAACCTCAAGCGTTGGGATTCGGCGACCGAGCTGTACCGCCAGGCCTTGGTGATCGATCCCCACAACCCCGACCTGCAACTCGGCCTGGCCTTGACCCAGGCCGATGCAGGCCAGCCCGACGAAGCCGTCACTCGCGCCAAGGCCATGGTCGCCGCCAAACCGACAGATCCGATGCGTCGACTGGCACTGGGTTATGCCCTGACCCGTGCCAACAACCCCCACGAAGCGTTGTTCGAATACGACCAGGCTTTCACCCGCGCCGGCAACAGCCCAGAGATCGCGCGCGAATACATCTACGCCCTGCAGCGCGCGCGGCTGCCCGAGCCAGCGCTGCGCCTGGCACGTCTGCAGCCGGGGCTGATCGACCGTGGCGTGCAGCGTCGCCTGGAGGGTGACGTAGCCGCCGAACGGGTGCGCCTGGCGGATATGGCCAGCCGCAGCGAACAGGAGCGCTTCGTCATTGCCGACCGCGCCCTGGCCGACTACGACAAGTTGCTCGCCACCTGGACCCCGGTGGCAGAAGCCCATGACGACGTACTCCGTTGGCGCATCGATCGCATGGGCGCCCTCAATGCCCGCGCCCGTCGGGCTGAAGTGATTGCCGAATACCAGAAACTGACCGGCGAGGGCGTGAGCATTCCCACGTATGCCCTGCGCTGGGTGGCTTCCTCCTATCTGGAACAGCGTGAGCCGGAAATCGCCGTCGAGCTGTACCGCCAGGTATTGACGGCGCCGGATGCCGATCCTGCGGAACGCTTTGAGGACAGCACCGCGCTCTACTACGCGTTGCTGGAAAGTGAAAAATCCGAAGAAGCCCGCGCCCTGGCCGAAGACATGGCGAAAGCCCAGCGCCCGCGCATCGAGCTCAAGGGCCTGCCGATCGGCAACCCCAACGATCAATGGATGGACGCCCAGCAACTCGCGGCCCAGGCCGGCACTTATGGCGCCGACCTGCCCTCCGCCGAAGCGCGCCTGGACACCCTGGTCAACCAAGGCCCCGGCAACACCGGCATGCGCCTGGCCCAGACCGATCTGTACCAGGCCCGTGACTGGCCGCGCCGTTCGGAAAACCTGCTCAAGGAAGTTGAGGCCACGATCCCGCGCAACCGTGACCTGGAAATCGCCCAGGCTCGCGCAGCCATGGATTTGCAGGAATGGCGGCAGATGGATGCACTGACCGACGACGTGGTCGCTCGCTATCCGGAAAACGCCCATGTCAAACGCCTGCAACGCCAGCGCGACGTACACGACATGGCCGAACTGCGCATCGAGGCCTACACCGGCAAGAGCTATGGCGGTGGCAACGGTGACGCCGGAGCCGTCACCGGCAGCCGGGACTTTGGTATCGAAACGCTGCTCTACAGCCCGCCCATTGATGAAGACTGGCGGCTGTTCGGCGGTGCCGGTTACGCCACCGGTGATTTCGAGGAAGGCACCGGCCACCACCGCTGGCAGCGTCTGGGTGTGGAGCGTCGCACCCGGGACATGACGCTGGAAGCGGAGGTCTCCAATCATTCCTATGGCTCCGGCGACAAGCAAGGCGCGCGCCTGGCCGTGGCACGGGACATCGACGATCACTGGCAGTACGGCGGCAGCCTGGATTATCTCTCGGCCAATACGCCGTTGCGGGCGCTCAACAGTGGCATCCGCGCCAACGGCGGCAGTGGTTTCGTGCGTTGGCGGGCCAATGAAAGCCGCGAGTGGCGACTGGCGCTCAGCCCGTCCCATTTCAGCGATGGCAACAACCGCCTCGAAACCCAGCTGACCGGTCGCGAAGGCATCTACAGCACACCGCGTGTGCAAGTGGAGCTGGGTCTGGAAGTGGGTGCCAGCCGCAACAGCGGTTCCAACGAAGTGCCTTATTTCAATCCGAAATCGGACTTCAGCGTCATGCCGACCGTGAGCGTCAATCACGTGTTGCACCGCCGCTATGAAACCACGTGGAGCCAGCAGTTCCAGGTCGGTGCCGGTACCTACAGCCAGCGCGACTACAGCACCGCCGCCATGGGCTTGCTCAGCTACGGCCAGCGTTTCATCTGGAACGATGTGCTGGAGGCCGGCGCCGCGCTGAGCTGGCTGAACCGCCCCTACGACGGCGATCGCGAAAGCGATCTGCGCCTGCTTGTCGACCTCACCTATCGCTTCTAGAAGAGTTTGAAGATGCCTGTCATTTCGCGATTCATCCTTCTGCTGGGGGTCTTGCTGATCAGCGCTTGTGCCCAGCAAGCCCCGGCGTTCACGCCGCCCTCGCAGCGCCCGCTGGCGGCCAATGACGCCCCGTGGCCAAAGAACCATGTGCTCGGCATCGCCTACCACGATGTCGACGACCGAGACCCGGACCAGGCGCTGGTGGCCGTGCGCACCGAACGCCTGATCGAACAACTGGCGTGGCTGCGGGAGAACAACTACCAGCCGGTCACGGTGGATCAGATCATCACGGCCCGCAACGGCGGCCCGGAACTGCCGCCGCGTGCGGTGCTGCTGAGTTTCGACGACGGCTACGCGAGCTTTTACACCCGCGTCATGCCCATCCTGCGTGCCTATAACTGGCCGGCCATCCTCGCCCCGGTCGGCAGCTGGGTGGATACGCCGCTGAATCAAACGGTGGATTTCGCCGGGGTGCCGCGCAAGCGTTCCGAGTTCCTGACCTGGGAGCAGATTCGCGAGGTTTCCAAATCGGGCCTGGTGGAAATCGCCGCCCACACCGACGCCAACCACAAAGGCGTGCTCGCCAACCCGCAAGGCAACCAGCAACCCGCCGCGACCACCCGACGCTACGACCCCGTCACCGGTGGTTATGAGACCGAGGCCGATTTTCAGGCTCGCCTGCGCAAGGACGTAGTGGCCATTTCTGAAAAAATTCGCAAGGTCACCGGCTACAGCCCGCGCGTCTGGGTCTGGCCTTACGGGGAAGCCGACGGCACGGCGTTGCAAGTGATTGGCAGCGAGGGTTATCAAATGGCCCTGACCCTGGAAGACGGTCTCGACAGCCTGGATAACCTGATGAGCGGCCCACGCTTCCTGGTGGCGTCCGATCCGGATGGCGCCCATTTCGCCGAAAGCATCGTGTCCGTGCAGACGATTGACCCGATGCGCGTGGTGCATGTCGACCTGGATTATGTCTACGACCCGGACCCGGTGCAGCAGGAAGCCAATGTCGGCCAGTTGGTCCAGCGCATCTACGACCTGGGCGCCAACACTGTATTCCTGCAGGCCTTCGCCGATCCGAAAGGCGACGGCCTCGTGCATTCGTTGTACTTCCCCAACCGCCACCTGCCGGTACGCGCCGACCTGTTCGACCGGGTTGCATGGCAATTGCGCACCCGGGCCAACGCCAAGGTTTATGCCTGGATGCCGGTGCTCAGTTTTGCTCTGGATGCGAAGCTTTCGCGGGTACAGCGCTGGGACCCGGAAACCGGCAAGACCGGCGTTGCCCCGGACCAGTACGTGCGTTTGTCGCCGTTCGACCCGAACGTGCGCAAGGTCATCGGCGAGATCTACGAAGACCTGGCGCGGATGAGCTCGGTGGACGGCGTTCTCTACCATGACGACGCGGTGTTTTCCGACTTCGAGGATGCCAGCCCCGCAGCCCTGAAAGTCTATGCCGCCAATGGCTTGCCGACGTCCATTGCCGCCCTGCGGGCAGATCCTGCAGCGATGCAACGCTGGACGCGCTTCAAGAGCCGCTACCTGATCGACTTCACTCATGAGCTGACCGCCAAGGTCCGGGCGATTCGTGGCCCGCAGGTGCGCACCGCGCGCAATATCTTTGCCGAACCGATGCTCAATCCTGACAGCGAAGCCTGGTTCGCCCAGAACCTCGACGACTTCCTCGGCGCCTACGACTGGACGGCACCGATGGCCATGCCGTTGATGGAAAACCAGACCCGCCAGCAATCCGGCCCTTGGCTCGAGCGTCTGGTGGACACCGTCAAGGCTCGCCCCGGCGCGCTCAAGCGCACGGTGTTCGAATTGCAGGCCCGTGACTGGCACAGCAAGCCGGTCAGCGACATCGACGGCGAACAACTGGCCGACTGGATGGGGCGCCTCAAGCGCAAAGGCGTGACCAGTTTCGGCTACTACCCGGACAACTTCATCGAAGACCAACCCGCCGTGAAAACCGTGCGGCCGGCGCTCTCCAACAAGTGGAATCCTTGACATGCTCGACAGACTGCTCGCCCTGCTGGTGCTGGCGATCGTCCTTGGGGTGCCCCTGGGCCTGATCTTCCTGGTCACCGGGCAATTCCTGATGGACTTCGTGTTCTTTTACCCGCTGTTCATGTCCGGGCTGTGGATCGCCGGCGGCCTGTATTTCTGGCTGCACTGGGAGCGTCACTGGCCGTGGAAGGACGACACCTTGCCACCGCCCCTGGCCGGCGAGCCGTTGATCAGCATCCTGATTCCGTGCTTCAACGAGGGCGATAACGTCGCCGACACCATTCACGCGGCGCTGGGCCAGCATTACCCGAACATCGAAGTCATCGCCATCAACGATGGCTCGAAAGACAACACCGCCCAGATGCTCGATCAACTGGCAGCTGAAGACCCGCGCCTGCGCGTCTTGCACCTGGCGGAAAACCAGGGCAAGGCCGTTGCCCTGCGCATGGGCGCCATCGCGGCGCGCAGTGAATACCTGGTGTGCATCGACGGTGATGCGCTGCTGGCGCCAAACACCTGTGCTTACCTGGTGGCGCCGATGCTGGACAACGCCCGCCTCGGCGCGGTGACCGGCAACCCGCGCATCCGCACCCGTTCGACTCTGATAGGCCGGGTCCAAGTTGGCGAGTTCTCCTCGATCATCGGCCTGATCAAGCGCACCCAGCGGGTGTTCGGGCGGATCTTCACCGTGTCCGGCGTGATCGTCGCGTTCCGGCGCACCGCCCTGCACCGGGTTGGCTACTGGAGCCCGGACATGATCACCGAAGACATCGACATCAGCTGGAAGCTGCAACTGGATCACTGGAGCATCTTCTACGAGCCGCGCGCGCTGTGCTGGATCCTCATGCCCGAAACCCTGCGTGGCCTGTGGCGGCAACGGCTGCGCTGGGCCCAGGGTGGCGCCGAGGTGCTGTTCAAGAACATCCGTGGCATCTGGCAGTACCGCCACCGCTACCTGTGGCCGCTGTTGTTCGAATATTGCCTGTCCACCGGTTGGGCGTTCACGTTCCTGCTGTCAGTGATTTTCTGGGGCGCCGGCAAATTCATCGAAATGCCAGCGGCCATTGCCGTGGATCACCTGATGCCGCCAGCCTTCACCGGGCTGTTGCTGGCGGTGGTGTGCCTGCTGCAGTTCGCGGTGAGCATCCTGATCGATCGGCGCTACGAAAAAGGCCTGTGGCACATCATGTTCTGGGTGATCTGGTACCCGTTGGTGTTCTGGCTGATCAGCCTCTTCACCACTCTGGTGAGTTTCCCCAAAGTGCTGTTCGGGCAGCATCAGAAGCGTGCGCGCTGGGTCAGTCCGGATCGCGGTATCAAGCCGTTCGATGATCAGGAAGAGGAAGTGATCCGATGAAAATTATCAGGACCCGACAACGGCCCTTTCTGGTGCTCATCGATGCGTTTTTTACCGTGCTGGCGTGGGTGGGGTTGTTGTACTTGCTGGTCAATGGGCTGTGGCCGCTGTTCGATAGCCAGGCCGGCCCGCGCCTGGGAGGATCGTTGTTCGACACCTTGGGGACCTTGCAGGTCTATGGCTGGATCGCGTTGGTCAACGCGGTGCTGTTGATTACCTGGGCGCGTTATCAACAGCGCAAGAGCCGCAGTTTCGCCCAGCGCCGGTTGCCGGCGCCGGTCGTGAATGACCAGGGCTTGAGCGCCAGTTTCAAGTTGACCGACGAGCGCCTGGACACGCTGCGCCAGCCAGGCTCCAAGATCATCCACAACAACCAGGACGGCGACATCAGCCACGTCGTGCCGCATTTCCACTTGCTCAGCCCCGACTTGCAGCCACCGCCCCTGGCGCCATTGGAGCGGCCCCGGGTTATCCATTTGCCGGCTGATCAGTCCGTGCATTGATGGGAGCTGACCCACCGCTATCGCGAGCAGGGGATTTGGGGCTAGGACGAGAAATCCCGGATCAGCCGCCATGCCTCGTCCACCGGCAACGGTTGTTTCATGCGCTGGGCCAACGCCGCCATGGCCCGGCCTTCATCACAGGCCACTGCAGCAGCAACCAGGCCGTCCTTGCCCAGCAAGGCAATAAAGGGTGGATGCTCGGGCGTGCCCTTGAATTCCACTTCGTCCCAGTGCTCGGCGTGGCCGAGGTAGTCGTAGCGTTTGCCGAAGTGATAGGTCCAGAAAAACGGCACGTCCAGATAGTGCTCGTCGCCGCCGAGCATGTTCGCAGCGGCGATGCGCGCCTGTTGCTGGGCCAGGCGCCAGTGCTCGATGCGCTGGGGCTGGCCGTTCAGGGGGAAGGTCGCGATATCACCGACGGCCCATAAGCCATCGGTCACTCGCATGCCTGCGTCAACGGACAGTGACTGGTCCTGTTCCCGTGGCAGCCCGACGAAGGGCTCGGTGGCCGGGCGCACGCCGACGCCGATGATCACCAGGTCCGCGGCAACGCGCTGGCCGTTCTCCAACACCACGGCTTCAACCTTGCCCGCCCCCTCGATCCGCGCCGCTTCGCTGTCGGTGCGGTACACCACGCCATTGGCCCGGTGTCGGGCCAGGATGGCCTGGCCGACGCTTTCACCCAGCTGTGCGGCGAACGGCACCGGATGCCGGGCCAGGACGGTGACGTCCAGCTCGCGCTTGCGCAGGGACGAGGCGACCTCCATGGCGATGAAACTGTCGCCGATGATCACCGCCTGTTGCCCTGGCCGGACCGTATCGAGAATCTGCCGGGCGTGGGCAATCGAACGCAGCACAAAGACTTGCGGCAAATCGATGCCGGGCAGTGCTGGCATCTTGGGCACCCCGCCAGTGGCGATGAGCGCGGCGTCGTAGTCCAGGCGCCGGCCATCGGCAAGTTGGATGTGCCGAGTATCGGGGTCTAAATGGGTGACCTCGCCATGGAGCCTTTCGATGCGCTGCTGGGTGAAATAAGTTTCATCGCGCAGCGGCGCCGTCTCGTTGACCGCCATGTCGCCGGCCAACACGTACTTGCTCAGCACCGTACGGTCGTAGCCGGCTTCGGCTTCACGGTCGATCAACAGGATTCGCCCGCCAAAGCCCTTCTCGCGCAACGCCGCCGCGCAAGCGGTGCCAGCAGCACCGGCGCCGATGATGACAAACGTGCGCGGGTCATCGGCCGGCGGGACTTTATCGGTTGGCAGTGGTTGGTCGTCGACCCAGACATCACCGTCCCGGACCTCGACGTGATAGCGCGTCAGGCTGTCGAGGGCCGGCGGCTCACACAAGGCACCATCTTCAGCCCGGAACGCGGCCTTGTGCCACGGGCAAATCAGCCGTCCATGGCACACCGCGCCCTTGGCCAGTGGTGCGCCGGCATGCGGGCATTTGCCCTGGAAGGCGCGCACCTGATCGCCGGAGCGCAACAGCAGGATGGACGTGTCGTCGATTTTGACTTCGAGACCGCGGTCTTCGCGAACATCGGCGAAACGGGCGACTTGATGCAGAGACATGGTCATTCTCCGGCAGGCGTTTCCCCTTAGAGTCGTGGGGCCGGAACGAGGTTCAGCATAATTGTCACTGCAACCCGGGCGAAGCTGCGGCTATAGTTCGCAAGCCGTCCATGGCCAGACACGCACAAGGTGCCCCGGTATGACTCGATTGAACTCTCTCTCCCCTTGGCTGGCGGCCGTCGCCCTGGTGCTGTGCGCGCAAGGGGCTGTCCAGGCCGAGGAGCGTTTTACCCTCAGCATTCCGGGCGTGTCGGACAACCGCCTCTTCACGGCGGCGTCGGCCAGTGACGCCAACACCTGTGGTGGCAAGAACATTTCTCCGGCCCTGAGCTGGAATGCCGGCCCACCTGGCACCCTCAGCTACGCCATCGTCATGTCGGACCCTGACGGTCAAAGGGGCCAAGGTGTCGACCACTGGATCCACTACGGCATCAAGGCCACCACGCGGCAGATCCCGGTGGGCGCCGGCACCAAGTCCTCGCTGGAGGGCATGAGCGGCATCAACAGCAAGAACACCCACGGCTACATCGGCCCTTGCCCGCCCATCGGCGACAGCGCTCACCATTACCTGATCCAGCTCTTCGCCCTGGACCTGCCGCCGCAAGCCCTGCCCGCGGGCCTCACACGGGCTCAACTGATGGAAAAAATCAAAGGCCACGTCCTGCGCAACAGCAGCGTCGTGCGCCGCTACCATCGCTGACCCGAACAGCACAAAAACCCCGTGGCGAGGGAGCTTGCTCCCGTTGGGCTGCGACGCAGCCCCCCCACAGTCGCGCTGACACCCAGACACAACATTGGCATCACACGCCAAAAGCGAGCACTATCGAGCCCCTGTTCACTCATGCCGGAGGATGGCGATGACGCAGAAACCCGACGGCATCGCCCGCCTTCTGAACTGCCCCACCAAGGGCGACGAGATGCGCCGGGCCATCGCCCAGAGCCGCAAGGATTTCCTGCCTGTCGACGAGGCCGAAGACGCCGAGCCAGGCCAGCCACCGGTTCAACCGGTGATTAATGATCGCGACGACTGAGCCGTCGCCCTTTTACAAATTTATTGTTCAACTCTGCCTATGACTGCCACCCCTGTTTTACCCGGTGACCGATTCAGCCGATCCGATTACAAGACCCTGGGCCTGGCCGCCTTGGGAGGCGCGCTGGAGATCTACGATTTCATCATCTTCGTGTTCTTCGCCCTGACCCTCAGCCAGTTGTTCTTCCCGCCGGAAATGCCCGATTGGCTGCGCTTGCTGCAAAGCTTCGGGATTTTTGCCACCGGCTACCTGGCCCGGCCCCTGGGCGGCATTCTCATGGCGCACTTTGCCGATCGCCTGGGGCGCAAGCGCGTGTTCAGCCTGAGCATCCTGATGATGGCCTTGCCGTGCCTGCTCATCGGGGTGATGCCGACCTACGCGCAAATCGGTTATTTCGCACCGTTGCTGTTGCTGGCGCTGCGTATCCTGCAGGGTGCGGCGGTGGGCGGTGAGGTGCCCAGCGCCTGGGTGTTCGTGGCTGAACATGCGCCGCTGCATCATCGCGGCTATGCCCTGGGTTTCCTCCAGGCCGGCCTGACCTTCGGCTACTTGCTGGGCGCCTTGACCGCAACAGCACTGGCGCGGATCTACACACCGGCAGAGATGCTCGATTACGCCTGGCGCCTGCCGTTCCTGTTGGGAGGTGTCTTTGGCGTGATCGGTGTCTGGCTGCGCCGCTGGCTGAGCGAGACGCCGATCTTCATGGCCCTGCAAGCCAATCGCGAAGGTGCTGCGGAACTGCCGTTGCGCACGGTCCTGCGCGACCACCGCCAAGCCTTGCTCCCCGCCGCTATCCTGACCTGCGTGCTGACCTCAGCCGTGGTGGTGTTCGTGGTCATCACCCCGACCGTGATGCAGAAAAGCTTCGGCATGACCCCCAGCCACACCTTCGCCCTGAGCAGCCTGGGCATCGTGTTCCTGAACATCGGCTGCGTCCTGGCCGGCCTCATCGTCGACCGCATCGGCGCCTGGCGCACCGTCATGCTCTACAGCCTGCTGCTGCCCGTGGGCATCGCCGTGCTCTACGCCAGCCTGATCAGCGGTGGCGCCTGGCTGGGCCTGGCCTACGCCGTGGCCGGCCTGGGTTGCGGCGTGGTTGGCGCGGTGCCGTCGGTGATGGTCAGCCTGTTCCCACCGAAGATTCGCGTGTCCGGCATCTCGCTCACCTACAACATCGCCTATGCCCTGTGGGCCAGCATGACGCCGTTGATGTTGATTGCTCTGGTGCCTTGGAGCCCGTGGGTGTGCGTGGCCTATTGCGGGGTGATGGGGGCGGTGGGCGTGGCTGCGGCGGCGTATTTTCCAGGGCGGCATGGGAAGGCTGCGCAGCCATCATTGGCCTGTGAATCCTAGGCCGGCTGTTCAAAGACGCTCGCGCAAAAAATCCACAAAGGCTCGGGTGCGTGCCGAGCGGCGTCGATCCTGACTGAACACGGCGCTGATGGGCAGCGCCAGTGGTGGGTAATCGGCAAGCACGGTGCGGACGGTTCCCTGGCGAACATCGGCCGCGAACAACCACTGCGGCGACAGCGAAACGCCCAGCCCCGACAGCACCATTTCCCGGATTGCCTCGCTGCTGTTGCAGGTGACGTTGCCCTTGATCGTGACGTTGTGCTGTAAGCCATCCTGGTCGAACCGCCAGACGTCGTAATGCTCCAGCAGCGTGAAAGCCAAACAGTTATGGCGGGCCAGATCAGCCGGTGCGAGGGGCGTGCCATGCAGTTGCAGATAGGCGGGGGAGGCGTACACCCGGCGCGGGCTGTCGCCGAGAGAAATCGCTACCAGCCCTTCGCTTTTCACCACGCCGATGCGAATGGCCAGGTCGATGTTCTCCTTCAACATGTCCTCGTTCTGATCGCTTAGCCTCAAGTCGATCCGAAGCTGTGGATGACGCGCGAGGAACTCGCCCACCAACGGCGCAATGCACAACCGGCCGAAACTGACGGGCGCCGCTACGCGCAGAAGGCCGGCGATCTGTTCCTGCCCACTGGCGAAACTGAGCCGTGCCGCGTCCACGCTGGCGAGTATGTCCTTGCTTTCAGCGTAGAAGCGCTGCCCCTGGTCGGTCAGCGCGAGATGGCGGGTGCTGCGGGCAAACAGTGCCCCGCCCAGATGCTGCTCCAACGCGCGGATCTGCTTGCTCACCGCCGGTTGGCCCAGGTTCAGCTCCCTGGCGACGGCCGAGAACGAGCCGCGTTCCACCACCCGCACGAACACCTGCATTGCGTCGAACAGATCCATCAGGATTCAGCCTCTTTCTGGAATAAATCCTATCCATTGTTGCTCACTTATCGGAATGCGTCTTCGCTCGCACTATGAACCTGCCCACTCATTGGAGGTTTACCGTCATGAACAACACCATGTTCGCCGCCGTTGCCGAAACGGCTCAGGCTGCGCTGATTGTCCGTTCCATCTCCCGACCTGTTCCCGGCAAAGGCCAGGTATTGATCAAGGTTCATGCTGCCGGAATCAACCCGCTGGATACCAAGATCGCGGCGGGAGGCGGTGCCCATGCCCGCCAGCCGCTGCCCGCCGTATTGGGGATTGACCTGGCCGGGACGGTGGTTGAACGGGGAGAGGGCGTGAATGACTTTGCGCCTGGCGACGAGGTGTTCGGCATGGCCGGCGGGATCGGCGGGGCCCAAGGCGCGCTGGCCGAATACATCGCGGTCGACGCCCGCCTGATTGCGCCCAAGCCTCGCTCACTGAGCATGCGCGAAGCGGCCGCCTTGCCGCTGGCATTCATTACGGCCTGGGAAGGCTTGGTCGATCGCGCCAACGTTCGGGCCGGGCAACAGGTGCTGATTCATGGCGGGGCGGGCGGCGTCGGTCAAATGGCCGTGCAAATTGCCAATGCCCGAGGTGCCAAGGTCTACGCCACCGGTTCGGCCACCAGCCAGGACTTCATTCGCGAACTGGGTGCAACCCCGATCGACTACCGGACCCAGGACACCGACAGCTACGTGCGCCAATACACCGATGGCGAAGGCTTCGACATCGTCTACGACACCGTGGGTGGCCCGACCCTGGATGCGTCCTTCAACGCGGTAAAGACCTACACCGGCCATGTGCTCAGTTGCCTAGGCTGGGGCCAGCACAGCCTCGCACCGTTGTCGTTCCGAGGGGCGAGCTATAGCGGGGTGTTTACGTTGATGCCGCTCCTGACTGGCAAGGGACGCGAACACCATGGTCAGATCTTGCGGGAGGCCGCGGCGCTGGTTGAGTCAGGGCAACTGCGGATCAAGCTGGATCAGCGCCGGTTTGGCCTGGAGCAAGTCAATGAGGCCTTTGCCCAGGTCGCCGAGGGGCGCGGGGTGGGGAAAACGGTGGTGGACATTGGGATTGAGTGAGACGGGACCACACTCCGCCAGGGGCCAAACAACTTGAGCGCGTGTTCAAACGCCGTAGAATGCAGCCGCCATTACGCCGTTACCTCTCAAGGACGAATTCAAACATGCGAGTTTTTACCCTGTTGCTGGCCCTCTGCCTTATGGCAGGTTGCGCTTCCAAGCCCGATTACTACATCTCCCCTGCGCCGGTGGCGATCCCCGAGACCGCCACCTATTGGATCGACACGTTCAACGTTGAAGTCGTTGGCAAAAACGAACGCTTTCTGCCCGACGAAAAAGTCCGTGACCAGTTGCACACCGACCTGATCGTCCGCCTGCTCGACGGCAATCGCTATGCCTCCAGCAAGGAAACCGCTGACTATCTGCTGGACGTCGACGCCGTCTATGCCCGCCGTATTCAAGACACCCACGGTGGCTTCATGAACAAGATCGTCGCCGACGGTACGTATCTGGCCAGTGTCGATTTCAATTATCAGGTCAAGGTGAAGAAGGCCGGTGTCGAAGTGCTGCACTTTGCCCAGGCCCGCCAGGGGCTGATGCCGGGTGGGGCGATCGGGCAACTTGAGGTCCTGAAAGGCATGACGGGGGCGCTGACGAACAGAGGCAACTCCGATGTCGAAGACTATTACACCGGCCATTTGAGCGGATTCATCGCCGATGATCTGCGGGGCATTCCGTCCCGCTAACAATGCCTGCTGCAACGGGCTGGCGATTGGTCCGATGCGGTAACGGCCTGGCCACTTTTGGGTGGCCAGGGCTGTCTTTGCAGCGTCTTAAAAAAATTTCCTGGTCGTTAACCCGAACCCCGTGCGCCCTGCGTCTGACTCTGTGAACGGATCATTCATTCACGAGGTTCAGCCCATGTCCCGTCCACTTCCCTTTATGCGTCCTGCTGCCCAGGGCTTCGCCGTGACTTTGCTGGTGGCGTTGGCCGGTTGTGGGTTGTCTTCCCGGGAGGCCGCCAAGCCGTCCGAGCCGGTGCCTGTGGCGCCAAGCGTTGTACCGCAAGGCGAGATCGCCGAAGTGCGCCAGGCGACGGTCAAGCGCATGCTCATGAAGCCGGCATCGATGCCCGCCCCGAATGTGGCGAACGATGCCATCGCCGGGGGTTACCGCGTCGAGCCGCGTGAACAGTACGAAAAACTGCCGGACAACCCGATTCACAGCGTGGCCGAAACGCCGGTCTCCACCTTCAGCGTGGATGTCGATACCGGCAGCTATGCCAATGTGCGACGTTTGCTCAATCAAGGCAGCCTGCCCCCCGAAGGTGCCGTGCGGCTGGAGGAAATGGTCAATTATTTTGCGTATAGCTACGCCTTGCCCACTGACGGTTCACCCTTCGGCGTGACCACCGAAGTGGCCCCATCGCCGTGGAACCCCCACACCCGCTTGCTGCGCATTGGCATCAAGGCCAGCGATCGCGCCGTGGCGGATCTGGCGCCGGCCAACCTGGTCTTCCTGGTGGACGTTTCCGGTTCCATGGACCGTCGCGAAGGGCTGCCGCTGGTCAAGAGCACGCTGAAATTGCTGGTGGACCAATTACGCGATCAGGACCGGGTGTCCCTGGTGGTCTATGCCGGTGAATCCCGGGTGGTGCTCAAGCCCACTTCGGGGCGCGACAAGGTGAAAATCCGCAACGCCATCGATCAACTCGACGCCGGTGGTTCCACCGCAGGCGCCTCGGGCATCGAACTGGCCTACCAGATGGCTCGGGAAAGCTTTATCGACAAAGGCATCAACCGCATCCTGCTGGCCACTGATGGCGACTTCAACGTCGGTATCAGTGATTTTGACAGCCTCAAGCAGATGGCGGTGGACCAACGTAAAAGCGGCGTCTCCCTGACGACGCTGGGCTTTGGTGTGGATAACTACAATGAACACCTGATGGAACAATTGGCTGACGCCGGTGACGGTAACTATGCCTACATCGACAACCTGCTCGAAGCGCGCAAGGTCTTGGTCGACCAGCTCAGTTCCACCTTGGCGGTGGTGGCGCGGGATGTGAAGTTGCAGGTGGAGTTCAACCCTGCCCAGGTCAGTGAGTATCGCCTGTTGGGTTATGAGAACCGCGCGTTGAAGCGTGAGGATTTCAACAACGACAAGGTCGACGCGGGCGAGATCGGCGCCGGGCATACGGTGACGGCCTTGTATGAAATTGTCCCGAAAGGCGAGCCGGGCTGGTTGGAGCCGCTGCGCTATGCAAGCACACCTCAGCCGGACGGTAAGTCAGGCGAATTGGCAATGTTGCGCGTACGCTACAAGCCCGCGGAGGGCGGTAGCAGCCGATTGATCGAGCATCCGATTGCGGGCGCACAGGACGAACACAAGGCCAGCGATGACCTGCGCTTCTCGGCCGCCGTGGCGGCCTTCGCCCAGCAGCTCAAGGGAGATGGGCGTTACACTGGGACAATGAGCTTGAAGGACACCGCCCAACTGGCCCGCTCCGCTCGTGGCGATGACCCGTTTGGGCTGCGTGCCGAGTTCGTGCAGTTGGTGGAGCTTGCCCAGAGCCTCAAGCCTGCGGCCAAGCGCTGATCCCGAGCGCAACGA
The DNA here is from genome assembly GCF_056521845.1 of Pseudomonas sp. PF05. NCBI lineage: Bacteria > Pseudomonadati > Pseudomonadota > Gammaproteobacteria > Pseudomonadales > Pseudomonadaceae > Pseudomonas > Pseudomonas sp. PF05. The sequence continues at coordinate 50,345 of NZ_JBWLPW010000025.1, read as the reverse complement.
GGATCAAATGTGGGAGCTGGCTTGCCTGCGAAGGCGGCGTGACAGGCACAGCAGTTTCGCCTGATGCGCCGCCTTCGCGGGCAAGCCCGGCTCCCACAGAGTCCGCTGCAATCGGCAAGACCGCGTTCTACATCGAAAGGAGTTCGTCACCCACATGCCCGCTGCGCTTGATTCTCCCAGCGACGAATCGCTGCTGGCCCGCTACCGCAACGGCGACGGGGCTGCTTTCGAAGCCCTGTACGCCCGCCATCGGCAAGGGCTTTACCGGTTCCTGGTGTCCTTGAGCAACAAGGCCGAGCTGGCCGAGGAAGTGTTCCAGGACACTTGGCTCAGCCTGATTCGCAGCACCACCGAGCCACAAGGCCGAGCGAGTTTTCGTACCTGGCTGTTCCAGATTGCCCGCAACCGTTTGATCGACCACTGGCGCAAGCACGGCGTCCACAACCCGTTGCACGACAGCTACGACGAGCAGCTTCACGTCCAGCCCGACGACACCAGCAGCCCTGAGCAACAGTTGAGCCTGAGTCGCGACCAGGCGCGTCTCGACGCGGCATTGCAGGCCTTGCCCGAAGATCAGCGGGAAGTCTTCCTGCTGCGCCTGCACGGTGACCTGGAGCTGCCACAGATTGCCGCCTTGACCGGCGCCCCACTGGAAACGGTCAAGAGCCGCTTGCGTTACGCCCAGCAGAAACTGCATCGACTGCTGGCCGAGGAGGTATCCGCATGATCGACCCTAAACACACCCCGGCCCCCGACGATAAAGTGCTGATCGAGCATTTCCGCCAACACGCCAGCGCCGAGCCGCCGGCCTCCCTGGACGCCTTCATCCTGGCCGCCGCCCGCCGTGAAGCCCCGACGCCCACGCCAAGCCTGTGGCAACGCTGGCTGCAAGCCTGCCAACGGCCGCGCTGGCAAATGGCATTCGCCACGGTCGCCGGCGTGGCGCTGATGATCGGCCTGGTGCTGCGTTCGCCCGTGCCCCACGACGAGCTGGCCGCACCCGCCTCGATGGAGTTTTCCGCTGATCGGCAAGCGCCCGCCCCCGCCCCGATCACCCGCATGGCGCCCCAGGGCGAACTGGCCCGGGCGCCGGCAAGCCCGATGCAATCGTTGGCGCAAAAGCCTGCGGCGAAAATGAGCAAATCGGCGTCGGCTGCACTGCCATCGCTGGAGCAGGGTTTGCTGGAAATCCTGCGTTTGCGCGAGGTGGGTGAGAGCAAGGCTGCTGATGAGAAACTGCTGGCGCTGCATCAGCGCTTTCCCGAGGAGGACTTGCCGGCGCGGTTGGAGGCGTTGCGCAAGCGTTGAAATCGGGTGGGCACTGAAAGGCTGGCACAACGTCCGTGGCGAGGGAGCTTGCTCCCGCTGGGTTGCGCTGTAGGAGCTGCCGAAGGCTGCGATCTTTTGATCTTTCGCTTGAGATTCAAGCGCCTGCGCAAAGATCGCAGCCTCGCTTCGCTCGGCAGCTCCTACAGGCCGAGCGGGGGGTAAGCTCCCCGACACAATGGCTTATGCAAGCCATAAATGAACGGGGCTACGGTCCATGACCGAGACATCTGAAATGCTAGTGGGCCCAGAAGCTGAAGGATCATTCGCCCTTGAGCGCCCTTTCATAGTCGGCTGAAAAACTCGTCAAATCGGTGCCCAAAACCAGACACAAATCCCGCAACTGAACCGTATCCAGCCTTCGCACCCCCCGCTCCACATCGCTCATGAATGACTGCGGTCTGCCCAGCGCTGCCGAACACTGTGCCTGAGTCAGTCCGGATTCGATGCGTATGCGCTTGAGGACCTGAAGAAAAACCTCGTGCTCGCGTCGATAAATAGCTTTGGTCATGGCTGCATCCATTGAGATTCGCTTCGCCACGCTATATCTGATTTCGGATATCTGAATTTCAGGTATTTTGATTTGAATGGCGGTTAGGATGGAGCGTTCAGGCTCTTTCTTGGCGCCTGGAGTCCGTTTCATCCATTTATCGATTCGCCTGACAAGGAGTCATACGGATGTCGCATTACATACCGTTGCAAGCCAACAACCCCGAGTGCCCCGTTCTACTGATCGACAGCCAGATGCCCACCGCGATGCTGATTGACAGTGCGCTCAGCCGCATCAAGGCTGGGACCGACCTTTTGGAAAGCATCACTTCGGTCACGATCAAGGGCATCGACGATGGGGATTTGTATAGATTTACCAACGCGGCGTATCTGCTGCTGCGAGAAGGTTCGGACTTGCTGGAGGTGGTGAGTCGTAATGTCGATGGTGCTGGCAGATCGTAACCGTAGTAAGCAGGCGCTCGTGCATGGGGCTGCATGCAAGACGTGCCTGCTGCATGTCGTATTGATGGAGCCGGATTGAGTGAATGGTATCTTGCACGCAAGGTGCGTCCGCTACTTAACCCCCAAAGGTAAAGGCCCTCTCCCATGGTTATTATCAAGCAAGGTAGCGTCCAGGGACGTTTGTATTCTGTTGGTGGGGAGGGCGTGACGGTTCCTGTTCTGCTTGAGGGCTGCGGTGGCGAAAGTCTTTTTTGTGAAGCCGATGCGGCATTGGCAGAACAGTTAGGTAACCTGTTGTTCAAGTCCATCCGTGTCCATGGGGCGGGGGCGTGGGAAAGTCGGCCACAGGGTGGCTGGCGCCTGCGGAGAATGTTCATTCAATCCTACGAGAGCCTTGAGCAAATATCTTTGCGCAGTGCGGTTGCCCAGCTTAAAGAACTCGATGGTGCTGTCTGGAGCGGGATGGACGATCCTCATGGAGTAATTCAGCGCTTGAGAAATGAGGAGTATAGGACAACCTGATTGATGACCTTTTTCGTGACGTCACGTAAGCGGTGCTGCTGCCGGGTGGTTGACGGAAGACCCCTAGCCTTTATAGTTGATCGCAACACGGCCCCTGTCGGTTGATGCGCTGCGGCGCTGATACCGCTCAGGGGTTTTTTAATGCCTGAATTGCTTACTTGCAGGCTCCCAAGGTTAGACGCCCACAAAAAAGCCCCAGGTCTTGCGACCTGGGGCTTTTGATTCTGAAGATGGTGCACCAGGCGGGATTCGAACCCACGACCCCTGCCTTCGGAGGGCAGTACTCTATCCAGCTGAGCTACTGGTGCGACGCGGGCGCCATGATACTCATATGCATCGCGGGCGTCCATGCTGCTGATTTGCCGGTGTTTTCATAAGCCTGGGCGGGCATCGGCTACGCTGATCAGAAAAAGCGGGCAAATTCGGCTTTTTCGTTCTTTTTTTCGAACAGCCTATTGTCCTTCACCCCTATCGGCCCTAGGATTCGTTTGAGATTTCAAACGCTCTTGTCTGGGTGCTGAACCGCACGTCTGTGCTTATGTGCGTTATTTCTGTGCTTCAGCCCGGTGAATGATTTCCCTGACGGCAGCCCCCGAGGCGCCTTTCTACAAATCTAATTCGCTCCGCGCGTGCGCGGTGCTGTTAAGGAAAGCCGACATGCAGCTTAAAGACACCCAGTTGTTCCGCCAACAAGCCTTTATCGATGGCGCTTGGGTCGATGCGGACAATGGTCAGACGATCAACGTCACCAACCCGGCAACGGGCGAAGTACTGGGCACTGTGCCGAAAATGGGCGCCGCCGAAACCCGTCGGGCGATTGAAGCCGCCGACAAGGCACTGCCGGCCTGGCGTGCGCTGACGGCCAAGGAGCGCGCCAACAAGCTGCGCCGCTGGTACGAATTGCTGATCGAGAACCAGGACGACCTCGGTCGCCTGATGACCCTGGAACAAGGCAAGCCGCTGGCCGAAGCCAAGGGCGAAATCGTCTACGCCGCCTCGTTCATCGAGTGGTTTGCCGAAGAAGCCAAGCGCATCTACGGTGATGTGATTCCCGGCCACCAGCCCGACAAGCGCCTGATCGTGATCAAGCAGCCGATCGGCGTGACCGCGGCCATTACCCCGTGGAACTTCCCGGCCGCGATGATCACCCGCAAGGCCGGCCCAGCCCTGGCTGCCGGTTGCACCATGGTCATCAAGCCAGCTTCGCAAACCCCGTTCTCGGCCCTGGCCCTGGTGGAACTGGCGCACCGTGCTGGCATTCCGCAAGGCGTGTTGAGCGTTGTCACCGGCAGTGCCGGCGACATCGGCGGCGAGCTGACCAGCAACCCGATCGTGCGCAAGCTGTCCTTCACCGGTTCGACCGAGATCGGTCGCCAACTGATGGCCGAATGTGCCAAGGACATCAAGAAAGTCTCCCTGGAACTGGGCGGCAACGCGCCGTTCATCGTGTTCGACGACGCGGACTTGGATAAGGCCGTTGAAGGCGCGATCATTTCCAAATACCGCAACAACGGCCAGACCTGCGTCTGCGCCAACCGCCTGTACATCCAGGATTCGGTGTACGACGCGTTTGCCGAAAAACTGAAAGTGGCGGTCGCCAAGCTCAAGATCGGCAACGGTCTGGACGATGGCACCACCACCGGGCCCTTGATCGACGGCAAAGCGGTCGCCAAGGTGCAGGAACATATCGCTGATGCCGTCAGCAAAGGCGCGACCGTGCTGTCGGGCGGCAAAGCGATGGAAGGCAACTTCTTCGAGCCGACCATCCTGACCAACGTGCCGAAAAACGCCGCCGTGGCGAAGGAAGAAACCTTCGGTCCGCTGGCTCCGCTGTTCCGTTTCAAAGACGAGGCCGAAGTGATCGCGATGTCCAACGACACCGAGTTCGGCCTGGCCTCGTACTTCTATGCCCGCGACCTGGGCCGTGTGTTCCGTGTGGCCGAAGCCCTGGAATACGGCATGGTTGGCGTCAACACCGGGTTGATTTCCAACGAAGTCGCGCCATTCGGCGGCATCAAGGCGTCGGGCCTGGGCCGTGAAGGCTCCAAGTACGGCATCGAGGATTACCTGGAAATCAAATACCTCTGCCTGGGTATCTGATCTGCTTCAAGCGCAAAGGGCACGAGAGCGCTGTCCCTTTGCGCGTTTCACCCGTTCTGTTTCTTGTGGCCGGAACGCTGCGGCAGTCGATCATCGCATGCTGTCGCAGTTGCCTCCCCGCCATGTATTCCTTGATCCACGCCGCCCCGAGCTGCGAATGAGGACATTTTAATGAGCAAGACCAACGCAGACCTGATGGCCCGCCGTATCGCCGCTGTTCCACGCGGTGTTGGCCAGATTCACCCGATCTTTGCCGAATCGGCGAAGAACGCCACGGTAACCGACGTTGAAGGTCGTGAGTTCATCGACTTCGCCGGCGGCATCGCCGTGCTGAACACCGGCCACGTACACCCGAAAATCATCGCCGCCGTGACCGAACAGCTGAACAAGCTGACCCACACCTGCTTCCAGGTCCTGGCCTACGAGCCGTACGTGGAACTGTGCGAAAAAATCAACGCCAAGGTCCCGGGTGACTTCGCCAAGAAAACCCTGCTGGTGACCACCGGTTCGGAAGCGGTGGAAAACGCCGTGAAAATCGCCCGCGCCGCCACGGGCCGTGCCGGTGTGATCGCCTTCACCGGCGCTTACCACGGTCGCACCATGATGACCCTGGGCCTGACCGGTAAAGTCGTACCGTACTCGGCCGGCATGGGCTTGATGCCCGGCGGCATCTTCCGCGCGCTGTACCCGAACGAGCTGCACGGCGTGAGCATCGACGATTCCATCGCCAGCATCGAGCGCATCTTCAAGAACGACGCCGAACCGCGTGACATCGCGGCAATCATCATCGAGCCGGTACAGGGCGAAGGTGGTTTTTATGTAGCGCCCAAGGAGTTCATGAAGCGCCTGCGCGCTTTGTGCGACCAGCACGGCATCCTGCTGATCGCTGACGAAGTGCAGACCGGCGCCGGCCGTACCGGCACTTTCTTCGCCATGGAACAGATGGGCGTTGCCGCCGACCTGACCACCTTCGCCAAATCCATCGCTGGCGGTTTCCCGTTGGCCGGTGTGTGCGGCAAGGCCGAGTACATGGATGCCATCGCGCCGGGTGGCCTGGGTGGCACCTACGCCGGTAGCCCGATCGCCTGTGCGGCGGCGTTGGCGGTGATGGAAGTGTTCGAAGAAGAACACCTGCTGGAGCGCTGCAAGGCCGTGGGCGAGCGTCTGGTGACTGGCCTCAAGGCGATCCAGAAGAAGTACCCGGTCATTGGTGATGTGCGTGCCCTGGGCGCGATGATCGCCGTGGAGCTGTTCGAAAACGGCGACTCCCACAAGCCGAACGCGGCAGCGGTAGCCCAAGTCGTGGCCAAGGCGCGTGACAAGGGCTTGATCCTGCTGTCCTGCGGCACCTATGGCAACGTTTTGCGGGTGCTGGTGCCGCTGACCGCGCCGGACGAGCAACTGGACAAAGGCTTGGCAATCATCGAAGAGTGCTTCTCCGAACTCTGAGTGACGGTTGCGCGCTGATCCACAAAAACCCGCCTTCTGGCGGGTTTTTTCATATCTGCGAACCTGCCTGGTGGATTTTGAGCTGTCTGGAACGACCACCAAGGTCTAAGGTGCAAGTATGGCAAGGGAGCGTGCTGCATGACTGCTGTGGATTTACCCGCTGTACCCCGTGTGTTGATCGCCGAGGCCGATCCGGCGTCCCGTGAGCTGCTTGAACAGGTGTTGTCGGGCGTGCGCTGCGATGCCCGGGTGGACACCTGTGGCGACGGCAAAGAGGCTTTGGATTTGCTGGCCAAACATCCCTACGACCTGGTGATTGCCGATTGGGAGCTGCCGCAGGTTGATGGCCTGGCTATCCTGCGTGGCCTTCGCCAGCAGCATCGCACCCCACCGCTACCGTTCATCCTGATGAGCCGGCGCAACGACAGCGCCAGCGTGCGCGAGGTCCTGCCGCTGGCGCCGACCGCGTATCTGACCAAGCCTTTGAACCGGGAACACCTGACCCAGCGTTTGCAGGGGTTGTTGGTGGGCGGCGAAGAAACCTCCAACGATGCGCCGATCCCGGGAGCGGGGCTGACCTTGGCCATCTTCCTGGAGCGTCGGCGTGACCTGTCCGAGGGCGCGCCCTTGATGACCGATGTGCAAGTGGCGGTCAGGCGCAGCCTCAACCCCGGCGGCCTGGATTTGAAACTGCTCGAAGAAGAGCTCCGCACCGACCCGCAAATCACCGCGGTGCTGATCGCGGCGGCCAACGGCGCTGCCCAGCATCAGGGCGGCGGCCCGGTGCAGACCGTGGCCCAGGCACTGCACCAGCTCGGCACCGGGCAAAGCATGAACTTGATCCTCGGCCTGGCCCTCAAGCGCTGCGCCCGGCTCAGCGTCCCGTGCCTGGCGGACTATGCCGAGCGTTACTGGGAACTGTCGCTGCAAACCGCCGAGTACGCCCGAATCCTGGCTCGGTTGCTGGATCTGGAACCGGAACGCTGTTATTGCGCCGGGCTGTTACACCGCCTGGGTGATCTGGCGCTGTTGCGTTGCCTGGAGGAGTGGACGCAGGCGGGTGGCGAGCTGGATGAGTTGGAGGAAGTAGGGAGTTGCCTCGATCAATACGGCGCTGGTTTCGGCTCGGCGCTGCGCACCCGTTGGCGCCTGCCGCTGGAGCTGCGTGAGTTGATCGCGGCAGCCTATAGCCTGGGTGGTGGGGTGTATTCCCGCGAGGCACTGGTGATGAACATGGCGGCGCAGATGGCCCACCTGACCGAGCATGAAGGACTTGAAGAGCTGGCCCGGGGGCGCACGGCGCGGTTGCTGAAGATCGGCTTGCCCGAGTTGATGCGGTTGCGCCGTAAGTAAGACCACCGCCCAACCCTGTGGGAGCGAGCTTTGTGGGAGCAAAGCTTGCTCGCGATGCAGGCAACTCGGGTTCAAGTGGACACCGAGGCGCTGCTATCGCGGGCAAGCCTTGCTCCCACAGGGGTTCAGTGGCGAGACAACTCACTCAAGCCGCGATGATGCGGTTCTTACCCTTGCGCTTGGCTTCGTACATGGCCGCGTCGGCGCGGGCGAACAGGCTGTCGAGGCTTTGGTCGTCGGCCGTGATGCTGGTCAGGCCCTGGCTCACGGTAATGCCGAAGCTCTGCTCGCCGCAGCGAAACATCAAGCGCTGGATTTCCCGTTGCAGCCGCTCGGCCACTTGCAATGCCATGTCGGGGGCGCAGCCGGGGAACACCGCAGCGAACTCTTCACCACCAATCCGCCCGAACAGGTCGCCGCGCCGGAGCACGGACCGCCCGCTTTCGGCGATTCTCTGCAGCACGGTATCGCCTTCCTGATGGCCGTAGGTGTCGTTGATCACCTTGAAGTCATCGATGTCCAGCAACAGGAACGCCATGGGCATCCCTTGTAGCCGTGCCTGCTCGAACTCACGGTGGGCGCATTCGAAAAAATGCCGGCGATTGCTGCTTTGGGTCAGCACGTCGGTGGTCGCCAGACGCTGCAGTTCGCTTTCCAGCAGCTTCTTTTCGGTGATGTCTTCGGCAATGCCCACCACAATCACCGGTTGCCCTGGCTCGGCCTTGCGGTTGATGAAGCATTTGTCGCTCAGCCAGCGGACCTGGCCGTCGCCGGCGATGATGCGGTATTCACGGTCTTCGACGGCGCCCTTGACCAATACCTCGGCCAGGCTGCGCTCGGCATACTCCAGGTCGTCGGGGTAGATTGCGTCGCGCCATTCGTTGAAGTCAGCCAGGACCAGACCGGCGGGGCGGCCGAAGATCCGCTCGTAGGCGGGGCTGACATACAGCACCTGCCGGGTTTCCCAGTTGAATGCCCACAGCACGGCATTGACGCTGACCAGCAACGAGCTGAACAGCTGCTCACGCTCGCTCAGGCGCGCCACTTCGCCCTGGGCATGCATCAGCGCCATGAGCGTCTGGGCTGCCTCGGGCCAATGAGGTAGGGAGTAATCCTGTAGGTTCTTGTCGACCATCGGCACAAATCTCAAAGAGCATGCACTGCTGTTGGTTCGCACGCGCTTTCTCCAAAACCCGCCTGGATGGCGAAGTGCTCTTTGAGATAGGGGATTTGGGGCGAAGTTCCTTTTCAGGCGACGAAGGGCGGGGGATTTGGCGAGTCAAAGTATGGGGTTGACCCTGTGGCCAGAGATTGCTCCCGCCGGGCCTGTAGGAGCTGTCGAGCGGAGCGAGGCTGCGATCTTTCCCCTGACGCTTGAATCTCAAGCGAAAGATCAAAAGATCAACAGATCGCAGCCTTCGGCAGCTCCTACAGAGCCCCGCGCAAGCCTTTGCCATGGAGTTGCATTGTCAGGCCGTGGCAGGCCGTAGCGAGTAGGTCTTGAGCTGGTCGGCGAAGTCCCGCAGGGACTGGATGCCGCTGGCCTCGGCCTCGTGGACCCATTCCTTGATGGCGGCGAGCATGTCGTGGCCGTTGCTGCTGGTCTTGACCCAGATCTGCTGCAAGGCCAGGCGTTTCTCGTAGATCACCTTCAGCGCCTGGCTGTGTTCGAGCATGTTCTGGATGCGCACGTGGTGACGGTCGTCCAGCAGGCTGGTTTCCCGCGAGAGCAGGCGTTTGGCCCGGTGGAACTGGTGACGCACCGAGTGATCGACCTTCTCCAGTTCCTGCTTGACCAGCGGCGCGATGACCAGCCGGCGGTACTGCGCCATGATCTGGAAACGGTTGTTGAGAATCGCCATGGCCGTGTCCATGTCCAGGTGGCCCTTGCCTTCGACCCGGTGGGCGATCGGCGCAACCCGCTGGACCTTGGCCAGGCGCAGGACACTGAACACCCGGATCCAGGCCCAGCCCAGGTCGAACTCCCATTTGCGTACCGACAGCTTGGCCGAGTTGGGGTAGGTGTGGTGGTTGTTGTGCAGTTCTTCGCCGCCGATCAGGATGCCCCAGGGCACCAGGTTGGTCGCTGCGTCGCGGCATTCGAAGTTGCGGTAGCCCACGGCATGGCCCAGGCCATTGACCACGCCGGCGGCCCACACGGGAATCCACATCATCTGGATGGCCCAGATGGTGATGCCGATGGTGCCGAACAGCAGCAGGTCGATGATGCCCATGATCGCCACGCCCACTAGCGGGAAGCGGCTGTAGAGGTTGCGCTCGATCCAGTCGTCGGGGCAGTTCTTGCCGTAGATGCGCAAGGTTTCCGGATTTTCCGCCTCGGCGCGATACAGCTCGGCGCCTTTGCGCAGCACGGTGGACAAGCCTTTTATGACCGGGCTGTGGGGGTCGTCGACGGTTTCGCATTTGGCGTGGTGCTTGCGGTGGATGGCGGTCCACTCGCGGGTGTTCTGCGCTGTGGTCAGCCACAGCCAGAAACGGAAGAAATGTTTGAGGCCAGCGTTGAGCTCCAAGGAGCGATGCGCCGAATAACGGTGCAGGTAGACCGTGACGGCAATGATCGTGACGTGGGTCATCAGCAGGGTGACTGCCACCAGTGACCAGGCCGACAAACCAAGAAAACCTTCGTACCACATAGGCTGTAGGGCCCTCGATAAAAATAGAAACTGCTGTTGCATTATCCCCAGACCTACAGATAAAACCAGTCGGCCTTTCAGATAAGAGTGGCTGGATGTTTCTTCCTCTATAATCCCTACCTCTTTGTAGGGACATGGATGGCTGAATGACCGCCTATCAACGCAGTGCCATGCGCGTAGCGCTGCTTTACCTCGTGCTGTCAGTCATATGGCTGCAACTGATTGGTTATTTATCGAGCAGTTTCTTCGATCAATTTTCCGACAGGCAGCATTGGTTATTGATCAACGGTTATGCCTGGATCCTGCTCAGCGCCGGGTTGGTCTTCCTGGCGCGAGCGCGGATCTCGCGTTTTTTCGGCAAGGCCGAGCCTGGCGCCGATCGAGAGCGCCTGCGCCAGGCTGCCGCCGTCTTCGATTGCACCCGTGAAGGGGTGTTGGTAACGGACCGCAACGGCCTGATCGTGCACGTGAACCGGGCCTTCATCGCGATCACCGGTTATGTACGGGACGAAGTGCTGGGCCAGCGCCCCAACCTGTTCAAGTCCGGTCGCCATGGGCCGGAGTTCTATCGCGACATGTTTGCCTCCCTGGCCAGCCAGGGCGAATGGAGCGGCGAGATCTGGAACCGGCGTAAAAGTGGAGAGATCTACCCGCAATGGCAGACGATACGCGTCATTCGCGACGATAACGACCAAGTCAGCCATTATGTCGCAGTGTTTTCCGACATCAGCGCCATCAAGGACTCCGAGCACGAACTGGCCTACCTGGCCCATCACGACCCGTTGACAGGCTTGCCCAACCGCCTGCTGTTTTCCGATCGCACCGAGCAGGCCCTGGCGTCGGCGCAGTTGCACAAGCGTGGCTGCGCCCTGTTGCTGCTGGACCTGGATCACTTCAAGAACATCAATGACAGCCTGGGTCACAACGTCGGCGATGAGTTGCTCAAAGGCGTGGCCGAGCGGTTCCGTGGGCTTTTTACGCCGGGGGTGACCCTGGCCCGGTTGGGGGGCGACGAATTTGCGGTGCTGGTGGAAAATTGCTCGCAGCCAGGCCAGGCCGCGGCGTTGGCCCGGCGCATCCTCGACGCGTTGAAAGAGCCCCTGCGGTTCGATGACCACGCATTGTTCATCAATGCCAGCATCGGCATCAGCCTGTTTCCCGGCGATGCTCTGAGCGCCGGGCAGTTGCTGCGCAATGCCGATTCGGCGTTGTTCAAGGCCAAGAGCGCCGGACGCGACGGCTACGCCTTGTACACCGAAGAACTCACGGCCCACGCCCAGCAGCGGGTCGAGATTGCCTCCGAACTGCGTCGGGCGCTGCAGCAGCAGGAGTTGCGCGTTCACTATCAGCCGGTCCACGACCTGGCGACCAGTCGTCTGATCGGGGTCGAGGCGCTGGTGCGATGGGAGCACCCCACGCGAGGGCTGGTGTCGCCGGCTGAGTTCATTCCCATCGCTGAGCGTACCGGCCTGATTGCCCAGGTCGACGCCTGGGTCATGGACCAGGCCTGCCGGCAGATGTGCCAGTGGCAGCAGGCCGGCGTGGCGCTGTCGTTTGTTGCCGTCAACGTTTCGAGTCGGTTGTTTGCCCGTCGCGAGTTGTATGAGCAGGTCGCCCAGGTGTTGCACGACACGGGCCTGGATCCGGCCTGCCTGGAACTGGAAGTGACGGAAAGCGCGGTGATGGAAGACCCGGAAGTGGCGCTGGAGCAGATGCATCGCCTGCGAGAGTTGGGCGTGCGCCTGGCCATCGATGATTTTGGCACGGGTTATTCGTCGCTGCTGCGGCTCAAGCGTTTGCCGGTGCAGAAGCTCAAGATCGACCAGGGTTTTGTCGCGGGGTTGCCGTGGGATGAGGATGATGCGGCGATCGTCCGGGTGATCATTGCCCTGGCCCATAGCATGGGTATGCAGGTGCACGCCGAGGGCATCGAGCAGCGTGAGCAGGCGGCATTTTTGCTTGGCCAGGCTTGTGAGCTGGGGCAGGGTTACTGGTTTGGCCGGCCCGTGGCGGCGGCGCTGTTGGATTGGGATCGGGCGCCGGTTATTGCTTGATCGTCAGGGGTATTGGTCGAGTACATATCCGTTGCTGCGGTAACGGCTGCTGACGGTTCCGCCCTTACGGCGGCTCACTTTTGAAGAGCGCAAAAGTAAGCAAAACGCTCTTGCCCCACCACTCGGTGCCTCGCTAGGGCTCGGCATGCCCTCACTCCGGCATTGCTCCGTGGGCCCGCCGCGAAGGGCCATCCATGGCCCAGCGCGGCTATCCCGGCATCCATGCCGGGATGCCCACTCCACAATGCCTGCGTTCGGCCATCGTGGTTAACGGGGCGCCCGAGATCAACGTCCACCGCGAGGCGGCCTAGTAGCCGGCCTGGCTCGCCCGGTCGTACACCCGTCAGATCTGTTTGAGCAGGACCTGTGGGAGCAAAGCTTGCTCGCGAGGCGGCCTAGTAGCCGACCTGGCTCTTCCGGTCGTACACCCATCAGCTCTGTTCGAGCAGGATCTGTGGGAGCAAAGCTTGCTCGCGAGGCGGCCTAGTAGCCGGCCTGGCTCTCCCGGTCGTACACCCGTCAGATCTGTTTGAGCAGGACCTGTGGGAGCAAAGCTTGCTCGCGAGGCGGCCTGACAGCCGACCTGGCTCTCCCGGTCGTACACCCGTCAGATCTGTTGGAGCAGGACCTGTGGGAGCAAAGCTTGCTCGCGATGGCGTCAGCCCAGCCTGCATCAATGCAAGCGTTACACCTTGGCCCCAGGCGCCGCCATCTCCTTGGTTTCCAAATGATCCAACGCCCGCTCGACCAACAACTGCACCCCATCGGCCATACGGCTGATCGCCAGGGCGACGCAGCGGCGTGAGTCATCGACGTCGTCAGCCAGGTCGGCGGCGATGGTGCTGATGGACAGTAGGTCTTCGGAGGCGTTGGCGAGCAGGGTTTCGGTGTCGATGTGGGGGGACACGATGAAGAGTTGGTTTTTATCGGGTTCGGGCGGTGAGGCGGGCTTGGGTTTGAGGTAGTAGTCGAGGGCGCGGGTGGCGGCGTCATCGAGCTTTTTTTCTTCCTGCGCTTGGACGCGGGATTTGTGGCCGCTTTGCGGCGGATTCGGTGAATGCTTGACCATACTTTATGTACCAGAGTTGGGGTCGACATCCTTTCGCTTGCATTCGAAGAGGTGGCAACTGTGCGTAGGTGTGCAAGACCGGTCCGGTACCGCCGGCAGACCCGAAGGTCTCCCACGCACAATTGCCATAACGGACGCGAGCATAAAAAAATGCTCGGTCAATAGCCATGATCAATTGCGTACCAATCCGGACTTGCACGTCCGTGTCACCGTTTTTTGCGATGACGAACCAAGGTTAGCGGTGCAAAACCAGGGTGCCTAGTTCATGAACAGCCCGGCGTTTTGAAGGAAATATCCGAGGGTTTGGCAGGGAAAAGCCCCCAATCACCACTTTCGTAGGACGTCGGCTACTTGTTGCTATTTTGGTTATATAAAAATTCTCAAATAGTCTTTTTAAGAATATCCGCGCTTATCTAGTATTGCTCCCACGCCGCAAGCAGTGCCGCCCACTGCCAGGTATTCATTCAAGGAGCAGCAGCATGAGCGCATCTCTACGTAGCGTTGACGGCCAGGACGAAGCAACCATCTTGCGCGAGATCCAGAGCGCGTTGCGCGATCTGCGTTTTGGGGCGGTGGAAATCACCGTGCACAACGCACAGGTGGTCCAGATCGAACGCAAGGAAAAATTCCGGCTGCAACAACCCAGTCATAAGCCGTCTTGAGAAAGCCAAAAAGATCGCAGCCTTCGGCAGCTCCTACTGGGGGCTAGGCGTAGGAGCTGCCGAAGGCTGCGATCTTTTCAGGACCACAACGATTTCGAAGCCATAAAAACCAGAATTCCAGGAGCTTTCACCATGTCGTTCATTCGTCGTTATGCCCTGGCCGCGCTGGCCAGTGGTGTTTTTGCAGGTTCCGCCGTCGCCAAGGATTACGAGCTGCTCAATGTGTCCTACGACCCGACCCGCGAGCTGTATCAGGATTACAACGCCGAATTCGCCAGTTTCTGGAAGAAAACGCACCCGGACGACAGCGTGAAGATCCAGCAGTCCCACGGTGGTTCGGGCAAGCAAGGTCGGGCGGTGATCGATGGTCTGCGGGCCGATGTGGTGACCCTGGCCCTGGCCGGCGACATCGATGAAATCGCCAAGCTGGGCAAGTCCCTGCCGACCGACTGGCAAACACGCCTGCCGGAAGCCAGCACGCCCTACACGTCCACCATCGTGTTCCTGGTGCGCAAGGGCAATCCCAAGGGCATCAAGGATTGGGGCGACCTGATCAAGAATGACGTGTCGGTCATCACCCCGAACCCGAAGACTTCCGGCGGTGCGCGCTGGAACTTCCTCGCCGCCTGGGCCTACGGCCTGAAGGCCAACGGGGGCGACGAAGCCAAGGCCAAGCAATACGTGCAGGCGTTGTTCAAGCGCGTGCCGATCCTCGACACCGGCGCCCGTGGCTCGACCATTACCTTCGTCAACAACGGTCAGGGCGACGTGTTGCTGGCCTGGGAAAACGAAGCCTTCCTGGCGCTGAAAGAGGACGGCGGCGCGGACAAGTTCGACATCGTCGTGCCGTCGCTGTCGATCCTCGCCGAACCGCCCGTGGCGGTGGTGGACAAGAATGCCGAGAAAAAGGGCAACCTGGAGATCGCCGAAGCCTACCTCAAGCACCTGTACAGCCCGGCCGGCCAGGAAATCGCCGCGAAGAACTTCTATCGTCCACGGGACAAGGACGTGGCCGCCAAGTACGCCCGGCAGTTTCCAAAGCTGGACCTGGTGACCATCGACAAGGACTTCGGCGGCTGGAAAAGCGCCCAGCCGAAATTCTTCAACGATGGCGGTGTGTTCGACCAGATATATCAGGCGCAGTGAGCTGAAACAAAGCTAAAGCCGGACACCGAATGTGTGGTGAGAGGATTTTGTGGGAGCAAGGTTTGCTTCCATGTTTAGTGTTTTTAACCAAGGACCTTTATGTCGCGTCGCATATCCCCCGTCATACCCGGCTTCGGGCTGACGCTGGGCTACACCCTGGTGTACCTCAGTCTGATTGTGCTCATACCCCTGGCGGCCATGTTCGTGCATGCCGCTCAACTCACCTGGGAACAATTCTGGGCGATCATTTCGGCGCCGCGGGTGCTGGCGGCCTTGAAACTCAGTTTCGGCACCGCGCTGTTCGCCGCCATCATCAACGGTGTGATCGGTACGCTGTTGGCCTGGGTGCTGGTGCGCTATACGTTCCCCGGCCGCAAGATCATCGACGCGATGATCGACCTGCCATTCGCCCTGCCCACCGCCGTGGCCGGTATTGCGCTGACGGCGTTGTATGCGCCGACCGGCCTGGTCGGCCAGTTCGCCACTGACCTGGGCTTCAAGATCGCTTATACGCCGCTGGGCATTACCCTGGCGCTGACCTTCGTGACGCTGCCGTTCGTGGTGCGCACGGTGCAGCCGGTGCTGGCCGATATTCCCCGTGAAGTCGAAGAAGCCGCCGCTTGCCTGGGCGCCAAGCCGTGGCAGGTGTTCCGCCACATCCTCGTGCCGGCGTTGTTGCCGGCCTGGTTGACCGGTTTCGCCCTGGCTTTTGCCCGTGGCGTGGGCGAGTACGGTTCGGTGATTTTCATCGCCGGCAACATGCCGATGAAAACCGAGATCCTGCCGCTGCTGATCATGGTCAAGCTCGACCAATACGACTACACCGGCGCCACCTCCATCGGCGTGCTGATGCTGGTGGTTTCCTTCGTCCTGTTGCTGCTGATCAACCTGCTGCAGCGGCGCATCGAAACCCCTTAAGGAGGCGCGAACATGTCCCAATCGTCTATTTGCGCGGCCTCCACCAACGCTGCCCGTCGCGGCAGTGCAACGTCGCGGCGCGTGTTGATCGGCCTCGGCTGGCTGATTTTTGCGCTGTTTCTGCTGTTGCCGTTGTTCATCGTGGTGTCCCAGGGCCTGAAGCTCGGGCTGGGGGCGTTCTTCACGGCGATCTTCGAGCCCGATGCACTGTCGGCGTTGAAGCTCACGGTGGTTGCCGTGCTGATCTCGGTGCCGCTGAACCTGGTGTTCGGCGTCAGTGCCGCGTGGTGCGTGAGCAAATATTCATTCCGTGGCAAGAGCATGCTGGTGACGCTCATCGACCTGCCGTTCTCGGTGTCGCCGGTGATCGCCGGCCTGGTCTACGTGCTGATGTTCGGTGCCCAGGGCTTGTTCGGGCCGTGGCTGTCGGATCATGACATCCAGATCGTGTTCGCGCTGCCGGGCATCGTGCTGGCGACCATCTTCGTCACCGTACCGTTCGTGGCCCGGGAACTGATCCCGCTGATGCAAGAACAAGGCACCCAGGAAGAGGAGGCCGCGCGCCTGCTGGGCGCCAATGGCTGGCAGATGTTCTGGCATATCACCGTGCCGAACATCAAGTGGGGCCTGATCTACGGCGTGGTGCTGTGTACCGCCCGGGCCATGGGTGAGTTCGGTGCGGTGTCGGTGGTGTCCGGGCACATTCGCGGGGTGACCAACACCCTGCCGCTGCACGTCGAGATCCTCTACAACGAATACAACCACGTGGCCGCGTTCGCTGTGGCGAGCCTGTTGCTGATCCTGGCGCTCTTGATCCTGCTGCTCAAGCAGTGGAGCGAAAACCGAATCAACCGCCTGCGCGCCAGCGCCGCGGAGGAATAAGTCATGTCGATCGAAGTTCGTAACGTCAGCAAGAATTTCCACGCCTTCAAGGCCCTGGACGACATCAGCCTGGACATCCAGAGCGGCGAGCTGGTGGCGCTGCTGGGCCCGTCGGGCTGCGGCAAGACCACGCTGCTTCGGATCATCGCCGGCCTCGAAACCCCGGACCAAGGCAACATCGTGTTCCACGGCGAGGACGTGTCCGGCCACGACGTACGCGATCGCAACGTCGGTTTCGTGTTCCAGCACTACGCCTTGTTCCGCCACATGACGGTGTTCGACAACGTCGCCTTCGGCTTGCGCATGAAGCCCAAGCACCAGCGTCCGAACGAAAGCCAGATCGCGACCAAGGTCCATGAGCTGTTGAACATGGTGCAACTGGATTGGCTCGCCGACCGCTACCCGGAGCAACTGTCTGGCGGCCAGCGCCAGCGTATCGCACTGGCCCGCGCCCTGGCGGTGGAGCCCAAGGTGTTGCTGCTGGATGAACCGTTCGGCGCCCTCGACGCCAAGGTCCGCAAGGAACTGCGCCGCTGGCTGGCGCGGCTGCACGAAGACATCAACCTGACCTCGGTGTTCGTGACCCACGACCAGGAAGAGGCCATGGAAGTCGCCGACCGGATCGTGGTGATGAACAAAGGCGTGATCGAGCAGATCGGCTCACCTGGCGAGGTCTACGAAAACCCGGCCAGCGACTTTGTGTATCACTTCCTCGGCGATTCGAACCGCCTGCACTTGGGTGAGGACCGGCATGTTCTGTTCCGCCCTCACGAAGTTTCGCTGTCGCGTTCGGAGCTGGACGACCACCATGCCGCCGAAGTGCGCGACATCCGTCCGCTCGGCGCCACCACCCGGGTGACCCTGAAGGTGGAAGGCCAGAGCGAACTGATCGAAGCGCAAGTGGTGAAGGATCACGACAGCCTGGTGGGCCTGGCGAAGGGCGAGACGTTGTTCTTCAAGCCGAAGGTCTGGCAGAAAGTTGCCAACCTCTAAAGCAAAAAGCATCGCGAGCAAGCTCGCTCCCACAGTAGAGCTTCAGTGAACACATATTTTGTGAACATATGGAGATCCATTGTGGGAGCTTGCTCGCGATGGCGTCCCCACTGACACCGATCCGAATCTGAATAACCCCACCCAACCTTGCTTCGATTGGTTCTACTGCAACACCTTTTCCCATCTCAAACCCTACCTAGACTCTGACTTGCCAGGAGGCAGTAAGAGTCCAATGACGGACCGGTGTGATCTCCTGGCGCCTGATGCCAAGGAGATGAGTATGAGAATGGAAGTCAGTCGGCATGGCCCGCTTGGCTGTGCATTGTTAAGCGTCTTGCTGGCCCCGACCGCCAGCGCCTCCCCCTCGTTGTCCCCCCAGATACCCTTCGATGTCACGGTAACCAAGCCCGTTTCACTGGTCAGCCTGCAAGCCAATTTCGATGACTTGTCGTGGCAGACCTTCATTGCCCTGAACTGGCCAGCGCTGGATAACGGCGAGCCCAATACCGGCACCTCCATCGGCAAGCAGGATGGCGCCACCGTGTGGGAAAGCTGGAAAGAGAGCTACCAGATTTTCCGGGCCAAGGGCCAGGCCCCGCTGCCCTGGAACGCCCCGGCGACCCTGCCTGAGGCGTGCAAGTCGCTCAAGCCCGGTCGCCTGTTGCAGCAGATGGGCAAGGTGCCCGATGTGCTGGATGAATTTATCCAGCCCTTCGAGAGCGGCCCGCTGGTGGACCAGAACGGCACTTACACGCGCAACGAAATCGTGGTCAACCAATCGATGTTCAACGGTATCGTCGACAACGGCCTGTACAGCATCGAAGGGCAGCAGAAGTTTTTCGCCGCCAAGCCGACCAACGCCGTGGCGTTCAGCTGTGGTTCCACCAAGACCCAACAGGTCGGTGCGGTGATGGTGAAGGCGTCGTGGAAAGTGTTGGGCCCCAACGACAACCGGCAGGATTTTCACACTGTCGATGCGCTGGTCTACACCCCGGGCAACAACGATCCGAGCCATGGGCCGATCGTCGAGGAGTCATGCGTGTCCGAGCCGGTCGGGTTGGTGGGGTTGCACATGGTCCATAAGACTGCCAGCGCCGCGCAATGGGTCTGGTCAACCTTTGAGCATGTGAAAAACGTGCCGGAAAAAACCACGCCTGTTGCCCAGCGGACGGGGCCTTATCTGTTCTATAACGCTGCCAGCAACAGCGACATCAACCAGCCGCCGCCACGGCCATGGAACCCGGCCGTGAAGGCGACGCCCTCGCAAATCGTGCGGGACGTGCCGCTGACCGAGGCCACCAAAAAACTGAACGCTACGTATCAAAGCCTGCTGCGTACGGTGAACCCGCAGAGCGTCTGGGCGAACTATCAACTGATCAGCACCCAGTGGCCGTCAGACCCACCCAAGAACTGCCAGGTATCGGCCGCCAACCCGCTGGGCAGCCCCGCGCCGTTGTTCCTGGCCAACGCCACGCTGGAGACCTACATCCAAGGCACGGTGCCCCAGGCGTCTTCCAGTTGCATGGCCTGCCATGGCAATGCGGCCACCCATGTCACCGAGTCCCCGCGTACCAGCTTCGCGGATTTCACCTATTTGCTCGAACGCGCACAGTCCACTGGCGGACAAGGAGTCAACCATGAGCAGTGATCTGGACAATTTTGTAGGCCTGTCATCGGCCTTGACCGGCATTCCTACCGATCGGCTGGCACCGGCGATCGACCAGGTGGGTTTGCCGCCGACTTTTCTCGCATTCATCACCCCGCGTATCACCCCTGAGGTGCTCAACGCGCTGCTGACTCAGTACGCCACGCTGGTGGCCGACCACATGCCGCCCGACCAGATCGCCAAGGCGGTGCTGATGGACGGATCGCGACCGGCCGTCACGCAAGCGGCCCAAGCCGCGCGTTCGATCATGAAGCTGTGGTTGCTGGGGGTCTGGTATCAGCCCTATGCCACCGGCAGCTACAAATCGACCGATTCGACGGTGGTGTCCGACCAGGCGTACATCCAGAGCTGGGCCTGGAAAATCGCCCAGGCCCATCCCATGGGCTACAGCGAGATGTTTTTCGGCTATTGGAACACCACGCCACCGAGCCTTGAGGACTACACTGGCGTGCCCGCCAACGGGCAAGGAGCTTCGTCATGAGTACCGAACAAGCCGAGGTGATCATCGTTGGCGCGGGGCTGGCGGGCAGCATCATCGCTTATCAGTTGGCCATGGCGGGCGTGGATGTGCTGGTGCTCGAATCGGGCCCGGAGATCCCGGCCAACCGCGCGCAATATCTGGAACGCTTCTACACGGCCACCTTGAAAACCCCGGAGTCCCCTTATCCTCCGGTGTCGTCCCTGGACTCGCCGCGTGACCCGAGCAAGGAAAATGCCCCTCGGGCGACCATCGCCGACCTGATCCTTGGCTGGAAAGAGCCGAAAACCAGCTACCTGGTGCAGAAGGGCCCGCTGCCCTTCAACAGCACCTATGAACGGGTGGGCGGCGGCACGACCTGGCATTGGGTCGGGACGTGCCTGCGCATGGTGCCGAACGATTTTCGCCTCAAGAGCAAGTACGGCGTCGGGGTGGATTGGCCGATCGGTTACGACGATCTGCAAAGCGCTTATTGCCGGGCCGAGGCGGAAATCGGCGTGTCGGCCAATGTCGCCGACCAGGCCTACCTGGGCATGACCTTTCCCGAGGGTTATTCATTCCCGATGCACAGCATTCCGTTGTCGTTGGTCGATGGCAGTTTTGTCAGCGCCGTGACCGGGCAGGCGTTCGACGGTTTGCCGCTGGTGGTCAGCCCGACCCCGGCTGGACGCAACTCCCAGCCCTACGCCGGGCGCCGGGTGTGTGCCGGCAATACCAACTGCACGCCGATCTGCCCGATCCAGGCCAAGTACGACGCGACGGTGACCCTGAACAAGGCCCTGAACACCGGCAAGGTCCGGGTCATGTACCGGACCGTGGCCAGCAAAGTGACCGTGGGCCCGGACAAGAACATCAATGGTATCGAATTCATTCAATACCAGCTTGGCGAGGGGCCGCAGACGGGCACTGGCGTGGCCATCGGGCAGCGTTACGTGATCGCGGCCCATGCCATCGAAACCCCTAAATTGTTGCTCAATTCCAAGACCCCGGCCTGGCCCGATGGCGTGGCCAACAGCAGTGGGCAAGTGGGACGCAGTTTGTCCGACCACCCGATTTACCTGGCATGGGGGCTGATGCCGGAAGGCAAGACGGTATTTCCGTACAGGGGCCCGGTGTCCACGGCGGGCATCGAGAGCCTGCGTGACGGCGATTTTCGCAGCCAGCGAGCGGCGTGGCGCATCGAAATCGGCAACGAGGGCTGGAACTGGCCGGTGGGCGACCCTTACGTCACCGTGGCCGATTTTATCGAGGGGAAGAACAAAAGCTGCACCAACCCGTTGCCATCGAAAGAGAACCCGCCGCCGCCCACTGAGGCGCTTTACGGCACGGCGCTGATTCAACGGCTCAACGATTTGTTCATCCGCCAGTTTCGGATCGGCTTTTTGGTGGAGCAGGTAGAGAAGGATCCCGACCGGTCCAATAGCTACATCGTGCCCTCGACGGACAAACTCACGGACGGGCTCGGCATTCTCCGGCCGGAAATCCACTACGACCTGTCCGATTACACCAAGGAAGGTTTCAGGCAGGCGAAGATACTGGCGAGCCATATCATCAAGGACCTGCTTGGTGCCGTGGAGCTGACGGTGCCGATTGGCCAAGGGACTTTCAGGTACAAAGAAGAGGATTACAGCTTCCAGGGCGCCGGGCACCTGATGGGCACCTATCGCATGGGCGATGATCCGGCCAAGTCGGTGGTGGACAAGGACCAGCGCAGTTGGGACCACAAGAACCTGTTCCTGGTGGGCGACGGCGTCTTTCCCAGCACCGGCACTTCGAACCCGAGCCTGACGATTGCAGCGCTGTCGTTCCAGGCCGGGGACACTGTGGCCAACGACCTGAAGGCGGTGACGATGCAGGTCCAATCCACCATCGCCTGGCAGGGCACCGGCGTGCAGGTCAACGGGTTGGTCCCGCGCCTGGTTCGCTACGTCAGCGGGCTCTGGTGTGCCAGCCCGCAGGGCGGCAATGTCGATGGAAATGGCGGTTCGAGGCACATCGACTACAGCAGCTATGCCTTGCCCGGTGCCGCCGAAGGCGCCTTGATCGGTCGCGTGGGCAATGGTGGCAAGCCGTTCCTGGTGGGTGATCTGGGACAGGTTCCGGGCAACGAGCAAGGGGAACTGCAACTGTGCATCAACGATGACCTGACCGGGCAGCACGGGTCTGGCTTGAAAGATAACACCGGCGCGCTGACGATACGGGTCGAGTTTGGTGCGCTGTAACGCTTGAGTGGTAATGGTCCAACACCCTGTGGGAGCGAACCTGTGGGAGCAAGGCTTGCCCGCGATGCAAACACCTCGGTGTAGCTTATAGACCGAGGCGATGCTATCGCGGGCAAGCCTTGCTCCCACAAGTTCATTCCCACAAGTTCATTCCCACAAGTTCATTCCCACAAGTTCATTCCCACAAGTTCATTCCCACAAGTTCATTCCCACAGGTTCGCTCCAACAGGGGGAGGCTGGTGGTGCGTTGTGTTCAGGCGACCGAGCGCTGGTGGCGCAAGGCTACGGGCCCGACGCGCTCTTCGATGGCCCGCTTCAGTTCGCCGCGAAGCCCCAGCAGAAAGCCTGCCTCCACCACCACAAACAGCGGCCCGACAATCAGCCCGGTGAGGTCGTCGACGAACGCCGGCTTGCGGCCTTCGTAATAGTGGCCGACAAACTGGATCACCCAACCCACCACGAACATCCCCAGGCCACTGCCCAGCCATACCCAGGTGCTTTGCGCGGCGAGCACCTGGCCCAGCCATAGCGCCAGGCCCAGCAACACCGTCATCAGCACCCCCAGGCGCAACTCCAGGCGCAAGTAGAACCAGGCACTGGCCACGGCCACCAGCAGCGCCGGCGACACCAGGACCGCACCCACGGGCCAGCCGGGCCGTGACAGCAGCACGGCGACGGCGACGAAGATCAGCGGAATGCCGATGAAATGGCTGGCGATGTTGCGCGGGTCGCGATGATAGGCGGCGTATTGACTGAGATGATCGACGAGGCTTTTCATTGTTGTTCCTCCTGAGGTGATGCTTGCATGATGCCCAGGTACCACAAGGCGTTCTGTCAGTTAGCCGACACTTGTCCCGGAGTTCCCATGAATTCGCATCCCTGGCACTCACACCTGATGGCCGGCCACTGGTACAGCCATCTGCCTGCTGAGTTTCAGAATAGTCTGCTGGGCATGGCGCGGGTGCGCCGCCTGACGCCGGGTCATCGGCTGTTCCAGCGCGGCGATCCACCGTGCGGGCTGTATGCCCTGCTGGAAGGCGCGGTGCGTGTTGGAGCAGTGAACGAACAGGGCAAGGAGGCGCTGCTGAGCGTGGTGGAGGCGCCCCACTGGTTCGGTGAAATCTGCCTGTTCGATGGCCAGCCGCGCACGCATGATGCGGTGGTCGTCGGTCAATGTACGCTGCTGCACGTGCCCCAGGCGCCGTTGCTGGCATTGCTGCAAGAGCAGCCGATCTACTGGCGGCATCTCGCATTATTGATGAGCCACAAACTGCGCCTGACCTTCATCAACCTTGAGCACCTGAGCCTGATGCCCGCCCCGGCCCGCGTGGCCTACCGCCTGCTGATGATCGCCGAGGGCTACGGCGAAATCGAACCGGCCCGACGGGTCCTGCAACTGCCCCAGGAACAACTGGCGCTGATGCTCGCGCTGTCACGCCAGACCACCAACCAGATCCTCAAGGACCTGCAGGCCCAGGGCATTCTTCACCTGGGGTATGGCGAGATAGAAATCGTCGACATCGAGCGGTTGCGGGCGTTGACTACGCCCTGAAACAGGTGGGCGCGAGCTTGCTCCCGCTGGCCTGCGCTGTAGGAACTGCCGAAGGCTCGGGCCGCGTTCGGACGATCTTTTGATCTTTTGATCTTTCGCTTGAGATTCAAGCGTCAGGGGAAAGATCGCAGCCTCGCTCCGCTCGACAGCTCCTACGGGTCGAGCGGGAGCAAGCGCCCTCGTCACGGGTCTTGGATTGTCTGGGCGATAGGGCCCGCCCAGGCGCTGCAAAGCCCCTAGCGCAACCCATCCCGAAACTGCCCCGGCGTCATCCCGGTCCAGCGCTTGAAGGCGCGGCTGAAGCTGCTGGCATCGGCAAAGCCCAGCAGATAACTGACTTCGCTCAGCGAGCAATTCGGATCACGCAGATGCAGCAGCGCCAGATTCTCCCGGCACTCGTTGAGCAGTGCGTCGAAGCGGCAGCCTTCGTCGGCCAGGTGCCGTTGCAGGCTGCGCAGGCTCAGGTGCATGGCTTGGGCGATGCGTTCGGCGCTGGGTTCGCCTTCGGGCAGTTGGGCCTCGATGGCCGCGCGTACCTTGCGCTCCCAGGTCAGCGGCTTGAGCTGGGCGAGGGTGCGTTCGAGCACGGTTTCGTTGTGTTCGGCCAGTTCCGGGTTGGCGTCGTCCAGGTGGCTGTCGAAGTCGGCGAAGTTGAACTCCAGGCGATCCTGGTCGGCGCCAAAATGCACTGGCGAGCGGAACACCTTGTGCCAGGGGCTGGGGTCCGCGGGTTCCGGGCGCCGCAGGTACACCGCCAGCGGTGCGTAATCACGGCCGAGGCGATTGCGGCAGGTGCGCACGTAAATCGCTGCGAACGCATCGATGGCTTCAAAGGCTGGCGCCGGTCGGCCCGGCGGCACCTCGAGGCTGAAGCGATAACGGTCCCCGGCGCGGATCAGCTGGAGGGTCAAGGCATCGCTGACCACCGGGTGATAGCGCACGATCCGCTCGAATACTTCCCGCAGGCTGCCGCTGGCCACCAGGGCATAACCCAGCGCATGAAACGTGGTGGGGCTGACGAAGCGCGACACCCGCAGGCCGATGGCCGGGTCGCCGCTGGCCTGCACGGCCAATGCCCACAGGCGCGTGGTGGCCGAGAGCGGGTAACGGGCATTCGGGTCGTCCATCCATTGCGGGTCGAGGCCGGCCTCTACGCACAGGGCATGGCTGTCCAGGCCCAGCGCATCGAGCTGTTTGCGCAGGGCGCGGGTCCAGCTGGCGAGGGAAGTCGGTTCAGTCATGACGATTGGCGCTTGCGGTCAACAGGTTGGCGTTTACGGCTACCACCCCAGGGGACAACGCCCGGCAGGATGAGCACATCTCTAACAGAGGATGTAAGCCATGCACGGCACTTGCGCAAGCCCCGAGCGATTGAATGCACAACAACGATCGGCCCATATTCGCCAGGTGGTCCTGGCCCGGGGCGAAGAGTTGCGGCGGCGCTATCCGATCCTGCGCCACCAGGATGCGTTGGGCGCGGGCATCCTGGCGTTCGCCCTGGCCGGGATGATCGGTTCGGCGCTGCTCTACATCAATGGTTACCTGGCCGGGTGGGCGTGCCTGTTGCTCAACGCGTTTTTCGCTTCGCTGACCCACGAGTTGGAACACGACCTGATCCACAGCATGTATTTTCGCAAGCAGCGCCTGCCCCACAATTTGATGATGGGCCTGGTGTGGCTGGCGCGGCCGAGCACGATCAATCCGTGGATCCGCCGCCACCTGCACCTCAACCATCACAAGGTGTCCGGCAGCGAGGCCGACATGGAGGAACGGGCCATCACCAACGGCGAACCCTGGGGATTGGCGCGGTTGCTGATGGTCGGCGATAACGTGATGTCGGCCTTCATCCGCCTGCTGCGGGCCAAGAGCGGGGCGCACAAGCGCAGCATCCTCAAGCGCACGCTGAAGGTGTATTTCCCACTGGCGTTGCTGCACTGGGGCGCCTGGTATGTGTTCCTGGGATTTCACGGGGCCAACGGTATTGCCAGCCTGCTGGGTACGTCGATTGACTGGTCGGCCACCACGCTGGCGACGATGCAGGTGATCGACATCGCCGCGGTGGTGATCATCGGCCCGAACGTGCTGCGCACCTTTTGCCTGCACTTCATCAGCTCGAACATGCACTACTACGGCGACATCGACCCGGGCAATGTCATCCAGCAGACCCAGGTGCTCAACCCCTGGTGGCTATGGCCGTTGCAAGCGTTCTGCTTCAACTTCGGCAGCAGCCACGGTATTCACCATTTCGTGGTGAAGGAGCCGTTCTACATTCGCCAATTGACGGTGCCGGTGGCGCATAAGGTGATGCGCGAGATGGGTGTGCGGTTCAATGATGTCGGTACGTTTGGCCGGGCGAATCGGTTTGTGCGCGAAGAGGGTGAGGTGCGGGAGAAAGCTCCCGCCGGTCCTGCAGGAGCTGTGTAAGAGCCGTGTAGGACCTATGTAGGAGCTGTCGAGTGCTACGAGGCTGCGATCTTTCCCCAGACACTTGAATCCCAAGCGAAAGATCAAAAGATCGTCCGAACGCGGCCCGAGCCTTCGCCAGCTCCTACAGAGCCCAGCGGGAGCAAGCTCTCATGGAACAAATTGCAACACCATGTTTTTAAAGTGCTTTTCAAAAAACTGCAATGTGACTCAGTTGGACCGCTATTCCCGTGTGGCGAGGGGATTTATCCCCGCTGGGCTGCGCAGCAGCCCCAAAAGCAACGACCTCGATCTTACTGGCACACCGAGTTGTCTGGTTGGGGGCCGCTGCGCAGCCCAGCGGGGATAAATCCCCTCGCCACAAGACCTGTTCCCTGCGCGACAGCGCAGCGTCGGCGACTCCCTCGCCACAATGGTATGCGTCAAGACCGGGAACAGGTTAGAACTGGTAACTCACCGTCGCCGCCACATTGCGTTCTTCACCCATGTAGCAATAGCTCAGGCTGGCGCACGAAGCGACGTAGGTTTCGTTGGTCAGGTTGTTCGCGTTCAGGCGCACGTCCACGCCCTTCAAGCCGACCTTGCCCAGGTCATACCCCACCGAGGCGTCGAACAACGTGTAGGACGGCACCTTCATGGTGTTCTCCGCATCGGCCCAGCTGTAGCCGACATAGCGCACACCGCCACCCAGGCGCAGGCCGTCGAGGGCGCCGCTGTCGAACTTGTAGTCAGCCCAGACCGACGCCATGTGGCGTGGTGCCTGGGTCGGTGAGTTGCCCTTGTTTTCGATGATGTCGGTGGCGGTGCTCAAGGTGCTGATCATCGATTTCGAATATTCGATGTCGGTGAAGGTGTAGCTGCCCAGCACTTTGAATTGTTCGGTCAACTGCAGGTGCGCTTCCAGTTCCAGGCCCTGGGAGCGCACGGCCCCGACGGCGCGGTAGAAGTTTTCCTGGGGCAGTTTGGTTGCCAGGTTTTCCTGGTCGATGCGAAACAGCGAGGCGGTGTACAGGTCATCGGTGCCCGGTGGCTGGTACTTCAGGCCCAGTTCCCATTGCTTGCCATCGGTGGGCGGCAGCGGGTTGCCGGCGCTGTCGGCGTAGGAGTTGGGGTTGAACGACTCGGAGTAGCTGATGTACGGCGCCAGGCCATTGTCGAACAGGTACAGCGCCCCGGCGCGGCCGGTGAGCTTGGTGCGTTTGTCGTTGATCTCGGTGCCTTGTGGGCGGCCGAATTCGGCGATGCGGTTTTCGTCCGAGGTCTCGACCCAGTCCTGGCGCAGGCCGAGGGAGAATCGCCATTTGTCCATCTCGATCAGGTCTTGCAGGTACACACCGGTCTGCTCCAGGCGCCGCAGGTAGCTGGTGGGGCTGAAGTAGGTGATGGCCGAGTTGCCGTAGGTCGGGTCGAAGGCATTGATCGGCGCCAGGCTGCCGCTGGTCCAGTCGACCACGGTTTTGCGCCGCTGGTAGTCAGCCCCCATCAGTACGGTGTGCTTGGTCGCGCCGGTGAAGAATTCGGCTTGCAGCATGTTGTCGACGATGAAGGAATGGAGCTTTTCTTCGGCGCCGGTGTAATAGCGGTTCAGCTCGTTGCTGGTGGGCGTAGTCCAGCCATAGGCGTAGACCTGATCGTTGGTGACTTTGGAATCCAGGTAACGGAAGTTCTGCCGGGCGGTGAAGACATCGTTGAAACGGTGCTCGAATTGGTAGCCGAACGACTGTTGGTCGCGCTCGTAACCGTCGACGCCCGGTTCGCCTTCGAAGAAGTTTTCGGAGATCCGCCGGCCGTTGCGCTGATGCAAGGTGCCGTCGGCCGGCATGCCACCGTGGTAGCCGCCGTCGGGGTCATGTTGCAGGTAGGCTTGCAGCGTCAGCGAGGTGTCCTCGCTGAAATCGATGTTCACCGTGGGCGCGAGGGCGAAGCGTTTTTCCTTGTTGTGGTCGAACTGGGTGTCGGAGCTGTCCGCCAGGCCGATCAACCGATAGGTGATGCGTTTGTCGTCATCCACGGGGCCGGTAAAGTCCAAACCCATGCCGCGTTGGCCCTGGGTGCCGACCGTGGCATGGATCTGGTGATAGGCCTCGTACTGCGGCTTCTTGCTGGTGAGCGCCACCAGGCCGCCGGGCGAACTGCGGCCGTAGAGCACCGAGGACGGGCCCTTGAGAATGTCGACCCGCTCCAGGAAATACGGATCGACCTGCATGGAACTGTAGGTGCCGCTGTCGCCCATGGACTTGAGACCGTCGAGGTAGATGTTATCCACCGAGCCGTCGTTGAAGCCGCGCATCGCCACGTAGTCGTAGCGGTGGGTCGCGCCGTAGGGGTTGGTCAGCACGCCAGGGGTGTAGCGCATGGCCTGGGACACGGTTTGCGCGCCCTGATCGTCCATTTGCTCGCGGGTGACCACGGACACGCTCTGGGACGTTTCGCGCAGGGCGGTACTGGTCTTGGTGGCGATCTGGCTGTGGGTGGCGTTGTAGCCTTCCATGCTGCCCAGGGCGTTACCCAGGGCGAAGCCCTTGATGTTGGTGGTCGGCAGTTCCAGCGTGCTGCCAACGGTCTGGGTTTGCAGCACGTAGCTGCTGCCATCCTGGCTGACGGCAACCAGTCCCGAGCCACTGAGCAACTGGCTCAGGGCCTGGTCGGGCGAGTATTGACCCTTGAGCCCCGGGGACTGGACACCGCCGGTTTGCGCTGGCGTGCTTGCCAGGGTGATCCCTGCCTGGCGGGCGAACTGATTCAGTACATCGCTCAGTGGACCGGGGGTGATGTTGTAGCTCTGAGGGCCGGCGGTCACGCTGCTTTGTGCGGCGACCGCGAGCATCGGCACGACACTGACCCCCAGCGCCGTGGAGAACAGCGCGGCATGGATCGCCTGGCGCAACAGGCCCGGTTGCGCAGAGAGGCCGAAGGGGTTCTTGGGAAGTACGCGCTCAGTCATTGTGGGTTCCGTTGCAGTCGCCGAAGGCAGATAAGGGTTGCTTACTGTCCTAGCCGGACGCCGGCGTGAAACCCGCCAAAAAAATCAAGCCAGGCGTTCCACCGTGATCCACCAACGGGTTCGATAACGGAGCTGCACCGGGAGCGTGCGTGGCAGGACGGCGAGTAATTTGTCGGTGTCCTCCAAGCGGAAAACCCCCGACAAGCGCAGGTCGGCAATCGACGCCGCGCAGTTCAAATAGCCTGGGCGGTAGCGTCCTACCTCGTTGATAAAGTCTTCCAGGCGCATGTTGCGCGTGACGATCAGCCCGTCGACCCAGGCGCCTGCGTCCATGTCCAGCGGCGGTGCCAGGGTCGCTGTCGATGCGCTGATCAGGTAGCTTTGCCCGGCTTCGACCTGGAGGGGCGTGCCATCGCTGTTTGGGTGCGAACGGATAACCACCCGGCCGCTGGTGACGCTCAAGCGTGTGCAGTCGCTGTCCTGGCGCACGACGAAGCGCCCCTCCAGCCCTTCGAACAGACCATGCCGGCCTCGTACCCGCAGCGGGCGCTCCGGGTCGCGGCCACAGGTGACCCTGATCTCGCCGCGAGCCAGGGTAATCAGGCGCTGCCGGGCGCTGAAATCCAGGTCGGCGGCGCTGTGGGTATTGAGCTCGAGTCGCGTGCCGTCCGGCAGTTGGAAACCTCGTCGTTCACCCGTGCCGGTGGCGAAATCGGCACGCCACGGCTGCCAGCCCAGGTCCTTGCCCAGCCATGCCGCGCAGCCCACCAGTGCGACGCCCGACAACAACTTCAGTGCCTGGCGCCGGTTGAGGCGCTGGGCACTGTTTTCCAGGGTATCCAGGGCAACATGGGCACCGGGCAATGCCCGCAGGTTGGAGGTCAATTCGCTGTGCAGCGCTTGCACCCGTTGCCAGGCCAGTTCGTGTTCCGGGTGGGCGGCGCGCCAGGTGTCGCACTGTTGGCGCAGGGTCGGGTGAGAGGTGTGATTGCGCAGGCGCAGCAGCCAATTGATCGCCTGCCTGACCACCTGTTGCGACGGGCCGTTGCGTCGGCTCTGCAAGTGATCCGCCGGCTCAGCGTTCATAGCGCAGCACATAGCAGTGGTACAGCGCATCGGCGACGTAGCGTTCCACCGAGCGCAACGAGATGCCCATCTGTTCGGCAATCTGCTTGTAAGTCAGGCCTTCGCACTGGGCCAACAGAAAGGCCCTGCGCACTTTTGGCTTGAGGCCTTCGAGCATCCTGGCAATCGCTTCGAGCAGTTCCAGGATCAGGGCCTGGGCTTCAGCGCCAGGGGTTTCGGCTTCCGGCAGGTGAGCTATGGTTTCCAGGTAAGCGCGTTCGATTTCTGCTCGACGCCAATGGTCGATCACCAGGCCTTGGGCGATGGTGCGCAAAAAGGCGCGTGGGGCTCGAAGTTCCAGGCGTTCGCTACGCTGCAACAGGCGCACGAAGGTGTCCTGGGCCAGGTCCGCGGCATCGGCGGCGTTGCCCAGCCGGGTGCGCAGCCACGTATTGAGCCAGCCGTGATGACGGCTGTAGAGCGCCTGTACTGCAAACTCGGGAGATGACATGGACGCGACGGCCTGGATGTTACAAATGATAATAGGTCGCATTGTCATCAGCCGTCGGCGAATTTGCAACCACCGTTCGCTCGCCGTGTCCTCTCGTCGCCTATTTCTTCGAATCCCTAATTATTTGTACCGGTATGCCGACAGACTGGTATGCGTGCACCAAAGTGGAGCGCAATGACAACCGCTCGTGCTGTTACATGAAACGTTGCAAACCTGGAATGCATCCCCACTCCTTGCATAAGAAGCCTCATCGATGAATCTAAAGTTCAGTCACAAAATCCTCCTGGCCGCCTCCGGTGTGGTAGTCCTGGCTTTTGCCCTGTTCACGCTTTACAACGACTATTTGCAGCGCAACACCATTGGCAGCAGCCTTGAATCGTCCATTGAGCAGTCTGGCGACCTGACGGCCAGCAGCATCCAGAACTGGATGAGTGGCCGGATACTGGTGTTGGAAAACCTGGCGCAAAACATCGCGCACCAGGGCGCTGCGGCCGATCTGCCGGGGCTGGTCGATCAGCCGGCACTGACCTCGAACTTCCAGTTCACTTATGTAGGCCAGGCCAACGGTGTCTTCACCCAGCGCCCGGACGCCAAAATGCCTGACGGCTACGACCCGCGTCAGCGCCCTTGGTACAAACAGGCGGTGACCGCCGATAAAACCATGCTGACCCCGCCTTATATGGCAGCGGTGGGTGGCCTGGTGGTGACCGTAGCCCTGCCGGTGAAGCACAACGGCGAACTGCTCGGCGTGGTGGGCGGCGACCTGAGCCTGGAAACCCTGGTGAAAATCATCAACTCCGTGGATTTCGGTGGCATCGGCCATGCCTTCCTGGTCAGCGGCGACGGTCAGGTGATCGTCAGCCCGGATAAAGACCAGGTGATGAAAAACCTCAAGGACATCTACCCCGGCACCCCGGTGCGCATCGGCAAGGGTATCCAGGAGGTTGAGCTGAACGGGCAGGACCGCATTCTTTCGTTCACCCCAATCACCGGCCTGCCGAACGCCGAGTGGTACATCGGCTTGTCGATCGACAAGGCCAAGGCCTACGCGCCGTTGAGCCAGTTCCGTACGTCTGCGCTGATTGCGATGTTTGTCGCGGTGTCGGCCATTGCGGTGCTGCTGAGCCTGCTGATCCAGGTGCTGATGCGTCCATTGACCACCATGGGCCGCGCCATGCAGGACATCGCCCAGGGCGAAGGCGACCTGACCCGGCGCCTGGTGGTGCAGGGCAAGGATGAATTCGCGGTGTTGGGTGGCTCGTTCAACCAGTTCGTGGAGCGGATTCACGCGTCGATCTCGGAAGTGTCTTCCGCCACCCGCCAGGTGCATGACCTGTCGCAACGGGTGATGACCTCGTCCAACGCTTCGCTCGTCGGCTCGGATGAGCAGAGCGCCCGCACCAACAGCGTGGCCGCGGCCATCAACCAGTTGGGCGCCGCGACCCAGGAAATCGCCCGCAATGCCGCCGATGCCTCGCAACATGCCAGCGGCGCCAGCGAGCAGGCCGACGACGGTCGCCAGGTGGTGGAAAAAACCATCCAGGCCATGACCGAGCTGTCGCAGAAGATCAGCCTTTCGTGCACCCAGATCGAAACCCTGAACGCTAGCACCGACAACATCGGCCACATCCTGGACGTGATCAAGGGCATCTCCCAGCAAACCAACCTGCTGGCCCTGAACGCGGCCATCGAAGCGGCCCGTGCCGGTGAAGCCGGCCGTGGTTTTGCGGTGGTGGCCGATGAAGTACGCAACCTGGCGCACCGTACTCAGGAGTCGGCGGAAGAAATCCACAAGATGATCACATCGCTGCAGGTTGGCTCCCGTGAAGCGGTGTCCACGATGAACGCCAGCCAGACGTCCAGCGAAGAGAGCGTGGAAGTGGCCAACCAGGCCGGCCTGCGACTGGTCAGCGTGACGCAGCGTATCGGCGAGATCGACGGCATGAACCAGTCGGTGGCCGCGGCGACCGAAGAGCAGACTGCTGTGGTTGAAACCCTCAACATGGATGTCAGCCACATCAACCTGCTGAACCAGCAAAGCGTGGCCAACCTCAATGAAACCCTGAAGGATTGCGATGCCTTGTCGCAGCAGGCCAACCGTCTGAAGCAATTGGTGGACAGCTTCAAGATCTGACCCAGTCGCAAGCCGACCCGCTCCCCTGTGGCGAGGGAGCTTGGTCCCGCTGGCCTGTGCCCTGTAGGCGCTGCCGAAGGCTGCGATCTTTTGATCTTTCGCTTGAGATTCAAGTGTCTGGGGGAAAGATCGCAGCCTCGTTGCACTCGACAGCTCCTACACAGCTCCACACAGCTCCACACAGCTCCACGGCGCCGGCACGCAGGCTTGGTCTCGCTGGCCTGTGCCCTGTAGGAGCTGCCGAAGGCTGCGATCTTTTGATCTTTCGCTTGAGATTCAAGTGTTGGGGGAAAGATCGCAGCCTCGTTGCACTCGACAGCTCCTACACAGCTCCTACACAGCTCCACGGCGCCGGCACGCAGGCTTGGTCCCGCTGGCCTGTGCCCTGTAGGAGCTGCCGAAGGCTGCGATCTTTTGATCTTTCGCTTGAGATTCAAGTGTTGGGGGAAAGATCGCAGCCTCGTTGCACTCGACAGCTCCTACACAGCTCCTACACAGCTCCTACACAGCTACACGGCGCCGGCACGCAGGCTTGGTCCCGCTGGCCTGTGCCCTGTAGGAGCTGCCGAAGGCTGCGATCTTTTGATCTTTCGCTTGAGATTCAAGTGTCTGGGGAAAAGATCGCAGCCTCGTTGCACTCGACAGCTCCTACACAGCTCTCTCAAGGCCACCCTGGGGCAGGTTATGCCTCGGGGAACATCCCCTGCACATTCCCCATCGCCTCATCGGCAAAGCCCTGGAGGAAATCCCGGAAGCCCGACGGCGTATGGGCGTCGGTGTGGTCGGCGATGATGGTCCAGGTGGCGCGGCAGCGGTTGTCCGCCAGGGGTTCGACGCGCATGGCCGCCCACAGGTTGTCGATGCCCAGGGTGTTGTAGATCAGCGTCCAGGTCATGTGCATGGCCTGGTCGTCACGGCTATTGAGCTGTTCCACCACAAGGTTTTGCCCATCGCGGAAGAATTTCTTGCGCAGGGACCTCACGCCTTCGCCGGTCATTTCGATGCGTTCCAATGCCGGAATGAAATGGTTGAATCCGCCAAAATCTCCCACCACGTCCCAGACGCGCGCCGCGTCGGCCGCGACCTCCACCGAGGTTTCGACCTGGCAGGCTTGGGGGTTTTTGATCAGGGTGTCGGGTTGAAATGCACTCATGGTCTTGCTCCTTGCTTTGGGTTGAGGGTGTTTCAGATGAAGTCGATGGCTTTGAGGTAATCGGCGCCGCGACGCAGCAGGGCCGGGGACTTTTCCGGGTAGCTGGCGCCCATCTGCCGCACGCCGGCGCGGGCGTTGTCATGGCTGATCCGCGAGATGTCGCCGATGTCTTCCTCGAAGCCGTTGAGGTAAAAGCCCAACACGCCAAACAACGCGTTGTCGGCATCGACCCGAGCCAATTGCCGTTGCCACTCGGCGACGCTGACCAGCGAAAACTCCCGGCCGCTGTCGCGAAACGACGCGACATATGCATCCCAGCTCAACGGCTGTGGGTTGTGCAGGTTGAACACCGCTTGCGTCGGCTGGTAACGGCTGGCATGGAAGGCGATGAAGCGCGCCAGGAAATCCACCGGCATCAGGTCGAAGTTGAGGGACAGCTCCGGTACCTGGCCGAGCTGGATCGAGCCCTTGAGCATCAGCATCAGCCGATTTTTATGGGGCTGGCAGACCCCGGTCAGGCTGTTGAAACTGATGTTGCCGGGACGGAACAGATTGACCCACACCCCGCGATCCCGGGCCCGTTGCAGGATCCGTTCGCCGACCCACTTGGACAGGTTGTAGCCGTTTTTGATATAGATCGGCGGCGTCTTGGCGGCAGGCTGTTCCAGCACCTGGCCGTCGGCATCCAGGGCGCTGGAGGCGGAAAGCGTGGAGACGAAGTTGAAGATCTTCTTGCTGCGCCCTTCACACAGGCGCAGGCATTCGAAGATCGGCTCCACGTTGTCCCGCGCCAACGACTCGTAGTCGAGCACATGATTGACGTGGGCGGCGTTGTGCACCAGCGCGCCGAAGGTGCGATCGATGCGGGTGTAGACGTCATCCGGCAAACCCAATTGCGGTTGGGTGATGTCGGCGGCGTACACACTGACGCGGTCCAGGTCCAAGTGGGTCAGGTGATTGTCCTGAAGGGCCTGGGAGAAGCGCTCGGCCGCGCTTTGTCCAGCGCTTGCGCGCACCAGGCATGCGACTTCGGTGGCGCCCCAGGCCAGCAGTGCTTCGACGATGTGCACGCCGAGAAAGCTGTTGGCGCCGGTCACTACCACCTTGTGCACATCGCCGCACTGGCTGATGGGCAGCGGATCGAGGTTGAGTTCGGCCTCGGCATCGATGAAGGCTTGGGGGCTGAGGATCGATGCGCTGCTGTGTTCCGGGTCGTCCAGCAACTTGGCCAAGGTCATCAGCGTCGGCGCTTCGATGAAGCGATTGATCGACAGGCTGCGACCGAACGTCTGGCGAATGCTCAGCAGCAGTCGCGATAACAGGATCGAGTGCCCGCCCAGGTTGAAGAAGCTTTCATCGGTGGCGATGTCTTCGACCGGCAGTTCCAGCAGTTCGGCCCACAGTTGCTGCAATTGTGTCTCGAGGGCGTTCTGCGGCTGCCGGCGTTGGCCGTCGACCTGCACCTGCACCGCCATGGCGAGCAAGGCCCGACGATCGACCTTGCCGTTGCTGGTGTACGGCAGGCTCGGCAGTTCGACATAGGCGGCCGGGTGCATGTAGCTGGGCAAGCTGTTCTGCACATGCTCGCGCAACGCCTGGAGGGCGCCGTCGGAGTGCTCGGGATGAACCAGGAACGCCAGGATTCGCCGCCGTTCATCGACCCCTACTGCCACTTGGCGAAACAACTGGCTATCGCGCAGGCAGTGCTCGATTTCCTCGGGTTCGACCCGAAAGCCGCGGATCTTCACCTGGTTATCGCGCCGGCCACACAACTCGATGCCGTTGTCGGTCCACTGGCCGATATCACCCGTGCGATAGACCCGCAGCGTTTGCCCGGTGGGCAGCGCCAGGTCGAGGTAGCGTGTCGCGGTCAGGGTCGGGTCGTTCAAGTAACCCAGGCCGACGCCCGGGCCGGCGATGTACAGCTCGCCGGGGACGCCTTGGGGAACCGGTTGCAGTTGTTCGTCCAGGATCAGCACCCGGCCGTTGGCGATGGGCACGCCGAGGTTGCGGTTGTTGTCGCCGCCGCCGAACTGTCGTGTGGTCGCCAGCACCGTGGTTTCGGTCGGGCCGTAGATGTTGTGGAAGCGGCATTGTGGCGCGAGCTGTTCGATCACGAACGGTTCGCAGACATCGCCACCGGTGATCAGGTGCGCCAGGCCCAGCGGTGCATCTAGGGGCATGACGCTCAGCAGCGCAGGCGGCAGAAAGGCGTGGCTGATGTGCTGCTGGTGAATCAACGCGACCAATTGTTGCGGATCGCGGCGCTGGTCTTCGCTGGGCACCACCAGCAGGGCGCCGTGGATGAACGTCGGCAGGATATCCAGCAGCGATGCGTCAAAGTTGATGGTGGAAAACTGCAACGCCCGGCTGTCGCGCTGCAACCCGACGTAGTCGCCGTACCAGGCACAAAAGTGACTGAGGTTGCGGTGGCTGAGCAACACGCCCTTGGGCTGGCCGGTGGTGCCGGAGGTGTAGATGGCCACGGCCGGTTCGTCGCTGTCCACCGTGCGGCGGATCAATGAGGCTGGGATGCCGGGCTTGGGCGCTGGCAGTTGATGGACATTGAGCGTTGGCAACGACAGGTCGCCCAGGTCGCTGTCGCCATCGTGCAGCAGCAGGTCGGCCTGGGCATTTTCCAGGATAAAGCGTCGACGTTGCGCCGGGTGCTGTGGGTCCAACGGCAGGTACACCGCCCCACAGCCCAGCACGGCGAGGATCGCCGCATACAGGTGCGCGGACTTGGGCAGGCACACACCGATCACCTTGCGGGAGGACGGCCTGTGGGAGGAAGGCTTGCCCCCGATGAACGATGACGCGGTTGGGTTGAGAACCTCGGTGTCCTCATCGCGGGCAAGCCTTGCTCCCACAGGGTTTACTCTCCTTGTTCCTGCAGGCTCGCAGCTGCGTAGCATTTGCAGCATCGGCTCTTGCAACCTCAGCGCCAGGCGACGCAAGGATTTGTAATCGATCAGTTGTCCATCGACCCACAGGGCCGGTTGCGTCGCGTCGTCGAGCATGCGCTGTTCGATGCTGTGCATCACCGGCACATCGGCGGCGGCCAGCAGCCAGGGTACTTGTGGCCGATTGAGGCCGTGCTCGAACGCCAGCGGCTCCAGCGCATCGAGCCCGAGCAGAGGTGGGGCGACAGCGTCAGCGTGCACTGTCGGCCAGTGATCGAAGCAGGTCTCATCCCGGGATAACTGGCTGACCAGCCGTGCGCCGGTCTCGACCACTGTCGCCAGGGTACGCAACCGCAGGGACTGGCCGTTGCCATCGCCTTGCGGCGCAATCACCTCCTGGCATAACAGCCGCTGCGCACCGTCGCGGAATATCACCACCGGTTGCGGCAACACCTCACCGGGTAGCGTGCGCAGCGCCACGCGGATCTGGAGGCATGAACGGGCCTCAATGGCTCGCGTTGTCGTCCCGTCATCGATCAACAGGTCGACTGGCGATTGGAGGTCCACTAAACCATGGCCGTGCAGCTCCAGTTCCCGGGCCAGTTCGGCCATGGCCTGGCTGGTGCCAGGCACTGCAATTTCGAGGCGTTTCATCGAAAAGTCCTCATGGAGTCAGGTAATCGGCGAGGGCGTCGCGCACGCAGGGGGACGCGAGCATCGAGCTGCCGCGGAAAAAACGCGTGATGTTGCCCACCAACGGGTGAAAACGATTGATCGGATAGGCCAGCGCACTGGCGTCTTCACGCAGCGACTGGCGTACCGATTCGTCGACGGGCAGGTGCGCAATCAGCTCGAAGTCGAACGCTTGCTGCAGGTCGCTCGCCAGGTACTGGGCGATGAAACCGGGCATCAAGCGTGCAATCGCCGCGCGGTCCTCTTCAGGCGCGGTGCGCCAGTAAATCTGCACCAGTCGCGTCCAGAAACCGGAGTGCCGGCCCTCGTCGAGCAAGTGATCGGCCATCAGCCCCTTGATCGAGGCCTTGACCGAGTCGTCCCGGGCGAAGGCCGCCACTTCGTTGGTGACGGTGTTCTCGGCGATGGCGATGCAGATCAGCTCCACGGCGCTGAGCAAATGTTCCGGCGCCTGGGCCAGGGTCGCCGGTATCGCGCGGCTGAGTTCGATCTGCCCAGGCAATGGGATCGGTGCGATGCCGGTCATGTCGATGGTCTGCTGCATGAAGTCCATCGCCACCAGCGCGTGGTAATCCTCGTCCACCACCACGGTCATCGCGTCGTAGCGGCAGGCGAACGGGAACTCGATGCCGAAGCGGTTCTTGGCGATACGGCGGGCGGTGTGGTCCACCAGTTCGGTCTCGAAAATCACCACGTCGTTGATGAACTTGTAGAGGCTCTGCACCAGCACAAAGTCGCGCAATTGCGGACAGTGGCTGAGGAAGGTCTGGCTGTGCACCAGCGGCTGGCGGCTCATCGGGAAGATCAGCTTGTCGTCGTCTTCGACCCGGCGCCGTGGCCGAGTACGGATCGTGGCGCGGCTTTCCCAGGCGTCGGCGAAGGATTGGTATTCGACGGCGTTCATGGCGTCACCTGTGCAACCGGTTGGGCCATGCTCTGGCGCAAGCCGTCCCACAAGGCTGCGCGGCTGTGGACAGCGGCGAGCGCGGCGACCAGTACGTCGTTTTCGCGCTGCGGGTCGCCATCGATCAGCCGGGCCAACAACTTTTCTGCCGCCGGGCCATGGTCTTCGGAGTCGACTTCAATGTGCCGCTGCAGGTAATAACGAAAGGTCGGCGCCTGATCCAGGCCAATGCCCCAGGCGTCCAACATGCGCTGGAACATCTGCGGGATGACACTCTCGCGACCGTGCACGAACGCGGCGGCTACGCTGTGGGCCGGGGCGTGCAGGGCGCTGTGCAAGGTCTGGCGGACGAACCGTGCCGCCGCCGGTTCGACATCGACGCTGTCCAGTGCAGTCTCGGGGCTGACGCCTTCCTGTTGCAGGGTAATGAATTGCTCGATCACGCGGGTATCGGCACCGATTTCCCGCATGGCGTCCAGGTACAGTTCGAAATGGCTGCAATAGCCTGCGCCGGGGCGGTCATCCGATTCTTCCCCCAGCACGATTTCATTGATCAAGCGTGCCGCGTGCGGGTCGGCCGGTGGCAGCCAGGGCAGTTGGACACAGGTGAGCTCGCGTTGCAGCCGCTTGGTCAGCGACATGAAGTCCCAGACGGCAAAGACATGGCTTTCCATAAAACGGCGTAACAGATCGATTGATGTAATCTCGGAAAAAACCGGGTGTTCGCTAAGTTCGCGTTTTTGTAGGGAAAGTTTCAGGGATAGTTGTTCTTTGGATGGCTGCATTTGAACGTCCTCATCAATGATTTTTTGTCCGGAAGGCTGCTCGTTATTTAATGTGGGTGAGCGGGCGCCTGAACCGGAATCCATGAATTGCCCAAGGGGCTTAAGCATTCTCTTTTAATCGTTAATTCGGCTTTTGAAGCCTGTATTTGCTGGGCTTGTCGCAAGTCGAAAGAGCCGTGAGTAACGCGGCGAATAAAAAACTAATACATCGGGCAAGTAGGTGGCAAGCAACTTTTCTAATTATTTAAACTTGGGTTTTTATTGGGCGCGAAGAGTACTTTTAAAACTTACTTGGTAAGTTTTATTGAGGCGAAGGAGCTCCTTCCGATTTAGCAGTATCAGAATCGAATAGTTCGAGTGAATGCCTCACTCGGAGCACTTCAGGGATCGGGGAATAAGGAAGTTTTATGTTATGGGCAGGACGTCGGTCGGACATCCGATCATCCCGCCGGTTGGACGAAGCTCCTTGCGTATTGGCTTCGATTCACCCGGCCTCAGCCAGGCGTTGACTTCTTCAGGTCTGTTTTGAATCGACAAGCGCAAGAGTGAGCCCAAATCGATGGCAGTGCCATTGAACTGATGGGACGACGAGTCGCGGCCACGGCCAGGCCGCGCCGCGCAGGCGACAAGTGGGTCGGAAGGATATGTAAGAAATTTTTACGCCGGCTGGACCGTTGAGGTGGGATCAAAGATTCGACGACTGTTCCAGATACCGGCGCATGGTGACGGAGGCTTTTTCCAGGTGCCGCTCCAGCAATTCGACGGCCTTATCGATGTCCTTGGCACGCGCGGCGGCGAGCAGCGCGCGATGATCGTCCTGGCTCAACTTGCCCAGCCCCATGGATGACAGATGAAAGCGCAGGAAGCGCTCTTCTTCATTGAGCTCACGCTCGATCAGGTCCAGCAGCTTGCTGTTGGGTGCCTTGTGATAAAGCGACATGTGGAACAGCCGGTTGAGCTTGCCGATCTGGGCGTGATCGGTTTCTGTTTCCAGCTGTTCGATGTACTGGGCGGCCAGTTCCAGGTCGTTGTCATCGAGCAGCGGGATGGACAGGCGCAAGGCGAACGATTCCAGGACCGAGCGCAGGGCGTAGGTTTCTACCGCATTGTTGGTGATCAACGGTGCCACCACGGCGCCCTTGTGCTGAACCACATTGAGCAGCGACTGCGCTTCGAGCTGGCGCAATGCCTCGCGCACTGGCATGCGGCTCACGCCGAACAGGTCGGCCAGTTCCTGCTGGCGCAGGGCGGTACCGCAAGGCAGGCGCCCGTCGAGGATGGCCTCGCGCAGAGACTCTTCGATGATCGAGCGTGCCCGGTCGGCCGGGATGGGCCCGGTGACCTGAATAGTGCTAAGCGGTTTGGGCTTCTGTGTCACGACAACACCTGACTGGTAGTAACGAAAATTGGATCCAAGCCAACGTTAGTTACAGAATGCCAAGCCGTCAAAACCTTACGGCCCCAATTCCTGAACTAAAGTTTAGTCTGCTTGTGGTGATTGCAACCTGCCATTGTTTTTTACCGGGCCAGGCTTCACCATCCAACGAGTTTCCAACGGCCCTTTTCGGATGTATTCCCTTGGCTGCACCTTTCCCTGTTCCCAGGTCCTTGCGCTGGCTGTGTTCGGCATTGTTGCTGGCCGGCCTGATGCTGGGTGGCTTGCAGGCCGACTGGGACTTTGCGCAGATCAGCCGACGGGCGCAAGCGTTATATGGCCCCTTGGGCCAAGGTCAGCAACGAATCGACGCATGGCAGCAACTATTGGCGACCCAGAAACAGATCCCGGAACTGGAACAGCTCAAAGTGGTGAACCTGTTCTTCAACAAACAGGTGCGCTACGTGGAAGACATCGACCTGTGGCGCGAGGTCGACTACTGGGAAACCCCGATCCAGGCGCTGTGGAAGGGGGCTGGCGATTGTGAAGACTACGCCATCGCCAAGTACTTCAGCCTGCGCCATCTCGGGGTCTCCAGTGACAAGCTGCGCATCACCTACGTCAAGGCCTTGCGGCAGAACCGTGCGCACATGGTGCTCACCTATTACGCCACGCCCGAGGCGATGCCGCTGGTGCTCGACAGCTTGATCGACGGCATCCTGCCGGCCAGCCAGCGAACCGACTTGCTCCCGGTCTACTCTTTCAACGCCGAAGGGCTGTGGCTGCCGGGTGCCAAGGGCAACAAGAAAGTGGGTGACACCAAGCGCCTGTCCCGGTGGCAGGATGTGTTGAAGAAAATGCAGGCCGAAGGTTTCCCGGTCGAGACGACTAACTAGGAGCGCGCGCTCAGATGTCCTTGTTCAAACAGCTGTTGATCGCTAT
Organism: Pseudomonas sp. PF05; assembly: GCF_056521845.1. Lineage (NCBI taxonomy): Bacteria > Pseudomonadati > Pseudomonadota > Gammaproteobacteria > Pseudomonadales > Pseudomonadaceae > Pseudomonas > Pseudomonas sp. PF05. The sequence continues at coordinate 8,515 of NZ_JBWLPW010000025.1, read as the reverse complement.
CTGTCTGTTCCTGGTGGTTGCCTTCAGCGGCAGCTTCATGGTCAGCCTGGAGAGCTCGCGGGCCCAGTACGTCAACCAGTTGCGCTCCCATGCCCAGGACGCGGCCACGGCGCTGGCGCTGTCGCTGACGCCGAACATCGACGACCCGGCGATGGTCGAGCTGATGGTCAGCTCGATCTTCGACAGCGGCTACTACGCCAGCATCCGCGTGGTCGACGTGGCCACCGACAAGACCCTCGTCGAGCGCACCGGCACGCCGGATGCCGGCAGCGTGCCGCAATGGTTCGTCAAGCTGATCGGTCTGGAGCCGGCCGGAGGCGATGCCATCGTCAGCCGCGGCTGGGAACAGGCGGCGCGGGTCGAAGTGGTCAGCCATCCGATGTTCGCCCTCGCCAAGCTGTGGCAGAGCGCGTTGGGCAGCCTGGGGTGGCTGTTGCTGTGTGGCGCCGTGAGCGCGGTGCTCGGGGCCTTGCTGTTGCGTCGCCAGCTCAAGCCGCTGGACTACATGGTGCATCAGTCCCATGCCATCGCCCGTCGCGAGTTCCTGAGCCTGCCGGAGTTGCCGCGCACGCCTGAGCTGCGCCGCGTGGTGCAGGCGATGAACCAGATGGTCGAGAAGCTCAAGGCGCTGTTCCAGGAGCAGGCCGAGCGTAGCGAGAAACTGCGGGTTGAATCCTACCAGGACAACCTCACGGGCCTGGCCAACCGGCGCTATTTCGAAATGCAGCTCAATGCCCGGGTGAGCAACCCGGAGCAGGCCAGCTCCGGTTATCTGCTGTTGCTGCGGGTCAAGGACCTGGCCGGTTTGAACCAGCGGTTGGGCGGGCAGCGCACCGACCAGTTGCTTAAAGCGGTTGGTGAGCAATTGCAGCGTGAGTGCGCCCGCTACCCGGAAACCCACAACCTGGTGACGCGTATTCGCGGCGGCGAGTTCGCGGTGCTGGCACCTGGGCTGGTGCGCGAGGAAGCGCTGCAACTGGCGCAGAACCTTGAGGCCGCGTTGGCGAGCCTGCATGCGACCGGCGCGACGGATGTGGCGTCGGTGGCCTCCATCGGGCTGGCGCCGTTCGTCCATGGCGACTCGCCGCAAGCGGTGCTCCAGCTCGGCGACCAGGCCTTGGCCCAGGCCGAAAGCCAGGGCGAGCCGGGTTGGGCCTGCCTGGACCACAGTGCCTCGGCGAGCGTCGGTGACGATCATCATGCCTGGCACACGTTGCTCGACCAGGCGTTGAATCATCAGCGCTTCGAGCTGTACTTCCAGCCGGTGGTGGCCGCCCAGGACACCCAGGTGGTGCTGCATTACAAAGTACTGTCGCGGTTGCTCGACGAGCAGGGCCAGATCATCCCCGCCGGGCGGTTTCTGCCCTGGTTGGAGCGCTTCGGTTGGACCGCGCGCCTGGACCGCTTGATGCTTGAACAGGTGCTCAAGCAAATGGCCGGGCATGAGCAGTCCCTGGCGTTGAACCTGTCTTCGGCGACCTTGGCTGATCCGCAGGCGCTGAACAAGATTTTTGAGATCCTGCGGGCGCATTCCAATCTTGGGGCGCGCCTGACCCTGGAGATTGGTGAAGAGCAACTGCCGGAGCAAGCGGTGCTGGAGCAGTTGACCCGGCAACTGCGTGAGCTTGGTTTTTCCTTGAGCCTGCAGCGTTTTGGTGGGCGGTTCAGCATGATCGGTAACTTGTCGCGGTTGGGGTTGGCTTACTTGAAGATCGATGGCAGTTATATCCGTGCGATTGATCAGGAAAGTGACAAGCGACTGTTCATCGAGGCGATTCAGCGGGCGGCTCACAGTATTGACCTGCCGTTGATTGCTGAGCGGGTTGAGACGGAGGGGGAGTTGGCGGTGATTCGGGAGATGGGGTTGTTTGGGGTTCAGGGGCAATTGGTGGGTGAGCCTAAGCGTTGGGGGTGAGGCTGGCTGGTGAGGTGGCCTGTGCCCTTCTGACCGCGTACATATCCATTGCTGCGGTAACGGCCACTTAGGGTTCCGCCCTGACGGCGGCTCACTTTTGAGAAGCGCAAAAGTAAGCAAAACGCTCCTGCCCCACCACTTGGCACCTCGCCTAGGCTCGGTGTGCCCTCACTCCGGCATTGCTCCGTGGGCCCGCCGCGAAGGGCCATCCATGGCCCAGCGCGGCTATCCCGGCATCCATGCCGGGATGCCCACTGCGCAATGCCTGCGTTCGGCCAGCGTGGTTAACGGGGCGCCGAGATCAACGTCCACCACGAGGCGGCCTAACAGCCGACCTGGCTCTTCCGGTCGTACACCCGTCAGATCTGTTTGAGCAGGACCTGTGGGAGCAGAACTTGCTCGCGAGGCGGTCTAATAGCCGACCTGGCTCTCCGGTCGTACACCACCAGACTTGTTTGAGCAGGACCTGTGGGAGCAAAGCTTGCTCGCGAGGCGGCCTGACAGCCGACCTGGCTCTCCCTGTCGTACTCCAACCAGACTTGTTTGAGCAGGACCTGTGGGAGCAAAGCTTGCTCGCGAGGCGGCCTGATAGCCGGCCTGGCTCTCCCGGTCGTACACCAACCAGACTTGTTTGAGCAGGACCTGTGGGAGCAAAGCTTGCTCGCGAGGCGGCCTGATAGCCGGCCTGGCTCTCCCGGTCGTACACCCATCAGCTCTGTTCGAGCAGGATCTGTGGGAGCAAAGCTTGCTCGCGAGGCGGCCTAGTAGCCGACCTGGCTCTTCCGGTCGTACACCCATCAGCTCTGTTCGAGCAGGATCTGTGGGAGCAAAGCTTGCTCGCGAGGCGGCCTAGTAGCCGACCTGGTTCTTCCGGTCGTACACCACCAGACTTGTTTGAGCAGGACCTGTGGGAGCAAAGCTTGCTCGCGAGGCGGCCTGATAGCCGGCCTGGCTCTCCCGGTCATACACCAACCAGACTTGTTTGAGCAGGACCTGTGGGAGCAAAGCTTTGCTCCCACAGGGACCGGCGGTGGACACTGATCTTATAAACGACCAAAAACCTGTGTGGGAGCCTGAACGCGATAGCGCTGGTTCAGTCACATGGATGCTGGGTTTGCCGGCCTCTTCGCGAGCAAGCTTTGCTCCCACAGGGGAAATGCGGTCCCTCCAAGAACCAGGTCGGCTACTAGGCCGCCTCGCGGTGGACGTTGATCTCGGGCGCCCCGTTAACCACGCTGGCCGAACGCAGGCATTGCGCAGTGGGCACCTCGGCATGGATGCCGAGGTAGCCGCGCTGGGCCATGGACGGCCCTTCGCGGCGGCCCACGGAGCAATGCCGGAGTGAGGGCACACCGAGCCTAAGCGAGGTGACAAGTGGTGGGGCATGAGCGCTTTGGTTACTTTCGCGCTTTTCGAAAGTGACCCGCTGTAAGAGCGGAACCATAAGCCGCCGTTACCGCAGAAACGGATATACACCCCCTTCCAAAAGTAACGTCCTAGGAGATTTCCTTCGAGTTGTAGCGAACTTGGTGAACTTGTCCGGCGTCTGCCTCATGGCTAGTCTGGGTTTGTCATTGAAAAAAACGGTGACACTGGCGTGCAAGCCGGTTAGAAAGACGCCCAACAATATCACCAGCCACTTATCGTGCATTCGTGCTCATGTTTTATGGTAGCTGTGTGCGGGAGATCTTCGGATCTGCCGAGTTTTTGGGCGTTGTCTTACTCGGTCTTGCACACTCGCACATAGCTGCCACCCTTCATCGCGTGCAAGCGAGCCAGGGCGGCTCTGAATTGAATAGGAAGCCCAAACCATGTTCAAAGCTACGCCTAACCCCCCACAGCCCTCATCCAAATCCCGAGTCGAAACCCAGCAAGCAAAAAAACTCGACGAAGCCACCGAACGCGTCCTTGACTATTACCTCAATCCCAAACCCACCGATGAAGCCTCGGGAAAAAACCAAACCGCCCAGCTCTTCATGGTCTCCCCGGACATCGACACCGAAACCCTCCTGGCCAACGCCTCCGAAGACCTGCTGTCCATCAGCGCCATCGCCGCCGACCTGGCTGACGACGTCGACGGCTCACGCCGCAGCGTAATCCTGGCGATCAGTCGAATGGCCGATGGAGTGCATCTGTTGGTGGAGCGGGCGATGGATCGGCTGGAGGTTCAAGCGGCGGGCTGACAAGTCTATGGTGGATTGAAAATCGCCTTCGCGAGCAAGCCCGCTCCCACACTGGATTTGTGTTGAGCCGAAATACTGAAATCAACACCGATCAACTGTGGGAGCGAGCCTGCTCGCGAAGGCGTCAGCCCAGACAACCCCAAACCCTGTAGCGAGGGAGTGGATAACTTGCAGGCCTAGATCAACCCCTTCTCATCATCATCGATCAACCGGCTCAACCCGCCCAAGGCTTCCCGGGCCTGGTTGCGGTCCATCAGCTTGGCCTGGGCTGCTGGTGGCAGGTCGGTGACGCGGATGACGCCTTTGCTGGTCAGCACCTGGATCAAGTCATCGAGTACCCGGATCATCTCCAGGTCGCTTTGCTTGAGCTGCTTGAGGCTGTTTTCCACCGCCTGGTTGGCGAACCAGTCCTGGATCTCGTGGTTGTCGGCCGGCAAGGTTTCGCTGGCCTCGGCGTAAGCGGTGGCTTCTACGCGCACCAGCAGGCCTTGTGCATTGCGTTGCACATAAAACATCGGGCATCCCTCATGTATGAAGCGGCGTCATGCTGGGCAGCATAGGCCAACTGTGGGGGAGTATGGAGGGTGGAGACGAAATCGTCATCCCGGGGAACAGCCACGCACGACCGCCCTGTGAAGGGCGGCCGTGAGGGCTCGGTCAACTGTTGTTGTGATCGACCTTGATGGTCGGGTCACTGCCGGCGATCAACGAGTTCAGGTTGACGTTCGACCAGTTGTTGCCTTCGAGCTTGATCGTGACGTCCGGTGTGGCCGCTGCGCCATTGTCCGCGTTGAACTGGCCGGTCGTGCTGACCTGCAGCGAGGATACGCCATCGACCGTACTGATTTTCAGGAAGTGGTCGATGGTGCTGCCGGTTTCGCCCTGCAGCAGATCCCGCAGGTCGATCCGGTCGCCATCGCCGGCCTTGAAGTCCTTGATCACGTCAGTGCCGGTATCGCCGGATTTCCAGACAAAGGTATCGCCCCCAAGCCCGCCGATCAGGGTGTCATTGCCCTGGCCGCCGATCAGTGTGTCGTTACCCGTGCCACCCAGCAGGATGTCGTTGCCCTTGCCACCGTCGAGCGTGTCGTTGCCGCCCTGGCCGAAAATGATGTCGTTGCCGGCACCGCCCAGCAGGGTGTCGTTGCCATCGTGGGCACCGGATACATCGAACGTGGTGTAGTGCTCGGTGATGTACTGGTGCACATTGCTGGTGGTGACCTTGCCGACCTCCACGCCGTTCTGCTGGGCGACGAAGGCCTGGAGGGCCTGGTAGCCCTCGCCAGCGACACCGTTGAAGCTCACCAGGTCACCGAACAGGATGTCGTTGCCGTTGCCGCCATTGACCGTGTCGGAACCCGGCAAGGTCGCTTCGGTGTGGCCGATGATCGAGTTGGCCAGGTTGCTTGGGTCGATGTTGGTCTGCGGGGTTTTGTCCGAGTCGTAGTCCTTCAGGTCGTCCAGTGTCACGCCTTTGTTCAAGCCGATGGCTTCCACGCCAGACACCGAGCTCAACAGCGCGAAAGCGCTCAGGGAGTTGCTGGTGGTGTTTGAGTTGGTGCTGCTGCCAGTGCCGTCGCGGTACGACAATTCGTAAGTACCATCACCTTGGGCGCGCAAAGTGCCCAACTCCTCACTGCTCCAGTAACCGCCCCAGGACTTGTGCCAGGACTGCAGCGTGACGTTGCCGTCAGTGTCGACCTGGATGCGATGCTTGCTGTCCAGGTCGGCGCTGAATGTCTGGCCCAGCTTGTAGTTGGTTGTCGTGATCAGGCTGTCGAGCTTCACGTCGCCATACAAGGTCGGGTTGGTCTGCTCGCCGGACTGATAGAAGGTCGGCTGGCCGTCGGTGATGAAGTACGTCAGGTTCGTCGCGCCGGTGTTGCTCGAGGCTTCGCTGCTCTTGAACCAGTTGGCCGTGGTCTTGAACACGTCCTCATAGTTGGTGCCGCCGCCGGACACCATCGTGTCCAACACGTTCTGGAGCAACGTCAGCGCGTTTGGATCGTTGAGGTTGACCGAAACGGTCTTGTTCACCTGGCTGTCGAAGTCCGCCAGGAAGATGTTCACCGTCCCGGAGTTGCCACCCATGCTCTGCTTGAGGGTGTTGAACACCGAGGTCAGCGAGTTCTTGGCCGCTGTGATGGACGCGTCGCTCATGCTGCCGGAGCTGTCGACCATGAAGGCGATGTTGTAGTTGACCCCCGGCACCACGGTCAGCCCACCAATGTCGGCGACCACGATGTCATTGCCGTCGGTGCCGGTGACGTTGTCACTGCCCGACGTGGCGGTGATGGCGTTGTAGGTGGCCGGGTACACGGTGACCGGGATCTGCGCCGTGCTCGTTGCCGAGCCGCCAAGGGCTTCGGTGGAGGTCGACGTCACGGTCAGGTTGAACTGGCCGTTGTAGTAGGTCGGTGGGGTCAGGGTCAGGCTGCCCAGGTTCCAGCCGGTGACCGAGGCTTCGCCGTTGCTGCCCACGGTCGCGGTATGACCTGCGCCGTCGCTCAGCACGCTACCTTCCGGAATGCCACCGATCTTCACGCTCAGGCTTTCGGAGCCGTCGGTGTCGGTCAGGGCGGTGGTGATCTTCGACAGGTTCACGCTGGTGCCTTCGGCGCCTTCGTTGAGCTTGTAGCCGTCGTAGTAGCCTTCGCCGTTGGTGCCGTGCAGGTCGGAGACGGTCACGCCCGCGTTCGCCAAGTCGGCCACGCCGGTGTACAGCGGCACGCCGGCACTGCTCAGGTCGACCGGTGTGCTGCCGTTGACCGACAGGTTCACGTCATAGCTGCCCGGGCCGGTCTGGTTGTGGTGGTAGATGTCCAGGGTGTAGTAGCCGCTGGTGGTCGGCGTGAACGAACCGTTCAACTGGCCGCCCGCACCCCACGTGGTTGCCGCGGCGGTTTTGCCGCCGATGGTCACCAGCAGGCTGTCATCGCCCGTGCCGCTGAAGGTGTAGGTCTTGCCGGCTTCGAGGAAGATCAGGCCCGAGGTCTTCGACGCGGTGCCCGGGTTGACGTTGCTGTCGGACTGCACGTTGGTCACGTTGGCGCTGCTGTTCGGCGTGCCGGCGGCATCGATCACCGACTTGAGCGTGCCGGATGGCGCGCCGCTGCCATCGGTGCCCAGGCCCGACAGGCCGGTCCAGACTTCCTTGATCAGACCCGTGGAAGTCACGTTGTTGCCGGCCACGTTGAGACTCGGTGCGTCGGCGACCGGCGTGATGTCGATCTTCACGGTGCTGGTATTGCCCAGCGCCTGGCCATCGGTTGGCTGGAAGCTGATTTGTGCGTAGTCGGCCTTCTGATCGCCCACGCCAGCCGGGTTGCCGTTGGCGCCGGACTCGTTGGCATCGGGAGTGAAGCGCAGCTTGCCAGCGTCGATGTCAGCCTTGGTGAAGGTCTGGTTGTTGGCCACGTCCTTCCAGGTTGCACCGTCCAGGTACTGCAACTTGCCGTCGCTCGGCAGCCCGGTGATTTTCACACCCTGGCTGGCGGCGGCGCTGTCCACATCGCTGATGCCGAACGTCGACCAGCCGAGTACCAGCGAAGTGTCTTCGGTGCCGGTCACCGCGCCGCCAGTGGCTACTGGCGCGTCGTTGACTCCGACCACGTTCACGGTGGTGGTGGCGGTGTTGGAGTAGCTCGCGCCGTCGGTCACTGTCACGGTGATGATGCGCGGTACGGTGCTCGGATCTTCGCTGTTGTTGATGAAGCTGATGTTCTTGATCTGCTGCATGTAGTCGGCCAGCGTCGCGTTGCCCGACAGCGTCAGGACGACCTTGCCGTCGGTGCTGTTGGCGTTGATGCTGATGCCGTTGACGCTGTTGCCCAGGTTCAGCGCATCGCCGGGCTGACGGTTGGTCAGCACGATGGTGGCGCCGGTCAGCATGGTGCTATCCGGGTCTGTGATGGTCAGGTCGGTGTCGGCGATGGACACGCCCGGGCCGGTGGTGCCTTCGGTGAAGGTTACCTGGTAATCGGCGCCGGTCTTGCCGCTGGAGTTGTTGGCGTCCAGGTCGAGCACCGGTGGCGCGTCGTTGTCGATGATCGAGGTGCTGACGCTGCCGTTGGTGCCGCTGACCGCCAGGTACTCGAAGTTGCCACCGGTGGCCGAGTCGATCTTGACCACGAAGTTTTCCGTGCCTTCGGTGATCTTGTCGTCCAGCGTTGCCACGTTGAAGGTGGCGCTGGTGGCGTTGGCCGGGATCTTCACGGTGTAGACACCGGTGAAGTCCGTGCCGTCGGCGGCGGTGCCGCTGTAGACGATCTTGAGCGTCACCTCGGTTTGTGCCGGGTTCGTCAGGCTGACGGTGTACGTGGCCGCCTGGCCTTCGGTGACCGACGTGCTGCCGGTGATGCTGACAGTGGTGTTGTCGATGGTGTCGGTAACGTCGGTCGCTGCTGGCGTGGTGCTC
>NZ_JBWLPW010000024.1:0-68778 GCF_056521845.1 Pseudomonas sp. PF05 | reverse complement strand
GGGCGTCGTCGTGGGGTTCGTGTTCACTCAGGCGGGTAGAAGACTGGGATTTTTCCCGCGCCACGGCGGCTGGATTACTGACGGACAACGGTGCTGCGTGTTCAGGAGTGATGTGCAAAGGTCCGACAGGCGTCGGTTTTAAGGGTGCGCGCTGGCTGACCACCAACGGTTTGAGCACATCTGCATGCTGATTGAGCCGGTCGGGGGCGAGTTGGCCCAATCTCAGGCTCGACGCCAGCAACCACGCCCGGGCCCGCTCCGAGCTGACCCGGCCCAGCACGTTTCCGCTCATGCGCAGCCCCAGGCCCAGCCCCCCGGTCAAACGCATCAGCAGGAAATTGATCAGCACCGAGGCGCGCAGCTCTCCGACAACTTCGGCCGCGTACTGAGGCGGCAACATTCGTACCCAACTGGTGAACGCGGCCACGTGGACGAAGAGCAACGGCTCGTCACTCAACACCATCAGCCCTTTGGCAATCGCCTCGGAGGACGCCTTCAGCAGTTGCTCAAGCTCAGCCTGGGTCAGGTACTCCAACAGCTTTTCGCTGTTGGCCTGCAGATCCGCCAACAGCCCGAAAACCTGTTTAACGTCGTCCCACAGCTGATGCAGGGCATTTTTGAAGCCGCGCAAATCAGCCTGCTGCAACACGCCGTAGCGTTCGAGAAACCCGGCGTCGGAAAACTCCTTCCACAGCGGTTGAAACTGCTCCCACTCCGCTTTCAGCCAGCCCTCAAGTTCGTCGATCACGCCTTGGTAAGACGCATACAACGCCTTGACGTGATCGGCCGTTACTTGGGGGAAAAAGGTGATCCGATAGCGCTGGCCCCGCCAACACTCACCGACTTCCAAGATACCGCTGGGGCCGATCACGTGATGGATCGGCTCACCGAACGTTTCCTGCCCCGGCGCGCCACCGGTGACCGGTTCCAGCATCACCGGCGTGTCGCCAATCGGCACGAAGCGCGCCGCCTGGAACATGTGCACCAGCGTCAGCGGCCCCTCCGCCGGGCACGCCACCACCGTGGCGCTGATGGGTTTATCCAGGTTTTTCGGTGCCGCCAAGGACACCTCGTTGCCGACCTTGAATACTTGCTCAAGATCCAACGCCCAACCGGCCCAGAAGCTTTCAGCCCAGGCGTCGTAGTCATTCAGGCAGGTTCGAAAGTCCTGGAAAACCGCTTCGACATCCGGCTGTTCGGGGTCCATGGCCGCCACCACCAGCAAGCCGATGGCGTTGTTCAGGGCCAGGAGTTTGTCGAGGGCATACATGCAGGAATCTCGGTGCGGGGACGAACGCGAGACTCTGCCGGGGATGACGAGGGAATTAAGTCAGGGGAAGGGGACGAAGGATGTAGGGCGATTCGCTAAATTTTAAACGCTTGGCGTGGGAGCCCCATCGATGACTATAAACACCGCGCCATCAGCCACTGCTCTTCCCCCCAAGCCTCAAAGCGCTCCAACACCTCCCAACCCAGCTTGACGTAATAATCACGTCGACCGTGGGTGTGCAGGAACAAGGTGATGATTCCAGCCTCCTGCGCATGGCTGCAGATGCCTTCGATCAACTGCGCCGCAAGCCCTCTGCGTCGAGCCTCCGGGGTGATGAACACACATGCCAGCCACGGGCCCAGCTCTGGCCGGTCAGGCAGGTCGTGGCTGGCCAGTGAAGCGCCGCCGAGCAACTGGTCGTGTTCCATGGCGATCAGGCACTTCCAGCGGCCATCATGCTGCCCCGCAGCGAACTCCTGCTGCCAACTGGCGAGCGATTGCTCGGCAAATTCATAACTGAACTCGCGATGGAGCCACTCGGCCATCTGGTCGCATTTGTCCATGTGGTTAGCGAGCCAATCCATTTGCAGCATTTGAACACTCCTTGTTTATTTCTCTGGGTGGAAAAGCTGAAGATCTATTTGTTTGCCGTATCGCCATCGCGAGCAAGCTCGCACAGGAGTTTCGTCGTTTGATCCTTTGATTGAAACCTCATCGACTGCTCTTATGGCATCACGACGTCTATTCGTTGAGACACAAAGCCCGCTCCCACATTGGCCATTTTTTTGCGCAGGTCATTTCATTTCAGATGCCTACCCGCGCGCATTCTCGAGAAATACCCGCCTGCAACCCTTCAACCTATCGTAATCTCGCACCTGTACAAGCCCAGCCCCGCAACCGGCCGAGACCTCATCCCGATGCCCTCCATCTACCAACTCAAGCCCGCCTTTCAAAACCTGCTGCGCCCCATGGTTCAACGCCTCTACAACAACGGCATCACCGCCAACCAGGTCACGGTGCTCGCAGGCCTCGTTTCAGTCTTGGTCGGCGCCATCATCGCCTGGTTCGCCAGCCATCCGTGGGTCTTCGTCCTGGTGCCGATCTGGATGATCCTGCGCATGGCGTTGAATGCCGTGGACGGCATGTTGGCGCGGGAGTTTGGTCAGCAATCGCATCTGGGCGCCTACCTCAATGAGCTATGCGATATCATCGCCGACGTTGCCCTGATCCTGCCTTTTGCCCTGTTTGCCGATACCAGTCTGTTGCTCGTGTTGTTGGTCACGCTGTTGGCGTTGTTCAGCGAATACGCCGGCGTGCTCGGGGCGATGGTGGGGGCTTCGCGGCGGTATGACGGGCCGATGGGAAAGAGTGATCGCGCCTTTGTGTTGGGCGTGTTGGCGACCGGCATTGCCCTGGGTTGGCTCGGGGCGCTGTGGGTCGATGGTGTGATGGCGGTGGTTGCCGCCCTGCTGGTTTATACCTTGGTCAATCGGGTCCGTCATGGCCTGAGCCAAGTGAAGGAAAACGCTCCCTCAGCATAAAGGAACTTGCAATGCGTGAAGCCCAGGAACTGACGTTCACCACCTTTGACGGCGTGGAATTGTTCTACCGGCACTGGCCGGCTGTCGAAGCGGCGGCGGGTGAACCCCGCCAGGCGGTGTTGTTGTTTCATCGTGGTCATGAACACTCCGGACGCATTGCGCACCTGGTGGATGAACTGGACCTGCCCGGGTTCGACTTCTTTGCCTGGGACGCGCGCGGCCATGGCCAGTCGCCTGGCGAACGGGGCGAACGGGGCGAACGGGGCGAACGGGGCGACAGCCCGAGCTTTGCCACCAGTGCGCGGGATGTACAGACCTTCTGCGATCACATCGGCGCGGCGCATCAGATCGATGAGGCGAACATCGCCGTAGTCGCACAAAGCGTCGGCGCGGTGATCGCGTCCACCTGGGTCCACGACTACGCGCCGCGCATTCGCTCGCTGGTGCTGGCGTCGCCGGCGTTCAAGGTCAAGCTCTACGTGCCGTTCGCCCGCCCGGGCCTGGCACTGATGCGCAAGTTCCGCGGCAATTTCTTCGTCAACAGTTACGTCAAGGCGAAATTCCTCAGCCATGACCGGGAGCGCGTGGCGTCCTACGACAGCGATCCGTTGATCACCAAGGCCATTTCGGTGAATGTGCTGCTGGGCCTGTACGAAGCCGCCGACCGCGTGGTGGCCGATGCCCAGGCGATCCAGGTGCCGACGCAGTTGCTGATCTCCGGCTCGGACTTTGTCGTGCATCGCAAACCCCAGGAGCAGTTCTTCGAGCGCCTGGGCAGCCTGCATAAGGAGAAGCACATCCTGCCGGGGTTCTTCCACGACACCCTCGGCGAGAAGAACCGCGCGCCGGCCATCGCCAGTGCCCGCCGCTTCATCCTGCAGAACTTTGCCCGACCGCTGGACCGCCCTTGCCTGCTGGACGCCGACCGCCTGGGCGCGACCTGCGCCGAAGCCGAAACCTTGGCCACGCCGCTGCCGCACAATTCGTTGCGCGACCTCTACTGGCGCATGACCCGCGCCAGCATGCGCTTTGGCAGCAAGTTGTCGGCCGGGGTGAAGCTGGGCTTCGACACCGGGTTCGACTCCGGCAGTACCCTGGATTACGTCTACCGCAACCGCCCCACCGGCACCTCGGCGCTGGGCAGGATGATCGACCAGAATTACCTGAACTCCATCGGCTGGCGCGGCATTCGCCAACGCAAGTTGCATGTCGAGGAGTTGCTGCGCCTGGCGATGGCCGAGTTGCGCGCACAGGACCGCGAGGTGCGCATCGTCGACATCGCCGCCGGCCATGGCCGCTACATTCTCGAAGCGCTGCAAGGCGTCAGCCCGTTGCCCGAGTCGATCCTGCTGCGCGACTACAGCGACATCAACGTGCGCGACGGCAGTGCGCTGATCGCGGAAAAAGGCCTGGGAGATATCGCCCGATTCGTCAAAGGCGATGCCTTCGACCGCCAGGATCTGGCGGCGCTGGAGCCGAAACCAACCCTCGCCGTGGTGTCGGGCCTGTACGAGCTGTTTGCCGATAACCAACTGGTCGGTGGTTCCCTCGCCGGCCTGGCCGAAGCCGTGGAGCCTGGCGGTTTCCTGGTCTACACCGGCCAGCCGTGGCACCCGCAACTGGAACTGATCGCCCGCGCCCTCACCAGCCACCGCGCCGGGCAAGCCTGGGTGATGCGTCGACGCACCCAGGCGGAGATGGATCAATTGGTTGAGGCGGCGGGCTTTCGCAAGATCACCCTGCGGGTCGATGAATGGGGTATTTTCAGCGTTTCGCTGGCCCAGCGAGTGCAGTAATGAGCGCCGTCATCGCCCCGGCCCGCGAGCCCGCACTGCTGAAACCGGCAGTGCTGTGGCTGCTGTTGCTGGCGCCGCTGTTCTTCACCACCTATGGTTTTGCCACTTGGGTCACGTCCCAGCGTGACGACGTGGGCACGCTGGTGTTCGCCTGGGAAAGCCACATGCCGTTCATGGCCTGGACCATCGTGCCTTACTGGTCGATCGATCTGCTGTACGGCCTGTCCTTGCTGTTGCCCACCAGCCGCGAAGAACTCAAGCGCCACGCCTTGCGCCTGCTCACGGCCCAGGCAATTGCGGTCAGTTGCTTTTTGCTCTGGCCGTTGCGCTTCACTTTCCCCCGGCCGGAAATGGATGGGGTGTTCGGTTGGTTGTTCGAGGTGCTGGCGGGGTTCGACAAGCCGTTCAACCAGGCGCCGTCGCTGCACATCGCGTTGCTGGTGGTGCTGTGGGTCTGTTATCAGCGGCATCTGCAGGGCTTCTGGCGCTGGGTGATGCACGGTTGGTTCGCGTTGATCGGCGTGTCGGTGCTGACCACTTATCAACATCACTTCATTGACCTGCCCACGGGCGCGCTGGCCGGTTGGCTGTGTGTCTGGTTGTGGCCGCAGGATCGACCGAGTCCGCTGCTGAGTGCGCGGCTGGCGACGGATCCTGCCCGCCGGCGCTTGGCCTTGCGTTATGGCTTGGGCGCGGCGGCGCTGTTTATCCCGGCGTTTGCCTTGGGCGGTGCGTGGCTCTGGCTGATCTGGCCGGCGGTCGCGGTGCTCATGGTGGCGTTGAATTACCTGCTGTTGGGTGCCGACGGTTTCCAGAAGCGTGCCGATGGCCGCTTGAGTCCGGCGGCGCGCTGGTTGCTGGCGCCTTACCTCGCGGCGGCGTGGATCAATTCGCGCGGCTGGACGCGCAAGCATCCGCAGCCGGACCAGATAGCGGAGAACGTCTGGCTGGGGCGCATTCCCACGCCGATGGAGCTCAAGGACAGTGCATTTACCGGAGTGCTCGACCTCTGCGCAGAACTGTCCATGGACAGCACGGGCGTTGCCTATCGCTCATTGCCAGTGCTCGACCTGACCGCTCCGACCGCCGAGCAATGCCTGAAAGCGGCAGAGGCCATCGAAAGCCTGCGCCAGCATGGGCCGGTGCTGGTCTGCTGCGCCCTGGGTTATTCGCGCAGCGCCACGGCGGTGGTTGCCTGGTTGTTGCACAGTGGGCGGGCAGCGAGCGTTGATGCGGCGATCGTGCAAATCCAGCGCGCTCGACCGCGTATCGTCTTGCACGCGGCGCACCGTCGTGCGTTGGAGCAATTATCCACAGCACAGGGGAATGTCCATGATCACTGATATGGAGCTCCACACCGTGGCGAGCCTGTTGCGCCGGGGGCATTCGCTGGACCAGTTTTCCACCGGGCTGACGCTGCTGGCAGCGCTGGTAGGACTGGGCCAATGGCTGGTGGGCGTCATCGATCCGTGGTTGCTGCTGTTGAGTGCCGCACTGATCGTCCTCGGCGTGCTGGAAAAATACTGGGCGCTGCGCGTGGCATTCGATGCCGATCTGTTCCAGCGCATGGCTGACAGCACCCAATCCCTGGCCGAACGCACCTACACCTTGGACCAAGCCCTCACCTCGCTGGGCCTGCAACCGGCCGCACGTGCAGGGCGTCTGTGGACCGAACGCCGGCACGGCGCGTTGCTGCTGCTGCGCCGGCAATCGCGGTTGCTGGCCGCACAAGTTGTCTTGACGCTGGGCTTCATCCTGGCCAGTCCCTGGCTAGCTTCAGGTATGTAGGAGCTGGCGAAGCCTGCGATCTTTTGATCTTGATCTTTTGCTCTCGACTCAATGGGCTGTGGAAAGATCGCAGCCTCGCTTCGCTCGACAGCTCCTACAGGGCCCAGTCTCGCCACAGTTACGCTTATGTTTCTCAGGACAAGGAATCCTCATGTTCGAACCCGTGGTCGCCAACCTCATCACCTCCGCCGCCCGCATGGTCACGGGCGCCCGCAGCCTGTGGCTCGGCTGCGCGCCGACGCCGGTGCAACGAATCTACTTCGCCAACCACAGCAGCCACGGTGACTTCGTGTTGCTCTGGGCCTCGCTGCCGCCGGCACTGCGCAAGCTCACCCGCCCGGTGGCGGGAGCCGATTATTGGCAAACCAGCCCGGTACGGCGCTACATCATCAACCGGGTGTTCAACGGCGTGCTGGTGGACCGCGAGCGCAAGGACCCTTCCTACAATCCATTGCAGCCGATGCTCGATGCGCTGGAAAACGGCGACTCACTGATCATCTTCCCGGAAGGCACACGCAATCCGGAAGAAGGCCTGTTGCCCTTCAAGAGCGGGATCTATCACTTGATGAAAAAACACCCTGAGGTGGAGGTGATCCCGGTGTGGATCGCCAACCTCAACCGCGTCATGCCCAAGGGCCGGGTCCTGCCGCTGCCACTGTTATGCACCACCAGTTTCGGCGCGCCGCTGTGCATCGAAGAAGGTGAAAGCAAAGAGCAATTTCTTGAACGCAGCCGCGCCGCACTGCTGGCACTGGCCCCGGAGCACGTCTGACATGGATCGATATACCCTGATGTTATTTGGCGGGATCGGCGCGATTCTGGTGCTGGCTTCGTTGATTGGTTTCATTCTCAGGCTGCGGACCAAAGGCGCGCCGAACTCCGTCATCGACAACCTCAATGCGCGGATCAATGCCTGGTGGATCATGGTGCTGGTGATCGGCATCGCGTTCTGGCTTGGCAACGCGGCGGTGATCCTGTTGTTCTACGCCGTGTCGTTCTACGCCCTGCGCGAGTTCCTGACCCTGACACCGACCCGGCGCAGTGATTATCCAGCCCTGGTGGCCGCGTTCTACCTGGCGCTGCCACTGCAATACCTGTTGATCTACTACGACTGGTACGGGCTGTTTTCGATCTTCATCCCGGTGTACGTGTTCCTGCTGCTGCCGATCCTCGCGTCCCTGGGCGGCGACAGCACGCACTTCCTGGAGCGCGCCTCCAAGGTCCAGTGGGGCTTGATGATCGCAGTGTTCTGCATCTCCTTCGTCCCGGCGCTGCTGACGCTGGACATCGCCGGTTTCGAAGGGCGCAACCTGTTGCTGATCGCCTACCTGGTGATCGTGGTGCAGCTGTCGGATGTGTTGCAATACGTCTGCGGCAAGCTGTTCGGCAAACACAAGATCGCGCCGAACCTATCGCCCTCCAAAACCGTGGAGGGGTTTGCCGGCGGCATTTTCCTGGCCTCGCTGATCGGTGGCGCGCTGTGGTGGATCACCCCGTTCAATCCCTGGCAGTCATTCCTCATCGCCTTGCTGATCAACCTGCTGGGCTTTGCCGGCGGCATCGTCATGTCAGCGATCAAGCGCGACCGCGGCGTCAAGGACTGGGGCCACATGATCGAAGGCCATGGCGGCATGCTCGACCGGTTGGATTCGGTGTGCTTCGCCGCGCCGATCTTCTTTCATTTGGTGCGGTACTGGTGGACCTGAAAAAGCCTGTGACGAACACCTAAACCTGTGGGAGCGAGCTTGCTGCCGCAGGGCCGTAGGAGCTGTCGAGTGCAACGAGGCTGCGATCTTTCCCCAGACACTTGAGTCTCGAGCGAAAGATCAAAAGATCGTCCGAACGCGGCCCGAGCCTTCGGCAGCTCCTACAGTCCAGCCCAGCGGGAGCAAGCTCCCTCGCCACGGTATTAATCGAGGATCAGGTGCGGCAGAAACCGGCTGGAATCCTTGGTGATCAGGCTGTTGTCTTCCCGCACGCCGATGCCGGCGGCCTGGTCGCCGATGACCCAGGAGCCGATCAGCGTGTAGCTGTCGTCGAACTTCGGTAACGGCGCGAATTCCTGGAGGATGAACGGCGCGTCGGTGTACGGGCCGTCTTCCTTCACGATCAGGCCATCAGCGGTTTGCAGCTCGATGTTGGCACCTTCCCGGGAAAAGAACGGCTTGCGCACCCAGCCCTTGGGCACCGCTTTGCTCGTGTCGGTATCCAGGTGGGCCGCGAGCAGGTTCGGGTGGCCTTTGTTGAATTCCCACAGCAGCGGCAGGATGCCTTTGTTGGAGATGATCGACTTCCAGGCCGGCTCGAAAAACTGCGTATCGCATTGGGCAATCGCGGCGCCAAACGGCTCGTGGAAGATGAACTCCCAGGCATGCAGCTTGAACAGGTGGGGAATCCAGCGCTCTTGCAGGTCGACAAAACGCCCGTCACTGTTGAGGCCGATGTCTTCGACATCGATGTGTCGCGATTCAATGCCGACTTTTTCCGCGATCAGGCGCAAGTAGTCCGTGGTGCCCTTGTCTTCCACCGAGCCTTTCATCGAGGCGAAATAAAACGGCTCCTTGAGCTGCAACTGGGCAAAGGCCTGGTGCAGCTTGGTGTCGATGCTGTTGAACTGGTCGGCATGAGCCGGCAACAAACCACGTTCGATGCATTGCTCCAGCCAGCCCCACTGGAACGCCGCCGCCTCGTAGAGGCTGGTCGGCGTGTCGTAGTTGAGCTCCAACAGCTTGGCGGGGCCGCTGCCGTTGTAGGAGAAATCCATGCGCCCATACAGGTGCGGGTGGCCTTCGAGCCATGAAGTGCGCACCAGGTCGAAGAACGGCGCGGGAATGCTCAGGCGTTCCAGCAACTCTTCGCTCTGGACCACGCGGGCCACGAGGTCCATGCACATTTCATGGATCTCGGTGGTCGGGTCTTCCAGGTCGTCCTCGATCTGCTTGAGGGTGAACTGGTAGTACGCGCTTTCGTCCCAATAGGGTGCGTCGTCGATGGTGTGGAACAAAAAGCCGAGCTGCTCGGCGGTCTGTTTCCAATCATGACGTTCTGCGCAATGGATCTTCTTCATGGCCCTCGTTCCTCAGCCGCCAAAGCTGCTCGAACCGCCCCAACCGCTGCGGGCGCTGGACTTGCTGCCGAAGCCACCGCGAGACGTGGAGGATGCGACGGACATCGGCTTGCTGGTCTTGATCGAGTCGGTATAGCTGCCGTACCGCGCCTGGTTGGACTTGGTGAAGGTCGAGCCTCGGGAAACCCGCTGGCTGAGCGTCGAAGACCCGAAGTTGCCGCGATCATCGCGGTAACGGTAGACCGGCTCGGAGTAATAGCTGTTGCGGTTGCCGCTCAACATGTTGCCGATCAGCATGCCGGTCAGCAGGTTGCCGAAGCCTGAACCACCGACGTTCGCTTCCGAAGCCGGCAATTGGGCCCGGGCGGCGTCGACCTGGGATTGCGTGACTTCGCCATCGGCGCTCAGTTCGAAACCACCCAGCTTGGGAATGAACTGGCCGGATGAGTCCTGCTGGCACCAGTCGGGGACGAAGTCGGCATCGCAATCGGCCTGGCTGACGTAGGTCGGCGCGATGCGGCGATGCTCGGCCATGGCGGTCATGTAGGCGTCGGCGCAAATATCCACCGGCAGCTTTTCATCGACACATTGCTGGACGGACTGGAAGTTGTACTTCTTCTGCAACTTGTAGGTTTTTTCCGTTGGCCCACAGCCGGATATCGCCAGGGCGACCGACGCGGCCAGCGAAAGCTGGACGTACTTGCTTCGTTTCATCAGGTTCTCCGTGGCGCAATCAGTTCGAGGAAGGCGTCATGCACGCGGCGTTCAACATGCCGACGCTGATGGCCACGGCGGCGATGTAGATACCCGCGGCGATTTCACCGTTCTTGATGCGTGCCGAAGCCCCCTTGAGCACCAGGCTGGTGACCAGGAACGCCAGCAACTGGACGACAGCGGCGATCACTGCCCAGACGACGAAGTCCAGCATGTTGATCGAGTAGGCGATCACGTTGCTGGCCGGAATGGCGAAACCGATGACGGCGCCGCCCAGGGCAATGGCCGCGGCCACGTTGCCGGAGCGGATCAGTTCGAATTCCTTGTGCGGCGTGACGCGGGTGTAGATGAACTGGAACAGCGCGAACAGCACGGCGGCGCCGAGGATGTACAAGACAAAGCCGAGCACGGCGGCTTTGTTCAGAGAAATGGAGAGCGCTTCAAGCATGGATTTCTTCCTTATTCAAAGAGTGTTCAGGTCAGTGGTGTACAGCGAAATACCCAGCGAAGTGCTCAGGGCGACGCAGCCTTCGGCATCCTCTTCGATGGAGAACAGCAGGAATTCCCGGCGATCCGTCAGGCCGATGTCGCGGGAATACAACATCGAATGATGTACCCTAATATAGGACTCGTCTGAACCGCCTACGCTCTCGCTAAACGCCACCAGCTCTGTCTGGCCAGCCTCGGTGCCCCATTCGCGGGTGTACTCGACGCCGTCGTAGGTGTACGTCGGCAGGCCAATCAGGCTTTCGGGGCCGGCGAGGCGGCGCAACTCCTCGTCTGTGTCGATCCCGACGAAGCTGAGGTAATTGAACAGGATCACCGACTCGACCTGACCGTAGACGTCGCCTCTGGTGTGCACTTGCAGCCAGTAGTCTTGGTCGTTCATGTAATAGCGCAACAGCCAGTTCGACTGCCAGAGGTCGATGATGCCCAGGACCCATATCTGTTGATTGCCTGGGACGACCACGGTGCTGTTGCCGTCGAACAACAACTTGAGCGTGGCATCGAACATGATTTGCTTGCCGGAGGCTAGGCCCAGGGGCCCGGTGGCAGACCAGAGATCGCCGGCTGTCGTGTTCGCGTTCGGGGTCTCAAGCCCCATCAACCGATTAAACCAACCCATGGGAAATTTCCTTGAGACGCGCGGAGGCGATGTAGAAGAGTTCTCCACCCACGACGCGGGTGGCGCCGGGCGGATTGATCGACGGCTGGCGAGCACCCTGGGCGCGGTAGCCGATCAGCGTAGCGTTGTGCTGCTCTTTCAGCCGGGCATAAAGCTCGCCGAACGTCGCTTCAAACGCCTCGGGTAGCTTCATCAGGTACTGGGTGGCACCCTGGCCGACGCAGAGCAATTCATTGATGACCACGGACGAACCCGGGTCCTGGGAGGCACGCACCAGCATTTCGATGGCCATGCTGGAGGTGCATTCCAGACTGGGGGCGTAGGCGCTGGCGAGGGCGGCGATTTCGCTGTCATTGAAATGCGCGACCACATGCCCGGCAGGCCCCAATTGATTGACCGCCAGCACGGTGGCCAGGGTCAGGTCGTCGGAATGGGTTCTCACCAGCACGCGTTCGGCGCCAGGCACGCCGGCACGCTGCAACAGCGCGACGGAGGACAGGCTGTCGCCCTTGATGAACGACGTCTTGCCGGGCATGGGGTTTTCTTCGAGATCGCAGTCGCAGATGACGATCAGGTTGTCATTGGAGGTTTCGTCCTGCAGCAGCAATTCGATGACCCGCTCGCTGGAGGCGCCCTCCCAGCCGATAAGAACCGTGTGGCCGACGTTGCCGGTGAAATCGCCTTTGCCCTTCATGCCTTTTCTCCATACATCGATGACGCTGCTGGTGGTTTTGCCGATGACCGTCGTCAACAGGGCAATGCCCCCGAGCATGATCCAGGTCGCCACGAAAATTCGCCCGGCGGATGTCTGTGGCAACAGATCGCCATAGCCGACGGTGAGCGTGGTGGTGAGATAGAAGTAGATAAACGTGGCGGCGGCGATGAGGTGTTGCTCGCCCAGCAGCACCAGGCCGATCCAGGCCGTGGCCAGGTGCACGCCCACCGCAATGGCCAGGCCCGCCCAGCCGAACCGATGAAAGAAGGACGCAGCGAACGTACGCAACAAAAGAAAAATCGACATTTCGTCCCTGACTCCGTGGGGCTTTGTTCCTGGCGAGGTTATCGCACTGACGTCTGACGGCTCGAGCATAGTGGCCGGACAGCATTAAACATGCTGCGCGGCTTGGATAAAAGTACCTCCACCACAATTAAATCCGTCGAGTGCCGGACACGACCGTGGCAAGGAAACTGCGTAAGAGCCGTGTAGGACCCGTGCAAGAGCTATATACGAGCTATATGCGAGCTGTATAGGAGCTGTGTAGGAGCTGTGTAGGAGCTGTCGAGTGCAACGAGGCTGCGATCTTTCCAAAGACACTTGAATCTCAAGCGAAAGATCAAAAGATCAAAAGATCAAAAGATCAAAAGATCAAAAGATCAAAAGATCAAAAGATCAAAAGATCAAAAGATCAAAAGATCGCAGGCTTCGCCAGCTCCTACAAAGTCCAGCGAGCAAGTCCCTCGCTACAGGTTTGCTGTGCGCGAACCGATTACTCAGCCGATTTTTTCTTCAGGCGTTCCAGGATCGCATTGGCGCTGCCTTCGTTCGGCGTGATGCCGGCATCGCGCAGCTTGCGCTCCAGGTCGGAGCCGGTCGAAGCCTCGGCCAGTTCGTCCTGGGCTTGCAATTCAGCGGCCCGTTGCTGTTGCTTGGCCTGCAGGCGGTTGAGCGTACCGACGGCGGTTTCCAACTTGCCATTGGCGCCGCCGCTGGCGATCGAGGCACTGACCTGGGCCTTCTGCACGCTTTCACGGGCCTTGGCCATGTCCACTTGCTGACGCAGGCTTTTGATCCGGCTTTCGGCCTTGGTGATGTCTTTGCGCATGTTGTCCGCATAACCACCGAATTCGGTCGCGTGCTTTTGCTCGGCGTCCAGTTCGTTGGTCAGGGTCGAAATGGCTTCGGCCACTTCCAGCGCCAGGTCTTCGCGGTTGGCCTGGATCGCGGCCAGGGCCTTGGCTTCCAGGTCCTTGATCTTGGCCTTGTACTCGCCGACGCGATCAGTCGCCAACTTGTGCTTGGCCATGATGGTGACCAGTTCACGCTTGGCGTTGGCCAGCGCGCTGTCGGCATCGCGGATTTCCTGGTCAAGGATGCGCAGGGCCTGTTGGTCGACGATCGATTCGCCGACTTCGCTGGCACCGCCACGCAGTGCGGTGAACAACTTGCTCCAGATGGACTGAGTCATTGGATGGTTCCTATTCGGCGAATTAAATGAAAAAGCGTTCGAAGGCTTCGCTGGCGCGCTGGACGTTGTCGACGAGGGTTTTGACCTCGGTGACGACGTTGGTCAGGCTGGAGTCGGAGCTCAACGCACCGAACATGTTGTAGACGACCTGTCCGTTGGGCATGGTCTCGATGCCGATGGACGACAGCGGGAACATTTCCCGGCTGCGCAACACGGCATCGTTGAAGGCCGCCACGTCGTTGATCGACTCGACGTCCACCAGGACGGTATCGACAATGATCTGGTCACCGACCACCGCGATGTAGATCGGCAAGCCACCGAAGTCGTTCATTTCCAGCTTGATGCTGGACTCGGAGCCTTGAACGAGGGAAAGGGTGATGTCGCTCGCGACCACTTCGTCCAGGGCCTGAAGGGCGCTGTAGAGGCGATCGATGTTCCAGTTGTTACCTGCGCTCATGTATTCCTCCAACATGAATGAGCCAGCCAGAATCGGTTGGCGTAGCTTTTTCTCCATTTGCTTGAGCAGGCTTCGGTTTTCGGGAAGCACCCAAGTCTCGTGTTTCACATACCCGGCGGCACTCAGGCCCGCGCGCATCTGCTTCATGTAGAAGCTCGACGGTTTTTTCGCGGAGGGTTTGGCGCGCTCTCCCGTGCGGCTCGCTGAATCGGTCACAGACCCGTCAGGCGGATCTGATGGAGAGCTGGTTGACATGGTACTGACCCCACTGTGAAAAACTCACGCGTGAGAAACACTACAGGTAGTTTTCAAACCTCACAATAGCTCACGCGTGAGTTTTTTTGTCACAAATACCCCCACAGAACACACGCCCGAACCCGTAGGAGCTGCCGAGCGCAACGAGGCTGCGATCTTTCCCCCAACACTTGAATCTCAAGCGAAAGATCAAAAGATCAAAAGATCGCAGCCTTCGGCAGCTCCTACACAAGTCCAGCGGGAACAAGGATTGCCTACGGATAGCTGAAGCTTTTGACCAACGTAAGCTCGCCCACCGCCCGCATCGGCACGACGAAGGTTTCCATCTTCTCGTTCGGGGTACCTTCTTCGGTGATCACGGTGACCTGTGCGGTGGTCAGGGCTTGTTGCGCTTGTTCTCCACCGTCCTCGCTGTCTTCCTGATAGCGATAACCGCCGCCGTAGTAGTTCACATACACCAGGTACTGGCCTTTGATCGGCGCGGGCATGGCGAAGATTTCCGGGCCGTAGCCGGTGGTGACGTCGACGTCGAGGGCGCCGCCGTTGGCGACGGCGCGGTCGCCGTACCAGATGTGGCCGCCGTCCGGGGTGACGAGGTGCAGGTCCAGGTCGGTGCCGTCGCTGTCCCAGGTCAACAGTACCCGCAGCTTGGCCGGTGTGGCGCCGCCGCTGGTGTTGAGAAATTGCGTGCGGTGGCGCTGCTGCCCATCGGCGCTGCGCACTTCAACGCTGTTGCTGCCGTTGGGGAACGAGAACGGCCGATCGAAGCGGCCTTCCCCATCGAGCTTGAGCGGCAGGCTGACGCCGTTAACGATCAACTGGCCGGGCGCGTTGCTGTCCTTGGGCGCACCTTTGATCTGGCCGCTGATGCGAGCGGTGTCGGCCTGGCCCGGAGGCGTGTTGACCGACGAGGCCGGGTAGTTGACGGTCTGGCTGAAACGTTCGCCCTCACCGCCCGGCGCACCGCTGCGCCAGCCGCCGACCGGTGTATCGAGCTTGAGAGTGTCGAGCTTGATGGAGTCAGCGGCCATCGCCGGTGGCAACGCGGTCAAGGCGCAGAGCAACAGCAAGACCTGTGGATAACGGAGTGTCATGGTCTATTCCAGCAAGAGGTGACGGGCGAGCCCTTCGATATAGGTTTCGTCCTGGCCGTTGGGATGAGCTTCGAAGGCCAGGTGCAGATATTCATGCGTCAGGTCGAGACGATCCTGCAGTGACAGCACGCCGCGCACGTAGATGCGCTGGCGCTCGCGGTCGACATAAGGCCGGCCAAAGGCGACGCGGCAGACGGCGAAAGCGCTGATTTCGTTGTAGCCCACTTCACTTTCCAGCCGCTCACGCCAGCCCCGGCGCTGCTTCAGCAGCCAGTCCTGGGCGGCCGGCAGCGCTTCGCAGGATGCCACCGGGTTGTCCCAGCGGCTGAGGCTGGCACGCGGGTAGGCATGCAGCAGGATGGCGTCGTAGCGTTGACCGGCGTTGGCTTGCTCCACCGCTTGTGCCCAGGACAGTTTGTCCGGGCCGGGCTGGTCGGAGTGATAGGTGACATCGGTGCCGGCCAGGACCAGGTCGCTGGTCCAGGCGGCGATGGCGCGGGTTTCGGGCACCGCCGGGCGTGGCGCGACACGCTGGCGATGGCTGCTGTCGTCGATGCTCAGGCAATCACCATTGCGCTGGGCGTTTTGCAGCAGGTAGGTGCGGGCCGCCACGGCCAAGGCCTTGGCGGCTTCAACGGGCTCGGCCTTGGCTTCGCGTTGCAAGACCCGGGCGACGTACTCTTCCCGGTCCAGGCGCGCCACCAGCTTGCCAGGCATGAGGAACAGCTCGCCGTCGCTGTGGATATCCAGCTGGTTACCGTTGGTGAACTCGACGCGATAGTCGCCGCGCAACTGGCCTGGGGTAGCCGGCCGGTCGCCCGCCATTACCCGTTGCCAGGGATAACGGGCGAACAGGCCGACTTCCACGCAACGCCCGGTTTCCGCCGGCCAGCGTGACGGTAATGCTGCAGCCAACCCTTGGCCGTAGACCTTCAAGACCTGCTGGCTGGTGCCACGGCCACCGGCCCATACCGGGGTGCCATCGGCCAGCCAACCGGCGAAACCGCCCTGTCGCGATGAAGGCCCCTGGTCACCCAGCCAGCTCCAGGTCTTGACCCGCAGGCGACTGCCCAACTCGCCGACCAATCGCCCATCCGCCGCATTGAGCACTACATCCAGCAACACCCTACGAGCCTGGTCCTGGGCCGGCAACGTGACCAGGGCTTTGAGCAACTGCGCGACGGGCACTTGCGTCTGGGGTTGCAAGGTCGATAGGTCCAACAACCAGGCCGGCGCCTGACGGGCCTGCCAGTAATCGCGCCAGGTCGAGGCCGAGAGCCCGAGCCGCTGCGGCTCGAAATACAGGCCGCAGGACTTCACCAGCGCCTGGTCTCGACCGATGCTGCGCCCGGCGTTGCAGCAATAGACTTCTTCCTTGGACTCGCCGCGGCACTCATAGACCGGCTCGCGAGCGTCGGTGTCCACTAGCCAGGCGTATACAAACAGCTTCCACAGGCTGCCCAGTGGCGCCTGCAAAGCGTCAGGCAATGGTTGGCGATCCAGCACCTGGGTCTGGCTCACTTGCAGCAATTGACCGTCGAAGGCCAGGCGCAACGGCTCGTCCTGCGCTGTTGCCAGCGCAGGAATCAAGCACAACAGCCACCCAACCAACGGCCAACGCATATCAGTTGACCGTGACCTGACCGAGCGCCGGTTTCTGTTCCCGCGCCTGATGTTGCGGCGCGTAGACCTGGGTGAAGCGCACTGGCGGCAAGGTGAACTGGCCTTTCTGTGAGAAGCGCACCAAGTGCCGCAGGCGCAGCTCGCCACTGAGGGCGTCCACCGGTACTGCGTAGGCCATCTGGCCCGGCTCGAAGCGCGCTTTTTCCAACGACGTCGGCTCGCTGCCGGCCTTGCCCAGCAACTGGATGCCCCAGGTGGTGCGCTCCACATCGGCGCCCGGCGGCAGCGGCACTTCGAGCATGCCGTAGCGCAGCGGCGTCGGGGCCTTGCTGTTGATGATCACTTCGTCCAGGTAAAGGCTGTCGCTGGACAACGGTTTGTTGCCCACCGCTTCGAGCTTGAAGGTGAAGGCCTCGTCGCCCGGCACCAGGCGCGACAGGCGACGGGTGATGGACACGGCCATCGGTGCTACCGGCGGTTGCTGGCTCTGGAAGCTCAGTGCCGCTTGCAAAGGACGCTCCTGGGCGCCGGTCAGGGTCAGCATCGTTGGAAGCTGCGCGCCCTGCCACTGCCAGTAGGTTTCACCGGTCGCGCCCTGCCTGGCTGCCCAGCCTTCGCCCGGCGCCAAGGCCACGGCCGGCGCCGCCTGCTCGATGCTGCCCTGCAACCAGGTCAGGGCCAGGGCCCGTTCCAGGGTGGACTGCTGCGGCAGCACGCGCTCGAGCAAGGCGCTGGCGCGGGCCTGATCGAAGCTCTGCAACGACAACACCAAGGCCTCGACAAACGGCTGGGAGCTGAGCTCCAGTTGCTGTTGCGCCGCATCGGCTTGACGACTGAAGGCCGCCGGCAGCGGCACCTTGGCCTGTTTCGCCAGGGACGCGGTCAGGACACGGGCGCTGGCCAGGCCAAGGGCAGAGTCCGGCGCGTACATGACCAGGCTGTCTTCGCCGCTGTCCAGCACGCTCTCGGCAGTGTCCTCACTGGCCTTGGACAGGTCGTCCATCAGGCCGCTGAGCAAGGTGTTCACCGGCAGTTGCATCTGCTTGGCGAACGACAGGATCAGCGCACGCTGCAGCAGCGGCGTATCACCGGCCTGCTTGGCGTAGACCTCCAGCACCCGCTGCCAGTGCTCCGGCGGCAGGCTCAGGTCCAGGGCCTTGCTGGCGTGCCAGTCGGCGTAATAGGCATAGGCGGTGAGGAAGGCATCCGGCTCACCGTCCTGACCCCACCAGGTGAAGCTCGCCGACGGTCCGGCCATCTGCACCAGGCGCAAGCGGCTGTTTTGCATGATCAGCCGCAAGCGGTCGCGAATCTGCGGGTTCGACGCCAGGGTCGGATAGGCAATGCTCAACGGCAACAGACGGCTGGCGGTCTGCTCGACGCCGCCGTACGGGTAGCTCAACAGGTCATCCAGGGCGGAACGGAACAACGCTTGCGGGCTGTCATCCAGGCGCAGGCGAATATCGCTGGCGTCGGCCGGCAGGGTCAGCGGAGTGTCGCCGCTTGTCACATCAAGGCGCTGGCTCTGGGTGACTTGCCAGCCGTTGCCGCTGGCGTTCAAGCGCATGGCCAGGGCGTCCTGGGTTTCGCCATTGACCTGCAACTGGACGTTCAAGTCACCGCTGCTCAGGTCCATGGTCGGCAGCGGCACGTAGTTGATGCCGTTTTTCAGGTCCGCCACCACGCGCTGTTCAGCACCGGCGTAACGGATCAGCAGCTCGGCCTTCAGTGGTTTTTCCGATTGGCTGAACGCGAACAGGCCCAGTTGCGGCTTGTCGCCCATGCGGAAACGGGTCGGCCCGCTCCACTTCAGGTACAGCGGCTTTTGCGAGGCGATGAACTGCTTTTTCTGCCCCACCTGGCCATCGTCCGCAATCGCCTTGGCCGTGATGCGCCAGCGAGTCAGGGAATCCGGCATCTTGAAGGTGAAACGGGCCTTGCCGTTGGCGTCGGTGACCAGCTCCGGTTGCCAGGCAGCGGTGTCGACGTCTTCACGACGCGGCCGTTCCAGCACCTTGACCCCGCGTTCGCTGCGGTTGGCCTTGCCCGGCGCGCCGGGGCTGCCTGGCAGCGCCACGTCGTAGCTGATGAACGACAGGCTGGCACTGGTGCGCACGTTGTTGCGACGCGGGTGATAGAAGAACTGGTCGATGGTCGGCGCCACTTCCGGTTGCAGGGCGTAGATCATCTCATCCACCACACTGACGCTCAGGTGCGCCGGGATTGCCTTGCCGGCGAACTGGGTGCTCAGGTCCACGGTCACCGTGTCGCCCGGGCGGTAGGTGGCTTTGTCGGTGACGACGGCAACGTCGATCTGCGGCGTGACCACCTTGATACCGGCGTTCTGGAAGCTGTACTGGCCGCCCTTGGTGTACAGCACCGAGAAGGTCAGGTTTGGCGCGAAGTTATCCTTCACGACAATGCGCGCGCGGTATTGCGTGTCGCTGAGTTTTTCCATCTTCAGCCAGTCGCCGCCCTTGGACAGCAGCGCCGTGGCCTCGACCTTGTCCCGCTCAAGCGACAGCAGCGCATCGCTGACCGGTTCCGGGAAGGTGATCAGCGCCAGTGCTTCGTCACCGGTCTTGTATTCGGGCTTGTCGAAGACGATCTCGACAGTGCCCGGCACGGCCTTGATGCCTTCACCGGTCACTGCATGGGCGGCAGCGCCGATGACTCGGCCGTGGTCGTCCTTGAGCGTCAGGTTGTAAGTGCCCGGGCGCTCGAAGGTCAGGCTGAAGCCCTTGTCCTTGGCCGCCAGCTTGCCTTCGCCGGTGCTCTGGTCTTCCAGGCGCACCCAGGCGTAGCTGCCTGGCGTCACGGCTTTGGCTTGTTCGTTGCCGCCTTCGTTGGCATAGCTGAACGACACCTTCTGGCCGACGGCGCTGAAACGCTGGGGAGCGCTCAGGCGGAAATTCGCCGCGCCACGGTCGATGAGGATTTCCTTGGTGGTCTTGACCCGATACGCCGCGCCATCGCTGGCGAACACGGTGAGCGTGTAGCGGCTCGGCTTGTCGGCGGCCGGCAGGTCGAGGGTCGCATTGCCCTTGGCATCGGTGGTCACTTCGCTGCTGGTCAGCTCGACCGGGAATTGCCCCAGGTATTGCAGTTCGTTATCGACCATCGACAGTTGCTGGGCGCGCAGGCTCAGGCTGACCTTGGCGTTGGCCACCGGTTTGCCGTCCGGGTACAGCAGCACGAGGCTGCCCTTGACCGGCTCGCCGGTGCGGTAGTCCTGCTTGGCCAGGTTCAGGGCGATCTCGAAGTGCGGCTTGATGTATTCGGCCACGCGAAAGGCGCTGCTGTAGAGCTGGTCCTTGTAGCGCAAGCGCAGTTCATAGCCGCCGGCCACGGCGTTTTCCGGCAGTTGGAAACGGCCTTGGGTACCGGCCTTGGAGTCCAGCTTCAGGGCCAGGGTCTGCAGCGCGGTGCCGGTGGCGTCCAGCACGCTGACACTGACGTCGGCGGCGGTCGGTTGCACCGACTCACGGGCATTCTTGAACTCACGACCGACGATTTTCAGCGACACCCAATCCCCCGGCCGATACAGCGGCCGGTCGGTGAAGGCATAGAGCTTGGTGTCGTAGATTTCGCTGTCGTAGTAGAAGTTTTCCGAGACGAATACCCCGCCCTCCTCGTCTTCACCGATGACGAACGAACGCTCCGGGCTGACGTGCTTGAGGCGCAGCAGGCCGTCTTCATCGGTGGCACCGCTGCTCATCACGCCCAAACCGTCGGTCCACAGCACGTTGACCTTGGGCACCGAACGCCCTTCATGCTTGCGGGCGGCCCAGACCAGCAATTCATCGCCGGCAATCTTGCTCACCGCCACGGTGTTGGAGACGAAGACCATGGTGGTTGCGCGGTATTTGCCGATCAACGCTTCCACCAGGTACAGGCCGGGCTTCAACTGGCCCAGAGGGACATAGACGTTGCCTGGGGCGACGCTGACGAACTGACTGGACGAACCGGCCAGGTTGACGCCCGCGGGCGGCTGGATCGGCTTGGCCTGCCACAGCGGATAGCGGAACTGACTGACCACCGGCAAGCCGGGGATCAAGGCGAATTGCGCTGGAGCGTCGTACGGTGTCGGCGCGACCAGGGCGTTGCCAATCTTCAGTTCCGGCACTGCTTCGGTGACTTGCTGGCGGGACTCGTAGGAGAACGCCCGCTGCATCACTCGACGAGACTTGCGGTACCAGTTGTCCCACAGGTACGCGAGGGTGTTCGACAGGCCTTCTCCCTTGAACTGGCCGTCGCTGACCACGCGATGCAGGTTCTTCTGGCGCTTGAGGAAATCCAGCGGCTTGTCGATGCGATAGACACGGATATCGGCGCCGCCGTAGGGCTCCATGCGGAACCGACGGTAATCGCGGCCGGGCGCTTCGAGGCGGACCATGGCCTGCTCGTCGCTGGCAAAGCTGCTGTCGGCCAGCAGGAAGAAGCTTTCACCGGACACCGGCGTGTAGCCGCTGGGCTCCACCGTGTCTTCGGCGTTCACGACAGGTGCCAGCAACAAGGCAAACAGCAGGGGCAATTTTGAACACAAGCGCAGCATGCGGGCACCGGTCATTGGGAGAGAAAGTTGAGTCGATAGACGCCGATGAAGTTGGGGTTGGCTGCGTCGGGTATCCATCGGGTGTCCTTCCAGTTCATGAGTTGTTGCAGGCTTGCGGAACGCATGCCGTTGTCGGTAGGGGTTGTGGTGCCGGTGTGATAGGCGATGTAGCGGCCCATCCAGATCATCAGGTGCTGGTCATCGCCCTGGTCGAAGAACATCAGGTCGCCGGGACGGGCCTGGGCCACATCGCGGCCCACCAGGTGACTGTTGAACTGGATCAGCTTGATCGCGTTGACATAGGGCCCGACCTTGCCGCCGCCCTGCTGCCATTGCTGGGCGAGGCGCCGTTGCGCTTGGCTGAGCGGCAGTTCCGGCGGCAGGTAGCGATTGGACAGGCCATTGCTGCGTAGCCATTTTTCATCGTGGACCTTCAGCGCTTCGTTGGCGGCAAAGCGCACCAGCCCGGCGCAGTCCTGCTGATACCAGCGCGGGCTCGGGCCTTTGGTCAGTTGCTCCTGGGCAATGCGCACGAACCAGGCGCGAAAGACCTGGGATTGCTGCACGTCCAGCGCCGGCGCTTCGACGGCAAGCGCGGGCCCGCCGAGCAGCAAGGCCAGCAGCAGCGCCAGCGCGGTGTTGCGAACCCGTACTGTCACAGCGCTTTCCATTCCAGCGGCAACCACTGCCAATGGCCATCCGGTTCGCTGCCTTCGGGCAAGGTCAGGGCGTACTTGCCGTAGCCGCCAAGGGTGCGCAGTTTCGGGATCAGGTAGGTTTGCGCGGCGTTGTAGAACACCGGTTCCATGTCCTGGGGCAAGCTGTCGAGGGTTTCACGCTGCATCAGTTGCGCCATGGAGTCCGGGCCGAAGTAGACCGGCATCAGCAGGTCCTTGGGCACCACGTCGGCCATGGGTGGGAAACGTTTATCGAGGGTGCCGAGGGCCTTGTCCACCAACTTGTCATCGAGGGAGAACAGCAAGGTCGAACCGTGGCGTGCCAGGCTGACCCGCAGGAACGCCTTGCCGGTAATCGCATCGGGCTGCTCAGCTTCCTTGGCCAGGTAAGGGCCGAAACTGGAGCTGACCTGACGCTGCCACTGGTGCGTCGAGCCTGCTTGTTTCTCGACAACCGGGAATGCATGGTCGGCGACGTTGTTTTCATAGGCGCCCACCATCGAACCGAACAGGTTGCCCAAATCGGCGTCGAGCTTGCCGTCGTCTTCACTCAGGCTCGCCACCAGCAGCGGCGTGTACAGGCGCGAATCGGCGTACCAGCACAGGCCTGCGGCGCCGGCCACATGGTCGACCATGGCCTGGGCGGCTTTTTCGTCGGCACCAAGTTTTACCAGCAAGGGTTTGTGCTGCTCGGCGGCCAGGGGCAAGGCGACGCAGGCACTGGCGCCCATGGGCATGGCTTGCCAGATCGGCTTGAAGTCCAAGTCCGGCTGGTTTTCCAGCTCGTCCATCGCCAGGAAGCTGTGCCAGCCCTTGTCGTCCATGTCGAAACGCACGCCAGCGAAGTTGGGGATGAAACGCTGGTAACCCATGGCGAGCACGCTGGCGTTGACCGAGATACGTTGCTTGACCTCCGGCGCCTTGGGCGGCAGGCCAAAGGCTTCGGGGAACAGTTTTTCACCGGCCAGCAGCGCTTCGAGAGCCTGGGTCGAGACCATGCCGGCTTCATCGGTAGGGCCATTGCCTTTGTCGTAGAGCTTGGTCGGGTTGGACAGCACGACCAGCTTGTCGCCGTGGGAGGCGAAGACCAGGGATTTGCTGGCGTTATAGCTGAGCTGATATAGCGCGACTTCGTCGCCGCCCACCTTCAGGTCACCCAACTTGCTCAACTGGGTGTCGTCCATGGCGACTTTCGCCAACGGCTCCAAGACCTTGGCCAGGCCGCCGCGATCCATCACCAACAGGAAATCCTTGAGACGGCCATCGGCACCGCGCCACAGCGCGACATCGACCGGCTGGTCGAAAAGTGCTTCGATCAAGCTGTCCTGCAGCTTGAGGTCATGCTCGTAGATGATCCGGCGCAGGCTGCCGATCAACCCGAGACGGTCGGCATGGGCCTCGTAATAGAAGACGAAGTCCTCGGTGAGCGTGGCCTTGAGGAACGGCACCGCCAACAGGTCCTTGGGCAACTGGCTCAGGGAATGGGCCTCGAGCAAGCCGTCGGGACGGCTCAAGCCGAGTTTTTCCAACGCCAGCTCCATGGGTGGCGCCTTGGGCTTGTTCATGAACCAGCCCAACCCGGCGGCCACACCGGCTACCAGGCACAGCCCGATCAGTATCGCCGGCCAGCGGCGCACAGGTTTGGCGACAGGTGTCGGCGTGGTCGGGGAAGCAGTGTTGTCGCTCATATTCACAAGGGCCTGTTCATCCGTGGAGCGTTAGTAGTTGAAAGTCTTGACCAGCAACAGATCGCCAATGGCGCGCAGGGGCACGACAAATGTCTCGCGTTTTTCATCGACGGTGTTTTCGTTGAGCACCAGGTTGATCTGCGAGGTGATCACCTCGTTCTGGTTGCTGGTCTCATCGAAGTTGTAGCCGCCGCTGCCGTAGTTGCCCCAATAGTTCACGTAGACCAGGTAGGTACCGTGCATCGGCGCGGTCATGGTGAACATTTCAGGGCCCGGGCCATCGACGCCATCCGGGTCGAGACCACCGCCGTTGCTCAGCGCCGGCTGGCCGAAGAACGCATGTTGGCCGTCGGGCGTGACGATATGCAGGTCGAGCTCGGCCTTGGGGTCGTCCCAGCCCAGCACCACGCGGATCTGCGCCGGGGTGCGCAGGTGGTTGGCTTCATAGAATTGCACGCGCTTGAGGGACTGGCCTTCGGAGCTGCGCACCTCGACGCTGTTGGAGCCGGCGCCAAACGCATATGGCCGGGCGAAACGCCCCTCGTCGTCGGTGTAGAGATTCAGTGGATTGCCGTTGACCGCCAGGCTGTGGGGCTGGCGAGCCGTGCCCATGGCCTTGAGCCGGCCCTCGATCATCGTGCGGTTGCGCTGCACGCCCCGGTCGATGGGCGGCGTGGGATAGGCGACTTGCGGGTTTTCGGTGCGATCGAGCAAACCGCTGTAGCGCCAGCCGCCCACCGGCTCCGACATCTCGGCAGAAGGCTGCGCCCACGCCAACGGCGCGCCGAGCAACACAATCAATAAAGAAAGAAAACGCACGTATGCCTCCTGCCATGCATGACGCAACCCGGCGCCCTTCCTCGGCGCTGTTTGTCATTATTCGGGTTTCGTCTGAAGGCCCCGTCGCAAGGGGGCCGTAGATGGCGCGAAGGTTAGCGATTCGGCGGATTATTAACAATCAGGGAACGCGCGATTCTGTGTGGGAAATCACGTACTGAGGGGGGCGTGAGCCGAATAGAGGGTTTATTCGGCTCACCAGATGAGCCGAATACGGAAACTGACGTCACTTCTGACGAAACCCCGTGGCGAGGGAGCTTGCTCCCGTTCGACTGCGCCCTGTAGGAGCTGGCGAAGCCTGCGATCTTTTGATCTTTTGATCTTTTGATCTTTTGATCTTTCGCTTGAGATTCAAGTGTCTTTGGAAAGATCGCAGCCTCGTTGCACTCGACAGCTCCTACACAGCTCCTACACAGCTCCTACACTGCTCCTACACAGCTCCTACACAGCCCAGCGGGAGCAAGCTCCCTCGTCACGAAAGCCGATCGAGCGCCGCCTGTATCAGCTCACCCGTTGCGCTTCGATCTACCCCGCCCTGATTTGCCCGAACACCCCATGTCTGCTAGTGTCGCGCCGGTTTAACAGTCAACCGGAATAGCCGCCATGGCCCGCAAAAAAGCTGCACTGGATTTCGAACAATCTCTGGCCGACCTGCAAACGCTGGTCGAGCGCCTGGAGAACGGCGAATTGTCGCTGGAAGACTCGCTGACCGCCTTCGAGCAGGGTATCGGCTTGACTCGCGACTGCCAGGCGGCGCTGGCCCAGGCCGAGCAGAAGGTGCAATTGCTGCTCGAACGTGACGGTGAGCTGACCGAAGAGCCTTTCGACGCGGAACAGCCTGAATGATCGGCGCTTATCAGGCCAGCAGCCAGGCCCGGGTCAATGCTGCTCTGGATACCTTGTTCAGCGCCCCGAGCCCGGAACTGGCGCGCCTGTACGAAGCCATGCGCTACAGCGTGATGAACGGCGGCAAGCGTGTGCGGCCACTGTTGGCCTACGCGGCGTGCGAAGCCTTGGGCGGCCAGGCCGAGCAGGCCAACGGCGCTGCCTGTGCGGTGGAGTTGATCCACGCGTATTCGCTGGTGCACGACGACTTGCCGGCCATGGACGACGACGACCTGCGGCGCGGCCAGCCCACCACCCACAAGCAATTCGACGAAGCCTGCGCGATCCTGGCCGGCGACGGCCTGCAGAGCCTGGCCTTCAGCGCCCTGCTGGATCCGACCCTGAGCGATTGCCCGGCGCAGGTTCGCCTGGACATGGCCCGTGCCCTGGCGCTGGCGGCAGGCCCCGCCGGAATGGTCGGCGGCCAGGCCATCGACTTGGGTTCAGTGGGCCTGAAGCTGGACCAAGACGCCTTGGAATACATGCACCGGCACAAGACCGGCGCCTTGATCGAAGCCAGCGTCCAGCTCGGCGCCCTGGCCAGCGGCCGGGCCACGCCCGCCCAGTTGCAAGCCTTGCAGACCTACGCCCGAGCCATCGGCCTGGCGTTTCAGGTGCAGGACGACATCCTCGACGTCGAAAGCGATACCCAGACCCTGGGCAAACGCCAGGGCGCCGACATCGCGCGGGACAAGCCGACCTACCCGGCCCTGCTCGGCCTCGACGCCGCCAAGGCCTACGCCCTGGAGTTGCGCGACCAAGCCCTGGCCGCGCTGCGACCCTTTGACGCGGCGGCCGAGCCGTTGCGCGACTTGGCGCGTTATATCGTCGAACGACGCAGCTGATACAAGGTCAACCCATTCATAAGTGCGTATCGGCCAAGTTCCGGCCAACGCGTGGGCAGCTTGCGATCCATAAGGTAAACTGCCGCCTCTTTCTATACCTATAACGATTCGCCTGATGCCCACGACGTTTCAAGAGATTCCCCGCAAGCGCCCGACCACGCCCCTGCTGGACCGCGCCAACACGCCGGACGGCCTGCGTCGCCTGGGTGAAGCCGAGCTGGAAACCCTGGCCGATGAGTTGCGCCTGGAACTGCTCTACACGGTCGGCCAGACCGGTGGGCACTTCGGTGCAGGCCTGGGCGTCATCGAGCTGACGATCGCGTTGCATTACGTGTTCGACACTCCGGACGACCGGCTGGTGTGGGACGTCGGGCACCAGGCCTACCCGCACAAGATCCTCACCGGTCGTCGCGAGCGCATGGGCACGCTGCGCCAGAAGGACGGTATCGCCGCCTTCCCGCGCCGCTCCGAGAGCGAATACGACACCTTTGGCGTCGGCCACTCCAGCACCTCCATCAGCGCCGCCCTGGGCATGGCGATTGCCGCTCGCCTGCAAAACAGCGAGCGCAAGGCCATTGCCGTGATCGGCGACGGCGCATTGACCGCGGGCATGGCCTTCGAGGCGCTGAACCACGCGCCGGAAGTCAACGCCAACATGCTGGTGATCCTCAACGACAACGACATGTCGATCTCGCGCAATGTCGGCGGGTTGTCCAACTATCTGGCAAAGATCCTCTCCAGCCGTACCTACGCCAGCATGCGCGAAGGCAGCAAGAAAGTGCTGTCGCGCCTGCCCGGCGCCTGGGAAATCGCCCGCCGCACCGAAGAATACGCCAAGGGCATGCTGGTCCCCGGCACGCTGTTCGAAGAGCTGGGCTGGAACTACATCGGCCCCATCGACGGCCACGACCTGCCCACCCTGATCGCCACCCTGCGCAACATGCGCGACCTCAAGGGCCCCCAGTTCCTACACGTGGTCACCAAGAAGGGCAAAGGCTTCGCCCCGGCGGAAGTCGACCCGATCGGCTACCACGCCATCACCAAGCTCGAACCCCTGGACGCTCCGGCGGCCGCGCCGAAAAAGGCCGGCGGACCGAAGTATTCCGGCGTGTTCGGCCAATGGTTGTGCGACATGGCCGCCGCCGACCCGCGCCTGGTGGGTATCACCCCGGCGATGAAGGAAGGCTCGGACCTCGTGGCTTTCAGCGAACGCTACCCGCAGCGCTATTTCGACGTGGCGATTGCCGAGCAGCACGCCGTGACCCTCGCCGCCGGCATGGCCTGTGAAGGCGCAAAACCGGTGGTGGCGATCTATTCGACGTTCCTGCAACGGGCCTACGACCAACTGATTCATGACGTCGCGGTACAGAACCTCGACGTGCTGTTCGCCATCGACCGCGCCGGTCTGGTGGGCGAAGACGGCCCGACCCACGCTGGCAGCTTCGACCTGTCGTTCCTGCGCTGCATCCCCGGCATGCTGGTGATGACCCCGAGCGATGAAAACGAGCTGCGCAAGATGCTCACCACCGGCCACCTGTTCAATGGTCCGGCGGCAGTACGCTACCCGCGTGGCACCGGCCCGAACGCAACGATCACGACCGACCTCGAACCGATCGAGATCGGCAAGGGCGTGATCCGCCGCCAGGGCAAGCAAACCGCCCTGCTGGTGTTCGGCGTGCAACTGGCCCAAGCCCTGAAAGTCGCCGAGATTCTGGACGCCACCGTGGTGGATATGCGCTTCGTCAAACCCCTGGACGAAGCCCTGGTGCGCGAGATGGCCGGCAGCCATGACCTGCTGGTAACGGTCGAGGAAAACGCCATCATGGGCGGTGCCGGCACTGCGGTCAGCGAATTCCTGGCGCGGGAAAACATCCTCAAGTCCGTGCTCCACCTGGGCCTGCCAGACATCTATGTCGAACACGCCAAGCCGGCGCAGATGCTGGCCGAATGCGGGCTGGACGAGGCGGGGATCGAAGCGGCGGTGCGTCAGCGGTTGCAGTTGTTGGGGCTGTAAGTTCAGACAACACAAGCCCCTGTGGGAGCGAGCTTGCTCGCGATAACGGTAGATCCGTCAATATTCCATTGGCTGACACACTGCTATCGCGAGCAAGCTCGCCCACACACTGGTTATGTGTGAATCAAGCATGATTGGAACCCCATGAAACTCCGCCTCGCCCTCACGCTCTCCCTGCTCCCCACCCCCGATTTGCTGGCCGACACCTTCGAGCGCGACCAGGCGCTGAAGCTGCCCGACATCGTGATCAGCGCCAACCGCCAGGTCGAGGCCCGCAACGACAGCAGTGCCGCCAATACCGTGTTCACCCGCGACGACATCGATCGCTTGCAGCCGGCCAGCGTCACTGACTTGCTCAGCCGCGTGCCAGGCGTGCAAGTGGCACCGCTGGGTGGGCGCGGCAGCCTGCCGGGGATTTACATTCGCGGCACCAAATCGGCCCAGAGCCTGGTACTGGTGGACGGCCAGCGCGTCGGCAACGCCACCTCCGGTGACAGCAACCTGCAACGCCTGAACATCAACCAGATCGAGCGAGTGGAAGTGCTGCGCGGTTCGCGTTCGGTGATCTACGGTGCCGATGCGGTGGGTGGGGTGATCCAGATTTTCACCCGCCGCGGCAACGAGCAAGGCCTGCAACCGCGCCTGCATGTGGGCGTCGGCAGCCACCAGACCTGGGAACGCAGCCTGGGCCTGTCCGGTGGCGACGAGCAGACCCGCTTCGCCCTCGGCGCCAGCCTCGACGAGAGCGCCGGAAGCAATCGGACCCACGAGTCCTACGCCAGCGACCGCGACGACGATGCCAACCGCAACCAGTCCTTGAGCTTGAGCCTGAGCCATGCGGCCAGCGATGATCTGGAAGTCGGCCTGAACCTGCTGGATAACCGCGGCAAAAGCGAATACGACAACCCGTTCGGCCGCTTCGACCCGACCACCTTCCAATCCCTGCCCCAACAACCCTACAGCGAGTTTGCGGTGAGCAGCTTCAGCACCTATGTGGACGGGCGAATCAACGATGCCTGGAAATCACGCCTGGAACTGGGCCACAGCGAGAACCGTGAAAAGACCTTCGACAAGCTCAGCGACGTCCGGGAAGTGTTCAACACCTACCGCGACTCCGTAACCTGGCAGAACGACGTGACGCTGGACGCTCGCAACAGCCTGATCGTCGGCGGCGACTGGTATCAGGACCGGGTCAACAGCAGCACGCCGTTCGACGAAGACAGCCGCTGGAACCGTGCCGCGTTCATCCAGCACCGCTTCCAGGCCGAAACCTTCTCCACCGAACTGGGCCTGCGTCGCGACCAGAACCAACAGTTCGGCGGCCAGAACAGTTGGAGCGGCACGCTCACCCTGCCGATCAACCCGGACAATGACCTGTTGCTGACCTACAGCGAAAGCTTCCGCGCGCCGACCTTCAACGATCTGTACTACCCGAACTACAGCAACCCTGACCTGAAACCCGAGACGGCGAAAAGCTACGAGCTGCAATGGCGCAGCCAACTGAGCGACAGCGCCCGCCTGGAGACCTCGCTGTACCGCACGGACCTGGAAGACGCGATCATCTTTGGCAGCAACTCACGCCCGCAGAACGTTGCCTCGGCGCGGATCAACGGTTTTGAGATGGCCTACCTGCAGGATGTGTTCGGCTGGCAGGGCAACCTGGCCCTGGCCATCATCGACCCGCGCGACCGCGACAGCGGCCACACCCTGGCCCGCCGCGCCCGACGGACCTTGAGCCTGGACCTGGACCGGCAATTCGACCGCCTGGGCCTGGGCGCCACCTGGCAAGCGGTGAGCAGCAGCTACGACGACGAAAACAACCGCAATGCCCTGGGCGGCTATGCCCTGCTCGGGTTGCGCGGCAGTTGGGCACTGACCCGGGAAGTGAAGCTGGAGATGAAGGTGGATAACCTGCTGGACAAGGGCTACAGCCGGGCGCTTTATAGCCATGATGGAAGCCAGTATGGGTATCGTGAAGAAGGTCGGGCCTGGCTGTTTGGGGTGACCTGGACTCCGTCTCTCTGATCCAGAACCTGTAGTGCCCGGACGGGCCTCTTCGCGAGCAAGCTCGCTCCCACAGTTGATCTTCAGTGGCCACAGGTTTTTGTGTTCACAACAGAATCCCATGTGGGAGCGAGCTTGCTCGCGATTGCAGGCGCTGCGGTCTATCTGTCTGGCGCAATCAATTCGCACAGCCGAGCCGTCGCCTCAATCATCTGCCCACTGGGCCGCTCCAGCCCCTTGTCATTGACCAGCAACAACCGCCCCTGGGCCACCGGCCATTTTTTCCAGGCATCGAGCTGCGCCTGCTCCGTGGCCAGGATCATCTGCGGTTGGCGCTGCAACACCGATTCCACACTCACCTGCGGAGCCGGCAGGGCCTGATCGGCAAAGACATTGCGGGCCCCGCACACCGACAGCGCATCACTGATGATCTGCCCGCCTCCGACGGTATACAACGGCCGGTCCCAGACTTGATAGAACACCAACAACGGCGCGTCCCGTCGATAACGCTGACGTAGCGCTTCAACCTGCAGGCGCAACTCGGCCGCCCGCTGCACGCCCCGCTCCGGGCGTCCGAGTTGTGCGGCAATATCTTGGATTTGCGTGACGAGTTGGTCGAGGCTGTGGGGCTCGGCAACGTACATCGGGATTTTCAGCGCCTTGAGCTGCTCGCGCTGGGCCGGGCCGACACTGCCAGGCCAGAGCAGGAGCAGGTCGGGCTTGAGGCTGAGCAAACGCTCCACGTCCAGTTGGCCGTAACGCCCGACGGAAGGCAGGTCTTTAAGGATAGGCGGACGATCACCGCCATCCAGCACGCCCACCAGCAGGTCGGCGGAGTCCAGTTCAACGACGATTTCCGACAGTGATGGCGCGAGGCTGACGACCCGCGAAGCCGCCATCGTCGAGGCGCTGGCGGCCAGCAGCAAGACCGCCAGCCAGCGGTTCATCAGCCGAGTTGGCGCGGGATGCGGTACAGATAGAACAACACGGCAGTGGACAAGGCCAGCAGCATCAACGGCACCGCTTCCAAGCCAACGAACACCGCAAGGGCACCGACCCAGGCTGGTAGCCCGGCCACCAGGAAGGCGGCGCGACGACGGGCCGCCAGGTAAATCCAAGCCTGGGGCTCTTCGCGCGTGTCGAGGGCTTTCTGGGTGGCGATCAGAGCTTCCCTGTACGGCCCGAAGAATCGCAGGCTGACAAACATCGACGCCATGCCGGCAATGAACAACGGCATCTCCAGCACCGGCAGAATCGCTTCGCCCTGGCCGAACACCGCGTTGATCATGAACAGTGGCAGCAAGGCCAGGGCCAGGTATTTCCACCAACTGACGGACAGCCGCCGCCGGACTTGATCGCGCGTCATGCCCGGTCAACCTCGCCTTGGTGCTCGTTACCCATCATGTGGTCGAGCTTGCTGGCCTTGGTCGCCAGGTAGAGTTTGTTGTGGGGGTTGTGACCGGTGTGCAGCGGCACACGCTCGGCCACCACGATGCCCATGTCGGTCAATGCCTTGACCTTGCGTGGATTGTTGGTCATCAGCCGCAGGGACTTGATGCCCAGATGTTCGAGCATCGGCAGGCAAATGCTGTAGTCACGCAGGTCGGCCGCAAAGCCCAGGCGTTCATTGGCCTCCACGGTATCGGCGCCGCCATCTTGCAGTTCATAGGCACGGATCTTGTTCAACAAGCCGATGCCACGTCCTTCCTGGCGCAGGTACAGCAACACACCACGGCCTTCACGGGCGATGGCCTGCAATGCGGCCTCGAGTTGCGAACCGCAATCGCAGCGTTGGCTGAACAGGGCGTCGCCGGTCAGGCATTCGGAATGCAGGCGGCCCAACACCGGAGAACCGTCGGTAAAATCACCCAGGCTCAGCACGACGTGCTCACGGCCGGTGGCCTCATCGAGAAAACCATGCATGGTGAATTGCGCAAAGGGCGTTGGCAGCTTGGAAGCGGCAACAAAAACGACAGGCACCGGTGTGCTCCTGATCTAGTACTGGAGATTCGCAGAGGCAGGCATTGTAACAGCACGTTCCTATAGACGCTTAGGCTGAATTATCGCTGATGATCATCGATAAATCTGATCACGGCTTCGGTGGCTTGCCGTGCTCGTCGAAAGGATAGGGTTGCTTCCAGCGTTCGAAAATCGGCTTCAACTCGCCACTCTTCACCAGCACTTCCATGCGTCGATCGAACAATGCACGCAATGCACGCCCATTTTCGTTGTTGGCGAAGCCCAGGTACAGCGGCAAATTGGTCAGCGGCGAGAGCTTGAATTGCTGGGGATTGTCGGCCTTGGCGAGCACATCCTGGATTTCCATCAACGCATCGACATAAAAATCGGCGCGATCATGGGCCAGCATCGGCAAGATGCCCATGGCGCGGTGAATCTCGTTGAAACGCCGGATGTTGGGCAGGTAGTTGTTGTATTCGTACCCGCGCATCCACACCAATCGATAGTTGCCAATCGTCGCCAGCGTCGGTGACGGCTTGGAGGCCAACCCCAGGGCATAGATGTGATCGACATCGTAGTGCCACTGTGGGTACAGCAACCCTTCGGTTTCATCGCGATAGGCGCCGACCTGGGCATCCATTTCCCCACGTTGCACCAACCCGATCGAGCGGGTGTAGGGCACGCTGCGGATCTCCAGCTTGACGCCTTCCGGCTCGAACACCGCACGCAAGATGTCCCAGCCCATGCCCTGGCCATCGGCCTGGGTATAACCTGCCCACTCCTCGCTGGCCGCACGGATCTTGTCAGGCAGCGGGGTCGACTCGGTCGCCCTCGCCCCTACACAAGCTCCTAAACACAGCAACAGCAGTAGTGCGCGGCTTACGCCCATGCCTGACTCCCTCAGGTGAAACACCACACCAATCCTTGCATTGCCAGCCAGGCGAAAACCCCGGCCAACACATCATCGAGCATGATACCGACGCCTCCGTGCACATGCCGGTCGATCCAGCGGATCGGCCACGGCTTGAGGATATCGAAAAAACGGAACATCAAAAAACCCGCCAGCAACCAATACCAACCTTCCGGTACCAGCCACAAGGTGATCCACATGCCGACCATTTCGTCCCAGACGATGCCTTCATGATCGTGCACCCGAAGGTCGTCAGCCACTTTGCCACACAGCCAGAAACCAAACAGCATGGTGATGCCCAGCATCAGCCAGTAGCCCCAGTCCGGCAACATCTGCCACAACGGTATGAAGGGTAGCGCAACCAACGAGCCCCAGGTGCCCGGGGCTTTAGGCAAAGTGCCCGAACCGAAGCCAAATGCCAGGAAATGCCAGGGATTGCGCCAGACCGAAGGCGGAACGAACTCTGCCGGGACCTGGTTGGGATGATCTGTCACGGTGTCTCCCGAAAATGTTGATAGCCCCGCACTCGCGGGGTGATGTCGTGCCCGACGCTGTCAACCAGCGTGACGCCTTGCCCGGCCAATACGCTGCCGATCACGTGAACCGGCCAAGGTTCAACCTGCAGCGCCGACAATCGGCTCGGTGGCACGGCGAACAACAGCACGTAATCGTCACCGCCGCTCAGGGCGACCTGCTCGGCATCCGCCCGGCCAAGAAACGCTACCAGAGCGTTGGACAACGGCAGTCGGTCCCGTTCAACCTGTAATGCCACGCCGGACGCCAGGGCGATATGCCCGCAATCGGCCAGCAGGCCATCGGAGATATCCATCGCCGCACTGGCCTTGCCCCGCAACGCCAGGCCCAGGTCGATCTGCGGACGTGGCGACCAGTAATGGGCCAGCAAAGGCTCGGCAATCACCGGTTCGGCGCTGCGCTGGCCGAGCACCAGCGGCAATGCGCCGGCGGCATTGCCCAGCTCGCCGCCGACACACAGCAGGTCGCCGGGGCGTGCGCCGCTACGGACCAGGGCCTGGCCGGACGGCACGTGGCCGAACACCGTCATGGTCAGGCTCAGTGGTCCACGCGTGGTATCGCCGCCCACCAGCGCCACGCCGCAGGCCTGGGCCATCTGGTTCAAACCGCGGGCATAGGCTTGCAGCCAATCGGTGGTCACCGTCGGCAAGGTCAGGGCAAGGGTAAAGGCGAAAGGCTTGGCGCCCATGGCAGCCAGGTCGCTGACCGCCACGGCCAGCGAG
This sequence comes from Pseudomonas sp. PF05, assembly GCF_056521845.1. Classification (NCBI taxonomy): domain Bacteria; kingdom Pseudomonadati; phylum Pseudomonadota; class Gammaproteobacteria; order Pseudomonadales; family Pseudomonadaceae; genus Pseudomonas; species Pseudomonas sp. PF05. Next base: position 34,231 of record NZ_JBWLPW010000024.1, on the reverse strand, counting down.
CGCTGGCCGAGCAGGAACGGGTCGCAAGGGTCTGGAAAATGCACACCGACCACAAGCGTGTCGGTGGACACCGCCAGTTGTTCCCCGGGAGGAACGGCCAGCAAGGCGCAGTCGTCGCCGATCCCCAGCGCAACGCCCTCGCCGCCCTGCGCGCAAGGCGCGGCGGCGAAGTAGTTACGGATCAGCTCGAACTCACCCATGCGGATATCAAGCGCTGACTAGCGCTTGAACGCCTTCACTTCAGCTTCACGCAGGCGCGGGGCGAGCTTGTCGAGCACACCGTTGACGAACTTGTGGCCATCGGTGGAGCCGAAGACTTTCGCCAGCTCGATCCCTTCGTTGATCACTACCCGGTACGGCACGTCGACACGCTTGAGCAGTTCCCAGGTGGACAGGCGCAGCACCGCCAGTTCAACCGGGTCCAGTTCTTCGATGGTCAGGTCCAGGCAAGGCGTGAGCGCAGTATCGATTTCGGTCTTGAACTGCGGGACCCCGTGCAGGATCTCGCGGAAGTAAGCACCGTCCACATCACTGAAATCGTTGTCGACCCGAAACTGCGCTTCGATCTCGTTCAGCGACTGCTTGGCCATGTGCCATTGATACAGCGCCTGGGTCGCAAGCTGACGGGCTTCGCGACGCTTGACGCTCTTCGACGGCTTGCCGGCATCCGCAGGCTTTGGATCGCGCGGGTTGAAACGATCGCTTTCGTCGCTAATCACTTGGCCTCCAACTGCGCCAGCAGGCTGACCATTTCCAGGGCGGACAGGGCAGCTTCGGCACCTTTGTTGCCGGCCTTGGTGCCGGAACGCTCGATGGCTTGCTCGATGGAATCAACGGTCAGTACGCCGAAAGCGACCGGCACGCCGAATTCCATGGACACTTGGGCCAGGCCCTTGGTGCATTCGCCGGCCACGTATTCGAAGTGCGGAGTACCGCCACGAATGACCGCGCCCAGGGCGATGATCGCCGCATATTCGCCCTTTTGAGCGACTTTCTGCGCAACCAGCGGAATTTCGAAGGCGCCAGGGGCACGGATGATGGTGATGTCGCTTTCGCTCACGCCATGGCGAACCAGGGCATCGACCGCACCGCCAACCAGGCTCTCGACCACGAAACTGTTGAAACGGCCCACTACCAGAGCGTAGCGGCCTTTGGGGGCGATGAAGGTACCTTCGATGGTCTTCAGGGTCATTCGTCAGATCTCTTAAAGAGCCGGAGCGCGTTCTATAACGCGCTCCTCAGTGATATTAGCCACGAATACAGGGCCGTGGATCCCGCCATCTCGTTCACTTGCACATCTTTTGTGGCGAGGGGATTTATCCCCGTAGGGCTGCGAAGCAGCCCCTTTTTGGGACTGCTGCGCAGTCCAGCGGGGATAAATCCCCTCGCCACAATAATCCGACAAGGCTGAACAACAATGCCGAAATCTCCGGGCCATTATTCGGAGGGCACGTATTCTACAACTTCCAGATCGAAACCGGATATCGCATTAAATTTCATCGGTGCGCTCATCAGGCGCATTTTACGCACGCCCAGGTCACGAAGGATCTGCGAACCGGCGCCGACAATGCTGTAGGTGGTCGGTTTTTTCACCGCCGCCTGATCGGCGGTTTCGCGGATGTGCGCCAGCAGCACGTCGCCATCGAGCGGGTGCCCGAGCAGCAGCACCACGCCGCTGCCGGCCTCGGCCACCGCCGCCATGGCGGCCCGCAGGCTCCAACGGCCGGGCTGCTTGACCATCAACAGGTCGCGCAGTGGGTCCATGTTGTGCACGCGCACCAGGGTCGGCTCTTCGGCGCACACGGTGCCCAGCGTCAGCGCCATGTGCACGTCGCCTTCCACCGAGTCGCGGTAGGTCACCAGGTTGAACTGGCCCAGTTCGCTGTCCAGCGGCTGCTCGGCAATCCGCTGAACGGTACGTTCGTGGATCATCCGGTAGTGGATCAGGTCGGCGATGGTGCCGATCTTGATGTTGTGTTCGGCGGCGAAGGTTTCCAGTTCCGCACGACGGGACATGGTGCCGTCGTCGTTCATCACTTCGCAGATCACGCCGCTGGGTTCGAAGCCTGCCATGCGCGCCAGGTCGCATGCCGCTTCGGTGTGGCCGGCGCGGGCCAGGGTGCCGCCAGCCTGGGCCATCAGCGGGAAGATGTGGCCGGGGCTGACGATGTCTTCGGCCTTGGCGTCTTTCGCGGCGGCGGCCTGTACGGTGCGCGCACGGTCAGCAGCGGAGATCCCGGTGGTCACGCCTTCGGCGGCCTCGATGGACACGGTGAACTTGGTGCCGAAGCCCGAGCCGTTGCGCGGCGCCATCAGCGGCAGCTTCAGCAGCTCGCAGCGCTCGCGGGTCATCGGCATGCAGATCAGGCCGCGGGCATGCTTGGCCATGAAGTTGATGTGTTCGGCCTTGCAGCACTCGGCGGCCATGATCAGGTCGCCTTCGTTCTCGCGGTCTTCGTCATCCATGAGGATGACCATCTTGCCTTGGCGGATGTCTTCAACCAGTTCTTCGATGCTATTGAGCGCCACGCGGCACCCCCTTGGGTCAGGATTTGAGGTAGCCGTTGGCGGCCAGAAAACTTTCAGTGATGTTACCCGCCCGCCGTTGTGAAGAGTCAGACTCTGCGGCCTTGTCTCCCATAAGCAGGCGCTCCAGGTAACGGGCCAGCAAGTCGACTTCCAGGTTGACCCGGCGCCCAGGCCGGTACGAAGCCATGATGGTTTCGCTCAACGTGTGGGGAATGATTGTCAGCAGGAATTCGGCGCCATCCACCGCGTTGACCGTCAGGCTGGTGCCGTCGACGGTGATCGAGCCTTTGTGGGCGATGTACTTGGCCAGTTCCTTCGGCGCGCGGATGCGAAACTCCACGGCCCGGGCGTTATCGGTGCGCGAGACCACTTCGCCGACGCCGTCCACGTGACCGCTGACCAGGTGCCCGCCCAGGCGAGTGGTGGGGGTCAGGGCTTTTTCCAGGTTGACCGGGCTGCCGCTCTTGAGGTCGTTCATGGCCGTGCAGTCGAGGGTTTCGCGGCTGACGTCCGCCAGGAAACCGTTGCCCGGTAATTCGACGGCGGTCAGGCACACGCCGTTGACCGCGATGCTGTCGCCCAACTTGACGTCGCTCAGGTCGAGCTTGCCGGTTTCGACGTAGACCCGCACATCGCCGCCCTTGGGGGTGAGTGCACGGATGCTGCCGATGGATTCGATGATGCCGGTGAACATGGAGTCCTCCTCGAGAACGGGCCGCCGCTTGAGCGAAAGCCGGGAATTATACGCTCGCCTGCGCGACGGGAACGGCGATGACTCGCCAGTCATCGCCCACGGCGCGGATTTCGGTGATTTTCAGCTGCGGGGCGTCTTTCATCTGCGCCAGCGGCCAGTCCAGCAGGGGCCGCGCGGAAGATCCGAGGAACTTGCCGGCGATGAAAATCTGGAATTCGTCCACCAGCCCTTGCCGGGCAAAAGCCCCCGCCAGGCGCGGACCGGCTTCCACCAGCACCTCGTTGACGCCACGGCCCGCCAGCTCCACCAGCAGGCGATGCAGATCGACCTGGCCGTCATCGCCCGCCACGATCATGCACTCGGGACCGTTGGCGTATTGTTCTTCCACCGCCATGCAGGTAGCGACCAACGCCGGGCCGGCCTTGAAAAAAGCAGCATCCAGCGGCACTCGCAGGCGCCCGTCCACCAGTACCCGCAGCGGCGGACGGCTCATGACCAACGCGGTCTGCTCGGCGTCGAGCCCCAGTTCATCGGCGCGCACGGTCAGCCGGGCGTTGTCGGCCAGCACCGTATCGGCACCGGTCAGCACCACACTGGCCTGGGCGCGCAGGCGTTGCACCGCCGAGCGTGCCGCCGGGCCGGTGATCCACTGGCTTTCGCCGCTTTGCATGGCGGTGCGGCCATCGAGGCTCATGGCGAGTTTGACCCGCACGAACGGCAGGCCCTGCTCCATGCGTTTGAGAAAACCTTCATTGAGCTTGCGTGCTTCACCTTCCAGCACGCCGCTTTCGGTGACGATGCCAGCCTGGGCCAGCCGTTGCAGGCCGCGCCCGGCGACTTCCGGGTTGGGGTCCTGCATGGCCGCGACCACCCGCGCCACGCCGGCGTTGACCAGCGCATCGGCACACGGCGGCGTACGCCCGTGATGGCTGCACGGCTCGAGCGTCACGTAGGCCGTGGCACCGCGGGCCTGTTCGCCAGCGGCGCGCAGGGCATGGACTTCGGCATGGGGCTCGCCGGCGCGAATGTGCCAGCCTTCGCCGACAATCTGCCCGGCACGCACGATCACGCAACCGACCCGGGGATTGGGGTGGGTGGTGTAGTGACCGCGCCGCGCCAACTCCAGGGCACGGGCCATGTAGTGGGCGTCGAGGATGGCCTGCTGCGCCGAGGCGGTCATTTTTTCACCGGTTCGCGGGCCAGCCGGTCGATTTCTTCGCGGAACTCGTTCAGGTCCTGGAAGCGCCGGTACACCGAGGCGAAACGGATGTAGGCGACTTCATCGAGCTTCTGCAGCTCGGCCATCACCAACTCACCGACCACCAGGGACTTGACCTCGCGCTCGCCGGTCGCCCGCAGCTTGTGCTTGATGTGCACCAGCGCCGCTTCCAGGCGCTCGACGCTCACCGGGCGTTTTTCCAGGGCGCGCTGCATGCCGGCGCGCAGTTTTTCTTCGTCGAACGGCTGGCGGCTGCCGTCGGTTTTGATCAGGCGCGGCAACACCAGTTCAGCGGTCTCGAACGTCGTGAAACGTTCGCCGCAAGCCAGGCATTCGCGGCGGCGGCGGACTTGTTCGCCCTCGGCGACCAGTCGCGAGTCGATGACCTTGGTGTCGTTGGCACCGCAGAATGGACAGTGCATGGTGGCAGGCAACAAAAAAAGGGAGGGCCATGGTAGCGCATCCCACTGGCAAGACAAGCCATAGGGTTTACGGTATACAGACGGGCTTACCGTCAGATCCATGGAATTCACCTTGCTGGAGCCACACATGCCGCTACGATCACTCGTTTTGCTCAGTCTTTTCAGCCTGCTGATGGCGTGCAGCAGCGACGCACCCAAGCCTGCCGCGCCCGCACCGGCCCCGGCGCCGAAACAGGCCCAGGAAAAAGCCCGCCAGGCGGCCGAGCTGGGGCCGCTGCCGGCGTATCAGCGCGAATTGAGCGGCACCTTGCAAGGCGTGCCGGTCGGCGCCGAGGTCGAATTGGCGCTGCTGGTGATCGATGACAAGGACCGTCCGCAACAGCTGCTCGCCAGTTCCAGCCTGATCGGCACCAACCAGACCCTGCCCTTCCGCCTGCGTTTCAACCCCGAAGCCTTTCCGGTTGGTGCGCGGGTGGAACTGCGTGGCCGCGCCAGCCAGTCGGGCCAGTTGATCCTGCATCTGCCGGAGCAACGCATCAGCCAACCGACCACCCAGGCATTAGGCGCCCTGCAATTCGTCAAAGCGCCATGAGTGCACCGCAGGACCTGCAACGGGCGTTGAGTGAATTGCTCGGCGACGCGCGCCTGGTGGCCTGCCCGCTACCTGGCGCTGACTTGCAGTTGTGGCTGATCGACGGCGACAACATGGACCGCGCCTTCAGCCCGGAAGAAACCCGCCGCATTCTCCACGAGCCGCCCTATTGGAGCTTCTGCTGGGCCAGCGGCTTGGCGATGGCACGCTACCTGGCCGAACAGCCGCAGTGGGTGGAGGGCAAGCGAGTCTTGGATTTTGGCGCCGGTTCCGGCGTGGCGGGCATCGCCGCGGCCAAGGCCGGGGCGCTGGAAGTGGTGGCCTGCGACCTGGACTCGTTGGCGATTGCCGCGTGCCGGGCCAATGCCGCGCTCAATGGCGTGGAGCTGGGTTATTCGACGGATTTTTTCGCCGAGGCTGATCGTTTCGACTTGATCCTGGTCGCCGACGTGCTCTACGACCGGGCCAACCTGCCGCTGCTCGATCAATTCCTCAGCCGTGGCCGCGAGGCGTTGGTGGCCGACTCCCGGGTGCGGGATTTCCAGCATCCGCTGTACCGACGCATCGAAATGCTCCAGGCCATGACCTTGCCGGACCTGGCCGAGCCGGAGGAGTTTCGGCATGTGAGCCTGTACCACGCGCGGCGTTAGTCTTAAAAAGCATCGCGAGCAAGCTCGCTCCCACAGGGGTCGCATGAACACTTGAGATCTCTTGTGGGAGCGAGCTTGCTCGCGATGAGGTCCTATCAATCAATACGCCTCTCACGGCCTCCCGGCTTTCAGCCCACCCCCACCAAGCCGTATAGTTGCCCCATTCAAGCGCTCTACGAGATTGCCATGACTCAGGAAACGCCCTACATCTTCGACGCCACCACCGCCGATTTCGACCAGTCGGTGATCGCCAACTCTTTCCACAAACCGGTGCTGGTGGATTTCTGGGCCGAGTGGTGCGCGCCGTGCAAGGCGCTGATGCCGATGCTGCAAACCATTGCCGAGAGCTATCAAGGCGAACTGCTGCTGGCCAAGGTCAACTGCGACATCGAGCAGGACATTGTCGCCCGCTTCGGCATTCGCAGCCTGCCGACGGTGGTGCTGTTCAAGGACGGCCAACCCGTCGACGGCTTTGCCGGTGCCCAGCCGGAATCGGCGGTGCGCACGATGCTCGAACCCCATGTGCAGATGCCGCCTCCGGCCGCGGCCGACCCATTCGAACAGGCCCAGGCGCTGTTCGACGACGGTCGTTTCGCCGACGCCGAAGCCGTGCTCACGGTGTTGCTGGGAGAAGACAACACCAACGCCAAGGCCCTGATCCTGTATGCCCGCTGCCTGACGGAGCGCGGTGAACTGGACGAAGCGCAGACCGTGCTCGACGCGGTGAAAAGCGACGAACACAAGGCTGCCCTCGCCGGCGCCAAGGCGCAGATCCAGTTCCTCGGCCTGGCCAAGCACCTGCCGGACGCCGCCGAGCTCAAGGCGCGCCTGGCAAAAGACCCGCAGGACGATGAAGCGGTGTACCAACTGGCGATCCAGCAACTGGCGCGCCAGCAGTACGAAGCGGCCCTCGATGCACTGCTCAAATTGTTCGTGCGTAACCGCAGCTACAACGAAGGCCTACCCCACAAGACCTTGCTGCAAGTGTTCGAACTGCTGGGCAACGACCATCCACTGGTGACGACTTATCGTCGCAAGCTGTTCGCAGCGTTGTACTGACGCCCCCCGGAGCTGTCGAGCGAAGCGAAGCTGCGATCTTTTGATCTTTCGCTTGAGATTCAAGCGCCAGGGTAAAGATCGCAGCCTCGCTTCGCTCGACAGCTCCTACACAGTTCCTACGGGGTTGCGTGCCAGCTGTAGAGCGGTGTATCGGCGCCGCTGATGACTTTTACATCCGGGCTATGGCGCAAGCGCACCAACAGGCGCTTGCCCGCCGAGGCGCTGCCGGTCAGGCCTTCGAGCTGTTCCAGCAGGTCCGGGCCGCTCAGTTGCCCGGCCTTGCGCAGCAGTTCCTTGGCGATCTGCCACTGGGCATCATCGGGGTTCACCGGCTTGGCCGCCGGTGCCGCCACGCCCTCGGACTTGGCCACTTGCAACTGCGCGCCGAGCTGTGCCCAGTCGCCCTCATCCATTTCGATCGACAAGTCCACCGGCCAATCGCCGACGGTTCCGCGTATCCGCAACATCATCGTGCTCCTGAAAATTTCATGTACGCATGCTCCCATGGCCCTTGCGCGACGCCAAGCAGACGGTCAAACTCTCCGCACTTTCGTTATAAGATTACATAACCTTTTCGGAGACTCGTCATGCGTCGTCTGCTTCTCGCTTTGCCGTTCGCCCTGCTGCCATTGGCTGTCGCTCATGCGGCGGTCGAGCATGATCATGACCACGAGCACGAGCACGAGCACGGCAGCCTCGGCGCCCATGAACACGGTGTGGCTCGATTGAACGCTGCCCTGGACGGCCAGACCCTGGAGCTGGAACTGGAAAGCCCGGCGATGAACCTGGTGGGCTTCGAACATGCCGCCACCAGCGATGCCGACAAGGCCAAGGTCGCCGCCGTGCGCGCGCAGTTGGACAAGCCACTGGCGTTGTTCGACCTGCCGGCCGCCGCCAAATGCACCGTTGCCCAACAGGAACTGGAAAGCCCGTTGTTCGGCGATGAACCGGACCACGATGACCATGACGAAGACGCCGACAGCGACGAGCACCACGGCGAGCACAGTGAAATCCATGCCCACTACCAATTCACCTGCGCCGCCCCGGGTGCACTGAAGAACCTGGACCTGGCGACCCTGTTCAAAACGTTCCCGGCCACCCAGAAAATTCAGGTACAACTGATCAGCCCTAGCGGCCAGCAAGGCGTGGAAGTGACGGCCAAGGCGCCAGCCCTGAAATTCTGATTCACTGCAAAACCCAACGTGGGAACAAGCCTGGTGGGAGCAAAGCTTGCTCGCGATAGCGGTCCGACAGTCAACATACAAGTTGAATGTGGTGATCTCATCGTGAGCAAGCTCAGCTCCCACAGGTGTTCCACTGGTTCCACTATTTGAAGCGGCAAACATGACCCAAGCTCTCATCGAACTGTCCGACCTGGGCTTCAGTTGGCCCGGACATCCGCCGTTGCTGGATATTCCTGCGTTTCGCCTGGAGGCCGGTGAGACGCTGTTTCTCAAAGGCCCGAGCGGCAGCGGCAAAACCACCTTGTTGGGGCTGCTGGGCGGTGTGCAGACGCCGGATCGCGGCAGCATCCGTCTGCTCGGCCAGGAACTCACCGAACTGGGCGCCGGCAGCCGCGACCGCTTTCGCGTCGACCACACCGGCTATATCTTCCAGCAGTTCAACCTGCTGCCGTTTCTCTCGGTGCGCGAGAACGTCGAACTGCCCTGTCACTTTTCCAAGCTGCGTGCGCAACGGGCCATCCAGCGCCACGGCAGCGTCGATCAAGCCGCCGCCACGCTGCTGGCCCACTTGGGGCTGACCGATCCGAACCTGCTGGAGCGGCGCGCCGACTCGTTGTCCATCGGCCAGCAACAACGGGTCGCCGCCGCCCGTGCACTGATCGGCCAACCGGAACTGGTGATCGCCGACGAACCGACCTCGGCCTTGGACTACGACGCCCGGGAAAACTTCCTGCGGCTGTTGTTCGCTGAATGCCGCGAGGCCGGGTCGAGCCTGTTGTTCGTCAGCCACGACCAGAGCCTGGCACCGCTGTTCGACCGCAACCTGTCGCTGGCCGATCTCAATCGCGCCGCCACGCCACTCGAGGTCTGAGATGTATTTGTTCCGTCTAGCCATGGCCAGCCTGGCGAACCGCCGCTTCACCGCGATCCTCACCGCGTTTGCCATCGCCCTTTCTGTTTGTTTGTTGCTGGCAGTGGAGCGGGTACGCACCGAGGCGCGAGCCAGTTTCGCCAGCACCATCAGCGGCACCGACCTGATCGTCGGCGCCCGCTCAGGCTCCGTGAACCTGCTGCTGTATTCGGTGTTTCGCATCGGCAACGCCACCAACAACATCCGCTGGGACAGCTTCGAACACTTCGCCAGCAACCCGAAAGTGAAGTGGGCGATCCCCATGTCCCTCGGCGACTCCCACCGTGGTTATCGGGTGATGGGCACCACCGAGGCCTACTTCGAGCACTATCAGTACGGCCGCAAGCAACACCTGGAACTGGCCGATGGCCGGGCGTTCGCCACCGATCCGTTCGAAGTGGTGCTCGGTGCCGAAGTGGCCGAGGCGCTGCACTACAAACTCGGCGACAAACTGGTGCTGGCCCACGGCGTGGCGACGATCAGCCTGGTCAAGCACGACGACAAGCCCTTCACCGTGGTCGGGATTCTCAAGCGCACCGGCACCCCAGTGGACCGCACGCTGCACATCAGCCTCGGTGGCATGGAGGCGATCCACATTGACTGGAAAAACGGCGTACCGGCCCAGGGCAATGGCCGCATCAGCGCCGACCAGGCCCGCAACATGGACCTTACACCCCAGGCGATCACCGCGTTCATGCTCGGTCTCAACAGCAAGATTTCCACCTTTGCCTTGCAACGCGAGATCAACGAGTTCCGTGGCGAGCCGTTGCTGGCCATCCTGCCCGGCGTGGCGCTGCAGGAATTGTGGAGCCTGATGGGCACGGCGGAAAAAGCCTTGTTCGTGATTTCGCTGTTCGTGGTGCTCACCGGGCTGATCGGCATGCTCACGGCGATCCTCACCAGCCTCAATGAACGCCGCCGGGAAATGGCGATCCTGCGCTCGGTGGGCGCGCGGCCGTGGCACATCGCGACCTTGCTGGTACTCGAGGCCTTTGCCCTGGCACTGGCCGGGGTGATCGCCGGACTAGCGTTGCTGTACATCGGCATCGCCGCCGCCCAGGGTTATGTGCAGTCGGCCTACGGCTTGTACCTGCCGCTGAGTTGGCCGAGCGAGTATGAATGGACGCTGCTGGCTGGCATCCTGGTGGCCGCCCTGCTGATGGGCAGCGTGCCGGCCTGGCGCGCCTATCGCCAATCGTTGGCCGACGGCCTGTCGATCCGTCTATGAGGACCTTGAAGATGCCCCGCGCCCTGCTTGCGCTGTTGATGCTGGTCGCCCTGCCGCTGTGGGCGGCCGAGCCGAGGGACCTGGCCTGGTCGGAAATGATCCCGCCGGACGCGCCGCCGGAAGTGCCGAACATGACGCCGCTGCACGACTTGTCGAAAATGAGCGACGCCCTGGCCGCCGAGTCCGCGCCGGCGGCCAAGCAGGATTTGCCCAACGCCCCAGTGGTCAAGGCCCTCGACGGCCAGCAGATTCGCTTGCCGGGCTACATCGTGCCGCTGGAAGTCAGCGAGGAAGGTCGCACCACGGACTTCTTGCTGGTGCCGTATTTCGGCGCCTGCATCCACGTGCCACCACCGCCGTCCAACCAGATCGTGCATGTGAAAAGTGAAGTCGGGGTCAAGCTCGACGAGTTGTATCAACCGTACTGGGTCGAAGGGCCGATGCAGGTCAAGCCGTCCACCAGTGAACTGGCCGATGCCGGGTATCAGATGGAGGCCGAGAAGATCTATGTGTATGAGCTGCCGGAGTGAACCCGGTGGTGATGTGTTGTTTGTAGGATAGCTATCGCGAGCAAGCTCGCTCCCACAGTTGATCGTGTTTCAGAAGGAATGCGGTCGAATAATGTGGGAGCGGGCTTGCTCGCGATGGTTCCCTCAAATTTTCCCATCAGCGTTTTTATTGAGCTGAGTCAATTAAACACCCCCTGACTCATTGAGCTGCGTCAAAAGACCGGGCCAGACGGCTTCGTACCATGGGACATCAATTTTCGATGCCCTCTGGAGCCCTCATGAACAAGTCCTTGCTCAGCGCTTCCCTCGTTGCCCTCGCGCTCGCAGCCCCACTCGCCCAGGCCCACACGGCTGGCGACATCATCGTTCGCGCCGGTGCTATCACCGTCAACCCGGAAGCCGACAGTTCCAGTGTCAAGGTCGACCGTGGCCCACTGGCCGGCACCGACCTGGGCGGCAAGGCGACCATGAGCAGCGACACGCAGCTGGGCTTGAACTTCGCCTACATGATCACCAACAACCTGGGGATCGAACTGCTGGCGGCCTCGCCGTTCGAGCACGACGTGAAAATCAAAGGCACTGCCCTGGGCGCGGCCAACAACAAGCTTGGCACCCTCAAGCACCTGCCGCCGACCTTGAGCCTGGTCTACTACCCGCTCGACGCCAAGTCAGCGTTCCAGCCTTATGTCGGCGCCGGCATCAACTACACCTGGATCTATGACGAACACGTCGGCAGCGAAGCCAGCGCGAACGGCTTCAGCAACTTCCGGGCGAGCAACAGTTGGGGCATGGCGTGGCAAGTGGGCGCCGACTATATGTTGACCGACAACGTCATGATCAACGGTCAGATTCGCTACATCGACATCGACACCACCGCGTATGTGGACAACAACGCCGTGGCCGGTGGCACACGGGCCAAGGTGAATGTCGATGTGGACCCATGGATCTACATGGTGGGGTTGGGTTACAAGTTCTAAGCCTGCGCACCATCGCAAGTTGACAACACCCTGTGGCGAGGGGATTTAGCGAAACGTCGCACCACCCCGCTGACCGGAGCTGTCGAGTGAAGCGAGGCTGCGATCTTGTCCCAGACAATTGAGTCGCGAGCGAAAGATCAAAAGATCGCAGCCTTCGGCAGCTCCTACAGAGCCCAACGGGGACAAATCCCCTCGCCACGACGTTGTAGGCCGTGACAAAAAAGGCGCCTCGAAAGGCGCCTTTTTTGTGACTGAAACTCAGCGCCCCAGCAACCGCGCCAGCCCCACGCTCATCGGTGTTTGCTGTGGAAAACTGAAGCGCTGCAACAGCCGATGGTTGTCGGCCCGCGAATGGCGAATGTCGCCGGAACGCGCCGGGCCGTAGCTGATCGGCGGCAGGTCGCCCACCACCGCGGCCAGGGCCTGGAGCATTTGCTTGAGGGTCGTGGCCTGGTTCCAGCCGACGTTCACCGCGCCCACTTCCACCTCGGGCTTCTCGATGGCCTGCACCAGCAAATCCACCAAATCTTCGACGTAGACAAAATCCCGGGTCTGCTCGCCGTCGCCGAACACGGTGATTGGCAGGCCTTTCTGTGCCCGTTCGCTGAAGATGCTGATGACCCCGGAATACGGCGAGGACGGATCCTGGCGCGGACCGTAGATGTTGAAGAAACGGAATACCACCGGCTCCAGGTCGTGCTGGCGGCGATAGAAGTCGAGGTAGAACTCGCTGGCCAGCTTGTCCGAGGCATACGGCGTGAGCGGGGCCTTGGGGGTGTCTTCGTCGATGGACTGACCTTCGCCGTTGTTGCCGTAGACCGCCGCGCTGGAGGCGAACAGCACCCGTTTCACACCACTCTGGCGCATGGCTTCGCAGACATTCAGGGTGCCAATGAAATTGCTCTGGTGGGTGCGCACGGGGTCGTCCACCGAGGCTTGCACCGAGGCCACCGCCGCCAGGTGCGCCACGGCGCTGCAACCGGCCATGACCCGCGCCACCAGCGCGGCGTCGGCGACGTCGCCTTCGATCAGTTCGACCGCCGGGTTGTCCAGCGGCAGGTTGCTGCGCTTGCCGGTGGACAGGTCATCGAGGATGCGCACCGAGTGTCCCTTGGCGAGCAAGGCGTCGGTCAGGTGCGAACCAATGAAACCCGCGCCGCCGGTGATTAAAACAGGGCCTTCAGCCATGACGATAAAACCTATCCAGTAAGCCTGGGAGTGCCGCACGCCAGGCGCGGGGCTTGATCCCGAAAGTGTGAAGAATTTTCTTGCAGGCCAGCACCGCGTGCTGCGGTTCTTCCGCGGCGTCCGGTCGTGCGGCGTGGGCCTGGGGGGTGGGCGACTCGATGGCCAGCGGATGCAGCGCGCGGGCTTCGGTGAGGATCGCCTGGCCCAGCGCCAGCGGCGTAGTCGCCTCGTGGCCGGCGTAATGATAGGTGCCCCACAGCGGCGCCGCGCAATCGAGTTGCTTGAGCACCGAGATGATCACGCGGGCGGCATCGTCCACAGGCGTCGGATTACCGCGGCGGTCGTCGGCCAGCAACAGCTCTTCGGGCTGTTCGGCCCGGGCCAGGAAACGCCCGAGGATGCCATCGGTGCTGTCGTCCAGCAGCCAGCCGAACCGCAGCAGCACGTGTTGCGGGCAGGTGGCGCGCACGCTTTGCTCGATCCGCCACAGCGCCTGCCCCCGCACGCCCAGGGGCACGGGCTCGTCCTTCTCGCTGTAGGCCGTGGCGCGGGAGCCATCGAACACGCGATAGCTCGACGGTTGCAGCAAGATGATGTTGTGATGCTGGCACAGCTCGGCCAGGCGCTCGACAGCACGCTCCTGGCCGGCCAGGCGCTGCTCGCTGACGGCCTCGGCCTGGAACCAGTCGAAGTAATACGCCAGGTTGATCAAGGCGTCCGGGCGGGTGTCGTCGAGCAGTTGCGTCAGGCTCGCGGCATCCCAACCTTCTTCGGGCGGGCGGGGGGCAAGAAAACCGATGTCTTCTTCTGCACCGAGGCGAATCAGCGCCTGCCCAAGGGCATTTCCGCCGCCCAGTAACATAAGGCGCATTCGCATAAAGTCAGCAGGCCCAGTCTATTGGCACAAGAATTTGGTCGACAACGCCCGCGGGCGTTACCGGAATCGTTGCATTTTGCGGGTTTAGTGCGCAACCGTCATCCGTAAAGTGTGGATAGCCAGGTTTGAGCGTCTTACAAGGCTGATAGCGGACCTGTGGCGAGGGGATTTAGCGATACGTCGCACCGCCCCGCTGGCCGTAGGAGCTGTCGAGTGAAGCGAGGCTGCGATCTTGTCCCAGACAATTGAGTCGCGAGCCAAAGATCAAAAGATCGCAGCCTTCGGCAGCTCCTACAGAGCCCTACGGGGATAAATCCCCTCGCCACAGGGGCAGTATCCAGTTCAGTTTTGCACAGATACCCGACGGTACTTGCATCTTGCCCAACCCACCCGCATAAACTGCCCCATGAATCTACCCCTTGCAGCCAACCACGCCATGGCCGGCTTTCACCCGGCCGTTCGCGCCTGGTTCAGCCAGACATTCCCGGCGGTCACGGCCGCCCAGGCCCGGGCGTGGCCGTTGATCGGCCAGCGTCGTTCGACCCTGGTGGCGGCGCCTACCGGCTCAGGCAAGACCCTGACGGCTTTTCTCGCCGTGCTCGATGACCTGGTGCATCGCGGCCTGGAACAGGGCGGCCTGCCGGACCAGACCCTGGTGGTCTACGTCTCGCCGCTCAAGGCCCTGAGCAACGATATCCAGATCAACCTGCAGAATCCGCTGGCCGGCATCACCGAACAGCTGCGGCGGATGGACCTGCCGCCCCTGCACATCACCACCGCCGTGCGTACCGGCGACACACCGCAGAAAGAACGCTCGGCGATGCGCAAGACCGCACCGCACATCCTGGTCACCACGCCTGAATCGCTCTACGTGCTGCTCGGCTCCGACTCCGGCCGACAGATGCTCGCCAGCACCCGCACGGTCATCGTCGACGAAATCCACGCCATCGCCGCCAGCAAGCGCGGCAGCCACCTGGCCTTGAGCCTGGAACGCCTGCAAGCCCTGTGCGCCGAACCGCTGATGCGCATCGGCCTGTCCGCCACGCAAAAGCCCATCGAAGCGGTGTCACGTTTTCTCGTCGGCGAAGGGCGCACCTGTGAAATCGTCGACATCGGCCACGCCCGCCCCCGAGACCTGGACATCGAAGTGCCGCCGGTGCCGCTGTCGGCGGTGATGGCCAATGACGTATGGGAACTGGTCTACAACCGCCTCGCCGAGCTGGCCCGGGAACATCGCACCACCCTGGTGTTCGTCAACACGCGGCGCCTGGCCGAACGCCTGAGCCGTCATCTGAGCGAACGCCTGGGCAAGGACGCCGTGGCCGCCCACCATGGCAGCCTGGCAAAAGAGTTTCGCCTCGACGCCGAGCAACGCCTCAAACGCGGCGAACTGAAGGTGCTGATCGCCACCGCGTCCCTGGAGCTGGGCATTGATATTGGCGACGTCGACCTGGTCTGCCAGATCGCCTCGCCCCGCTCGATCTCGGCGTTCCTGCAACGGGTCGGGCGTTCCGGCCACCAGGTCGGTGGCACGCCCAAGGGACGCCTGTTCGCCACCACTCGCGACGACTTGATCGAATGCGCCGCCCTGCTCGACTGCGTACGCCGTGGCGAACTCGACATCCTGCACATCCCCAAGGCACCGCTGGATGTACTGGCCCAGCAGATCGTCGCCGAAGTCAGTTGCCAGGAATGGTCGGAACAAGCGCTGCTGGAAACCTTGCGCCGTGCCTCACCTTACGCGGAGCTGGACGAAGGGCATTACCAGGCGCTGTTGCAGATGCTCGCCGAAGGCCTGAATGGCCGCCAGGGCGTGCGCAGTGCCTATCTGCATCGCGATGCCGTCACGCGGACCTTGCGCGGGCGGCGGGGCAGCAAGCTCACGGCAGTAACCAGCGGCGGCACCATTCCGGACAATGCCGACTACAGCGTGCTGCTCGAACCCCAAGGGCTGAACATCGGCAGCGTCAACGAAGACTTCGCGGTGGAGAGCATCGCCGGCGATGTGTTCCAGTTGGGCAATACCTCGTATCGCATCATTCGCGTCGAGACCGGCCGCGTGCGGGTCGAGGATGCCCAGGGCCAGCCGCCGACCATCCCGTTCTGGCTCGGCGAAGCGCCGGGGCGCAGCGCCGAATTGTCCCTGGCCGTGGCGCGCCTGCAAGCCCAGCTCGATCAACTGCTCGGCGCCACGCCGGGCAACCTGCAACCGGCCCTCGATTGGCTCACCGGCACCCTGCAACTGAACCTGGCCAGCGCCGAACAACTGGTGGATTACCTGGCCCCGGCGCGCCTGGCCTTCGGCGCCCTGCCGTCCCAGGACACGCTGCTGATGGAGCGGTTTTTCGACGAGTCCGGCGGCACGCAACTGATCATCCACACGCCCTTCGGCAGCCGTATCAACCGCGCCTGGGGCCTGGCCTTGCGCAAGCGCTTCTGCCGCACCTTCAACTTCGAATTGCAGGCCGCCGCCAGTGAAGACGCCATCGTGCTCTCGCTGTCCACCAGCCACAGCTTCGAATTGGACGAGGTCTGGCGCTACCTCAACAGCCACAGCGCCGAGCAGATCCTGGTCCAGGCGGTGCTGGATGCGCCGCTGTTCGGCGTGCGCTGGCGCTGGAACGCTGGCGTGGCCCTGGCCTTGCCGCGCTATGCCGGCGGGCGCAAAGTCGCCCCGCAGATCCAGCGGATGAAAAGCGAAGACCTGATTGCCAGCGTATTCCCGGACCAGATCGCCTGCCTGGAAAACCTGGCCGGCGAGCGTGAGATCCCTGACCACCCGCTGGTGGAACAGACCCTCGACGATTGCCTGCACGAAGCCATGGACAGTGAAGGTTGGCTGACGCTGTTGCGGCGCATGGAAGCGGGCGAGGTTCGCCTGATCAGCCGCGACCTGCCGGCGCCCTCGCCGCTGGCGGCAGAAATCCTCAGCGCCCGCCCCTACACCTTTCTCGACGACGCGCCGCTGGAAGAACGGCGCACCCAGGCAGTGATCAATCGACGCTGGAGCGATCCACAGGCCACCGACGACCTTGGCGCACTGGACGCCGAAGCCATCCAGTCGGTCCGCGATGAGGCCTGGCCGACGCCGGCCAATCTCGATGAGATGCATGAAGCCCTGATGAGCCTGGGCTGCATCGCCGACAGCGAAGCCGACGCCCACGCGTCGTGGCTGGATTGGTTGCAGGCCTTGGCCGCCAGTGGCCGCGCCAGTCACCTGCAGATCAGCGCCGAGCGCGGTTTGTGGGTGCCGCTGGAGCGCCTGACCTGCCTGCAAGCCATTTATCCACAGGCCCGCTGGCAACCGGCACTGACGCCCCTGGCCGGCTTCGATGAAACCTGGGACAGCGACGAAGCCGTGGTGGAAGTGCTCCGCGCCCGGCTCAGCGCCTTTGGCCCGCTGCCGTCGAGGGCCATCGCCTACCCGCTGGGGCTGTCGACCCCGCAGGTCACCCAGGCCCTGGCGCAGCTCGAGCAACAAGGCTATGTGCTGCGCGGGCGGTTCACGCCGGGCACCGGCCAGGAGGAATGGTGCGAGCGGCATTTGCTGGCGCGGATCCATCGCTACACGGTCAAGCGCCTGCGCCGGGAAATCGAGCCGGTGATGTTGCAGGATTTCATGCGCTTTTTGTTCGACTGGCAGCATCTGTCGGCGACCAGTCAAGGCCGGGGCAATGCCGTGCTGCCGTCGATCCTTGGCCAGTTCGAAGGCTTCCCGGCCGCCGCGTCAGCCTGGGACAGCGACCTGTTGCCGGCGCGGATCAAGGACTACTCGCCCAGCTGGCTCGATGAGTTGTGTCGCAGTGGCAAGTGGGTATGGACACGCCTGAGCGCGCGCCAGAAGCCTAGCGCCAGTGCCCTGCGCAGCACGCCGGTGGTGCTGCTGCCGCGCAGTCAGGTGGCGTTGTGGAGCAGCCTGGCTGGGCAAACAGCCTTGGATGAGTTGTCGCCCAAGACGCAAAAAGTCCATCAGGCCCTCAGCGAGCACGGCGCGCTGTTTTTCGACGAACTGGCCCACGAAGCCCACCTGCTGCGCAGCGAACTGGAAATTGCCTTGCAGGAATTGGTGGGCGCCGGGCTGGTGAATGCCGACAGCTTTGCCGGCTTGCGCGCGCTGATCACCCCGGCCAGCAAACGCCAGGCCCGCAGCAGCCGACGCGGGCGCGGGGCGTTTGTCGGTGGTATGGATGACGCCGGGCGCTGGGCCTTGTTGCGCCGCAGTCAACCGGCGCCCGTGGAAGGCAACCGTCCCGCGCCCACACCGCCCGACACCCTGGAACACATCGCCATGACCCTGCTGCGCCGTTACGGCGTGGTGTTCTGGCGCTTGCTGGAGCGCGAGGCCGACTGGCTGCCGAGTTGGCGCGAGCTGCTGCGCACCTTTCATCGCTTGGAAGCGCGGGGCGAGATTCGTGGCGGGCGTTTTGTCAGCGGGCTGGCGGGCGAACAATTCGCCCTGCCCGAAGCCATCCCGCTGCTGCGCGAAACTCGCCGCCGCCCCACCGATGGCAGCCTGGTGGCGGTGTGCGGGGTCGACCCGTTGAACCTGGCCGGCACCTTGCTGCCGGGGGCGAAAGTGCCGGCACTGGCGAGTAATCGGCTGGTGTATCGCGATGGTTTGCCGGTGGCGGCACAGATTGCCGGCAAGCAGCATCTTTGGGTGGAGTTGGATGCTCAAGCGATGACTGAAGTGCGCAATAAGATCCTCCATAAAATTTGAGGCCAGCAGCTCACCGTGGTCTTTCAGACATCAAGGCGCCTGTTCGCGGGCAAGCCTTGCTCCCACGCAACGGGCAAGCCCCTCCACCGCTGGGCACTCCATCGAAACTTTCCGGGCCGCGTAACAGTCATCACAAGACACAGGCGGTACGAGGTCATTGGCACGGGAGGGATACATGACGGCGATCCACATTGGTATTTCCGGCTGGCGCTACACGCCTTGGCGGGGGGATTTCTACCCCAAGGGGCTGACCCAGAAACGGGAATTGCAATTCGCCTCGCGAGCGGTCAACAGCATCGAAATCAATGGATCGTTCTACGCCCTGCAACGCCCCGAACGGTATGCCCAGTGGTATGCCGAGACACCGCCCGGCTTCGTGTTCAGCGTCAAGGCCCCGCGCTTCATCACTCACATCAAGCGTCTGCGGGACATCCGCAAGCCTTTGGCCAACTTCTTCGCCTCCGGCGTGCTGGAGCTCAAGGAGAAACTGGGCGCGATCCTCTGGCAGTTTCCCCCAAGCTTCAAATTCGACCCCGAACTGTTCGAAGACTTCCTCAAGCAACTGCCCCACGACACCGAAGGCGCCGCCGCCCTGGCCCGCGAACACGAGCCACGCCTGGACGGCCACGCCAGCACCACGACTGACAAAAAGCGCCCACTGCGCCATGCCGTGGAAATCCGCCATGACAGCTTCATCGACCCGCACTTCGTCACGTTGCTCAAGCGCTATGACGTGGCCCTGGTGATTGCCGACACCGCCGGTAAATGGCCTTATCGCGAAGACGTCACCAGCGATTTCGTCTACCTGCGCCTGCACGGTGCCGAGCAGCTGTATGCCAGCGGCTACACCGACGAGGCGTTGAAGCGCTGGGGCGAGCGGATTGAGGCCTGGAGCCACGGCAAGCAACCCGCCGACGCCCACCTGATCGACCCCGACAAAAAGCCCCGGGCACGCAAAAGCCGGGAAGTGTTCTGCTATTTCGACAACGACATCAAAGTCCGCGCGCCCTATGACGCACGTCACTTGCTGGAGCGCTTTCATCTGGACAAGGACCTCGCCACCGCGCCCGGCGAGCGCCCGGCCGAAGGGGTATTACCATGAACCGCCCGCAAACCAGCGAAACAACTCGCGAGCCGACCCAGCAACAGCCCCAGGTTCTCGACCGGGTCAGCCACTTCACCGTGCTGACGGTCAACACTCACAAGGGTTTCACCGCCCTGAACCGGCGCTTCATCCTGCCGGAACTGCGCGAAGCGGTGCGCAGTGTGTCCGCCGATGTGGTGTTCTTGCAGGAAGTCCACGGCACCCATGAACACCACCCCCAGCGCTACAGCAACTGGCCGAGCATGCCGCAATACGAGTTCCTGGCCGATAGCCTCTGGCCGCAGTTCGCCTACGGGCGCAACGCGGTGTACCCGGCGGGCGACCACGGCAACGCGCTGTTGTCGAAATTCGAGATCATCCGCCACGACAACCTGGACGTGTCCATCAGTGGCCATGAAAACCGCGGCATGCTCCACAGCGTGCTGCGCCTGCCGGGCGATGGACCGCACGTGCATGCCATTTGCGTGCACTTGGGGCTGCGCGAAGGTCATCGTGTCGAGCAACTCAAGCTGCTTTGCCAGCGCTTGAGCGAACTGCCGCCCGACGCGCCGGTTATCGTTGCCGGCGACTTCAACGACTGGCGCGGCAAGGCCAGCGAACTGCTCGAACCCTGCGGCCTGCGGGAAGTGTTCGCCGAACAGTGGGGCAAACCGGCCCGCAGCTTTCCGGCGCGCCTGCCAGTCCTGCGCCTGGACCGCATCTACGTGCGCAACCTCAAGGCCCGTCATCCCAAGGTGTTGAGCGTCCGACCCTGGTCGCACCTCTCCGACCACGCACCGCTGTCGGTGGAGATCCAATTATGAGCGCGACGATGAACAAGGCGACGGTTGAGCAGCTCGATACGCCCCCCACGGAACGCAACCCGGCGCTGGTCGATATCGAATACGGCTGGCACGGCAACAATCGCGTCAAGCTGCTGGAAAACGGCGAGGAATATTTTCCCAGGGTCTTCGAGGCCATTCGCCGGGCCGAGACAGAAATCCTTCTTGAGACCTTCATCCTGTTCGAGGACAAGGTCGGCATTGAACTGCGGGATCTGTTGGTCGAAGCCGCCGAGCGTGGCGTGCGCATCACCGTCAGCCTCGATGGCTTCGGCTGCGGTGAGCTGACCAACACTTTCCTGGCATCGCTGAGCGACGCCGGGGTGCGCTTGCAGATGTTCGATCCGGCGCCCCGGCACTTGGGGATCCGCACTAACTGGTTCCGCCGCCTGCACCGCAAGATCGTGGTGGTGGACGGGGTGATTGCGTTTATCGGCGGGATCAACTTTTCCGCCGACCACCTGGGCGATTTTGGCCCCGAGGCCAAGCAGGACTATTCCGTGGAAGTCAAAGGCCCGGCGGTGGTGGATATCCACCATTTCGCGCTGTTGCAGAGTGGCCGGCCGGCCCGGGCCAAATACTGGTGGCAACGCCGACGCCGACGCCGCAACGAGCTGGCGTTCAGCGACCATGACGGCCAGGTACGCCTGGTCTACCGGGATAACCACGATCACCAGACCGACATCGAAGAGGTCTACCTGCAAGTGCTGCGCAGTGCCCAGCGGCGGGTGGTGATCGCCAATGCCTATTTCTTCCCTGGCTACCGGTTGCTGCGCGAGATCCGCAATGCCGCGCGCCGTGGCGTGGAAGTGCGGCTGATCCTGCAGGGCCAGCCGGACATGATGATCGCCAAGCTCGCCGCACGCATGCTCTATAGCTACCTGCTCAAGGCCGGCGTGGTGATCTACGAATATTGCGAGCGACCGCTGCACGGCAAGGTGGCCCTGGTGGATGAGGACTGGAGCACGGTGGGTTCGAGCAACCTCGACCCGCTGAGCCTGTCCCTGAACCTGGAAGCCAATGTGCTGATCCGCGACCGAGGGTTCAACCGCGAGCTGTTCGAGCGCCTCGACTACCTGAGCCGCAACCATTGCACCGTCATGCCCGAAAGCGACGCCCCCCGGGGCCTGCTGTGGCGCATGACCATCGGTTTCATGGTGTTCCACTTTTTGCGCCACTTCCCCGCCTGGGCCGGCTGGCTGCCGGCCCATAAACCCCGTCTGAAACCTTTTACGCCGCCGACGGCGGTCCGGAGCGAGCCCCATGAACCACTCTGAAGCGCACACCGCGCCGAGAGATGCCCACGCGCCGGAACAGGCCAAGCCCAAATCGCGCTGGAACCGCTGGAAAAGACCGCTGACCCTGGCGTTTTTTCTGCTGCTGATCGTACTGTTCACCGCCCTGGCCCGGCGCATCGATTGGTCCGAAGTGTTCGCCACCCTGGCTGATTTCAAGGTACGCACGCTGATCATCGCAGCCGCACTGACCGCCACCAGCTTCATCACCTATGCCTGCTTCGACCTGATCGGTCGCACCTATATCCGCCAGAAACTGGGTTGGCGACAGATCTTGCCGGTGGGGGTGATCAGTTACGCGTTCAACCTCAACCTCAGCGCCTGGGTCGGTGGCATCGCCATGCGTTATCGGCTGTATTCACGGCTGGGAGTCAGCACCGGCAACATCGCCAAGATCCTCGGCCTGAGCCTGGCCACCAACTGGTTCGGCTACATGACCCTGGCCGGCGTGGTGTTCAGCAGTGGCTTGGTGACCATGCCACCGGGCTGGAAACTCAGCAGCGATGCGTTGCAAGGCGTCGGCGCGCTGTTGTTGCTGGTGAGCGCAGGTTATCTCGTGGCCTGCCGGTTTTCCAAGCGCCGGGCGTGGATCGTCCGCGGCATGGAAATCAACCTGCCGTCGCTGCGCATGGCGCTGCTGCAGCTGGCGTTGGGCGCGTTGAACTGGTCGTTGATGGCGGCGGTGATCTTCACGTTGCTGCCCAACAAACTGGATTACCCACTGGTGCTCGGGGTGTTGCTGATCAGCAGCATTGCCGGGGTCATCACTCACATTCCGGCGGGGCTTGGGGTGTTGGAGGCGGTGTTCATTGCCCTGCTGCAACATGAGGCGTCGCGGGGCAGCCTGCTGGCGGGGCTGATCGCCTACCGGGCGATCTACTTCATCCTGCCGTTGCTGATTACCGCGGTGATGTACCTGGTGATCGAGGCGAAGGCCAAGGCGTTGCGGGTCAAGCCTGGGCCTAAGTGATGGGTTGCCTGAATGATGAGTTGCTCGCGAAGAGGCCCACACAGACGATACAAAATCCTGATCACCGCTCCTGAATAATGCTCAACCGCTCTCCCACCACCATTTCCGTGATCCAGTCCACCAGGATCGAGGTGTAGGCCTGTTGTGACACGGGGTCGCTCAGGGCATGGTCGGCACCGTCGATGATCCGATGGGTCAGCGAGTGGGTCTGCTGGCACGCCGCCCGGTAGCTCATGATGGTGGCATGGGGCACGTAGACATCGGTTTCGGACTCCACCAGCAACACATCGCCGGTGAACTGCGAACAGGCATGCAAGGCGCGGTTGGTGCCGGCGTGCACCAGGGTGCTGCGGTAATCCAGCAGGTCGGTCTTGTCCAGGTCGCGCTTGGGGGTATGCCATTGCTCGTCGCGGTACAGTGCCGGCACCCGCAAGGCCAGCCAACGTACCGGGCGCAACGAAGTGAGGATCGAAGCCAGGTAACCGCCATAGCTGGTACCCACCACGGCAATCGCCGAGGTATCCAAGGCCGGGTGCGCGAGCAGGCGGTCGTATGCCGCCAACAGGTCCCGCAGGTTGTCCTCGCGGGTGACCCGCGCCAACGGGATCCCCGCCCCGCCGGTGTGCCCGCGCAAGTCGAAGGTCAGGCACACGCAACCGAGGCCGGCGATGCCTTTGGCCCGTTCCAGGTCCCGCTCCTGGCTACCGCCCCAACCGTGCACGAACAACACGCCAGGGACCTTCGATTTGGGGCTCAGGAACGTCCCGTTCATATGTTCATCGTCAATCTCGATCTGAATGGTTTCACTTCTAGCCGTCATAGGATTGAACCGTTACGTATTTGAGAAGGAAGTCGCCGTTGTGCGCCGCGCCGCGATAGACCACCCTGGCGCCGGGCGGCAGCGATTGTTCGGTGTAGGTCTCCACCGAGGACACTCGCACCGCGCTGGTTGCGGGCGCTTCGACGAACACCTGCAACGCCGCCAGTTCGGCGCTGCTGGCGCCGCCCATGCGCCATGATTGTTCCAACACGCCGCCACGCGGCTGGCCGGCGGCGTCCAGGCCCTGGGCAATGTCGTAATTGCGCCGCGACGCAAAAAAGCTCGGGTAGGCCTGGTTGGCGGCGTCATCGAACACTTGCGCCAGCCGCACCGCCTCGCGCACATCGTCGGGCAGTTCGAGCTTGAGCAACTCGATATAGCCGCCCTGCACCACCAGCAGGTCCGAGCCGCCGTACACCTCCAACCCTTCACTGTCATGGGTCAGGTGTTGCACGCCGCAATAGCTCAAGGCCTTGCCGCCGATGAGGCTCTGGCCGACGCTCTGGGTCTTGACCTCGTTGAGGTGCTGTTCCAACACCACCCCATCGCGAAACAGCGCCTGGGCGTCAGGCCCGGCGACAATTTCATCGAACTGCGCCAGGCTCTTGATCAGCCGTTGACCACGCCCGGCACAGGCATGGATCGGCTTGAGGCGGATCGGCCCGGTGTACAGCAAATGCTCGGCGGCGGGGCGCGCATCCTTGAGCGAAAAGACCGTCACGCCATCGAGTACCGCGCCTCGCGTGAGCTTGGCAAACAGCGGCGACCAGCCTTTGGGCGCCACGGCGTCCTTATTCAACAGACCATGGGTAATTGCCTTGGTGCAGATAAAATCATGCTCGACATACCCGCCCCACACATCCTCGGGCCCCTTGACCCCCAGGCGCATCGCGGCTTCGGCGCCGATCAGGGTTTGCGTGGGCAACAGATAAAGATCATGACCGGCATGCCGCTGGGCGTCATGGCTGTCGCCGTATTCCCATCCCAGGATCTGCGCCAGCCACTGGGCCAGTGCACGATTGGTCTCGACCTCATGGCGCGGCGCTTGTGGATTGACCGAATAGGCCACTACCCGCTTGTTGCGATTGACGGATGTCATGCGTTGCCCTTTTTCCTGCGCTCGATGGCTTTGGATAAGGAAAGGTGCAGAGATCAGGCCAACGGTGTCATCGCAAGGATGGGGCAGCCAAGCGGGTGTATCGCGCGCAGTTGATAGCACCGGGCCTGTTTCATTCTGCACGACAGACGGTCGACGTCCCGCAAATTGCACGATGCTTGGACCAGGCACTGTTCCCTGTGGCGAGGGGATTTATCCCCGCTGGGCTGCGAAGCAGCCCTGAAACCTGACATCGCGGCGTATCAGGCGAACTGCATTTGCCTCTTCTGGGGCTGCTTCGCAGCCCAGCGGGGATAAATCCCCTCGCCACAAAGAGTCCAGGGTCAGCCTTTGGGAGTACTCGGCGGGCTCACCCCAAACCGCGCCCGGTAATCACTCGGCGCCAACCCGGTTATTTTCTTGAACGTCGCGCGAAAGGCGCTCGGGTCCTGGTAACCGACGGTCCAGGCAATGTGGTCGATGGTGCCATTGGTGAACTCCAGCATTTCCCGAGCCTTGCCGACGCGCAGGTGCTGGCAGTACTCAGTGGGCTTGAGCCCCGTGGCGGCGCGAAACCGGCGCAGGAAAGTGCGCTCCTCCAACCCGGCGCGTTCGGCCATCGCACCGAGGGAAACCTCCACCGCGCCGCTGCTTTGCAGCCAATGCTGGACCTTGAGAATTGCCGGGTCGCCATGGCCGAGAATCGGTGCAAAATTACTCCCGCACTGGCTCGCGCTGTCGCTGTGTTCAATCACCAGAAATTGCGCCGTGCGCGTGGCGATGCTGGGCCCAAGCAAGCGGTCCACCAAACGAAGCCCCAGTTCTGACCAGGCCATCAACCCGGCGGTGGTGATCAAGTCGCCGTCGTCGACGATGGGTTTGTCGGCGTTGAGCTTGATCTTCGGGTAACGCGCCGCAAAGGACTTGGCCGACGTCCAGTGGGTAGTAGCGCTGCGCCCGTCGAGCAGGCCGCTTTCGGCCAGCAGGATCGAGCCCACACACACACCGCCCAACACGGTGCCGCCCGCATGCTGCGCACGCAGCCAAGCCATCAGCGTTGGCGAGGCCAGTTCGTCATCGAAGCCGGCAAGCGACGGCGGAATCAGCAACGCCACCAAATGGCCCGTCGGGCCGGTTTCGCTGTCGAACACCCGCCGCGGCGCCTCGTCGTTGTCGATTTGCCAGTGACTGACCCGCAACCGTGGCAATTGTGCACTGGTTTGCTCGGCCGCGATCCGATGGGCCACGGCGAACAGATCGGTCAAGCCATGCACCGCCGCCATTTGCGCGCCGGGGTAGATAAGCACCCCAAGCTCGGCGACTGCCCTTTGCTGCGCCATTGTCAGTTTTCCCTCGCTTATTGTCGTTGCGGCCAATCCTCGAACCGGCGGTAAACGCCAATACTGGCGCCCTCTCTCACCTGATAAAGGAAGCCTTCATGTCCAAGCAAGCGCTCATCGTAGTCGATATCCAGAACGACTACTTCCCCCAGGGCAAATGGCCGCTGGTCGATGCCGACGTCGCCGCCGATAACGCCGCACGGTTGATCGAAGCGTTTCGCCAGGCCGGCGACAGCGTGGTGCACATCCGCCACGAATTCACCTCCGACGACGCGCCCTTCTTCACCCCAGGCTCCGAAGGCGCACAACTGCACCCCAAGGTGCTCAATCGCGCCGATGAACCGGTGGTGCTCAAGCACTTCGTCAATGCGTTTCGCGAAACCGAACTGCAAGCCCTCCTCGACCAGCACGGCATCGAACAACTGGTGGTCGTCGGCAGCATGAGCCACATGTGCGTCGAGGGCGTAGTACGGGCAGCGGCGGACCTGGGCTATGGAGTCACGGTGATCCACGACGCTTGTGCCACCCTCGACCTGGAATTCAACGGCGTCGTCGTGCCGGCTGCCCAGGTGCATGCGGCGGTCATGGCAGCGCTGGGGTTTGCCTACGCGAGTGTGGTGAGCACTGAACAGTTTTTGGGCGCCAGCCGGACGCAGCCATAAGTTTCAAGCGAAAAAAAACCGCGCCTCGGAAACGAAGCGCGGTTTTGTTGTTAGCTCGGAGCTATGAACTGCTCTTTAGAACGGAATATCGTCATCAAAGCTGTCGAAATCCGGAGCCGGTTGCGGCGCGGCCTGTTGTGGGGCCGGGCGTTCGCGTTGTGGCTGCGGAGCCGACTGCGGACGAGGCGCCTGCTGACGCGGGGCCGGAGCCGACTGCTGGTAGTTGTTGCCACCTTGTTGCTGGTCGCCCTGTGGACGGCCGCCCAACAGTTGCATGGTGCCTTGCATGTCAACCACGATTTCGGTGGTGTAACGCTTGATACCGTCCTTTTCCCACTCGCGGGTCTGCAGCTTGCCTTCGATGTACACTTGCGAGCCTTTGCGCAGGTATTCGCCGGCGATCTCAGCCACTTTGCCGAACATCGACACGCGGTGCCATTCGGTCTTCTCGACCTTCTGGCCGGTCTGCTTGTCGGTCCACTGTTCGCTGGTCGCCAGACTCAGGTTGGTCACGGCGTTGCCGTTGGGCAGGTAGCGAACTTCAGGATCCTGGCCGCAAGTACCGACCAATATGACTTTGTTAACCCCACGGGCCATAACGTTCTCCTAGGCTTCGCACGTGGTCGGGGCCGGGTTGTTCACCAGGCGCTCGAGCGTCGCGCGATCCAATAATTCGGTGTCGAGTTTGATATACACGGCCGCCTCGTCGGCGACCACCACTGCATCGGTTACTCCAACGACGGCCTTCAGACGCTCGGTCAGGCCAGCCTCACGAATCGCCTCGGGCGATAAGGGCAAGCGCAGGCTCGTCACATAGGGAGGTTCGCGCATGGTAACAGCAAAGGCTAACCAAAGTGCAGCCAGCGCGGCACATCCCAGGAACACAACCGACAAACCGCCATGCTGGAACAGCCAGCCGCCGAGGATTCCGCCCAACGCTGAACCCAGGAACTGGCTGGTGGAATAGACCCCCATCGCGGTGCCCTTGCCGCCCGCCGGTGAAACCTTGCTGATCAGCGACGGCAGCGATGCTTCCAGCAGATTGAACGCGGTGAAGAACACCACCGTGCCAATCACCAGGGCCCGCAAGCTATCGCCGAACTGCCAGAAGAATAGCTCAGTGAGCATCAGCGTCGTGACGGCGCCTAGCAAAACTCGTTTCATTTTGCGTCGTTTCTCGCCATAGATGATGAACGGGATCATGGCGAAGAACGAAATCAGCAGCGCCGTCAGGTAGACCCACCAGTGCTGCTCCTTGGGCAGGCCGGCCTTCTCGACCAGGGCCAGCGGCAGGGCTACGAAACTGGACATCAGCATGGCGTGGAGCGCGAAAATGCCCAGGTCCAGGCGCAACAGGTCCGGGTGCTTGAGCGTCGGGATCAGCGCCTGGCGCGCCACCCCGGACTCACGGTGCTGCAACGGCCCGGTGGAACGCGGCACCATGAACGCCACGATCAGGATGCCTATCAGCGCCATGACTCCGGTGGCCAGGAACAGCCCCGACAAACCAAAGGCACGGGTCAGCAAGGGGCCTACGACCATGGCGACAGCGAACGACAGACCAATGGTCATGCCGATCATGGCCATGGCCTTGGTCCGATGCTGTTCGCGGGTCAAGTCCGACAGCAGCGCCATGACAGCCGCGGAAATAGCCCCGGCGCCCTGTAGGATGCGTCCGGCGATCACGCCCCAGATCGAGTCGGCATTGGCCGCCAGCACACTGCCCAGGGCGAAGACGATCAGCCCCAGGTAGATGATCGGACGCCGGCCGATGCGGTCGGAAATGATCCCGAACGGGATCTGGAAGATCGCCTGGGTCAGGCCATAAGCGCCAATCGCCAACCCAATGAGGGCCGGGGTCGCGCCAGCCAGGTCCATGCCATAGGTCGCCAGCACCGGCAACACCATGAACATGCCCAGCATACGGAAGGCGAACACCAGGGCCAGACCGCTTGCTGCGCGCGTCTCGCCACTACTCATGCGTTCGCTGTGGGGATCTTGCATGGAAAAACCTCATGTGAACCGGCGGCGATTCTACCAGTCCCATCGATTGAGAGGGTATATGGCGACCGTTTGCCGCGCAGTCTTCATGTATGGCTGCAATCGCACCTTCAATAGTGTGCATCCATCCAGTATTTGCCCGTATACTCCTACGTTTTCGACGCCCGCCGAGCGAGGCCACTTTGGACAAGATCCTGATTCGTGGGGCCCGTACCCACAACCTGAAGAACATCGACCTGACCCTGCCACGGGACAAGCTGATCGTCATCACCGGCCTGTCCGGATCCGGCAAATCATCCCTGGCCTTCGACACGCTGTACGCTGAAGGCCAGCGACGCTATGTCGAATCGCTGTCAGCCTACGCCCGGCAGTTCCTGTCGATGATGGAAAAACCCGACGTCGACACCATCGAAGGCCTGTCGCCGGCCATTTCCATCGAACAGAAGTCGACCTCCCATAACCCACGGTCGACGGTCGGTACCATCACCGAGATCTACGACTACCTGCGCTTGCTGTATGCGCGAGTCGGCATTCCCCGCTGCCCCGATCACGACATTCCCCTGGAAGCCCAGACCGTCAGCCAGATGGTCGACCTGGTGCTGGCCCAGCCGGAAGGCAGCAAGCTGATGTTGCTGGCGCCGGTGATTCGCGAGCGCAAGGGCGAACACCTGATGGTTTTCGAAGAACTGCGCGCCCAGGGCTTCGTGCGGGCCCGGGTCAACGGCAAGCTGTGCGAACTGGACGAACTGCCGAAGCTGGATAAGCAGAAGAAGCATTCGATCGATGTAGTGGTCGATCGCTTCAAGGTCCGCGCCGATCTGCAACAGCGGTTGGCCGAGTCCTTCGAGACGGCGCTGAAGCTGGCCGATGGCATCGCCCTGGTCGCGCCGATGGACGACGAGCCCGGCGAGGAAATCATTTTCTCCGCGCGCTTCGCCTGCCCGGTCTGCGGCCACGCCATCAGCGAGCTGGAACCCAAGCTGTTCTCCTTCAACAACCCGGCTGGCGCCTGCCCGACCTGCGATGGCCTGGGGGTCAAGCAGTTCTTCGACACCAAGCGACTGGTCAATGGCGAGCTGACCCTGGCCGAAGGCGCGATTCGCGGCTGGGACAGGCGTAACGTCTATTACTTCCAGATGCTCGGCTCGCTGGCGGCCCATTACAAGTTCAGCCTGGACAAGCCGTTCAACGAGCTGCCCGCCGACCAGCAGAAATTCATCCTGCAAGGCAGCGGCTCGCAGAATGTCGACTTCAAATACCTCAACGACCGCGGCGACATCGTCAAGCGCTCCCACCCGTTCGAAGGCATCGTGCCGAACCTGGAGCGACGCTACCGCGAGACCGAATCGGCCAGTGTGCGCGAAGAACTGGCCAAGTTCCTCAGCACCCAACCCTGCCCGGATTGCCGTGGCACCCGTCTGCGTCGCGAAGCGCGGCACGTGTGGGTCGGCGAGAAGACGCTGCCGGCGGTGACCAACCTGCCGATTGGCGACGCCACCGATTATTTCGGCGGTTTGAAGCTCACTGGCCGTCGGGGCGAAATCGCCGACAAGATCCTCAAGGAAATTCGCGAGCGCCTGCAGTTTCTGGTGAACGTCGGCCTGGACTACCTGACCCTCGATCGCAGCGCCGACACCTTGTCCGGCGGCGAAGCCCAGCGTATCCGCCTCGCCAGCCAGATCGGCGCCGGCCTGGTGGGGGTGATGTACATCCTCGACGAGCCGTCCATCGGCCTGCACCAACGGGATAACGACCGGCTGCTCGGCACCCTGAAGCACCTGCGGGACATCGGCAACACGGTGATCGTGGTCGAGCACGATGAAGACGCGATTCGCCTGGCCGACTACGTGGTGGACATCGGCCCGGGCGCGGGCGTGCATGGCGGGCACATCGTCGCCCAGGGCACCGCCGCCGAAGTCATGGCGCACCCTGACTCGCTGACGGGTAAATACCTGTCTGGCCGGGTCAAGATCAAGGTCCCGGCCAAACGTACGCCACGCAACAAGAAGTTGTCGCTGACCCTCAAGGGTGCTCGCGGCAACAACTTGCGCAACGTCGACCTGGAAATCCCGATTGGCCTGCTGACCTGTGTTACCGGCGTCTCCGGCTCCGGCAAGTCGACGTTGATCAACAACACCCTGTTCCCCCTCAGCGCCACGGCCCTGAACGGCGCCACCACCCTGGAAGCGGCCGCCCACGACAGCATCAAGGGCCTGGAGCACCTGGATAAAGTGGTCGACATCGACCAGAGCCCGATTGGCCGTACCCCGCGTTCCAACCCGGCGACCTATACCGGGTTGTTCACACCGATCCGCGAACTGTTCGCCGGCGTACCGGAGTCCCGTTCGCGTGGCTACGGCCCGGGGCGTTTCTCGTTCAACGTCAAGGGCGGGCGCTGCGAAGCCTGCCAGGGCGATGGCCTGATCAAGGTGGAAATGCACTTCCTGCCAGACATCTACGTGCCGTGCGACGTGTGCAAGAGCAAGCGCTACAACCGCGAAACCCTGGAGATCAAGTACAAGGGCAAGAACATCCACGAAACCCTCGAGATGACTATCGAGGAAGCACGGGTGTTCTTCGACGCGGTGCCGGCCCTGGCGCGCAAGCTCCAGACGCTGATGGATGTCGGCCTGTCGTATATCAAGCTGGGACAGTCGGCAACCACGCTGTCGGGCGGTGAAGCCCAGCGGGTCAAGTTGTCCCGCGAGCTGTCCAAGCGCGACACCGGCAAGACCCTGTATATCCTCGACGAGCCGACCACAGGCCTGCACTTCGCCGATATCCAGCAATTGCTCGACGTGCTGCACCGCCTTCGTGACCACGGCAACACCGTGGTGGTGATCGAACACAACCTGGACGTAATCAAGACCGCTGACTGGCTGGTGGACCTGGGGCCGGAAGGTGGTTCCAAAGGTGGCCAGATCATCGCCGTAGGGACGCCGGAACAAGTGGCCGAGATGAAGCAGTCCTACACCGGCTACTACCTCAAGCCGCTGCTGGAACGTGATCGGGACTGATTTTACCCGAGCACGAAAAAGCCCCTGTCATCTCATCGATGGCAGGGGCTTTTTTGCGATTTCGAAAGGATCGCAGCCTTCGGCAGCTCCTACATTCAGAACTGCGATTGCAGGTAGTTTTCCAACCCGACCAGCTTGATCAGACCCAACTGCTTCTCCAGCCAGTAGGTGTGGTCTTCTTCGGTGTCGTTGAGCTGGATCCGCAGGATCTCGCGGGTCACGTAGTCGTTGTGCTGCTCACAGAGCTCGATGCCTTTGCACAGCGCAGCGCGGACTTTGTATTCCAGGCGCAGATCGGCGGCGAGCATATCGGGCACCGTGGTGCCGACGTCAAGATCATCGGCACGCATGCGTGGCGTACCTTCGAGCATCAGGATCCGGCGCATCAGCGCATCGGCGTGCTGGGTCTCTTCTTCCATCTCGTGGTTGATACGTTCGTAGAGCTCGGTAAAACCCCAATCCTCGTACATCCGCGAATGGATGAAATATTGATCACGGGCTGCCAGTTCGCCTGTCAGCAACGTGTTGAGGTAATCGATTACGTCTGGGTGACCTTGCATCGCCCTACATCTCCACAAGCTTTTAAAGGTTGTAGTTTGAACCAAGCTGACCGCAAGGTCACTGCCTCAACGCTACAAAAGCGAAGAAAATCCGAGAAAACCAGGTTAAATAACGCAAAAACCGCCCTAATGAGGGCGGTTCTGCTTCTCGTTTAGACTTAGGTAAGCGCTATACCCAAGGCTTTTGCAATGCCTTCTCCATAAGCAACATCTGCCTTGAAGAAGTGCTGCAACTGGCGGTCAACCACATCCGGCGATACGCCAGCCATCGCACCGGCGATGTTGCTGATCAACAGCGCTTTCTGCTCATCGCTCATCAAGCGGAACAGCGCACCAGCGTGGCTGTAGTAGTCAGTGTCTTCGCGATGATCGTAACGATCCGCCGCGCCACTGAGGGCCAGTGCTGGTTCTGCGTAACGTGGAGCCTGCTTCGGCGCTTCCACGTAGCTGTTAGGCTCGTAGTTCGGAGCCGCCCCGCCATTGCTGCCAAACGCCATGGCGCCGTCGCGCTGGTAGGTATTGACCGGACTGCGCGGCGCATTCACCGGCAATTGCTGGTGATTGGTGCCCACACGGTAGCGGTGCGCATCAGCGTAGGCGAAAACGCGGCCCTGCAACATGCGATCCGGCGAGAGACCAACCCCTGGCACCATGTTGCTAGGGCCAAACGCCGCTTGCTCGACTTCGGCAAAATAATTCAGCGGGTTACGGTTGAGCTCCAGCACGCCGACTTCAATCAGCGGAAACTCTTTCTGCGACCAGGTCTTGGTGACGTCAAACGGATTCTCGTAATGCGCCGCGGCCTGGGCCTCGGTCATGACCTGGATGCAAACGCTCCATTTCGGGAAGTCACCGCGCTCGATGGCGCTGAACAAATCACGCTGGGCGTAATCCGGGTCGGTACCCGCCAGGCGTGCTGCCTCTGCCGGCGCGAGGTTCTTGATCCCTTGCTGGGTCTTGTAGTGCCACTTCACCCAGTGGCGCTCACCCTGTGCGTTGATCAGGCTGTAGGAGTGACTGCCGAAGCCGTGCATGTGGCGGTAGCCATCCGGAATACCGCGATCGGAAAACAGAATGGTGACCTGGTGCAGCGCCTCAGGCGAATGCGACCAGAAATCCCACATCGCTTGCGCGCTTTTCAGATTGCTTTGCGGCAGACGTTTCTGGGTGTGGATGAAATCTGGAAACTTCAACGGATCACGGATGAAGAATACCGGCGTGTTATTGCCGACGATGTCCCAGTTGCCTTCCTCGGTGTAGAACTTCAGGGCGAAGCCGCGCGGGTCGCGCTCAGTGTCAGCCGAACCACGCTCGCCGCCCACAGTGGAGAACCGCAGGAAGGTGGGCGTCTGCTTGCCAACCGATTCGAACAACTTGGCGCTGGTGTATGAGGTGATATCTCGGGTGACGGTGAATGTACCGTAGGCGCCCGAGCCTTTGGCGTGCACACGGCGCTCAGGGATGTTTTCGCGGTTGAAGTGAGCAAGCTTCTCGATCAGGTGAAAGTCGTCGAGCAGCAGCGGGCCGCGCGGGCCGGCGGAGCGAGAGTTCTGGTTATCGGCGACAGGAGCGCCGCTGGCGGTCGTAAGCGTTTTGGTCTGGCTCATGCTCAAATCTTCCTAGGTCGGTCTTCGAACTGCCGGCTAATCGGCTGGAAAGGAGTATTGATCATGTTAATGACAGTATCCAAATTCATTAAATCATGGGCATCGATAGTCATTATCTAACGCTGAATACTTGCCGATAGCCAAGCTAGGCGAAACAGCCCGTCTGCTTTTCCTCCAGG
>NZ_JBWLPW010000023.1:0-82467 GCF_056521845.1 Pseudomonas sp. PF05 | reverse complement strand
CGCCATTGAAGGCGCGGGTCTGAACGCGAACAACGTCGACCGCTTCGAAATCATCACCCGCAGCGCCAAGATCAATGCCGAGCTCCAGGCGAAGAACCTGACCATCGTGGCCGGGCGCAACGACGTCAACGCCAATACCCTGAACGCCACTGCCCGTGCCGATGACGGCAGTGCGAAACCAGAATTGGCCATCGACTCCTCGGCCTTGGGTGGTATGTACGCTGGCGCCATCAAGCTGGTGGGGACCGAGGCCGGGGTTGGCGTGAAGCTGGACGGCAAGATGGTTGCCAGTGGCGGCGACATCCAACTCGACGCCAACGGTCATTTGAGTTTGGCGCAGACGGCTGCTGCCGGTGCCGTCGACATCGAGGCCAAAAGCCTGGAAACCCAGGGGCAGGTGTACGCCGGTAGCCGCCTGGACGTGAAGACCCAGGGCGACCTGACCAGCCAGAACAACCTGGTAGCGCGCGACAGCATTCACCTGGACAGCGGTGGCACGCTGAGCAACAACGGCATTATCGAAGCCGGGGTCAACGCCGATAACAGCCGCAATGCCACGGGTGATGTCACCCTCATTGCCAAGCAACTGAACAACGCCGGCAAAACCGTCATCGCCAGTCGCGACCTGAATGTCACGACCACCGCAGCGCTGAACAACCAGGGCGGCACGCTCAGTGGGCAGGGCAAGACCACCGTCACCGGCAACGTTGTGGATAACCGCAATAAAGGCCGGATCCTGGGTAACACCGAACTGCACCTGAGCGCCGATCAGGTCCTCAACAGCCAGGGCGGCCTGATCAATAGCCAGGGCCTGCTGACGGCCAACCTGGGCCATTTGGAAAACAATGCAGGTGAACTGTCGAGCCTGAACAGCGCGACCCTGGTCCTCGGCAGCCTGGACAACCTGACCGGCCTGGTCATGGCCGGCAAGAACCTCGACATCACTAACACCGGCGCGATCAATAACCGGGGCGGCGAGCTATCCAGCCAAGGCGTCATGACCGTGCGCACCGACAGCCTGGACAACCGCAACAAAGGCACCGTCGCCGCCAATGGCAAGCTGCTGGTCACGGCGACCGGCAAGGTCAACAACGCCGATAAAGGCCTGCTCGCCAGCCGTGCTGCTGAGGTCGAGTTCGATGCTGCCAGTTTGAATAACGCTAAAGGCACGCTGCAAGGCGAGGGCCTGGTCACCGTGGATGTATCCGGCGACATCGATAACCAGGGCGGCAGCATCATCGCCAAGGACGCCAAGCTGAATGTCTTCGCCACCAACCTGGACAACCGTGGCGGCGTGCTGTCCAGCGTCAAGGCCGCGCTGGAGGCACGCACCACTGGTGTGCTGAAAAACGGCTATGACGTGAACCGCCAGGGCGGCACGATCCAGGCCCAAGGACTCAGCATCCAAGCCTTGGCTGGGCTGTTCAACGACGGCGGACGCATCGCTGCGCAAGCCGGCGATGTCGTGGTCACCAACGCAGCGGCGAATATCAACAATCGCAACGGCGGGATATACGCCACGGGCAAGGTCTGGGTCACTGGCCGGGGCATGGACAACAGCGGCGGTGGGCAGGTCAGCGCCAGTCGCATCGACTTTGACCTTTCGGGCGCGCTGAACAACAACGCGGGCATCATCGAAAGCCAGGACAGCCTGGATATCCTGGCCGCCAGCTTGAGTAACCTGAAAGGCCAACTGCGCACTCTGGGCCAGAACAGCACCACGGTGTTCAACATCGGTGGCCTGTTCGATAACAACGACGGCACCCTGGAAACCGCCAGCCAAAATGTCGGCCTGGACACCGGCAGCATTCAGAACGTGGGTGGCAAGCTGTTGCACACTGGCCTGGGAGTGTTCGGCATCAGCCAGGCCAACCTGGGGCAGGCCGGCGGCCAGTTGGTGACCTACGGCAACCTGACGGTGACGGCTGATCGCTGGACCAACAGCACGGCGATCCAGGCCGGGAACCTGGTCGTGGATGTCGACCAGTTGACCCAGACCGCCACCGGCCAGTTGCTCAGTACCGACAGCATGGTGGGCCGTGGCAGCAACTGGCGGGTTGACGGCCTGATCGGCAGCGATGGAGCCATCGACCTGCAACTGACCGGTGCCTATGCAGGCAACGGCCGCTTGAGCAGCCTCGGCACCTTGGGCCTCAAGGCCGCACTGATCAATCTGGAGCAAAACGGCAGTATCGCGGGTGGCGGCACCACAACCGTCGTGGTCGATGGCGTCCTCAACAGCTACGGTCGCCTGACCTCGGCGGCGGACCTGAGCGTCACGGCCGCCATGGTCAACAACTACGGCACGCTGGGCAGTGCCGGGGCGCTCGGTGTAACAACCGGCGACCTGCTCAACGAACACGGATTGATCTTCAGCGGCGGCACTACCAGCCTGCGCGTCAACAGCCTGACCAACCGCTATGCCGATATCTACAGCCTGGGTGACCTGAACATTGATCGCGACGGCCTCGGCACCCGTGCCAGCCGCATCCTCAACAGCTCCGGCTCGCTGCAGAGCGACGGCAACATGCGCCTGGCAGCCAGCACTATCGACAACGTCCGCGAGATCTTGACCACCCACGATGCAGGCATCTACACCGCCTCGATCAGGGAGGTGGCCTGCATCCCAGGTGATTGCGACGGCCCCAAGCAAAACCACGTCTGGCAGATCATCCAGCGCGACAAGTTCGAAGTCACCGCGGCCAGCGCCGCCTCCAGCATCACCACCGGCGGCAACCTGAATATCCAGGGCGACACCCTGACCAACCGGAGCAGCAGCATCGGCGTCGGCGGTGCATTGACCGCCAACCTCGTCAGCCTGAACAACATCGGCATCGAGACTGGCGAGACCGAAACCTCGCGCACCTTCAGGTCCCAACGCACGCGCCACCCGAGTGGCTGGCGCGTCGCCGCGAATGACTTCACCAACAAATACTGGTTGCAGAGCCCGGGCTACAACGCCAACGACCTGGGTGACCTTGAAGCAGCGATGAGCCGCTTCATCGGCATGACCGAGACTGAGTTTCTGCAGTTTCGCACCCAGACCAGTACGACCGATAACCAGACCTATGCCGCGATTATCCAGGCCGGTGGCGCCATCGACATTCCTACCCAGGGCGACCTCAACAGCGGCGTCGTGCGTGGCGGCTACAACTACGTTGGCGCTGGCCCACGCACCGACACCCAGGCCGACAACGCCTTCTCGACCCGCATCAGCGTCAATCGGCAGCTACCCCCGAACCTGACTCAGCAACAGGTCGATCCGCTGGCCTTGCCGGGCTTTGACTTGCCCACCGGGCAAAACGGCCTGTTCCGCATGAGCGGCGACGGCTCCACCACGCCGACCCAGAGCACGGGCCTGACGCAAGTGCGTGGCCTGCCGGATCGCTCGTTCCAGGCCAACCCGCAAAAGTACCTGATCGAGACCAACCCGGCGCTGACCGACATGCGCCGGTTCATGAGCTCCGATTACCTGCTGACAAACCTGGGCTACGACCCGGACACCGCCGCCAAGCGCCTGGGCGACGGCTTCTACGAACAACGCCTGATCCAGCAAGCCGTGATCGCCCGTACGGGCCAACGCTTCCTCGACGGCCAGACCTCCGACGACGGCATGTTCAAGTACCTGATGAACAACGCCATCGCCAGCAAGGACGCACTTGCCCTGTCCCTGGGCGTCAGCCTGACCGCCGAACAGGTTGCGGCCCTGACCCATGACATCGTCTGGATGGAGACCCGGACGGTGAACGATCAACAGGTATTGGTGCCGGTGCTTTATCTGGCCCAGGCCAATAATCGTCTGGCGGCTAATGGGGCGTTGATTCAGGGTTCCGATGTGAGCCTGATCGCCGGTAAAAACCTGAACAATGCGGGCACCTTGCGCGCGTCCAGCAACCTGAGGGCGACGGCGGGCGACAGTCTGGTTAGCAGCGGGTTGCTGGAGGCGGGGAATCGGCTTGAGGCGTTGGCGAGTAAGGATCTTACCAACCGGGCTGGCGGGGTTATTGCTGGGCGGGATGTCAGTGTTGTTGCCGTGGCGGGTGATTTGACCAATGAGCGAACCATTACTCGGCATGCCAGCAGCACCGGCTACAAGACTGAGCAACGCGAATTTGCCGACAGTGCGGCGCGGATTGAGGCGAGTCATGACCTGAGCGCGGGCGCTGGGCGGGATATCGCCAATGTTGGTGGTGTGCTCAAGAGTGGTAACGACACCACATTGCGCGCAGCCCGAAATATGAACATCACCGCCGCCGAGCAGGTGGACAGCCATACGCAGGGCAGCAAACATCGAGACCAGACCATTACCCAGAATGGTTCTAGCGTTACGGTTGGACGCGATCTTCAGGCCGTTGCGGGTGGTGACCTCAAGGTGATCGCTAGCCAGGTCGAAGCCAAGCGGAACTTGGCCATTGTCGCTACCAAGAACTTGACCTTGGGGCCCGCGGCGAATGAACAGCATTCGTATGGCCAGAGCAAGAAGGTCAAGAGCATCGAGGATCATGTCCAGCAGGTGTCCACCACGCTCAAGGCGGGCGGGGATGCGACGCTGAGCGCGGGGCAGGATCTCACGTTGGTAGCGAGTACGGTCAACGCGGGGAATGAGGCGTACCTGGTGGCGGGTAACAACCTCGCCCTGAAGGCCGCTGCGGATCAGGACTACAGCTTCTACAGCAAGACCAAGAAGTCTTCTTCCGGGAAGAAATTCCGGCTGGATGAAACGGACAGCACCTCCCAAGTGGGCAGCCTGGTCAGTTCTGGCGGCAACAGCACACTGGTGACGGGAGAAAACCTGCTGTTGGCGGGTAGCGCGGTTACCGCCGAGAAAGGTGCGACGAAATTGGTCGCAGGCAAGGATGTTCAGATTTTTGCCGTGACGGATTCCGACAGCGCTCGACATGAGCGTAAGGAAAGCAAAAGCAGTTGGGGCGGGTTCAAGTCGAGCAAAGTCCAGGACAAGGTCGACGAGAAACGCACCACGGCGGTGGGCAGCATGGTCTCCGGCGAGACGGTTACGGTCGCGGGCGGCCAAGATGTGAAAGTGACGGGCTCGTCCCTGGTCAGTACCGGTGATCTGGCAGTCCAGGCCGGGCGCGACCTGACCATCGACGCGGCGCAGAACACCTTCTCGCGCACCGATATGCATAAGGAAAAGAATCGTGACCTGACAGGTGTGCTGACCGGTAACAAGCTGGGCCTGGATGACATGACGGGCAACCAGCATCTGTTTATCAACAGTCAGAAGCACAACGGCACGGCTACAGAAACCACGCTTACCGGCAGCACGATTGGCTCCAGTGCCGGCAATGTAACGCTCACGGCTGGGCGCGAGTTGAGTGTGGTGGCCAGTGATCTGGTCAGTACCAAGAACACCAACCTCTCGGGTTCCAACGTCACCTTGGCTGCCGGTATGGAAAGTGCCAGCCAGAGCAGCACGGACAAATCCAACGGTCTCGCCGTAGGGCGCGTGGTGGGTGGGGCGATTGTCGATACGGTGAAGAGCATCCGGGACAACGCGAAGGCCGCGCGGAACGCCGATGATGGTCGTCTGAAAGCCGTGAAGGGGGCACAAGCCCTGATGGCGCTCAACGGCATGGGCGATCGGGTTGACGATCTTGCTGCGGCCGCCAGTGGCAGCCCAAATAGTAGTGGTGCCGTGTTCAAGATCGGGACGGAGCTGGCCAGCACCCACAGCAAGAGCACTACGCAATACGACAGCACCACCGCCAAACAGACCACCGTCAACAGTGGCGGCAGCCTGCTGATCGTTGCGTCAGGCCAGGCTGCCGGGACCGCCGGGGATATCCATGTTCTCGGCAGTAAGCTGAAGGCGGCCGATACGCTGCTGCTGGCCAAGAACGACATCACGTTCGAGAGTGCACAAAACACCGAAGATCGTGAGAACCATAGCAGCAACAACAAGACCGCCATCGGGGCGAGCTTCAACATCGGCTCGCAAAACGGTTTCACCCTCGACCTGGGTGCCCAGCTCGCCAAAGGCAAGGGGAGCGGTCACGACGTCACGCAGGTCAACAGCACCCTGGATACGGGCTCGCTGAAACTGCAGAGCGGAAATGACACGACCCTGGCTGGCGCACAGATCCATGCCGACAGCATCCAGGCATTGGTTGGCGGTGACCTGAACATCGCTTCGCGGCAAGACACGTCCGAGCACAAGAACAAGCAAACCAGCGGCGGCTTTGGCGCCAGCATCTGTGTACCGCCGTTCTGTTACGGCGAAACGGTGACGGCGACCGCCAACATCGCCGCTAGCAACATGAACAGCAAGTACGAGGCGGTGACTGATCAAAGCGGTCTGTTCGCCGGCAAGGACGGTTACAACATCACCGTGGGCAAGAACACCGTGCTGCAAGGCTCGGTGATTGCCAGCGAGGCCACGGCCGATAAGAACAGCTTGAGCACGGACAGGCTGATCGTCAGTGACATCAAGAACGTCAGTGAGATCAAGAGCCAGTCTGCGGGCTTCAACGTCTCTTATGGCAGTGGTTATGGCGACTTGAAGCCAGGTACCACCTTTGGTGGCAGCGTTCCGCTGTCGCTCAAGGATTCCGACCACAGCACAACGCGCAGTGCTGTCAGCGAAGGCACGATCACGGTCCGCAATGCGGCAGGGGCCAATGATCTTGTGGGGCTGAGCCGGGACACCGACAACGCCAATTCGCGGTTGGACCGTCCAGATGAAAAGGCAATGGAGGAGCGGATCGAGCTGATCCAAAGCACCGTTGCCTTATCCAAGACGGTCATCTCCGAAGTCGCCAGTACGCAGCAACAGGCTGCTAGTGAAAGAGCTCGAAACGCTTCGACCGAGCAAGAACGCAATGCTGCAATCGCCGATGCCAAGAGCTGGGACGTGGGCGGTGACAAACGTTTCATGGCTGATATTGCCGCGGGCTTGATTGCGGCGGGTCTGGGCAGCGTTGGGGGCACCACGGCGGTGGGGCTGGTGGCGAACACCACGGCCGCCGACACGTATAAGAAAATTGGCGATTACGCCGACCAACAGTTGGCAGAGGCGACGCGCCAGAAAGACAAAACGCTTCAGGCCACATGGGGCGAGGGCGGTGCTGCGCGCGTCTTGCTCCACAGCCTGGCCGGCGCTGCGCAAGGCTTATCCAGCGGCACGGCCGCCGGGGGCGCGCTGAGCGCGGGAGCCTCGGCGACAATCATGCCGGCCATGGACAAAGTGCTTAAAGACGGCGGTATCGGTATCGACAGCCGGGATGCCTTTAATGCCTTGCTGGCAGCAGGTTTGGGAGCGGCGGTAGGTAAGGGCGGCATCTCCCAGGCGAGTGGCGCGAATATCGCGAGCAACGTAGAAAAATACAACCGCCAGGCCCACCCCACCGAAGCACGCCTGATCGAGCAGGAAGCGCCGAAGCTGGCTGCTCAGTTGGGCATCAGCGAGGCCGAGGCCGAGCAGCAGATGGCGCGGGCGTTTGCGTTTTATACCGATGCAGATTGGAACAAGACAATTGGTGGAGCGGACAGCCAGTTTGATGCTGTGACACTGGAGTATCTGGGGAAAGCATTGGCGCCGTTGGCTGATCGGTATGACACCACGGTTGGAACTCTGGAGAACGACAACAAGGGTTATACCTCCGGCGAGACGCTGGCTCTGATAAAGAACTACAACAAAACGCATTCATCTGAATTCAAGAATGCGGATATCAATATTGCGTACCTCGGTGACCCCGACTCGTATGGCACCACTGACCTGGCTAATTTCTACAAACTGAATCTTGATTTCAGCGGTAGAAAAAACGGGGCGTTTGACGGAGCCAAGGGAGCGCTAGCCGGTGCGGGTATAAGCGTGTGGTCCACGGTTCAATCCATGGCTTCGATGGGGAACGACCTGCTTTCGGGCCATGTATTGGAGGTTGCCAACAACGCGCTCGACCCATTTGTGGATCCACAGGACATCATTGGTGACTGGAAGGTCACTCAGGATGGCCAGGATTTTGTTTTCAAGCTGCAAAACAATCGCTATGGTCTGGCGCTGCAAGCGACGAAGAACAGTATTGATCTCGGGTCGTTGCTCCTTCCAGGGCTTGGCGAAGTGGGGGCAGTGGGGAAGGTCGGTGAGCTGGGGCAGTTTGAGGCGAAGCTTGCGCAGCAGTTGGATACTTTTACTGGTGCAAAAGGGCCGGTGCAGGTTGTCCCTGATGCAGTCAACCCTCCCAAGGTCAGCCCGGTTGAAGACCTGTTTGGGCAGACATTTGAAAGTATCCCGCTGTCGCACCTTCCCAATTGGAAGACCGGTTCGCTTGTAAATGATGGGGTGTTGGGCGAGCAACTGGCCCTTCAAACCCTCAACGGAAAAACCGGCCTCAATTTCAAGCCATTGCAGAACGGTAGCAACCACGGCTGTGATGGCTGCGCGGTGGCGATCAATGGCGATACGATTACCGTGGTGGTGATGGATGCGAAGTCTTCTGTGAACGGTGTGAATGCGGCACGCACGCCGCATGGGGATCCGGAGACAAGATTGAGAGGGTGGTTGCAAAAAAGTTCGATAACCCAATCCGATCCTGCGTTGGCTCGAGCCTTGAGATCCGCGCTGGGAAGAGATGGAGTCAAAGTCCAAGGCGTTACCGTTAAAGTCGGTTTGCCAGCACCCGCTAAAACAGGTCAAGCAGAAGTTAAGGTGGAACCATGGCCCAAAAAATAAATCAAT
This sequence comes from Pseudomonas sp. PF05, assembly GCF_056521845.1. Taxonomy (NCBI): domain Bacteria; kingdom Pseudomonadati; phylum Pseudomonadota; class Gammaproteobacteria; order Pseudomonadales; family Pseudomonadaceae; genus Pseudomonas; species Pseudomonas sp. PF05. The sequence continues at coordinate 73,772 of NZ_JBWLPW010000023.1, read as the reverse complement.
TTGAACGCGTGGGTGTGAACCCAAGGTGGCCCTCTTACAAATCAGTACTTGCTCGCATCGCCAGAGGGCCGCATGTTGAGGACGCGTTTTATGTCAACGCGATACGCGAATACGTCACTAGGAAGGATGCAAGACCCACTGATCCAATGATGGTTCCAAATAAAAATAATGCGACAGATAGCATCTCAGAAGAAATGGCGCGGGTAAGACTTTATAAAGTACTTGCCACTGCACCAGACAACCCGCAATGGTTGCAAGAATTGGCTCACTGGATGCGTTACTACCAGGTAGGTGTTTGGCAATTGTACTTTTGGGCGCACCAGTACGATCAACGCCCCGGTAACTATATTCGCCAGCAAAACTACAGTATCCAAACCGGTGCCAACATGATGGGCACGATGGCGATCCTGGGCTGGAAGGATGCCGTCCTCCATCAGGGCTATCTCACTCATGCGGCGCTTAATCGCGAACATCAGTTGGTGATCGAGTACGAAGAGCAGCACCGCCGCGCCCAAGCCTTTATGCTTCGCGTGTTTGCCGATTGGGTGGGGAATGTATCGCACCTGTGGCCGGCCTATGCATATGATGAACCTATCTACGAAGCTCTACTGGCCAACTGGCGCACCGCCAACCCCGACGACTTGTTGCCCTGCCTGCTGGCCGCATGTGACCGCCACACCTGGCAAACCGGCAAAGACAGCCAAAAGAATTCGTACGATTTCGATCAGGAATGCCACATGGAGCGCGTGCCGTTGGAAATCCTCTACATACTGCGTCTACGCCAATGGGAAGGCTTGCCCAATCCTCAGCAGATTGATCATCCGCTGATGGCCGCGCCCTTTGACCAATTGCCGCCCGAGCAGCCAGTGCCTGAGTTGGACGAGTTGATGCAAGGTGTGCTCAAACGCGCAAGGGAAGACTGGCCACAGTACGATGAAGTGTTGTCGTTGCCAGCATTGAGGAGTTGAAAGGTGCAAAAGAGCTGAGAAAAAAGGGGACAGATTTATTTTTTTGCTAAGTACTTAAATAAATCTGTCCCCTTTTTTCCTTTTTTTCCTTTTTTTCCTTTTTTCTATTTTTCTTTTTTAAGCGTCAATGATGCGCTTGGAGCATTCATGAAGAAAGCAACGCTGCTAATTATTGGCTTGATTCTGACGTTATCCGGCTGCAAATCCAACGTCCGGGACTCTTCTCCTAACCTGCTTCGCGACGGTATCCAATTCCAGCAGAAAAAGGTTGTCGTCGATGCGCAGCACGCCAAGGTGATCATGAAAGCGACGGGCAATGTCGTCCCTGTGGAGTTTGCAATCAGGCGAGCGACGGACCCAGACCGACGTATGGATGTGCAGGGGACAGTGGTGGATTCCGGTCGCGGCAAAGTGTTCGGCTGGATTGCCAAGCTCAACGAAACGGCCCACAGCGCGACCTTGAAGCATTTCCCTCAGTTGGAAGTGCAAGCTGATCCCGATCAGCCATTCGAGGTATCGGGTTACGCCACTGGCGAAAGTATCAACCGCGGTTATCGTTGCGGTCCGATCAGCACCATTTTCACGCCGGAGAAAGGCAAGGTTTATCTGGCGGAACTCCAGTTTGTGGGTGGAGGCTGTGAACTGCATGCCTATGACATCACGCAGCCTCAGGAGCGTATTCCGGTCATAGGTAGCGCGCAAAACGGTGGCTTCGCCAACGCCGTCCCGGGTTGCAAGTCGGCAACGACCTCGGTGAATAATCAGCCGGTCACAACACAGTTTTGCATCAAATCCATCATGCTCCAGCCTTCGCAGTATCGCGTTAGCGTCAACGATCAGACTGTTTTCAGCGGTACCGATTACGAGCGCGTTGCTTTTGTAAAAACCGTTAAGGAAGGGGCCGTAACCGGTGGTTGCAATGAAATGATCGAGGCGCAGGCGGGCACTACTCAAAAGCCTGTCGCCTTTAAAGACCTGCCAGCTGATTTAGTAGCGGGCTGCCACATTACTGCGGACGCTGAGGGCAGAGCCCAACCGTTTAGTAAAGATGAAGCCTGTGACAAGGTGTTCTACAAGGCCATGATGCCGGTTTTAGGCAAGGTAGTACCCGTGGAGGTGGCGCGGCAATGTTTCGTCAGAATAGGGGGGCAGACAGTATTTGAGGACCGTTTCAGTTTCTGACTTAAGATTTGAGATGCGTTTATATGAGGATGTGGTCCTCCATAATATTTTCGTTTGTTTTCGTTGCTAATTCTATATCTATATACCTAAGTAGTAGTAATTCATGTGGGAAAAAGGGGGCGGATTTATTTGCTTGCTCAGTTATTAAATAAATCCGTCCCCTTTTTCTGAGAGGTTTTCCATGGAGAATAGCGAGTTGTTAGGTGTTATCGACAGCATGGTTTGGACTAAGAAGGCCGCTATTTTTCTTCTATTGCTGGATCGCGCTTTAGTGAATCTAGAGTCCGCGAACCTAACTCACGATAGGTGTGAGGAAGCTATCGATCTCTGCTGGCAGTGGATGTCTGATCGCAGTGTGGATGGGGACCACTTGGCGTATTATCTGGACTCTGGTGAAATGCAAAATGGTCCGTTGGCAGAGCAAAATTTTGAATCGGATAGTCTGCAACAGAATAGCTTGATTCTAATTCTCTTAGTTGTAGGTTTTTTTGCTCATCGGGCTTATGAGTTTTCAGGTCAACAAGAAAAGATGTCAGCGTCAATAGCCGAGGCGAATGAGGGGGCTATTGACTACATTGTTGACTATGTCGACAAGACCGACCTTCGGAGTGTTTTATTTGGTTTTCTGTCCAAGAGCGAAACGTTTAGTGGGGGGGCTTTCATGATTCGTGCACCTTGGGGAGATGAACAATACTGGCGCGGTCGTGAAACAAAAGATAACAAAAAAGGGGACAGATTTATTTTGTGAAACACAGAGGGGCAGATTTGTTGGTTTTGCTCGGTTTATAAATAAATTTGTCCCCTTTTTATTTAGGCGGTTAAAAATGAGTTTTGTCTCAGGTAGTGATTTTGGTGAGCTGCTTTTTGATGGGATTTGGACCGGGCTGTGCGATGTAGTGATTTTTGGATGCCACCATGAGGTGCCGCTTGTTGTTCAAACGTTTGATGGCGACCCAATATCTGAAACTCAGCGGCTTGCGTTTCGAGAGTTTGATTCAAATAAAATCGCGATTTCTTTATTGATAGAAGAAACTGTTTTCAACTATTACCTTGGTAGGGTTGAGGAATACCGAGAATGCTTTGGTGCTGAAGAGGTCGATATCAAGGCGCCCAGAGTCCATGCAGTTGACGATATGCATGGATTAGTTTCTTTGAAGTGCATTAAAGTAATGTCCGCTTTTAATACCAGGGCGCGCGAAATCGGTTTTATCTTTGATGCCACCTTCGACCCCCAGCTTGGTTTGGGGGTTCTGGTTACTAATGGTTCAGTAGAAGCTGTTGATGCGCAGGATATTTTGCTGGGTTGATTGGCGTATAGAAAAAAGGGGACAGATTTATTCTTTTGCTAAGTGCTTAAATAAATCTGTCTCCTCTTTTTTCGTTGCGGTTGGCCCCATCTCACCTTTGCACAGAATAGAAATTCCTGACTGGTCCACTCCTCTGGTGCCAAAACGGTAAGAATATGAACTTTGAAAACGCGCTTAAAGCTCTCAGTCTGCCGGATGCAGTGGTAGCGTGTGCTGCCGGAAGAATCAGGTCACCCATTTGCACTCTAGAGGCACCTGCTCAATGGTTTGGTTTTCCACCTGCGCTGGTCCCAATCTGGAGTGACGGCTCTCGTCCAACCTATATTGGATATTGGAAGCACTGGTTCGTGGAGCGGGAGCCTTGTTTTGTAAAGATGTTCGTAAGCTCCGATCGCATGACGACGGAGATCGCCAGAACGCCTTCACAATTGTTTGGAGTAATCGCGATGATGGCGATCAGTTTGGATGATGGGGTGACGTTAGATCTTGAACAGTTTGCGGCGAGGGTAGGGCTTGAAAGCTTATCGGAGCTGGATGCGGTCTCTCTGAAAACAGGTGACGACCCAAAGGGGTTTCCCAAGGCAGAGCTGTTTAGAACATTGACCCCTCTTGACTGTAATTCTTATGACGGCAATCCATATATGGGAGACTTTCCCAGTGAGTTTGCCAGAGGGAACTGGTGGGAAACTAGCTGTTCCTTTGAGGTTCTCAATAAGAATATGCGAATACCAGAGAGCGCGAGCTTGCCTGGCTGGTTTGATCCTGTTCAGGTAAAAACGACGCTATTCGAAAGTTTTATGTCGGAGGGTCGCTTGGACTATGCCTGGCTGACATTGAACTCGACTGGCTGGTTAATTGCTGATGCAAGACGGGCGATTATAGAACTGCAAGCTCGCACCTGCGATGAGGTTTTCGGTTGTGTTGCTGCGTCTTGGCTATCGTTTGCTGATGATAGTGCTGGAGGTTATTGAATGTGCTAGTGCTCTGAGAAAGAAAAAAAGGGGGCAGTAAGGCGCAAAGGGAGCGGGCTTATTGGGTTTTCTCAGTTTATAAATAAATCTGCCAACTTTTTGCGCTATGAGCAGAAAATTTATTTGGTAAATAACTATGATGAATTCAGTAGAAATAAGACGTCTTATAGACGAAATAACATCCGCTGAGCTTTTTGAGGGGGATTGTGGTGACTGTATTTTTAATGTTGATGCCATACTGAGCGGTGTTGAAGAAATGGACCGAAAAAGTGTGCCTACTGATTATCTTGAGTTTCTTGAAAATTTTGGATTCGGTGAACTAGACGCTGCTTTTTACGTTGATGATGGTCCGGAAAAATATTCAACTATATGCGGTCGGGAAATTGAGGGTTATGAAGGAGTTTATATAATCGGTGGGAGTTCGAGCGACGTGCTATATGCTTTTGACGCAAAGAATAATTGGCAAGTTGTAGAGGTTAGCTCAGAGTTGGATGGGTTTGAGGTGTTAGCATCGAACTTTTCTGACTTTATCTTAGAGAAGCTTAAGTATATAAAGTCCATGGTTGAGCGACGCGCGGCACGCTAATGGTTACTTTGCGATCTAATAGGTTCAAAAGCGACAATTGGGACCAACGATACAGCCTCAGTGGAGATAGGGTCTTCTGTACCTCAACTAAAAAAAGGGGCAGATTTATTTTGTTAGTTGCAGAGGGGCTGCCTCATTGCTTTTCTTGGTTTATAAATAGATCTGTCCCCTTTTTTTTACTTCGATACCAGCAAAAAGGGATCGAAAGGGGACAGATTTATTTTATGAGCAGGTCTGTTGGTTTGTATGTTGATGAATAAATGGGCGTCCCCATTTTTGCGCAGTGATCATCCATCAGTGGCCATGGAGCGACTTCCAGGACATGAACTCTGATGGTCGTAACCCATAGCGTGCGAGGACCCCTTCGTGCAGTCGACGGAGTTCTTCGACGATCAGTGCTTGCACCTCCGGCTGCTCTCTTTCCGAAACATATTCCGTTACCGAGCGTTGAATACATGACAATGGGTCAAGCTCTGGGTGAGTGACGATTTCCCGAATGGTCTTCTTGATGAGGTCTCGCCATGCCAGGCGTAAAGGGTCCGGCTCCGCAAGGTCTTGCTTGATTGCCAGATATTCCTGTGTTGAGCGTTCGTAGGCCCAGATATACAGGTCGCGAAGCAGCTCTACCCGAGTCATTTCGTACACGCCCAATGTGGCTCGGCTGTAGGCCTGCTCCGGTACATCCAGAAAGGTCAGCGGACAAAGGTTGGCCCGGAACAAAGGGAGATTCGCTGCCAGTCGGGAGGTGCGTTTATTGATGTCGGCAAAAGGCTGCAAATAGGGCAGGTGCACCATCATGAAGAAAGACTGCTCGAACGGATCAGCGATCTGATTGGCTTTGCCAAGCAGGACGTCCAGTGCATCTTCAATTTGCTGTGGCGTTGAGAGCGGGCGATAGGTACTTTTCCCGATGTCGACGGCGTGCTGGCGAATTCGGCCCTCGTCTGCTGGGTTGGGCAGCAGGTTTTCGGCCAAGGCGCTATGCAGGTTCATCAATGTGTAGCGGTTGAACTCGGCACTCTCGATGTTCTCGACCAAAAGCTCGATAGCTGTCTTATGGTTCAAGATCATCTGCGTTTCTATAGCGGCCTTGCCCTGTGCTGCCTTACCTTGCTCGATGAGTTGTCGCGTGTCGAGGCGTGAGTAGGTGTTCCCTTCCAGATGGCTTGATGCCCACGACAGATCAATCAACAAGCGATTCAGGACCGCCCGGCTGTAAGTGCCTGCTGGCTCCGTCGCATCTGCGGTTTTGCCCATCCTGTGCAATTGGCGCCGCAACGACTCAGGTAAGTACCCTGTCTCGTTAGGACGATAGGCGTCCAGAAAGTCACGTTGGTAGCCCACCGGCTTGCGCGCTTCTGTGGGCTGGTTGATATAGGCGAGTATGTCCCGGCTGTCTGCAGATAATGGAATGAAGGCAGGGAAGGCATCGGTGTCAGTATTCAGGGCGTGGGTTTCGGCCTGGTGTTCTATTGCGAAATAACGTCGTGCCCTGCCTTCTCCCTGTGCAGTGATTTGGCTGCTTTCGACCAGATTTGCAAGGATGCGCTGCGCCGTTCGCCGGGCGATTTCCGGGTGCTTGGTCAAAAGCTCTGAGAGGCTCGCCCCGCTCCTGGATGCCAGGATACTGTTCAGTATGTCGGTGGTCGAAGGCATGGTTATGTTGGCGCTGTTAGAGAAGATTTGGCGCGATTATGGCGCAGTTCTCAGAATCGCGCCATTTTGGGTTGAAAATGTGGCGCAGTTCTTGACGAACTGCGCCACAGCTCATCGGAGTAGATGGATGTAGTTGCTCCCGACGGTGGGGGCTACGTTATGGCCATAGTCGCCCGTCTTCACTTACTCCGCCGCCTGCGCCCGCAATCGTCTGCCAATCACATCCATCACATCACACCCGTCGCGCAGCGCAATCGTCAGCATTTTGCAAAAGTCGGAAAGCACCAGCGTGTCGGAACTGATCTCTGAACGGAACGCGATGTTTTCCAGCAGTTGAGTCACCGTGCGGATACGGTAGTCGGCGGTTTCGAAGAGGACATCAAGCGGGGCTTCGGTGTCGATCAGCAGGGTAGCGGGGGTGCAGTCGATGCCGGTGATGGGCATGTATCGATTCATCGGTAGGACCTCATTCAGTTGTAAGGAGCTACCTCGTTGCCGGGTCGCCAAACCCGAGTCGCCATTGGGCGACGAGGAACTATAGGCCGCCCCGATCAAGCGCTACAAGACACCGCTTTCCGAGCTTCATGTAGGAGCTTTGGCCTTTCTACGGCTGTATTTCCCTACATTTGGTTTACAGCTATCAACGGGTTCGAATTAGCCGTCCATTTGGCACCTTGTCATGGCTAGAGAGGGGACTGTGGGTGAAAGCGATTGCCGCTGCGGGACCTGACACTCGGCGCCGATCCAGGGGAATCGCGGATCACGTCGGCCGTGGTGCCGGTGTTGGAGCAACTGCCGCTGCAAACACTGTGGTTGCCCAACCGCGCTGGGATCGATGCAAACGGTTGGGACCGCTTGGCCAGGTTGCCAGCCCACGTGACCGGTCCGGGAATCTGACGCGCTGATAGGAATAGGCAATGCCCCAAGGCAAACCGGCATAGGTGGGCCATTTTTCGATCGTTACCATGGCCTCCTGTTTATCCATTGGAGTTCACCATGCACGACAGAAAAACCCTCTTCATCACCGGCGTGAGCAGTGGCTTGGGCAACGCCCTGGCGCAGGAGGCGCTCGCAGCGGGCCACCGTGTCATCGGCACCGTGCGCAGTGAGGCGGCGTTGCAGGCTTTCGAAGCGCTCTCCACGGAACGTGCCCATGGCGTGATCCTGGATGTCACCGAGTTCGACCGAATCGATAGCGCAGTGGCGCAGATAGAAACCACTTACGGCCCGGTCGATGTGCTGGTCAACAATGCTGGCTACGGTCATGAAGGCATCTTCGAGGAATCGCCGCTGGAGGCGATGCGTCGCCAGTTCGACGTCAACGTGTTTGGCGCGGTGGCGGTGACCAAGGCCTTTGTGCCGTACTTTCGTCAGCGCCGTGCCGGTCATATTCTCAATATCACCTCCATGGGTGGCACGATTACCATGCCGGGCATTTCCTATTACTGCGCGAGCAAGTTTGCCCTCGAAGGCCTCTCCGATACGCTGAGCAAGGAACTGCTACCGTTCAACATCTTCGTGACCGCGGTGGCGCCTGGCTCGTTTCGCACCGACTGGGCGGGGCGTTCGATGCAGCGCACGGCGCGGAGCATTGCCGACTACGACGCCAGTTTCGATCCGATACGTAAAGCGCGCGTGGAGAAAAGCGGCAAGCAACTGGGCGACCCTCGGAAAGCGGCGCAAGCGATGTTGCAGATCATTGCCAGCCCGACGCCACCGGCGCATGTGTTGTTGGGCAGCGATGCCCTGAACCTGGTGCGCGACAAACTCAGTCGTGCCGCCAATGAGATCGATCAATGGGAAGCGCTGAGCCGTTCGACCGACGGTTGAGCGGCCAGCAAAGGGGCATCAATGACTCAGGCCTCAAACACCTCACGCATGGTGCGGTTGATGGAACAGCTTGCGCCGGTCGAGGGCTACAACCTCAGCGCGCTGGAGGACATCCGTTTTCTGCGTTCGAACCGGCCGCTGACGCGCACGCCGGTGTTGTATGAACCCGGTATCGTGATCCTGTGCCAGGGGCGCAAGCGCGGTTATCTGGGGGAGGACGTCTACGTGTATGACGCCCAGCACTACCTGGTGGTGTCTGTCCCTGTTCCATTCACCATGGAGACCGACGCCACCGAAGCTGAGCCCATGCTGGCGGTCTACATGCGCCTCGACTTACAGCTGGCCAGCGAGTTGATGTTGCAAGTCGACGAGACCCTCGGCCCCAGCGATGCCCAACCCAAAGGCATGTACGCCTCGCCCATGGACGATTTGCTGCGCAGCTCGACGCTGCGTTTGCTGGAAGCCATGAGCCGCCCGGGCGAAGCGCAAATACTCGGGCCGTCACTGGTACGGGAAATCTACTACCGGATCCTGACCGGCGAGCAGGGCGGCTCGATGCGCGCCGCGCTCAGTCGCCAGGGGCACTTCGGCAAGATCACCCGGGCGATCCGCAAGATCCACAGCTGCTACCACGAGCATCTGGACGTCGAAGCGCTCGCCGACGAAGCCAACATGAGTATCCCCAACTTTCACCTGCACTTTCGCAGCGTGACGGACTCCACGCCCATGCAGTACTTGAAATCGACACGCCTGCACCAGGCGCGATTATTGATGCTGCACAACACCATGAGCGCCTCGACGGCGGCGTTCAACGTCGGCTACGAAAGCGCCTCGCAATTCAGTCGCGAATTCAAGCGGATGTTCGGGCGCACGCCTCAGGCGGAGATTGAATGGATGAAGGCGACTTATGCGTTGCCGGCGCCTGTTGCGCCGTCTGTTTATGTTTCGTCGCATTAGGGGTGGATTACCCCTATCCCGGAAGATCCAGAATTGTCCAATATTTAAGTGATCGAGCATCAGTAACCAATATTTTTATGGTTATTGGTTTTTCTTGTGGTTTTCCACCTTTTTATGACGTGAAGACGCAATTTGTATCAAGTTGTGTTCGTTTATTATTGGATCCAATGTTCGGTGGCGTCAGATGCCGAGCCTGCCCACCTACGGACGGTATAAAAAAGGAGAGCCGCCATGATGCTGAAGGATCCTTCCAGCAAATACCGACATTTCACCACAGTGGATCTGCCGGACCGCACATGGCCCGGTCAGGTCCAGTCCGTTGCGCCTAGCTGGTGCAGCGTCGATATGCGCGATGGCAATCAGGCCTTGATCGAGCCGATGAATGCCGAACGCAAGCGCCGTTTCTTCGACCTGTTGGTCAAGGTCGGCTTCAAGGAAATCGAAGTAGGTTTTCCCGCCGCTTCGCAGACCGATTTCGACTATGTGCGCGAACTTATCGAAACGGGTGCGATTCCCGATGACGTGACGATTCAGGTCATGACGCAAGCCCGCAGCCATCTCATCGAGCGCACGTTTGAGGCATTGAAGGGCGCTCCCCGCGCTATCGTGCATGTGTACAACGCGACCGCACCGGTGTTTCGAGACGTGGTATTCGGTGTTGACCGCGCCGGGTGCATCGAGATTGCCACCCAGGCCACTCGCGAAATCAAACAGCACATGGACAACAATCCCGAGACGCAGTGGACCTTCCAGTATTCCCCCGAGACTTTTTGTTTCACCGAGTTGGATTTTGCATTGCAAGTCTGCGAGGCGGTGACGGACGTCTTTGCACCAACGCCTTGCAACAAGATGATCCTGAATCTGCCGACGACCGTCGAAGTCTCCACGGCCAATGTCTTCGCCGATCAGATCGAATGGTTTTGCCGGCATTTCAGCCGTCGTGACAGCGTGATCATCAGCGTCCATCCGCACAATGACCGGGGCACCGGGGTTTCCACCGCCGAGCAGGCCTGCCTGGCCGGTGCCGAACGGGTCGAGGGCACGCTGTTTGGTAACGGCGAGCGGACCGGCAATGTCGATATCCTCACCCTGGCCATGAATCTCTACACCAGCGGTATCGATCCGCAGCTGGATTTCTCGGACATCATCCACGTCCAGCGCGAGGTGGAATACTGTAATCAGCTGCCCACGCATCCTCGCCATCCTTACGCGGGTGAGCTGGTGTTCACGGCTTTCTCAGGGTCGCATCAGGACGCGATCAAGAAAGGCTTTGCAGTGCGCCAGGCCAACCCCGATGGCTTCTGGGAAGTGCCTTATCTGCCCATTGATCCGGCGGATATGGGGCGCAGTTATGAGGCGGTCATCCGCGTCAATAGCCAATCCGGCAAAGGCGGCGTGGCCTATCTGCTTGAGCAGCATGGGGTCGTGATGCCGCGCCGGTTGCAGATGGAGTTCAGCAGCCTGGTCCAGCAAGAGGCGGATGGATCGGGCCAGGAGATCAGTAGCGAGATGATCCTTGCGTGCTTTAGTCGGCACTATCTGGATGAGGGCAATCCCTACAAGTTGTTGCAGCCCAAATTGGTCAGCGAAGGCGCTGTGACGTACCTGGAGGGCGTGCTCGACATGGGTGGCACCAAGTTCGATCTCAGCGGTGAGGGCAACGGGCCGCTGGCGGCGCTGGTCGATGCATTTGCCCAGCGAGGCGTTCACTTCGATATCGCCGATTATCATGAGCACGCTGCTCGCGATGGGGCTCAGGCCGAAGCACTTGCCTATGTCGAGATTCGCGTAAATAACCGGCTGCTATTCGGCGCCGCGCGCGACGGCAGTAGTTTGCTGGCGTCCCTCAAGGCGGTGACAAGCGCCGTCAATCACGCATCGCGCCTGGGGCTGCTCAGCGTGATGAGCGCTGTGGTGCCTTGCTGACATGGTGCGTGTACAACCCTGGCGACGTTGGCCGGTAACTACGGTCATGGGGGCATAGTGGCTTCGCATCGGCATGCCGAAGGGCAACGGGTGTATGCCATTAATGGCGTGATGTCGGTCTCGGTCGCCGGTACGACGTGGGTGGTTCCCTATGGCCACGCGCTGTGAGTAACCTCGGGTTGGACACGCGTAGGGCGGGAGCAGGCGTCGGAGAGTTTTGGTGGGGCACAAAAAAAGACGTCCGTGGACGTCTTTAGATGATGAAATGGTGGGCCGGGGTAATCTGAACTGATCGTGTATCTATCTGATTTTGAATAATAAATTTTGTAAGATTTTTTTGATGGAATACGTTATGGAATACCACTGAGCGCACGGTGGTCGTGTAACCAACGATGGCTACGATGGTATGCTCGCAGGAAGGCAGATTATCTCCCAAGGTACGTCGCCCAGAAGGACCCATTGTCGGCAGCAACCGATCCGTATCTGACGTTTGCCAAAGGTAGAAAACGGTCAGAAGCGGGCATTTGACAGAAAGTACGCGATGACGAAGTTTTCACTGTGGCTCCAATTCTGACCATAAACCTCTGCGCCCAATGCCGGCCATTACTGTTCCGTAGTCTTCAAAATTACAGATATTCACCTCAGCCTGGCTCGTCCACGTTGCTTCACATTCTTCGCATACCCACAGCGAAAGTCGTGTAGAGCGGACCCGCATTGCTCGAACGTAACCTTGGCCGCACCTTTGGCATTCAATCAGCACGTAAATAATCTCTGACAGGACTTAGGTGTAGTCTAATCCTATCGACCGCTTGTGGCCGTTTTCAGCCTTTCGCGACAGGCAGAAATCGGCCAAAAGCGGCCTGTCAGGACGGTCAACTTTCACCTTGTCGCAGTCGCTGATAACACTCCTGTCGATTGATATGGGCGAGCACTTAAACATTAAAAGCATGCGCCAGGAGTGGGGTGCCGCCAGCAACGACCACTCGCCAGTTCACAAAAGCTGCGCATTCCACAAGCGCTTCAAATTGTTCAGGACAGCGACGCTTGAAATTCTGGGCATTGTCGATGACCAATGAAAGCGGTTGTCCGCTTTGTACATGGATAGACGACATTTCTGCACTGGGGTCATCGAGGTATGAAAGGCAATCAACCCAGGCGTCCATATTGCGGCCGTAGAAGCTCGGGAAGCCGAACTTTTCTGCGAAAACACTGTGGAATGTTTGCCAGTCAGTTATCAGGTTTGCATCCACTAGCACCATTGTCAGATTACCCTCCGCCACATAAAAAAACAGGTATGGCGGTCTCGCAAGATGAAGTCAATTGCTGACTACATATTTGTGAAATCCAGGGCCTAATACGCTACAGATGACGTTCCAGTGCCCATTTATGGCCGATTGCTGCCCCTCTGAGAAGGGCAGCAATTTGGCCCGCAGACGTCGTTCGTGAGCGGTAGCTGTCGACCCATAGCAGACCTAGCCAAAGGCGGGTTTGACGAGTCAGTTTGAGCTTGAGGCAGCGAAGGCGGGCACTCCACCCTGTCTTGACCGAGCACCACATTGGTCTAGCCACATCAACTAATCCTCCTTATCCTCCTTGCTCAGCCCGGAACAGACCAACGACTGTTTTGCTGCGAAGATTTCGTAATTTCTCTTGACCAATAGGTGCGAAATGGAAGGCGAAGAAGGAAAGAAAACTCAGTTGTTTGTAGGGTTTAGAAAAGCCAATGGCCAGATAGGATATATCTCAGAAAGCCTCTCAATCCCTGAGTTTTTCGAGATGGTGCGGCCTTCAGATAACCATGGACGAGTTCTAGTTGATTTTTCACCGGTGATTGAGGCACTTCACGCGCTACACAAAGAAGCCGGTGACGAAGCAGTTATCAGCAAATATAAGTCCATGTATAGCTACTGGCACGATTCTATATCATACAGCGATTTTCGGATCAGACTGCCCAAATGTGAAAGCTTATCGGTAGCTGCCAACGAGTTACTGGCAATTCTCGAAGGCAGGGTAACCAAGCACAGTATGGCCTATAGCGGTCGTAGAATAGGTGACTCGAATGACAATCTAAAGGTCATTTTGGCACTTGAAAAAGATGTGAACACTGCAATTGATACACTACTTTGTTTCATTCATTCCAAGGCATCTCTAGAGATTGCCTCGTTTAAAAGGGACGTAGTGCTGGGCGGATACTGCATACGACTACTTTCAGTGCTAGAGGGCTTGTTGACTCAAGTCATTGATTACTCAACCTACAATGATAATTTTAAGCTGGAAAGCGATTCTTTATTATTTCATTTGGCAATAACTAATAACGACGACGTTGACAGCTACAGCCGGCTGCTACCTAATTTTGGAGTTAAGGAAGATCTGCGTCTAGCCGTTCTGCATCGCGGCGAGAGCTATGAAGTTACGGATGGGCGTAATGATCGTTATATCGAGGTAGTAACTCGTTATCGTGTTCCGGATGGAAATGAATTGAAAATGGCTAAAGTGCTCAGGGACTTGTGTTACAAGATACATTCAATGAGCGGTTTGATCCACACCCTCAAACATGAGGACGTCCGGTGGGACCCGTCTGAAAATTCGATTGATGAGTTGAAGGACCTGATTCGCCTCCCTCCCTCGACAGTAAACCCTTAATAGCATTGAGCGGGCGAGGATAATCGACGGCGGTTTAAAATTCAGTTTGTAGTGGCTGATGAGTTCGCCCCCTCTGGGCAGGAATGTTTCGTCTTATTAAAGGGGGGGCTGACTACCAAACGACGTCATACCCTCTAGCCTAAAGCAGCCGGGCTGGTGCTCGATCACAGTGACCGCTCGATTCTGGCCGTTAGCTGCGCTTAGCGAAGGTCTGCTTTTGGCCGTTTTCTGCCTTATGCGAAGGGCGGCTTTGGGTCGATTCCAACCACCCGCGACAGGCAGAAATCGGCCGATTCTGTTGAAAAATCGGCGATGGTTTCCACGGCAGAAAAGTAAGCGCTTGAAATTGAAATCTTTACAACCTTCCATGGTGAATGCGCGATGCAGCAAGCAGTTTTCAGGTTGACTCCCGACCGGGAACGTTGCCCTGCCAAAATTACTCAACGGCAGGAGAAGCTCTTAAAGAATTGGTAGATAACGCATGGGATGCGGATGCAGGAGAGGTGGGACGTACATCAAAAAAGCGGCGTCCGATCAAAGGCAGGGAAGGGGGCGGAAAATTTGCTGGGTTGATGTCCGCTGTGGGAGTAACGCTCGCTGCCTTGCCCGTTGCCAAGAACCGCGAAAAAAATCACCTGTCGAAGGACAGGTGATTTTCGTGGTTTCAGTGATCGCTAAGAAAACTATAAGAAGACTTTCATCGCCCCGATCAAGATGCCGATCGTCACGGCGAGCATGGAAGCCATACGAATGGACAGCTTGAGGTCAGATTTAGCAATCTCTGCAGTCAGCCGATGATTAGTATTAGCGATCTCAGCAGTCGCCTTGCCGATTTCAGCAGTTGTTCTACCGATCTCGGCAGTTAACCGCTGGTCAAGGTTTGTGAGATCACTTTTCGTAGCGAGTAGTGTGAGCATGTCAGATTCCAATGCTTGGATAACAGCTTCGGCTTTGAGCTCAGGTACGTCGATTGCGCGCAGTGCCTGATACATCGCCAGTTCCATTTTCATTAAGGCCTCCTAAAACAAAAAAAGGCCTTCCCCACGACGGGAAAGGCCCGTCGTGGGTGGGAAAGTCATGCTTCCATCGACATTCAAGTCGACTGTCCGCGCTGCCGGAAGCTATGCGGTCATATGATGGATCCTGCGGAGAACCGCAGCGCCGTCTCGAAGATCCTGGCGGCTGGGGTGCTGAACGAATCAGCTAAATGCATAGCAAAAATGCCTCTGAGGCCTTTTGCTGTCAATCTGGTAATCGGTTTCCGACTGTTTCCTAATGTTGGGTGAGGCTTCTCACTGCCTGTGGTCACCACCACCTTCAGATTCGGATTGTTGAGGATCGACCTCGAACGCCCTGAATTATCGGCCAAGGTATGTCGCAGTAATTTGTGTTCTCTCATGCCCAAGTTCCCGGCTGATAATTTGTCGAGCGATACTGTCTTGAGAGCGCCGCACTGGGCTCAATTCTCTGGAAGAGATTCCTCCTGCCGCCGGTGCCTTCCACCCTGTCAAAGCTGCGTAACGGCTTTGTGCGTAATGATGGCGTAGCCCATGCATGTGGCTCAGGCCTGCTGCCTTGCACTGACCGTCGTAAGTGTTTCTCTGCTGGATATACGTTTTCTGAGCCGGGATTAATGAGCCGGTTCCCGCTAGACGATGCGCCGCGTTCAATACCTCGCGCTGTAGCGAAGTGGTGACCGGCACAGAGCGATCACGTCCACCCTTCGTCCACGAGCCCTTGAGGAGAATGTGATCTCCTTGATCCGCATACTTGGGTTGAAACTTAATCGCTTCCTCACGGCGTAGTCCAAACGCCGACTGAAGCTGGAGGCTCATGTGCACATGAGCGTCGGTGATCTTGCCAAGGCCTGTTCCCAGTTCCTGGGCTTTGCTGACGTTAGTGACGAAGCGTCGGTCGGCCACTCCCAGTTGCGTGTTGTCCGCGGGGAGAATGCCAGCCTTGCCGATTTTTTCAGCCCACCATCGAAGGTGCGCAAGCCGATTTTTAATGGTGCCAGGTGACAGGCCTTCTCCTTGCCAGCGATCCAGCAGTGCCAGTACGTGTTTGCCCTTGAGCGAGGGCGCTTTCATCTGCCGGAAACCAGACTCGTGCAGTTGGCGGGCGATCAGTCCCAGTGAGCGGATACGGTCGGCTTGAGTGTTGTGACTGCCATCGCGATTGCGTCGGCAAAGTTGCCGCAGGGTGTAGGTCAAATCGTCCATATACCATCCACGCTCACAGGCTTTGACTGTGTTGTTGTCCTGTCCTGAAATCATTGGTAAGTGTTGGTGCCAACTCGCTAGGCGAGATCCCCGAAGGGCAGGGGCATGGTGTTCAGGAAACACCGGTGTCTCGACTGAGACGTCCGTCTTTCTTCCTGCTGGAAGGCCGGACGGAGATGGAGATGGAGCCGGATGAACGAGTTTTTAGCGTCGATGAGAACTCCAAAGAAATGGGTGGGATAGTTAAATGGGAGCAGTCGCGTTGTACAAAGGACCGCTGCCAAGGACGATGCAGTAGCGGAACATCATGGAATAAATCCGATAGAACAAAAGTGGCTCCGCCCCATCGGGTATGGGTCGGTATGCTTTTGGAGCCTTGCTTACCTGGCTAACTCCATCCTGCTGGATCAGCGCTTGCAGGAGTCTTGCGCTGCTGGGATGACGACTTTCGAACCTGTCGTCTTAGGTTTTGCTGGGCCAGTGTATGGGGGCATCATCATGTATGCCGCACTCTTTAGGGTTCAGGATTTGCCCGTGATGTTGGGGCGTCGGCTAGGCCGTCACTGCGGATTGCAGTGACGGCCCGGCTCATGACTTGCGCGATGCCGGGCAAAAACTGGTTTTGCGGCAGGTGCATATTTATCAATCACCTGGGGTACTGACGCGACCTTCGGCCTTGTCGGCTCCCTGCGCAGGTGCGGCATGGTCCCCATGCCACGCCTGCGCAGGGAGCTTGTGTGAAAAGCGGAGCAGGGAACTACATCGTCCATGCTCGCCATGTGAGCGGGACAGTATCTCGTTCGTCACCGAACCGTCTCGACTATGTCGGGTCGCTGGTCCAACGCGCGGTTCACCACCAAGTCGCGCAGATTGATGACCTGCGCAATGCCCCGCGAGGTGTTGCGACTGGTGCCTTCCAATGGACCCACCGGATCAAACGCGTGATATTAGCCAATGCCAGCGGCTCGCAGGCTCGGGGGAGCAAGTCGGTGACGTTGGTATCCGGGTAGACAGAGAGCTTTCTGTCGGAGGTCTGACGCGATTGATAATTGGCAGCCGCAATGGGGCGGTTACGATCCATTGCCGACATGGACAGTTGCAGCCTCATGCGGCGGGCTGGCGTTCCTGCCCACCTAGGCGACTTCGCACCATCGTTCATCCCTGTTGCTCCACCAGTTTCCCCAAGGCATCATCGACGCATAGCCGATCTGGCTGACGTTCAGTGGAGCGACAACATGCGCTTGGAAGCAGTCAGCATTATCAACTTCCGATGCTACGGGGAAGAAGTTCGGGTCGTATTCGACGATTTGACGACCTTTGTGGGGCGGAACGACATCGGCAAATCGACCATCTTGGAAGCCTTGGAAATCTTCTTCAATGGGGATCTTGTTTCCATGGAGCAAGGCGATGCACATGTTCACAACGCTGACAAAACTGTCTCAATCACCTGCGAGTTTTCGGAGCTTCCGCCCACGCTGACTCTGGATGCGGGAGCGGAAACTACCTTGGCTGACGAGTACCTGTTGACCAAGGAAGGGCGGTTGAGGATTCGGAAAACCTTCGATTGCACTAGCAAGAAGCCGACCGCAGAGGTCCTGGTCATCGCCAACCATCCCACCGCTGCCTCCTGCAGCAATTTGTTGGAGCTTAAAGAGAAAGAACTTCAGAAAAGAGTCAAAGACCTCGGAATTGAAGTCGCTCTGAAGGGCAACCCCGGGATGCGACACGCCATCTGGGCCGCCAACGACGACCTGCAGCTTCAAGAACTCGCAATTCCCGTGGGCAAGCCCAAGGAAGATGTAAAGCGGATCTGGGAGCAGATCGAGCTGCACCTGCCCATGTTTGCGCTGTTCCAAAGCGATCGAAGTAGTCGTGATTCCGATGACGAGGTCCAGAGCCCCATGAAGGCCGCTGTGGCCGCAGCGATAGCGGAGGTCCAGGGGGACATTGAGCGTATTCAGGCTAAGGTGCGTGAGAAGGCGGAAGAGATTGCGCGGAACACGCATGCCGCGCTGGCTACGATCGATCCGAACCTTGCCAGTGAGCTGACGCCCGAGTTCAGCCCGCCCACCGCGGCAAAATGGCAGGGGCTATTCTCCCTTGGCTTGAACACTGAAGATGGTATTCCCTTGAATAAGCGGGGCAGCGGCGTACGGCGATTGGTTTTAGTGAGTTTCTTCAAGGCTGAGGCGGAGCGTCGCCTTAAAACCAGCGCCAAGCGCAGCATCATCTATGCTGTAGAGGAGCCGGAAACAGCGCAGCACCCCAAAAATCAGCGCATCCTTATCGACTCATTCAAGGCTCTGTCAGAAGACTCAGGTTGCCAAGTGCTTCTGACCACCCACAGCCCCGGTTTCGCCTCCTCGCTGCCTCAGGAGAGCATTCGCTACGTATCGCGCCATGTCGAGACTAAGAAGGCCCAAATCCAATCAGGGGTCGATGCGTTCGGCCAAGTTGCGGAAGCGCTTGGCGTGACCCCGGACAGCCGTGTTCAAGTATTGGTGTGTGTCGAGGGGCCTACCGACGTCTTGGCGTTGAAAGCTCTGTCCAGTGCATTACACCAAGCCGATGCAACGCTGCCAAACCTAACATCTGATGAGCGCCTAGCTTTCGTTGTCCTCGGCGGTGGCACGCTGGAGCATTGGGTCAACCAGCACTACTTGCGCGGCCTCAACAAGCGTGAGGTGCACATTTACGACGGGGACGTGCCTGAATATGCGGAATCTGCAAGAAAGGTGAACGAGCGGGGAAACGGCTCGTGGGCAGTTGTCACTACCAAGCACGAGATCGAAAGCTATCTTCATAAGGACGCTATCTCGATGGCGTTTGGCTTCGATATCGAGGTCACCGACCATCCGGTGGAGGGCAAAGCGACACCCAAGGTCTTTGGTGAAGCATTTGTAGCTCACTCTGGTAATGGAAAGCCCCTCAAAGATTCCAATGCGAAAAGGAAGCTTGCTCAACAGGCCTTCCCGTATATGACAGCGGCAATGCTAGATGAGCGAGATCCGAACGGGGAAGTTCGAGGCTGGTTTCGTCGGTTGGGCGACATGCTAGCGTAGCCATCAGATCCAGCTACTGGAGCGCATTGTGGACGTGAAACTCGAATTGCCACTCTCGTGTTCAATTGAGCCGAGCCAGAATGGCACTGAATAAATATGTAATTTGAAATCAGACTAGAAAAATGTCAAACGGATCAGATACTACCTCTAACCAAGCCCCATATTACGAGGGACTAGGTTTTCCTGTTGACCGTCTAAATTCGGAAAGTTTCGAAAATTTTGTTTTTGGTTGCCTCTTAAGCATTCAGGACGTCCTTGGACTGAAAATCATTGGCAAACCCTCTGGTTCTGGGGACGGCGGATTTGATGTTCAAGGGGAGATTGTGGCTACTGGTCGTCTTGTGTGCGTTCAATGCAAGCGACAAGGCCAGCCTCTGGACATGGGACAGTTGGTAAAGGAACTTGCCAAGGTCGCGGCTACATCTGCGCTGGAAGGCTCAGATATTGGGGAGCACCGATTCATTTGCACAGGAGGTGTACGCAATAAAGTGATTAGGGCATTGAGGGCCGTCTCACGAGAGGAGATCGCCGAAGAAGTTGGGAGTGTTTTGCAAAACGCCACTGCAGGAGAACTCCTATCCTTGCGAGTTAAGTTAGAGCAGCGAGGGAAGACGCCTCGAGCTATCGCGGAATCGTATGTACTTAAGCTTGATCGCCTCATAGCCTGGGATCTTAAAGAATTCGACGCTGCGTTGTCTCCCCGTTGGGAGGCGGTATTAGAAGTAGCACAGCGTTACTTCCAAATAGCGACAGTAGTAAGGGATAACCCTCGTGCAAAGTTTAATCGCTTGGCCTACATTGCCGAATATCGTGATTTCAACACAGCCATCGAGCCTCGCTTTGTTGCCGCTGATTTGCCTACGGGGATCTCCATAACTACGGCAGCGAATTTCAATACGAGTCAAAATACAGAGCTAAGAAGTTTTGATGATATTGATAGCTTTCTTCAGCTTGACGTTGGTGATCTTGCGCTTATAGTAGGGCAAGGGGGAAGTGGTAAATCTACCTCTTTGGCTCTAATACGCGCCAGAGCATTGCAAATAAGTCCGGAATATTTTTTGCCTGTTTTGATTTCTTTGGCGACATATACTCCAGGCTCTCTTGAGGTGCTAATCAATCAGGAACTCAATACGGATTACGGAACTTGGCGCTTGCTACCAGATAAGGTGCTACTGCTTTGTGATGGGTTAAATGAGTGCTCTCATCTCAATACGACTACATTCCTTGGAGAGTTATCTCTCCTACTTAGACGCAAGCGTATTGCTTGCATTCTTTCGTCTCGCGAGCCAAATAGGCTGAGCAATATTATTCTTCCACAACCCCCGCTGGGGTGTGTAGCGGTTCAGAATATAACGCCTATCGTTGTTCGGAAGATCGCAGAAAGTGAGCTTGATCAGCACTCCGTCGGCATCTTCACGAGGAACTATATTCAATTGGCCGATAATGCTGGGTCATCACTTCTTTGGACCCCCTTTGCAGTTAAAGTCGCCTTGCGAGTTTGGAGTGTTAAGTCAGAAGTTCCTAATACTTTAGGTGAGATGATTGAGGTGCTGCTCCAATCACGGTCGATCCGCAACGCAGACATTCCGCAACCAGAGATTCACTCCACAGTTCTTCTCCAACTTGCAAGTGCGCTAGCGTTTCAGTGCATGTTTGTCAATAAACGCATCGAGTTTCCCCTAAGCGAAGCTGGGAGGTGGATTCGTGAATCAAAAAAACACTGCAGTGATGCACTTGGAATAGAAGAACTTAGAGACAGGGAAATAGTTGAGCTTCTGGTAAGTCATGAGCTACTTTGCATCTCTGAAAGAGGGTATATCGGCTTTGGACACCAACTACTTGCAGGTAGCCTTGCTGCCACACTGCTGGCGGAAACATGGCTAAATCATCTAGATTCTTTGCGTGAATCGGTGACAGACGACGCTTGGGTGTTTGCTGCAAGATTAGTTTCAACAAAACACATGCAAAATTACCTTAGAACTGTCCTTAATGTTGATTTGATTTTAGGCGCTCGAGTTGCTAGAGAACTTCCGAGTGATCTACAAGATATCGCTGCAGAAATGCTGAGTCGATCAATAGCTCCAGAGGTTTCTGAGATAATTAGGCTTCAAGGCCTGTATGCGCTTGCCCGACTTGGTACTCCTAGAGCGGTGGCACAATTGAGAGATGCTACGAACGAGGCCGACCGCCAGATTAGCTATTCAGCCTTTCGAGCGCTCGCCTCTACAGGAGATGTAATTTATCTCCGAGGTTTGCTTCCTGAAATTGATAGGCTCAAATCACTTCCCATGAAATTTTCGGGTGGAAAATCAGACATTTGGAAGATGGCCCCCTTATCAGTGCGAATCAACCTTGCAAGAGAAAGGCTATCCCGATGCGGCGCAGGGGAGCCAGTGGGTGAGTCGCTACTTCTTCTTGCCCACGAGAAAGACCCCAGTGATATATCGGTCATTAAACTACATCTACAAGCTGCTCCTGACTTGATAGCTTTTCAGATTGGGTTATATGCGCTTCATTCTATTTCTCCTTCGCAAGCAAAGGAGATTTTTGATGAGGTACTCTTTGAGCACGTAGAACCACACGACAAGGCTAAACTAATAAGAGTTGCCAGTGGAATTGGCGTAGATATTGACATGCACTTGGCCTTTGAATGTGCCATGACCGAGGTAACGCCGGAGGAACCGAATGATAGTTCTGAACTCTATCTACAAAAACTTATAGCAGATGTGTTAAAGAATTCGGAATTACCACACGATCTAGTACCTATGATTGAGCGGGACTTACCCGGCGCTACGGGGGCGAGGAAGGCCCGGTTGTGGCAAGTGGCTCATCGATGTGAGAGCCCTACAATTTCCCGTTATGCATTATCTTGTATTGAACAATGGACCTCGGATCGAGGCTATGCTTGTAACTATTTCAGTGAGATCCTGCACTCCGCCCTTACCCCGAAGCAGGTACTACTGAGTTTGTGCGAAAGAGGACTGTCAGAGAAAGAGAACGCGTACGACTGGACTACAACCAGAGTATTCGCTCTAGTGGCATTGCTTGGCTTTACAACTAGAACGGCTACAAGCCTTTCAATAATGATAAAGCGACTGGCAAGAATTCGTATTGCAGTAGAGAGCAACGACCACTCAGGCCTTTCAACTGAAGATCTCCATGCATTTAACTCCATAAAGTCAGATCATATGCTTATTCATCTAGGAGGGCTTGCTACAACGCTAATCCCTGCTGCTGCAAAGGCGCGCCACCTACTATCATCTGACGACTTGCTTCTCTTACTACCTTTTCATACAAACGGAAATGACGGCTTAATTGAGCTCCAGCGCGAGATGATATGTGATGTAGATGATATTCATATCGATAATGTGCTGGCAAGTATCAGAGACAAGTGGTCGCGCCTTTCAGCGCTGTTGATTGTAAGCAATCGCAAGCCAACCGACATTCGCATAAAACTTATTGAGCAAGAATTACGAGCTTCCTATGCCCATCCATCAGTACTGCATATTCTCTGCCGGGCAATCAAAAATTGCTGGTGTGAGGATGTTCTTGAGATGATTCTGAATACGATTGCATCCATCCCAATATGGCGCGAACAGGATGCTCAATTTTTCTGGGATTTTGTTCGAATGGTCGCCGAACGTCTCCATGTCGAGGATCTTCCTGCTATCGAATCCACAGCGTTGTCTGCCAGAACTCCATTTGCGGTAAAAATTATCAACATATGGAAAGAGCATGCTTCGGAAGAGAAAATAGGATTGGCTAGGCTTGATTAGCCCTTGAGCTCCAGGTTTGGTTTTCTGAAGCACGAATTCCTGCGATCCGACAGCTTACTGTTTCTGTACTCGCGCCGAATCGCCGAAGATGTGTGCACGAAGGGGCGCCCATCGTAAGCGTCCGGGCATCTCGTTTGCGTACCGAAGGCATTCGGGTGTCAGGTTTCCGCTATCGGAAACTGGGCTGCTACTCACCTCAAGCAAATGTTCCGTTGGCCAAGTCCAGGCATAAGTAGACCTTCGGATTATCAAGGTAATCCTTGTTCCTGATGAGAGGTTGAGATAAGTACTTCTGGAGCCGCTTTGTGATGTCATGAAAACGCGATATTAGCGAGCCATGGGGGCCGCTCCGCTCGGGTGAGACGGCGAGCGCCACGGGAGTCTAGTCCAAGCGATCGCTACCGTCAGATGCAGCCTGATCGGTAAGGGACTGATCTGGACTAGGGCATAGTGGAGTCGCTTTCACAAGGTTTTTTGACGAGTTCCTGACGTGGATCATGTCGAGGTCCGACCACTTTTGAGGAGGTGGGGTTAACGAAGCGACTAATGGCCTATGGGCATCTCTCGGCCAGATGCGGACGTTTGGAGCATAGAAAATTGATCCGTCTCCATTTCTCGGGAGTGGTTGCCGATGTGGAAATGAGCGCGAATTCTGAGATGCTGTCGAACAACTGGGAACCGGTTAGTAGGTGTGATTCTCGTTGCTCACCTTTGACCGATTAGCGCTATTGTATCTCCTCAAGATGTTCACCTCTCCGTCGATAAAGACACAAACGCTAGTTTAATTCGTGACTCCAGTTTGGACGAGCGTCGGACATATTTTTCGGTTTCAAGAGGATCTTGTCATGTTTGATCAGTTACTTGCGATGGTTAATCTCGGAGAGAAGCTACCGGAGGCTGTTGGCTGGAAGTTTATTGGCCCCTATGGGTTTTCTCTTCCCGAGGAGCTTTTGGAAGCAATTAGCGATAAGCAGGCGAAAATCGATAGCACCCTCACCGGCTCTGCGTTGGTCGTGTACAACTACTCAGGAGTTTCGAAGGCTGAAATACGGGTTCTGTACAGTGGTAGCTTTAAGTTCAGACCCAAAGTCTCCTATGGGCGCCGCAATGTCCCTGTGAAATGGGAGCACGATAGCGAGAACAATGAATTCGTATTTTATGATACCCCTCCCAACGAGAGCATCGAAATAGAGCTGTTTAATGTCTATAAGGATTTTTCCGTGGACCAAGTTCTCGTTGACGGAAAATTGATTACGAAATTCATGAGCAAGAGGGCGTTGGCCAAGGCGTATCCCGATCTGTCTTCCAAGATATTGCTTATCAGCCTACCAATTCTTTTCACAGTGACTATCGCGATGACCGCTTACACCAGCTATACCGCTTACAAGCAGAGTCAAGATAACAAGCTAGTCAGCGAAGCCTTTGCTGGTTTCTCCGGGTGCGCGCTCTCCGTATATGACAACCCACCAGGTGAGAAAAGCAGGGAGGTACTCGCCAGAAAAATCAAAAAACTGGAACCTTGGATGAAGCAGGTGCTGCTTGCAAAGAACAAGGTCTCTTCGGAAACTGATCTTTACGACCTTGACCATGTAATAATTTGCAGTCCAGACGCTGTGTAAGGTGAGAGTCGCGTCACTCACTCTATGGCGGATGTGCTCTCAGAGAAAAGGGGACGGATCCTGAGGGATCCCCCAAAAATCTACTCCAATGCCTGTGCCTGTTGATGTAGTTCTGCTCGCAAAGCGTGCTCAAACCTCTCCAACGTGCTTCGAGAATTTGAGCCGCGTCCGCTGCGCCAGTATTCCAAGCCCAGCCGCCACAGCGATAGCACTCGTCGGCGTGTAAGACTATTGCTTGAAAGCGACGCTCGTGACACGCCTCGCGGGCCTGCAACCCAGTTAAACAAACGATGTATTAGCCAGAGCCGATTCAACAAAAGCACTTCGATTCGGTGTGGGCAGTGGCTTCGGTGAAAACGATGCCAGAGCGTAGAGGGTTTTAACTGGCAGCCATGTGTCTGACCCATTTCGGTAGAGATCCCAGTTACGCACGCGTCCACGTAATACCAGCCTTGCGCCTCGACGGCTTTGATTCATGGCCGGCGGAAACCTGCATCAGCCACAAGGATCGGAACGCAGTCTTTGGGGAGCATTTCGGCCAGCGCTTGTAGCAATCGCCGTTGATATTTCGGACAACCCTCGCGCTCATCAACGCTTTCGTAGATCGGGGATGGCAGCGCGCAACAAAAAGAACCCTCCAGCCGCCTCAATGGGTAACCAATCGACCAAGATCAACGAATGCTTCAGCGAACCCTACAAGGCTCGCAGCATGACACAGTAGAACAGCGGGTGAGCGGGTGCTCGGTTTGCAGATGCTGATTATCCAGCAACCGATCTACTCGTTTGATGGTGTGTTTGGGATAGGCTTTGCTCGGCAACAATTGACCAAGCCCCGCCAGAGCGAGCCTACGTCCTCGGAGTAATCCACTGACACAACACATCAACGTCTTCGGACGACGAGAATGAACACCGGGAAGTGCTTGGGCGAGCGCGCTGTGTAAGAGTCGGATGGCCTGTATGGGGCGGGATATTGTTTTGTGTGGTGCAACACAAGCTTCCGACTCATGCAGGTCTCTTAAATATTCCAACTTCTTGGTTTTGCATAAGAAAGTTTGGGGTTCCTTAGGGGTTGCCCCCAATTTTACCGATTTTATTGTTCAGTTTTGATGGTTCTAAGGCTTGCGTATATCGAATGTATGAGTTCGACAGGTCCATATTCGCGTTTGGCGAGGCAATAAGATTTTTTATCGATACAGTCGTTCACCTCCCGAGAAGAATAAATCAGGGGCTAAAGAAAGAGAAAGAGGATGAGTGGCTGCCTGGAAATACAACTGCCTCCATATCACCTCCTAGTCGGTTGCTATGGAGTGGTGTTCCCTAGAATGGTATATCATCATCAAACGAATCAAAGTCTGTTGCTGGACTTACAATATCCTTCTTTGTCGGTTTTGGTTTTTTTGCCGCTTTGACTTCTGTTTCATTTGCTAGGATATAATCTAGCCCGTCAGGCGTCACGGAATATGTGTAATACTCGTATCTTTCATCAGCATATATAGACTTCTGGATAAGCCCTAGACGCTCCAGTTTGATGACCGCGATAGAGTAAAAATCATTCAATTTAGAGTCATTGAATAGTTCGCCCGACATAACTCCCTCGACATTATGTAGGCCTTTTTCAAATATTTCTAATAACAGGCGCAACTCTATTGTTCCGACCTTGTAGTCAAATCCTGTTTTCTTTGTGCGAGCTTTGATAATAGTAACATCGTCCGAAGCCAAGCCAAGTCGTAGAATCTCTTTTTTAACCTTATTACATGGGGCATTTACTGCTTGTGTTAGGTCATTATCTGAACGGTTTCCCTCGAAGTCAGCTGGTGTTAACCCCAGCAGGTCCGTAGGAAAATGAAGAACAATGCCACGAGGCTTAATGATGAAGCATCGTTCCTTTGATAGGCTGCCTATAAAAAGCCCTAACTCGAAAAGCACATTGTCCCTGACTACAATGTGGCTCTGCTCCCGGATAGTTGAAACGTCATCCGGAGTGAACACAAAAATAGCAAAGTCCACCGTTCGAGATTTTTCCATCAAGCTATCTATTGTATAGCTAGACAGCTCAAACCCATCCTTCCAGTGAACAATCTCGGCATCGTAGTCGAGGCTCTCATTGATAGCATTGGCTACATCGAGCCCCTCAACAGAAGACGCCAAAAATATCCGGGGTTTCCTCATCTCTACCGATCCTTGTCCGTGGTGAATTGAGCATTTATTTAGAATAGCGAAATGCCTCCATCTTCACCACTATGTTGAGAAAGCGCAGGAAATTGGGCTCTGCTCCCCCGGAGATAAACGGGTTATCTAATGATCATCATTGAATTTGCACCAGGGGCAATGCACCCCGACTGCTCTCCACCACTGACAGCCCGTACGGCTTGTACTGCGAGGCAGGCAAACTCCGCCCCAAAAAATCTGAACAGAACTGACTACTTTGGTCGGAAGCGGATCTGATGCGGACGTCCTCTATTGGTCGATAGGTACCCTTGGTCGAAGGTCTGTACCTAGTCTAACGCTAGCACCTAGAAAACAAGGCCTGCGCAATTCAGTGACTGGTCCCCAAGAAAAAACCACCTGCCCTAGAACAGGTGGCTCCTGGTACCAACGGAAAAGATGGTCTCGTTAACGAATAAACGCGACTGCGGCGAACAGAATCGCCACCGCGAGGAAAATCATCACGCCAATATTCATAGTAAGACTCACCTCAAGCTGAGATAACGCTGCCCGAAATTGTGCGATGTCGGAATCGGACTTAACTGCAGGAGATGGGTGCAGAGCAGGCTCCATGGCTTGGATTACTGTTTCGATTTTCGGCTCAGGCACGTTAATCGCTTTCAGTGCTTCATACATTGCCAGTCGAATTTTCATTAAGGCCTCCAAAAACAAAGAAAGGCCTGCCCCAGGACGGGGAAAGGCCCGTCGTGGGTGGGGTGGGAATATCGTGCTTCCATCGACACTCAAGTCGACTGTCCGCGCTGCCGGAAGCGATACGGTCATTGGCAGGATCCTGCGGAAAACCGCAGTGCCGTCTTGATGATCCTGACGGCCAGTATGCGCTTGTAAAAGTGCATCCGCGGACGTTTTGCTGTCAATCCAAAAACCGGCTATGGAGTGTTACCTGATGTTAGGTAAGAGCACCGGATATTCATGAGTTAAAGGCGTTGATCACGCATCCTTAGGCGGGGCACGGCTGCCACCCTTTGCTTTCCATCACCTGTGCAGCCAAGTCTCCAGCGTTCCTCGGACCGGCCAGGATTTTGCGCATGTTGGCAATGTGTGGCCGGCCAATTTCGCGCCATGCCGAGCGCTCTGGTGGCTTCTTGCAGACTTCTGTGTAAACGCGAAGTGCGGGCTGAATCGCGACTGGCTCGCCAGCCGGGTGCTGTTTTTTGCGGCCAGCCCACAAGCGAAACTCGCCGATCAACACACGCTTCACCAGGGCGAAGAAATAGGCGACGACATTGCGTACCGTGCCGCTTTGGCTACGTGCCTGTAGTTCGTCCAGCACGTCCTGGCGATGGTGTGACGGCAACCGTTTCAAGGCCGCCAGCACGTCTCTCTGCTGATCTGCTTTGGCACTGGCCAGGCATGGCGGCAATGCCTGGGGCGCTGATGGTGAATCGCTTTCCTCACGCGTATGCGCGCGGTACGTACGTTCTTTTTTATACAAATACGGCTTATACGTACGGTCTTGCTCTTGAGGTATCTGGCGGGTCTGTTTGGTCTGCTGCGTAACGGTCGATCTGTTTGCGGATGTTCGATTGACCGTTGGACGCTTCCGCGATGGCGCCGAGGGCGGTGGTTCATCGTCTTTGTTCCGTTGCTCCCGGATGGCAATGGGGAGATGTTCAGACGTGTTCTCAGAGGTCGCCAGAATGTGCTCGGCAAGATGCTTGATCTGTTTGTTCTCGTGGCCGATGCAGGTTGCCATAAGCTCCTCCAGGCTGTCGTCGAGAGCACAAGCTTCGTGGAAGCTTAGAGCGCGCTCATTGACCCGATACAACACGCTTTGAACATTGCCAGTCAGGAGATCGCAATGCTGCCCCACAAAGCTGATCCATCCTGTAAGTCGTAGCACCGCTAAAGCGCGCCAAGCCGTTGCAGCGCCAGCGCGCTGACCACAGGGAGTACAGGTGAGGTAACGGCGCAGTTGCCCCATGTTCACGAGCGGGCTGAGGCCATCTGCGGTGCGGAGCATGCGCAAGACCTGCCAGCCATTGCGCTCCAAGGGGGTGAGGCGTACGTCGAGCATTAGCGCGGTCAGGGTGGTGCACAGAGCATCTTGGTCTTGCGAGTTCTGGTAAGTGCGTTGGTCTGCCATGAGATGACTCCGAGGTATGGACCACGACGGCCCGTTCCCCTACATCTCATCGCGGATCACCCTGCGTGTAAGTCGACAATGCGATTTGCATCACCACCGTATTGTTCGGGGGCTGACAGTTCGATTGTGAAAAGCTGTTCCGTATCAGCCGATGGAACTCCTTCATCAGCGTATGGCAACCACTTTCCGATCGCTGCTTTCGATGGTTGCTGATACCGAGAGATTGCCGGTAGCTGCTCCCTGGATGTGTTCACTCCACCACTTCATCATTGGCCGTCTGCGCTCAATGTAGTCCGCTCGGTTATAGGCGCTACGAACCTCGTCCTTATCAACGTGGGCAAGTGCAACCTCGATCAGCTCAGGGTCCCAGCCCTTTTCATTGAGGATAGTGCTCGCCATTGAGCGCATTCCATGACTGACCAGGCGCCCCTCAAAGCCCATCCGTTTCAGCGCCATGTTGGCGGTCTGGCTGTTGCAATGGGTGCGCGGATTGCGGTCGGCGGGAAACACGTACTCCCTGTGTCCGCTGTAGGGCTTGATGGCTTCCAGGAGCGCCAAAGCCTGCTCCGTGAGCGGGATGATGTGTGTGCGGCGTTTCTTCATTCGCTCCGGTGGAATCGTCCAGATCTTCTTCTTGAAGTCGATGTCAGCCCATCGGGTGGTCGCAGCTTCGGATGGCCGAGTCATCGTGTGTAGCTGCCACTCGATGAGGCATCGGGTGGTTCTTTTGATGCTGGCATTAGCAATCGCCACCATGAGTTCATTGAGCTCATCGGGGGGCAATGCCGCCATGTTTTTCTTCTTTGGTTTTTTGAAGACCGATCGAATTCCGCTCAGGGGGTTGGCATGAATGAGTCCGTAGTTCACCCCGTAAGTCATGATTTCGTTGAGACGTTGGGTCAGGCGCTTGACCGTTTCCAAGCTGCCTTTGGTCTCAAGTGGTTTAAGCAATTTGATGACCTGAGGAGCGCTGATTTCAGAAATTGGGGTCGCGTGTAGATCCGGGAAGACGTGAAGCGTGAGCGATCGCCAAATATCTTCAGCGTAGGCGGTTGTCACTGAATCTTTCTTCAGTTCAAACCATGCGGTCGCCACGTTTTGAAAGGTGTGCTCTGTCGCAGCTTTTTTCGCTTGGCGATCTGCATCGCGTTGCTCTTTCGGGTCCAGTCCTTGGGCAACCAGCTCCCTGGCTTCAACCGTGCGTTTTCGCGCATGAGCCAGGCTGAGTTCCGGGAACGTCCCCAGTCCCATGTTGATCCGTTTCTTGGTCACGGGATGGATGTAGTTGAAATTCCAAAGCCTCGAACCGTTGGTTCGGACTCGTAACTGAAGGCCGTCGCCGTCGGTCAATGTGTAGTCCTTGTCCTTGGGCTTGGCGGCTTTGATTTTTAGGTCTGAAAGGCGTGTGGCTCGGGCTCCCATGGGTACTCCAACGCTGTTTGTGTATTCCAAAATTTACCAGTCACGGGCTTGGAATACGCCTTGGAATACATTTCAAAATGGATCTGCCTGAAGCGCTGTGGAGCTCAATGGCCCTGAAACCCCCGTATTCACTGGATTTCAGGCACAAAAAAAGACGTCCGTGGACGTCTTTAGATGATGAAGTGGTGGAGCCGGGGGGATTTGAACCCCCGTCCGCCAGTACTCCGCTGTCGGTACTACATGCTTAGCCGTGTCTATTAAGTTAACCCTCAGCGACCCGACGGGCAGGGTGCTTTGGGCGAGTTGTGTAAGTTTTAGCCGATTCGTCCACAACGTACTGCACGGCGATTCTGTTCTATATGACAATCACTTTGGGTTTACAGACATCCCCTGATGATTGCTGGACCCGAAGGTACCAGAAGGGAAGGGCTAAGGCTGCTTACGCAGCGAGAGCGTATTCCCCGTAGGTTTCGTCATTGGCAACTATAGGAAGTTGCAACAGTGGATTTACGAGTTCTGTTACCAACTCGGCATGCACCTAAAGTTTCGCAACCGGCGTCGAATCCTAAACGGCCCCGAACCTGTCGCTCCATGAAGCTGGAGGAGCGGCAGGCATTTGCAGTGTACGCCAATCCGCGTCTGAGGCCAACCCGAAGGTTGGCCGGACGCGACATTACTGCGGATCGCCTTTGGTGTTGTTCTGCAATTTCTGAATGGCTTGAGTGGTCAGCGAGATGCATTCCTTCGTGCCTTGCTCGGTGCCTTTGGCCTGTGCAGCGGAGGCCTGCTGGACGGTGGCATCCATGTCAGATTTCATGCTTTCACTCATTTGCTCGGTGCTGACCTTGGCATCCTTGATTTTTTGCAGATTGACTTGGCAAAGGTCTGCTTGGTCATTTGCAAACACCGGAGAGGCCAACATCGCAGCGGAAATGAACAAGCCAGCAAGTGCGGTGTGCTTCATGTGAATCTCCTTTAACGTCTGGTCTCGGTGCTGGCCGTAGGGTCACAGACAGGGCCGAGCATAAGGGAGGACCCAGCAAAGCCGGGCCTATTCAAGTGACTACAGCGATGCGCAGGAATTCGATTTTTCTTCGAGCCCCCTGGCAAGGCCCTCACCATTGACGGGTTTGGGGCGGGTGACGCGGTCTACCAGATACACCAGCCCGTGGTAGTCGATTGCGCCGTGCTGTGTAAGACCTATCTCACAGGTTCGGCTGGTGGAAATCCCTTCGCTGCAATGCTGTACCGCGTCCTTCAGTGAGCGCAGCGAGTGGGCGTTCAGCTCTGGCGTGGAGAAGCCCTTGTCGCCGGCGAAGCCGCAACAATGGATGCCTTCGGGGATGACCACGTGTTTGCTGCACTTGCGCGCCAGGTCGATCAGCGCCTGGCTTTCGCCAAGGTGCTGCGTGCTGCACGTGACGTGCACGGCGATGGGCGCCTCCTGGGGAATGAAGTCGAGACGATCCATTAAATGCGTGCGGATGAAGCGCACCGGGTCATACAGGTCCAGGCGCACGTCACCGAGGTCCTGAACCAACCGCAGCGTGCACGGGCTGGTGTCGCAGTAGATGGGATCGAGCCCGCCACGACTGGCGTGCAGCAATGCGCCAATCAGTTCCTGGCGCTTGTGCTCGGCCTGTTCGGTGTAGCCTTTGGATGCAAAGGGTTGGCCGCAGCAGAGGCTGTCCACGTTGTCTGGAAAGACCACCTGATAGCCGGCCTTTTCCAGCAGCCGTTGGGTTTTTTCGTACAACGACATCTGTTCTTTATCCCCCGCTGCCGGGCCCATGACCCGAGACACGCACGCCGCCAAGTACACCACCCTCGGACGTGCGTCCGACACGGTAGGGCTGAACCGGATGGCTTTTTCCGGTTGGGGCATGGCGTTGGTCCACTGTGGCACCTGGCCCTTGGACAGGCGCGTCAATGAGGCCGACAGTTTCGCCAGGCGAGGCGCGCCAAGCAGCATGCGCGCACCGTTGGCGACGTGCAGGGCAAAGCGGGCGCCTTGCAATGTGGTGGCGAAATTTCCTTCAATCCAGTTGGCGGTTTTCGTCTTCGTGGCGTCACGGCTGCGCAGCTTTTTCACCAGCTCGCCGGTATTGATGCCTACCGGGCAACGTTGCGCACATAGCCCGGTAGCGGCGCAGGTGTCGATGCCCTGGTATTGGTAGGCACGTTCCAGTTCGGTGGTGTCCGTGCCGGCGCGTTTTTTGGCTTGGATATCCCGCCATATCACGATGCGCTGGCGCGGGCTCAAGGTCAGGTCCTTGGACGGACACACCGGCTCGCAAAAACCGCACTCGATGCACTTATCCACAATCTCATCGGCGGCCGGCAGCGGTTTGAGGTGCTTGAGGTGGATCTGCGGATCTTCGCTGAGCACCACGTCCGGGTTGAGAATGCCGTTGGGATCGAGCAGGCGTTTGAGCTGCCACATCAATTGGTAGGCATCGCTGCCCCATTCCAGCTCGACGAACGGCGCCATGTTGCGCCCGGTGCCGTGTTCGGCTTTCAGCGAGCCGCCGAATTCCACCGCCACCAAGTGCGCCACGTCGTCCATGAACGCCTGGTAGCGTGCGACTTCTTCGGCGCTGTTGAAGCCCTGGGTGAAGACGAAGTGCAGATTGCCTTCCAGCGCGTGTCCGAAAAGGATCGCTTCGTCGTAGTGATGTTTGTCGAACAGCTCGATCAGGCGGTTCACGCCGATGGCCAGTTGTTCCACCGGAAAGGTCACGTCTTCGATGATCACCGTGGTCCCGGTTTTGCGTACTGCGCCCACGGCTGGGAAGGTGTCTTTGCGGATTGCCCAGAGCCGGGCGTTTTCCCGTGGGTCTTCAGTAAAGTCGACTTGTTTTTCCACTGGGAAGCCGGCCAGCGAGGCCATGATCCGGGCCAACTGTTCTTGTAGTAAAGACGAGGAAGCGGCGCGGGATTCGATCAGCAAGGCGCAGGCATTGGTCGACAGATGCTGTACGAAATCCGGCATGCCCGGTTTGTCCTGCACCGAGCGCAGGCTGCGACGGTCCAGCAACTCCACGGCCGATACCGGCTGGCTTTTCAGCACGGTGACGGCGTTGCAGCAGGTTTCCACATCCGGGAAGACGATCAGTGCCGAGGCTTTGTTTGGATGGTCGATGACGGTGTTGTAGGTCACCGCGCTGATAAAGCCGAGGGTGCCTTCGGAGCCGACCAACAGGTGGCTCAAGATATCCACAGGCTCGTCGAAATCCACCAGGGCGTTGAGTGACAGGCCGGTGGTATTTTTCAGACGATATTTATGCCGGATTCGCGCAGCCAGTTCAGTGTTGGCACGGGTCTCGCGGCCCAGAGTGGCGAGGCGTTCCAACAGTTCGCCATGACTTGTACGAAAAGCCGCCACGCTGCTGTCGTCTTCAGTATCCAGACGTGTGCCATCGGCCAGTACCAGGCGGATGCCGGCCAGGGTGTGATAGGTGTTCTGCGCCGTGCCGCAGCACATGCCGCTGGCATTGTTGGCGACGATGCCGCCGATTTTGCAGGCATTGATCGACGCCGGATCTGGGCCGATCTTGCGCCCGAACGGCGCCAGCCAGGAGTTGGCTTGGGCACCGATCACGCCGGGCTGCAAACGGATCTGCGTGCCCTGTTCACGAATCTCGCGCCCGTTCCAGTTATCCCCCAGCACAATCAGCACCGAGTCGCTGATGGCTTGCCCGGACAGGCTGGTGCCGGCGGCACGGAACGTGACGGGGACTTGGTCGCGCTGGGCCAGTTTGAGCAGGGCAATCACTTCATCTTCGGATTCGACGCGCACCACCAGTTTCGGAATCAGCCGATAGAAACTGGCGTCGGTACCGAAGGCCAGGGTCGACAGCGGATCGTCGAAACGGCGTTTTTGCGGAATCAGTTGCTGTACATCACGCAGGAAAGGGGCCGGAAGGGTCATTGGTCCTCCAGAATCAAGACCACCAGATCCTTCGGACCATGGGCGCCATAGGCCAGGACCTGTTCGATGTCAGCGGTTTTCGACGGGCCCGACACCAGCAGGGCGTTGGTGGGCATGCCTTGGGCCCATTGGAATTGCTGCTGCACTTCATAGAAGTTGTCACGGATCTCGCTGGCCTTGAGCAGGGCGAAATGCACCGGTGGCACCAGGCTCATCAGCCGTGGTTCTT
This sequence comes from Pseudomonas sp. PF05, assembly GCF_056521845.1. Taxonomy (NCBI): domain Bacteria; kingdom Pseudomonadati; phylum Pseudomonadota; class Gammaproteobacteria; order Pseudomonadales; family Pseudomonadaceae; genus Pseudomonas; species Pseudomonas sp. PF05. The sequence goes on along the minus strand of NZ_JBWLPW010000023.1, from coordinate 39,173 downwards.
CCCGCGTCGGCCAGATAATCAGGCTGCCGGTGGCGGCGATGGCGCCGAGGGTCCCGGTGAGGCTGGCGGGGGTGTCGTTGAACAACTCGGCCTTCCACTCTTCTACCGGGCGGTCGTAGGCCTTGAGGGTTGGCAGGTCCGGATGGTTCGCCCAGAACTGTGTGATTTTTTGCCCGTGCGCGGTGGTCGGGGCGATGAGCAGGCTCGGCAATTGACGGTCGCGCAGCAATTGCGCGAGCAGGGCCGGCCAGCCTTCGTCGGTCGTCAGGTGGATTTCGGTGTGTACCGCTTCCATCAGCTTGCGCAATTGCGCGATACGATCCTCGGGCGCGTAGCGGTAGGTTTGCGTCACCAGCTCGACGTCGAAATTGTCGGCAACCGGTGTGGCGCCGGTCAGGCTTTTGCGCAACTTGGCGAGGATATTGTCCTTGGCGCTCATCGGCGGTCTCCCTGCTGGTTCAGGTGTTCGCGGGCCAGATCATGCAAAGAGCGGGCGGCGGGTTTGGGGGCGCTGTGGTTCTGGGTCCATGGCCCGACGTTGTTGGGCGTCAGGGCGCGCAGGCGCGTGGCGAGGAACCCGAACAGGCGATACAAGCGTGGCGAACTGTTGAGCTGAGCCCAGGCATTCCAGATGAAGCGTTCCTTGGGCGAGTATTTGCTGCCCTGGCCACGCATCACCTGATGGGGGCTGGCCGGCGCCTTGACGTTTTCTTCCCGCAGCCGCCGCAGCAGCGCGGGAATCGGGATTTTCACCGGACACACTTCACCGCAGGCGCCGCACAGCGAAGACGCGCTCGGGTGGTCCGGCACCTTGGCCAGGCCGACCATGTGCGGGGTGATGATTTTTCCGATGGGGCCCGGGTAAACCTCGCCGTAGGCATGGCCGCCGATTCGGGTATAGACCGGGCAATGATTCATACAGGCGCCGCAGCGGATGCAGTTCAGTGTCTGGCGCAATTCGCTGTCGGCAAACGCCTGGCTGCGACCGTTGTCGAGCAGGACCAGGTGGACTTCCTGGGGACCGTCCAGTTCGTCAGCCTTGCGCGGGCCGGAGATCATGTTGACGTAGGTGGTGATCGGCTGGCCGAGGGCCGAACGGGTCAGCAGCGAGAGCAGCGGCACGACGTCGCGCAGGTTCTCGACGACTTTTTCGATGCCGGTCACGGCAATGTGCACCGGCGGCACGGTGGTAGACATCCGCCCGTTGCCTTCGTTTTCCACCAGCAGCAGCGTGCCGGTTTCAGCGACGGCGAAGTTCACGCCGGAGACGCCGATGTCGGCCTCGAAGAATTTCTGCCGCAGCACTTTGCGACCGATCTGAATGAGTTGGTCAACGTCCTTGGTGTACTCCACGCCGAGTTTGTCGTGGAACAAGGACGCGACCTGACCGGCATTCTTGTGGATCGCCGGCATAATAATGTGTGAAGGCTTCTCGTGGTCGAGCTGGACGATGTATTCCCCCATGTCGGATTCGAGACATTCAATGTCCCGAGCCTCGAGGAAATGGTTCATCTCCATCTCTTCGCTGACCATCGATTTGCCCTTGATCACTTGCCGCGCCTCGTGAGCGCGGATGATCGAGAGGACGATGCCGTTGGCTTCGTCCACCGTTTCCGCCCAGTGCACATTCACACCGTTGCGGGTCAGGTTGCTTTCAAGTTGCTCGAGCAGGTCGGGCAGCTTCGATAACGCACGGGCGCGGACGGCGTTGCCCAGCACGCGCAGGTGTTCTCTTTCGTGGGCATCGCTGAAGGACGCTGCCCGCTTGGTCATCAGTGAATCCATCGCTGTGCGAAAGTTGTTTCGCAGTTGCGTGTCGCCCAGCGCCTTGTGGGCGCGGGCGCGAAAATCTTCCTGCACCTCAACGGTCGGAATCAGCGTCGGCGTGCTCATGCGACACCTCCGGTACGCTGCCAGAGGAAGCTCGCCAGGTGCTGGCCGCGTAGCGCCTCCTGCTGTTTTTCCAGTGCGCCATTGATGTTCATCAGGCAACCACAATCGGCACTGATGACCTTGTGCGCGCCGGATTCCTTCAGCGCTCGGGTCTTGTCGGCCACCATCGCGCCGGAAATATCCGGCATGCGAACGCTGAACGTCCCACCAAAACCACAGCATTCGCTTTCGTGGCTGTGGTCGACTCGTTCCACATTGCGCAACTGCGCCAACAACGCGCGGCCGTGCAGGTGGGTGTTCATTTCACGCCGTGCCGAGCAGGACGTGTGCAGCGCGACTTTCACCGGTCCACCGCTGTCGTTCAACTGCACTTTGCAGACGAACAGCAGGAACTCGGCCAGTTCATAGGTCCGGGCGGCCAGGGCCTGGACTTGCTTGAGCGTGTCGGGCTCGTCCTTGAACAGGTCGGCGTAATGCTCGCGCAGCATGCCGGCGCAGGAGCCCGAGGGCACCACCACCGGATAGTCTTCGGCAAACAGGGCCAACTGCGCCCGCGCCACCGTTCGCGCCTGCTCGGTGTAACCCGAGGTGTAGGCCGGTTGGCCGCAGCAACTTTGCCCTTGCGGGTAGTCCACCCGGATTCCTTCGCGCTCCAGCAGATGAATCGCATCCATCCCGGCTTCGGGATAGAACAGGTCCACCACGCACGTGCCGAACAGGTAGACCCGTTGCGGTTTCTCGCTGGGGTACTGCCGAGGCTCGGGCAATGGCGGGGCGACACGGGTCGCGTTCGGCACGGCGTTGTAAAAAAGCTCGCTCATCAGGCGTGTCTCCGGGTGGTCCCGGTTATCCGTCCGCTGAGGCTGCTGAATATAGCCAGGAAATCTTTCAGCAGCCTTGCAGACCCGGTTGTGAATAGCAGACGCCGAATCACGGTTCGGCGTCGGTTTTTCCAGTATCGCGTGTAGGACTTAATGAACCAGCATGCCGGTAAACCAGTAGGCTTGGGCCAGCGTGATCAGGCCGACAATCGTTGCAAAGAATAGGCTGTGTTTGAGGGTGAAACGGAACAGATCCGATTCCTTGCCCACCAGCCCGGTCGCCGCACAGGCCACTGCGATCGATTGTGGCGAGATCATTTTGCCGGTCACGCCGCCGCTGGTATTGGCCGCGACGAGCAAGGTGTCGTTGACGCCGATCTGATGCGCGGTGGTGGCTTGCAGCGAGCTGAACAGCGCGTTGGACGAGGTATCGGAACCGGTCAGGAACACCCCCAGCCAACCCAGGAACGGCGAGAAGAACGGGAACGCTGCGCCCGTGCCGGCCAGCACCAGGGCCATGGTCGACGACATGCCCGAGTAGTTGGTGACGAACGCGAACGCCAGCACCATGCCGATGGACAGGATCGGCCAGCGCAGATCGAAAAGTGTTTCTTTAAAAGTGGTAAGACCAGTTTTGATGTTGATCTTCAGCACCAGCATCGAGATCAGTGCGGAGAAGAAAATCGCCGTGCCGGTGGCGGAAATCGGATCAAGCTTGAACACGGCCGGAATGGCGGTGGGGTTGGTCACGATGGGCGCGACCTTGATCACCATCTGGTCCAGGTGCGGGATGGCGAAGTTGAACACCCAGCCGTACATCGAGCCGCCAGCGGCGAACATGGCCTTGAACGGCTTGAGGGTCCAGATCGTCACCAATACGGTCAGGATCAGGAACGGCGACCACGCCTTGATGATTTCCCCCAGGCTGTAGGGCGAAGCCACGGTGCTGCGCGGTTGGCCGAAACCGCCGACGCTGGCGGTGACCGTTGCGCTGGAGGTGGCACCTGCAATCTGGGCGCCAGCGGTGCGCTTGGGCTGCCAGACTTTGAGGAACAGCGTCAGGGAAATCAGGCTGGCCAGGGCGGAGGTGATGTCCGGCAGTTCCGGGCCAATGAAGTTGGAGGTGAAGTACTGAGTGATGGCGAAGCTCAAGCCTGCCACCAGTGCAGCTGGCCAGGTTTCCCGCACGCCGCGCAGGCCGTCCATCATGAACACCAGCCAGAACGGCACGAACAGCGAGAGCAAGGGCAGCTGGCGACCGGTCATGGCGCCGATCTTGAAGGCGTCGATCCCGGTGACCTGACCGGCCACGATGATCGGAATGCCCAACGCACCGAACGCGACCGGGGCGGTGTTGGCGATCAGGCACAGGCCGGCGGCGTACAGGGGGTTGAAACCCAGGCCTACCAGCAGCGCGGCAGTGATCGCCACCGGTGCACCGAAACCGGCGGCACCTTCCAGGAAGGCGCCGAAGCAAAAGCCGATCAGCAGCACTTGCAGGCGTTGGTCATCGGTAATCGACAGCACCGAGCTGCGAATCACCTCGAACTGGCCGCTCTTGACCGTCAGTTTGTAGAGGAATACGGCGGCGACGATGATCCAGGCAATGGGCCACAGACCATAGGCAAAGCCATAGCCGGCGGCGGCAAAGGCCATGTCTGCGGGCATATTGAACGCGAAAATCGCCACGGCAATCGCCAGCGCCAATGTGATGCTGCCGGCCACATGCCCCTTGAGGCGAAACACCGCCAAGGCCAGGAAGAAAAATACAATGGGAATGACGGCCACGAGTGCGGACAAGCCGAGGCTGCCGAGCGGGCTGTAGAGCTGTTGCCAGGTTTGCATAATGGGTGGGCCCCTAATTGTTGTTGGTCAGGCACTGGTCAGCGGTTTTGGATAATTGGTAATACCAATTTACAAGCGCTGTTGGCTAGGGTAAAAGCGTTGGTTGTCGTGTGTCAATTTGCCGCCCTGAAACTTTCGTCGAATAAGCGGTGCAGAGGGCATCTGATCCGGTGGTGAAACGGCTTTTGATGGGTGTGGACAAAGCCCGGATGGGCCAGAATAGAGAGCCCGGCGAGCCGTCGGGATCGTGGAGAATTGAGTTATGGGGTTTGATCAGATTCGTCAGCGCCGTTTGTCTGACGATATTGTCGAGCGGCTTGAAGGCATGATCCTTGAAGGCACGCTGAAGTCGGGTGAACGGCTGCCGGCCGAACGGACCCTGGCCGAACAGTTCGGCGTTTCACGCCCTTCGTTGCGCGAGGCAATCCAGAAACTGGCGGCCAAAGGCTTGTTGGTCAGTCGCCAGGGCGGCGGCAACTATGTGGTGGAGTCGCTAGGCTCGACGTTCAGTGATCCGCTGCTGCAGCTTTTGGAAAGCAATCCCGAAGCGCAACGTGACTTGCTGGAGTTCCGTCACACCCTGGAAGCGTCCTGTGCTTATTACGCGGCGTTGCGGGCCACGGAGGTGGATCGCGAGCGACTGACGGCGGCATTCGACGAGTTGCAGGATTGTTACTCGCGCCACGACGAGGTCAGCCGGGCGGAAGAGGGCGCGGCGGATGCCCGGTTTCACCTGGCGATCGCCGAGGCCAGTCATAACGCGGTGTTGCTGCACACGATTCGTGGCTTGTTCGATTTGCTCAAGCGCAACGTGGTGACCAACATCGGCGGCATGTACAAGCAGCGCAGTGAAACCCGCGACATGTTGATCAGCCAGCATCGGGAGTTGTACCAGGCCATCATGGGCGGGCACGCGGAGCAGGCGCGGGAAGTGTCCAGCCGACATATCTTGTATGTGCAGGAGGTGTTGGAGGAGGTGCGTCAGGAAGTGCAGCGCGTGGCGCGGGCGGAGCGGCGCAAAGGGATGTGATCGCGGCTTTGGACCCTGTGGGAGCGAGCTTGCTCGCGATGGCGGCCTGTCTGACACATCAATGTCGCATGTGTCATCGTCATCGCGAGCAAGCTCGGCTCCCACAGTCGATCCCGGGCTAGTCTTCCTTGCCCTTGTTGCGCACCGCGCGCTGCAGCTCGCGGCCGGCATCGCGTTCGCGCTCGGTATCGCGCTTGTCGTATTCCTTCTTGCCCTTGCCCAGGGCAATCTCGCACTTGATCAAGTGCTTGCTCCAGTACAACGACGTGCAGACGCAGGCGTAGCCCTTCTGCTGAACGGAGGCGAAGAGTTTTTCCAGCTCGCGTTTGTTGAGCAGCAGCTTGCGCGAGCGCGTCGGATCGGCAATCACGTGGGTGCTGGCCGTGGTCAGCGGCGTGATATGGCTGCCCAGCAGCCAGGCCTCGCCGTCCTTGAGCAGCACGTAGCTGTCGACCAGTTGCGCCTTGCCGGCACGCAGGCTCTTTACTTCCCAGCCGGCCAGGACCATGCCAGCCTCGAAACGCTGTTCGATGAAGTAATCGTGTCGCGCCTTTTTATTTTGCGCGATGGTCCCTGTGGGGTGTTTCTTCTGTTTAGCCATAGGGGCGGCATTATAGGCAGTTGCGTGCGTGTCGGCTACGGTGAAGCTGCGTGCTTGAGCACGTTGAGTGAATCCCGGACAATGCGGCCTCTTTTTTTAACGCTTGGGCGTGATCACGATGTCGACAGACAAGGTTTCTGTCCACGGCAGTTGGGCTAGCCGCTGGGTCTTTATATTCGCTGCAACCGGTTCGGCGGTGGGGCTGGGCAGTATCTGGAAATTCCCCTACATGGTCGGCGTCTACGGTGGCGGTGCCTTCGTACTGATGTTTCTGGCTTGCATCGCGCTCATCGGCGCGCCGGTGATGCTGGCTGAAACCCTGATCGGTCGACGAGCCCGGCAAAGCCCGGCCAATGCCCTGAAGGTGCTTGCGGTGGAAGCAGGCCACTCGCCCAAATGGTCGTGGGGGGCCTTCGCCGGGATGATCACGGCGCTGTTGATCCTGTCTTTCTATAGCGTGGTCGGCGGCTGGTCGCTGGACTACATCATCGACATGGGGCGCGGGGATTTCCAAGGGGTGACGCCTGATCAGGTGGGCGCCTACTTCGGCAATGTGATTGCCGATCCCTGGAGGCTGACCCTCTGGCATACGATTTTCATGGTGCTTTCGGCGGTGGTCATTGCCCGGGGCGTGGTTGCCGGGCTTGAGCGCAGCCTGCGGATCATGATGCCGTTGCTGTTCGTGATGATCCTGGTGCTGCTGGGCTACAGCATGACCACCGGGCATTTCATGGAAGGGGTGCATTTCATGTTCGACTTCCAGCCGGAGAAAGTCATGGATGGCCTGCTGCCGGCCATGGGGCATGCGTTTTTCTCCCTGAGCGTCGGGGTCGGTTCGATCATGATCTACGGCGCCTACATGCCCAAGAGTGCGTCCCTGACCCGGACCGTTGTCGGTGTCGCACTGTTGGATACCTTCGTGTCGCTGTTGGCGGGGATGGCATTGTTTCCGATTGTGTTCGCCGCTGGCCTGAACCCCAGTGAAGGGCCGGGGCTGATGTTTGTCAGCCTGCCTTTTGCCTTCGGCAACATGGCGTTCGGACAGGTGATGGGCGTGGTGTTTTTCCTCCTGGTAGCCATCGCAGCCTGGAGTTCGGCCATCTCCCTGTTGGAGCCCATGGTGGCTTACCTGGTTGAACGGACCCGGCTCAGTCGTGCCTGGGTGACCTTTTGGCTGGCCTTTACCTGCTGGTTTGTCGGCCTGGGTACGGTGTTTTCCTTCAATATATGGAAGCAGGCGAAGTTTTTCGTGAACGAAGACGGGCTCTTCCATCTCTACCGGTGGGGCGCAACCGGAGGGCTGGACTTCTTCGGCGTGATTGATTTCTTCACCTCACGGATCATGCTGCCATTGGGTGGTTTGTGTTTCGTAGTGTTTGCAGGATGGATCATGGGGCGCGAAGCGGTGCGTGATGAATTGTCGCTGCGTAGCCCGGTATTGTTTGGCTTGAGCCTGTTCTTGATGCGCTACGTGGCGCCCATCGGCATTCTTGTAGTGTTTGCCGCCCAGCTGTGGAAGTGACGCTTACATGACGACACATATTCAACGCTCAGCCTTGCTGCCCTACCCGGCGCAGGCACTGTATGACCTGGTCAATGATGTGGCGAGCTACCCGGAGTTCTTGCCGTGGTGCTCATCGGCCGAGGTGCTGGAGAGCTCTGAAAATCATATGCGTGCCAGCCTCAACATTGCCAAGAGCGGCTTGAGCCAGCGCTTCGTCACGCGCAATACATTGGTGCCGGGGCAGTCCATTGAAATGAACCTGGAAGAAGGACCCTTCAACCAACTCCATGGGGTCTGGGTGTTCAAGCCTCTGGGTGAAAAGGCCTGCAAGATCAGCCTGGACCTGTCGTTCGACTACGCCGGCCCTCTGGTGCGGGCGACGTTGGGGCCGCTGTTCAACCAGGCTGCCAATACTCTTGTCGACGCGTTCTGCCAGCGGGCCAAGCAGAATGCAGAGCTCAAGCGTTGATTGAGATAGAAGTGGTGTATGCCTCGGCGGAGCGTCAGGTCCTGCGCAAATGCGCCGTGCAGGAAGGCATCAGTGTTCGCGCCGCGCTGGTCGCTTCGGGCATTGCCGATGAGTTTGCGCAGCTCGACCTGGCGACTTGCCCTGTGGGGATTTTTGGCAAAGTGGTTGCCGATCCAGAGCACCAGCTGGTGCAGGCGGCTGATCGACTGGAGATTTATCGCCCGTTGTTGGCCGATCCGAAAGAAATCCGGCGTCTGCGCGCGGCCAAGGCGGCCCAAGCGCGCCAATCGGAGCCATAACCTGGCTTGAATCGTAGGCAATAAAAAACCCGGCATGCCGGGTTTTTTTATGTCGCGATTTATTGCGGTGAGGTATCCAGGGGCTCTGGCGTCGGGACTGGTACGGTCTCGACCTGGTCCACCTCTTTCTGGATCTGATCCAGCAACGAACCTGGCTTGACCGGTTTTTCCGGTTTGGGCTTTTCGGCATTCTGGGCCGGGTCGGTCACGGTGGTGTCGCTGTCCTTGCCCATGATGGCCTCGTCGCGGCTCACACCAGGCATGAAATCGCCCGACAGGCTGACGAGTTGGTCATTGGGGCTAAAGATAACGCTGATGCGTTCTTGTTGGCGCTCACCGCCGCCTGGCTGCAAGCTGTACAGGTAATCCCAGCGATCGGCATGGAACGTGTCGGTCAGCAGAGGGTTACCCATGATAAACCGTACTTGCCGGCGGGTCATTCCCGGGCGTAACTGGTCTATCATGTCCTGCGTGACGACATTGCCCTGCTGGATGTCGATTTTGTAAACCCCGGGGAATGAACAACCGGCGAGTGCGAGCAGTCCCACAAAGGTGAAACTGGTTAGCAAGAGCTTGGTGTTTTGCATCGGTGGGCGACTTCCACTATCTTGGCTGGGACAACGTAAACGCCGATCATACCCGCATTAAGAGAAGCTGCGAAGCAGCATCGCGAGAAAGCTGACCATGGTTGAAAATAGCGAACTACGCAAAGCCGGCCTCAAAGTGACCCTGCCACGGGTCAAGATTCTACAAATGCTCGATTCCGCGGAGCAGCGTCACATGAGTGCCGAAGACGTCTACAAGGCGCTTATGGAGGCTGGCGAGGACGTTGGTCTGGCCACGGTCTACCGTGTCCTGACTCAGTTCGAGGCTGCGGGTCTTGTGGCTCGTCATAATTTCGATGGCGGTCATGCGGTCTTTGAATTGGCTGACGGGGAACACCACGATCACATGGTGGACGTGGATACCCGTGAGGTCATCGAGTTCATCAGCCCGGAAATCGAAGCACTGCAAAAAGAAATTGCTGAAAACTATGGCTTCGAGTTGATCGATCACCATCTCGTCTTGCATGTACGCAAGAGGAAGTAAGCTCGTTGTGTGAGCCCGCGGCTCCCAAAACGAAAGAAGGCGACCCTAGGGTCGCCTTCTTGCTATGGGGCTTTTGTCAGATTTTTGCGGCGACGACCATTTTTTTCGCGTGAGCCAGGGACTCCTTGGTGAGGTCGATGCCCCCGAGCATCCGAGCCACTTCTTCCACACGCTCGTTTTTGTTGAGCTTGGACACGGCGGTGCGAGTTTCCTCTTCGCCACGTACCTTGTGCACAAATAAATGCTGGTGTCCCTGGGCGGCGACCTGGGGCAGGTGAGTCACCGTCAGCACCTGGCCGCGCTCCCCCAGCCGGCGCAGCAACTGGCCGACAATTTCTGCTGTCGGGCCACCGATGCCCACGTCCACTTCGTCGAATACCAGCGTCGGCACGCGAGAGGTCTGTGCGGTGATGACCTGGATGGCCAGGCTGATCCGTGACAGCTCGCCGCCGGACGCCACTTTAGCCAGGGCCTTGAGCGGTTGTCCGGGGTTGGCGCTGACCAGCAGTTCCACTTGCTCCAGGCCATTGGGCTGGAGTTCGTCGCCAGCGTTGGGGCGTAATTCGATGGTGAAGCGCCCGCCGGGCATGCCCAGGCGCTGGATTTCCTGCTCCACGGCGCTGGCCAGCCCTGTTGCAGCGTGCTGGCGCAGTTTGCTGAGCTCCTTGGCCTTTTCCTGATAATGACGGGCATAAGAAGCCAGCTCGTCCCCGAGGCGTTCGATGGATTCATCGTTGGCGTTCAGGGTTTCCAGTTCTTCCAGCAGCCGCAGCTGGAGTTCGGCAACATCGGTCGGCTGGATGCGGTGCTTGCGCGCCAGTGTATAGATGGTGTCCAGGCGTTCTTCCAGGTACTGCAGGCGAGCCGGGTCGGCATCGAAATGATCGAGGAACCGGTTCAGCTCCCCGACGGCCTCTTCGACCTGGATCTGCGCACTCGTCAGCAGGTTGGTCGCCTCGTTCAGGGCACCCACCGAATTGTTCACGCTCGAGAGTCGGTTCAGGCTCGCGGTCAGTGCATTGAGCACATTGCCTGAATCGCTCTCGCTGCATTGTTCGACCACTTGGCGGCAAATGCCCAGCAGGGTTTCGGCGTTGGTCAGGTTCTTGTGTTCCTGCTCCAGTTCTTCCAGTTCATTTTCACCCAGGGCCAGGTTCTCCAGCTCTTCGAGCTGGTAGCTCAACAACTGGTGCCGGGCGCGCTGTTCGTCGCCGGAATTGGAGAGTCGATCCAGTTCCTGGCGGGTCTGGCGCCAGCGTTGGGCTGCCAGTTGGACCTGTCGGGCCAGGTCCGTGGCGCCGGCGTATTCATCCAGCAAGCGGCGATGGGTGTCGGCCTTGAGCAGGGATTGGTGTTCGTGCTGGCTGTGAATGTCAATCAGCAGCTCGCCGAGGGCCTTGAGGTCGCCCAAGGGGCTGGGTGTGCCATTGATGTAGCCTCGGGAGCGGCCTTCGGCAGTGATGACCCGGCGCAGGATGCACAGGCCGTCGGTGTCCAGGTCGCGCTCGGCCAGCCAGGCGCTGGCCTCGGGGATGTCGACCAGGTCGAACGTCGCCAGGATGTCGGCCTTGTCCGCTCCGGGGCGCACCACGCCGCTGTCGGCGCGGTCGCCCAGGGTCAGGCCCAGGGCATCGAGCATGATCGACTTGCCCGCGCCGGTTTCACCGGTGATCACGCTCATGCCTCGATCGAGTTCGAGGTCGAGGTGTTCGACGATGGCGTAGTTGTGTACGGACAGGTGCACCAGCATAAGGCCGCTCCCAGGCTTTAGGTCTGGTTATTTATACAGTGTTTTGTTTCGGCCTGACAATGCCCTCGCTTAGCTCGATTTGCTTGGTGAAGTGATTTTCTTAGCGCAGCGGGGAATGGTTATGCAGCTGTTTTTTGTAAGGTTAATTCGTCGGATGGCCCTTGAAGCTGCAAAACCCGACCCCATATACCGGGCAGAAGCGCGAGTTGAGCTCGCGGACGAAGTTGAGAGGAGAAATCTATGGCTGACGAACAGACGCAGGACACGCAAAATCTAGACGCCAATCAGGCTTCCCAGGATTCGGGTGAAGATCTGGCGGCACGTGTACAAGTGCTCGAGGAGCAACTGGCCGGTGCGCAGGATCAGGCGTTGCGTGTAGCAGCCGACCTGCAGAATGTCCGCCGTCGCGCCGAGCAAGATGTAGAGAAGGCTCATAAGTTCGCCTTGGAGCGTTTCGCCGGCGACCTGCTGCCGATCATCGACAGCCTGGAGCGTGGCCTGGAGCTGTCCAATCCGGATGACGAGAACATTCGTCCGATGCGTGAAGGCATCGAGCTGACGCTGAAGATGTTCCAGGACACCCTCAAGCGTTATCAGCTCGAAACCCTTGATCCACACGGCGAACCCTTCAACGCCGAGCACCATCAGGCGATGGCGATGCAGGAAAGTGCCGACGTCGAGCCAAACAGTGTGCTGAAGGTTTTCCAGAAGGGCTATCTGCTTAACGGTCGTCTGCTGCGCCCGGCCATGGTCGTGGTCAGCAAGTCGCCAGCGCCGGTTTCGCCTTCTATTGATGAGCAGGCTTGAAAACGGTTGTAGCGGCCCCATCTATAAGTCAAGCGTTTAAGTGCTACCGCAGTTAGCCACCACTGCTGCGGCAACAAAATCCAAGTTCCGGGAGAGTTAACATGGGCAAGATTATCGGTATCGACCTGGGGACCACCAACTCGTGCGTCTCCGTGCTGGAAAACGGCAAGGCCAAAGTCATCGAAAACGCTGAAGGCGCGCGTACCACGCCGTCGATCATCGCTTACGCCAATGATGGCGAGATTCTGGTTGGCCAGTCGGCCAAGCGTCAGGCAGTGACCAATCCGCATAACACCCTGTACGCGGTGAAGCGTCTGATCGGTCGCAAGTTCGACGAAGAAGTCGTCCAGAAAGACATCAAGATGGTGCCTTACAAAATCGCCAAGGCTGACAACGGCGATGCCTGGGTTGAAGTGAACGGCCAGAAAATGGCACCGCCACAGATCTCGGCTGAAATCCTCAAGAAAATGAAGAAAACCGCCGAAGATTACCTCGGCGAAGCGGTGACTGAGGCGGTCATTACTGTTCCTGCCTATTTCAACGACAGCCAGCGCCAGGCGACCAAAGACGCCGGCCGCATCGCGGGCCTGGACGTAAAACGTATCATCAACGAACCGACTGCGGCCGCTCTGGCCTACGGTATGGACAAGGCCAAGGGCGATCACACCGTGATCGTTTACGACTTGGGTGGCGGTACCTTCGACGTCTCCGTGATCGAGATCGCTGAAGTCGACGGCGAGCACCAGTTCGAAGTACTGGCAACCAACGGTGACACGTTCCTCGGTGGTGAAGACTTCGACATCCGCCTGATCGACTACCTCGTCGACGAGTTCAAGAAAGAAAGCGGCATGAACCTCAAGGGTGACCCGCTGGCCATGCAGCGCCTCAAAGAAGCCGCTGAAAAAGCCAAGATCGAACTGTCCTCGAGCCAGTCGACCGACGTGAACCTGCCGTACATCACTGCAGACGCCACCGGTCCTAAGCACCTGAACGTAAAAATCTCCCGCGCCAAGCTCGAAGCGCTGGTGGAAGACCTGGTCCAGCGCACCATCGAACCTTGCCGCATTGCGATGAAAGATGCCGGTATCGACGTTGGCTCGATCAACGACGTGATCCTGGTCGGCGGTCAGACCCGTATGCCACTGGTTCAGAAGCTGGTGACCGATTTCTTCGGTAAAGAAGCACGTAAAGACGTCAACCCTGACGAAGCTGTGGCCATGGGTGCTGCTATCCAGGGCGCGGTATTGGCTGGTGACGTGAAAGACGTTCTGCTGCTCGACGTCAGCCCGCTGACCCTGGGTATCGAAACCATGGGCGGCGTGATGACCGCGCTGATCGAGAAAAACACCACGATTCCTACCAAGAAATCCCAAGTGTTCTCGACGGCCGACGACAACCAGGGCGCCGTGACCATTCACGTGCTGCAAGGCGAGCGTAAGCAAGCGGCCCAGAACAAGTCCCTGGGCAAGTTCGACCTGGCCGAGATTCCACCAGCGCCACGTGGTGTGCCACAAATCGAAGTGACCTTCGACATCGACGCCAACGGCATCCTGCACGTCGGCGCGAAAGACAAGGCCACTGGCAAGACTCAGTCGATCGTGATCAAGGCCAACTCCGGTCTGTCCGAGGAAGAAATTCAGCAGATGGTTCGCGATGCTGAAGTCAACGCCGAGGAAGACCGCAAGTTCGAAGAGCTGGCCAGCGCCCGCAACCAGGGCGATGCCTTGGTGCACTCGACTCGCAAGATGATCGCTGATGCTGGCGAAAAAGTGACCGCGGAAGAGAAAACCGCTATCGAAGCGGCCGTGGTTGCCCTGGAAGCTGCCGTCAAAGGCGACGACAAGGCGGCCATCGAGGCGAAGATCGAAGAGCTGTCCAAGGTCTCCGCGCCAGTGGCTCAGAAGATGTACGCCGAACAGGCTCAGCCTGCAGAAGGCGCGGCTGCGCAGGGCGAATCGGCTGAGAAAGCCGACGACGTCGTTGACGCCGAGTTCGAAGAAGTGAAAGACCACAAGTAATCGCTTGTTGGTCGGCCGGTTGACTGCATTTGTGCGGTGGCTGGTAGGATGTCGCCGCGCGGGAGCTTGCTCCCGCGTTGGCGTGTCTGGAGCCAGTGAATTTTTTACAGCATGCGACAGTGTTCGGATGTTGGCGGTGTGTTCGGGAATGCTCCTGCTTTCCGGCGATAGACGCCGCGTTTTGGCCGGGGCCCTGGCTGAAAGATATATGACCAGGATCGTTGAATTGACGTGAGTTGGGTCCGGGCCTGTATTGGGGCTCAACGAGTTTGGCAAGGTTCAGGAGAGGTTTGCCGGACGTCCTATAAGAGTGCGAAGACTAATGGCAAAGCGTGACTTTTACGAAGTATTGGGTGTCGAGCGAGGGGCTGGCGAGGCGGAGCTGAAAAAGGCCTATCGTCGCCTGGCGATGAAGCACCACCCGGACCGTAATCCCGGCGACAAAGCGTCGGAAGAGATGTTCAAGGAGGCCAACGAGGCCTACGAAGTACTGTCCGATTCGAGCAAGCGCGCAGCTTACGACCAGTACGGTCATGCCGGGGTCGACCCAAGCATGGGTGGCGGCGGTGCCGGTTTCGGCGGTCAGAATTTTTCCGATATTTTTGGTGATGTGTTCAGCGATTTCTTCGGTGGCGGTCGCGGCGGTGCCCGTGGCGGCGCCCAGCGCGGCAGTGATTTGCGCTACACGCTGGAGTTGAACCTGGAAGAGGCGGTGCGCGGGACTACCGTCAATATCCGCGTTCCAACGCTGGTTAATTGCAAACCATGCGATGGTTCGGGTGCCAAGAAGGGCTCCTCGCCCGTGACATGCCCAACCTGCGGCGGCATCGGCCAGGTCCGCATGCAGCAGGGCTTCTTCTCGGTGCAGCAGACCTGCCCGCGTTGCCATGGCCAAGGCAAGATCATTTCCGATCCGTGCGACTCCTGCCACGGCGAAGGGCGTGTCGAAGAGTACAAGACGCTGTCGGTCAAAGTTCCGGCCGGTGTCGATACCGGTGACCGCATTCGCCTGTCTGGCGAAGGCGAGGCGGGTGCCCAGGGTGGTCCGACCGGCGACCTGTATGTGGTCATCAACGTGCGCGAGCATGCGATTTTCCAGCGCGACGGCAAGCACCTGTTCTGCGAAGTGCCGATCAGCTTCGTCGATGCGGCCTTGGGTGGCGAGCTTGAGATTCCGACCCTCGACGGTCGCGTCAAGCTGAAAATCCCCGAGGGCACGCAGACCGGCAAGCAGTTCCGGATCCGTGGCAAAGGCGTCGCGCCAGTACGTGGCGGTGGTGCGGGCGACCTGATGTGCCGCGTGGCGGTGGAGACTCCGGTCAACCTGGGTCGGCGTCAGCGTGAGCTGTTGGAAGAGTTCCGCAACTCGCTGGCGGATGACAACAGTCACTCCCCGAAAACCACCGGCTGGTTCGAAGGCGTGAAACGCTTCTTCGGCGACCTGTAAGGAGTTCGCATGCGACGTATAGCTGTGATGGGCGCTGCGGGGCGCATGGGCAAGGCGCTGGTCGAGGCGGTACAGCAGCGCTCGCCGCTCTCCGGCCTGACGGCGGCCATCGTTCGGCCCGACAGTACGCTGGTGGGCGCCGATGCGGGCGAGCTGGCCTCGCTGGGGCGTATCGGCGTGCCGATGTCCGGCGGCCTGGAGAAGGTGCTCGACGAGTTCGACGTACTGATCGATTTCACCCTGCCGGAAGTGATGCTGAAAAACCTCGCGATCTGCCGCAAGCACGGCAAGGCCATGGTGATCGGCACGACGGGGCTGGACGCTGCGCAAAAGCAATTGCTGGCCGATGCGGGCAAAGACATTGCGATCGTGTTCGCCGCGAACTTCAGCGTGGGCGTGAACCTGTCGCTGAAGCTGCTGGACATGGCGGCCCGGGTCTTGGGTGACGATGCGGATATCGAAATCATCGAGGCGCATCACCGGCACAAGATCGACGCGCCTTCGGGAACGGCCTTGCGCATGGGTGAGGTGATTGCCGATGCGCTGGGTCGCGACCTGCAGGAAGTGGCCGTGTATGGGCGCCAGGGGCACACCGGTGCGCGTGAGCGCAGCACCATCGGTTTCGCCACTGTGCGCGGTGGTGATGTGGTGGGCGACCACACCGTGCTGTTCGCCACTGAAGGCGAGCGCCTGGAGATCACTCACAAGGCATCGAGCCGGATGACGTTCGCCAAGGGTGCTGTACGTGCCGCGTTGTGGCTGGATGGCCGCGAGGCTGGTTTGTACGACATGCAGGACGTTCTCGACCTGCGTTGATGCCCTTAAGTGCGGGGTTCAGGTTATACTGAGCCCCGTATTACACCGCTTCGCGACGGCCTGTCGCATTCCCCTGCCTTTAAGGCTCATTAGCGGTGGACCAAAAAAGCCTTTTTCTGTAAGCTACAGCTTTAGTGTGTCCACTAAAAGCGCGCAGAATAATTCAGTGAACAAGCGGGGTGACGTGTCCATACGTCACTCCGCTTTTTTACAACCTGCGATCGCCCTTTCAGGCTTTATTTACGGGAGGTCTTCTTGACTAAGCCAGCCATACTCGCCCTTGCTGATGGCAGCATTTTTCGCGGCGAAGCCATTGGAGCCGACGGTCAGACCGTTGGTGAGGTGGTGTTTAACACCGCAATGACCGGCTATCAGGAAATTCTTACCGATCCTTCCTACGCCCAACAGATCGTTACCCTGACTTACCCGCACATCGGCAACACCGGCACCACGCCGCAAGATGCCGAGTCTGATCGTGTCTGGTCCGCTGGCCTGGTCATCCGTGACTTGCCGCTGGTAGCGAGCAACTGGCGTAACACGATGTCCCTGTCCGATTACCTGAAAGCCAACAACGTCGTGGCGATCGCCGGTATCGACACCCGTCGCCTGACCCGCATCCTTCGGGAAAAAGGCGCGCAAAACGGCTGCATCATGGCCGGCGACAACATTTCCGAAGAAGCCGCCATCGCCGCTGCCCAGGGCTTCCCTGGCCTCAAGGGCATGGACCTGGCGAAAGTCGTCAGCACCAAGAAGCAGTACGAATGGCGCTCCACGGTCTGGGACCTGAAGACCGACAGTCACGCGACGATCGAGGCCTCCGAGCTGCCTTACCACGTAGTGGCCTACGACTACGGCGTCAAGCTGAACATCCTGCGCATGCTGGTCGAGCGTGGTTGCCGCGTCACCGTGGTGCCGGCCCAAACCTCGGCTGCCGACGTCCTGGCCCTCAAGCCCGACGGTGTGTTCCTGTCCAACGGCCCGGGTGACCCCGAGCCTTGCGACTACGCGATCCAGGCGATCAAGGACGTGCTGGAAACCGAGATCCCGGTATTCGGTATCTGCCTCGGTCACCAACTGCTGGCCCTCGCTTCGGGCGCCAAGACCATGAAGATGGGCCACGGCCACCACGGTGCCAACCACCCCGTGCAGGACCTGGATACCGGCGTGGTGATGATCACCAGCCAGAACCACGGTTTTGCGGTGGACGAAGCCACCCTGCCGGCCAACGTGCGCGCGACTCACAAGTCGCTGTTCGACGGCACGCTGCAAGGTATCGAGCGTACCGACAAGAGCGCGTTCAGCTTCCAGGGCCACCCTGAAGCCAGCCCGGGCCCGAACGATGTGGCTCCGCTGTTCGATCGCTTCATCAACGAGATGGCCAAGCGACGCTGACCGCGAAAAGCCCGAGGGCGGCCCCGAGCGCGGCGGCCCCTTCGGGCGCTTCAAAGATTGTTCGACGGCCTAGCCGACTGACCTGCGGATTTGAGTGACAAACCCATGCCAAAACGTACAGACATAAAAAGCATCCTGATTCTCGGCGCCGGCCCGATCGTGATCGGCCAGGCCTGCGAATTCGACTACTCCGGCGCCCAGGCCTGTAAAGCCCTGCGCGAAGAGGGCTACCGCGTCATCCTGGTGAACTCCAACCCGGCCACCATCATGACCGACCCGGCCATGGCCGACGCCACCTACATCGAGCCGATCAAGTGGCAGACCGTTGCCAAGATCATCGAGAAGGAGCGCCCGGACGCGCTGCTGCCGACCATGGGTGGCCAGACCGCGCTGAACTGCGCCCTGGACCTGGAGCGCGAAGGCGTCCTGGAAAAATTCGGTGTGGAAATGATCGGCGCCAACGCCGACACCATCGACAAGGCCGAAGACCGTTCGCGCTTCGACAAGGCGATGAAATCCATCGGCCTGGACTGCCCACGCTCGGGCATCGCCCACAGCATGGAAGAGGCCAATGCCGTCCTGGAGCGCCTCGGCTTCCCATGCATCATCCGTCCGTCCTTCACCATGGGCGGCACCGGTGGTGGCATCGCCTACAACCGTGAAGAGTTCGAAGAAATCTGCGCCCGTGGTCTCGACTTGTCGCCGACCAAGGAATTGCTGATCGACGAATCCCTGATCGGCTGGAAAGAATATGAAATGGAAGTTGTCCGCGACAAAAAGGACAACTGCATCATCGTCTGCTCCATCGAAAACTTCGACCCGATGGGCGTGCACACCGGTGACTCGATCACCGTCGCACCCGCCCAGACCCTGACCGACAAGGAATACCAGATCCTGCGTAACGCCTCCTTGGCGGTCCTGCGTGAGATCGGCGTGGAAACCGGCGGCTCCAACGTCCAGTTCGGCATCTGCCCGAACACCGGGCGCATGGTGGTCATCGAGATGAACCCGCGGGTATCCCGTTCGTCGGCCCTGGCTTCCAAGGCCACCGGTTTCCCGATTGCCAAGGTCGCTGCCAAGCTGGCCGTGGGCTACACCCTGGACGAGCTGTCGAACGACATCACCGGCGGCAAGACCCCGGCGTCCTTCGAACCGTCCATCGACTACGTCGTCACCAAGCTGCCACGCTTCGCCTTCGAGAAGTTCGCCAAGGCCGATGCCCGCCTGACTACCCAAATGAAGTCGGTGGGTGAAGTCATGGCCATCGGCCGGACCTTCCAGGAATCCTTGCAAAAAGCCCTTCGCGGCCTGGAAGTGGGTGTCTGCGGCCTCGATCCGAAGCTGGACCTGGCCGACCCGGAAAGCATGAGCGTGCTCAAGCGCGAGCTGACCGTGCCGGGTGCCGAGCGTATCTGGTACGTGGCCGATGCCTTCCGTGCCGGCATGACTGTCGAGCAGATCTTCGGCATGAACATGATCGACCCTTGGTTCCTGGTGCAGATCGAAGATCTGATCAAGGAAGAGGAGAGGGTCAAGACCCTGGGCATGTCCAGCATCGACCGCGACACCATGTTCCGCCTCAAGCGCAAAGGCTTCTCCGACATGCGCCTGGCCAAGCTGCTGGGTGTGACCGAGAAGAGCCTGCGCGCGCATCGCCACAAGCTGGAAGTGTTCCCGGTCTACAAGCGCGTCGACACCTGCGCGGCCGAGTTCGCCACCGACACCGCCTACCTGTACTCCACGTATGAAGAAGAGTGCGAAGCCGCGCCATCGACCCGCGACAAGATCATGATCCTGGGTGGCGGTCCTAACCGGATCGGCCAGGGCATCGAGTTCGACTACTGCTGCGTACACGCGGCGCTGGCCCTGCGCGACGACGGTTACGAGACCATCATGGTCAACTGCAACCCGGAAACCGTGTCCACCGACTACGACACCTCCGATCGCCTGTACTTCGAACCAGTGACCCTGGAAGACGTGCTGGAAATCGTCCGTGTCGAGAAGCCAAAAGGCGTGATCGTCCAGTACGGCGGCCAGACTCCGTTGAAGCTGGCGCGCGCCCTTGAAGCCGCTGGCGTGCCGATCATCGGCACCAGCCCGGATGCGATCGACCGCGCCGAAGACCGTGAGCGCTTCCAGCAGATGGTCGAGCGCCTGAACCTGCGCCAGCCGCCAAACGCCACCGTGCGCAGCGAAGACGAAGCGATTCGTGCCGCCGCCAAGATCGGTTACCCGCTGGTGGTGCGTCCGTCCTATGTACTGGGCGGCCGTGCGATGGAAATCGTTTACCAGGAAGACGAGCTCAAGCGCTACCTGCGTGAAGCGGTCCAGGTGTCCAACGACAGCCCCGTGCTGCTGGACCACTTCCTCAACTGCGCCATCGAAATGGACGTGGACGCGGTCAGCGACGGCAAGGACGTGGTAATTGGCGCGATCATGCAGCACATCGAACAAGCGGGCGTTCACTCTGGTGACTCCGCTTGCTCGCTGCCGCCTTACTCGCTGCCGGCGCACATCCAGGACGAGATGCGCGAGCAGGTCAAGAAAATGGCCCTGGAACTGGGCGTTATCGGCCTGATGAACGTGCAACTGGCCCTGCAGGGCGAAGACATCTACGTCATCGAAGTCAACCCGCGCGCTTCCCGGACCGTGCCGTTCGTCTCCAAGTGCATCGGTGTTTCCCTGGCGATGATCGCTGCGCGGGTCATGGCTGGCAAAACCCTGAAGGAACTGAATTTCACCAAGGAAATCATTCCGAACTTCTACAGCGTGAAAGAGGCGGTGTTCCCGTTCGCCAAGTTCCCTGGCGTCGACCCGATCCTCGGCCCGGAAATGAAGTCCACCGGTGAAGTGATGGGTGTGGGCGATACCTTCGGTGAAGCCTTCGCCAAGGCCCAGATGGGCGCCAGCGAAGTGTTGCCGACCGGCGGCACGGCGTTCATCAGTGTGCGTGATGACGACAAGCCACTGGTTGCAGGCGTAGCCCGTGATCTGATCAACTTGGGCTTCGAAGTGGTCGCCACTGCCGGTACTGCCAAGCTGATCGAAGCGGCAGGCCTGAAAGTGCGCCGCGTGAACAAGGTGACCGAGGGGCGTCCGCACGTGGTCGACATGATCAAGAATGACGAAGTCACGCTGATCATCAACACCACCGAAGGTCGCCAGTCGATCGCTGATTCCTACTCCATTCGTCGCAATGCGCTGCAGCACAAGATCTACTGCACGACGACCATTGCGGCGGGCGAAGCGATCTGCGAAGCGCTCAAGTTCGGTCCCGAGAAGACCGTGCGTCGCTTGCAGGATCTACATGCAGGATTGAAGGCATGAGCATAACCAAGTACCCGATGACTGTTCAGGGCGCGAAAGCCCTGGAAGAGGAACACGCCCACCTGACCAAGGTCGTTCGTCCGAAGCTCAGCCAGGACATCGGCACGGCCCGGGAACTGGGTGACCTGAAGGAAAACGCCGAATACCACGCTGCTCGCGAGCAGCAGGGTATGGTCGAGGCGCGTATCCGTGACATCGAGGGCCGCATGCAGAATGCGGTGATCATCGACGTCACGACGATCCCGCACACCGGCAAGGTGATCTTTGGCACTACCGTGGAAATCGCCAACGTCGAGACCGATGAAAGCGTCACTTACCAGATCGTTGGCGAGGACGAGGCAGACATCAAGCTCGGCAAGATTTCCGTTGGTTCGCCCATTGCTCGCGCCTTGATTGCCAAGGAAGAGGGCGATGTGGTGGTGGTGAAGACGCCAGGTGGTGTCATTGAGTATGAGATTGTCGAAGTCCGTCACATCTGAACGAAGGCGCCCGCTGCGAGCGGGTGCCATGATCTGGCAGCTCACCCAGATGTTGTGGGTGGGCGGCGTCTGGTTGTTGCACGTCGGTTTGCTGCCGGTGCTGGGGCGAGTCGGCCTGGCACCGCTGCTCATTGATGAAATCGCAGGCATGCTGACGGCGCTGCTGGTGGGTTTTTCCGCGGCGTGCGTGTTGTTTCAGGCTTTGGTGCTGGTTCAGGCCGAGGGCCTTGCCAGTCTATGGCGCGACATTCGTGGGCAATTGTTGCTCATGTCGCTGTACGCATGCGGGATGTTCTTTGCTGTGCGTCTAGGCTGGCCGGATGCGAGCCAGTGGCAGGTATTCAGTTACCTGGTGCTGGGTTTTTCCGGACTGGTGCTGGTGTTGCAGCCGGTTCCCGGGTGGAGCGGCAGGGTGTGCGAGGCACACCCTTGACCCTTTGGCATCACTTGAAGCGGTGAACGTTCGACAGTTGCTTGTTGACGCTGAAGTTCTTGCGATAAATCAGCGCCATCTTGCCGATGACCTGCACCAGGTCTGCCTTGCCGGTCTTGCACAGTTCGGCAACGGCAGCCAGGCGGGCTTCGCGGTCGAGGATGTTGAGCTTGATCTTGATCAGCTCATGATCGCCCAAGGCGCGTTCCAATTCGGCGAGTACACCTTCAGTCAAACCGTTGTCAGCCACAGTCAAAACCGGTTTCAGATGGTGGCCAATGGATTTGTATTGTTTCTTCTGCTCTTGAGTGAGCGGCATAATCTGACCCCTGCGTCTGATCTTGTAAAAAGCGGCGGCCAGTTTACCCGAGCAAGTCCGGGACCGCCCACTTAATCACGACCCGTTTTATTTTTGAGGTGGCCCGTGGCCCGTTCCAAGACAAGTCTTAAATGGCTGCAAGAGCATTTCAACGACCCATTCGTGAAAATGGCGCAAAAAGACGGGTATCGTTCCCGTGCCAGCTACAAGCTGCTGGAGATTCAGGAAAGAGACCGATTGATCCGTCCAGGCATGAGCGTGATCGACTTGGGCGCCGCCCCGGGTGGCTGGTCCCAAGTGACCAGTCGTCTGATTGGTGGGCAAGGCACACTGATCGCTTCCGATATCCTGGAAATGGACAGCATCCCGGATGTGACCTTTATTCAGGGCGACTTTACCGAGGACGCCGTACTGGCGCAGATCCTTGAAGCGGTTGGAAAAAACGAGGTGGACCTTGTGATTTCCGATATGGCCCCCAATATGAGTGGATTGGCATCTGTTGATATGCCGCGATCAATGTTCCTGTGTGAGTTGGCACTGGATCTTGCGACTCGGGTGTTGAAGCCAGGTGGTGATTTTTTGATCAAGGTCTTCCAGGGTGAAGGCTTCGACGAATACCACAAGAGCGTGCGCAAGCAGTTCGAGAAGGTCACGACACGCAAGCCGAAATCATCGCGTGATCGCTCCCGTGAGCAGTACCTGCTGGGCCGTGGTTTCCGTGGTCGCAGTGAGGAATAAGAGGTTTTTCGACCGGGGCGATAGGTTTTTCGTATTTCGTCCCGTGAGCATTAGCGAATATTGTGTGGAAAGTGTTTCACAAAGGGTTACAGACGGCGCCTGCCAGAGTCGTAGGTAATGTAGTAAGTTAGGCCGGTGAATATCATGCGAAGCACGCGCCAGTAGCGGAGCTTGCTTCAGAGGGTAGTTAATTGAACGATATGGCAAAGAATCTGATCCTGTGGTTGATCATCGCCGCTGTCCTTGTGACCGTGATGAACAACTTCTCCAGCCCTAATGAGCCGCAGACCCTCAACTATTCCGACTTCATCCAGCAGGTCAAGGATGGCAAGGTCGAGCGCGTAGCCGTTGATGGCTACGTGATTACCGGCAAGCGCACCGATGGCGACAGCTTCAAGACCATTCGTCCGGCGATCCAGGACAATGGCCTGATCGGCGACCTCGTGGACAACCATGTCGTGGTCGAGGGCAAGCAGCCTGAGCAGCAAAGCATCTGGACCCAGCTCCTGGTCGCCAGCTTCCCGATCCTGGTGATCATCGCCGTGTTCATGTTCTTCATGCGCCAGATGCAGGGCGGCGGCGGAGGCAAGGGCGGGCCGATGAGCTTTGGCAAGAGCAAGGCCCGGCTGCTTTCCGAAGACCAGGTGAAAACCACCCTGGCCGACGTCGCGGGTTGTGACGAAGCCAAGGAAGAAGTGGGCGAACTGGTTGAGTTCCTGCGTGATCCGGGCAAGTTCCAGCGCCTGGGCGGTCGTATTCCTCGCGGCGTGCTGATGGTAGGCCCGCCAGGTACTGGTAAAACCTTGCTGGCCAAGGCGATTGCCGGTGAAGCCAAGGTGCCGTTCTTCACGATTTCCGGTTCCGACTTCGTGGAAATGTTCGTCGGCGTGGGCGCCAGTCGTGTCCGTGACATGTTCGAGCAGGCCAAGAAACACGCACCTTGCATCATCTTCATCGACGAAATCGACGCCGTCGGTCGCCATCGTGGCGCCGGCATGGGTGGCGGTCACGACGAGCGTGAACAGACCCTCAACCAGTTGCTGGTCGAGATGGACGGTTTCGAAATGAACGACGGCATCATCGTGATTGCCGCCACCAACCGTCCTGACGTACTTGACCCCGCGCTGTTGCGTCCTGGTCGTTTCGACCGCCAGGTCGTGGTGGGGCTGCCGGACATTCGCGGCCGCGAGCAGATCCTCAAGGTCCATATGCGCAAGGTGCCAATGGGTGACGACGTCGCCCCGGCAGTGATCGCGCGTGGTACGCCGGGCTTTTCCGGTGCCGACCTTGCGAACCTGGTCAACGAAGCGTCGCTGTTTGCTGCTCGCACCGGCAAGCGCGTCGTGGAGATGAAGGAATTCGAGCTGGCCAAGGACAAGATCATGATGGGCGCAGAGCGCAAATCCATGGTCATGTCGGAGAAAGAAAAGCAGAACACTGCGTACCATGAGGCGGGTCACGCGATCGTCGGTCGTGTCGTGCCTGAGCATGATCCGGTCTACAAGGTCTCGATCATCCCGCGCGGTCGTGCCCTGGGCGTGACCATGTTCCTGCCGGAAGAAGATCGCTACAGCCTGTCCAAGCGTGCATTGATCAGCCAGATATGTTCGTTGTACGGCGGCCGTATCGCTGAAGAAATGACGCTGGGCTTCGACGGTGTGACCACTGGCGCCTCCAACGACATCATGCGTGCCAGTCAGATCGCTCGGAATATGGTCACCAAGTGGGGCCTGTCCGAGAAGTTGGGGCCGCTGATGTATGCCGAAGAAGAGGGGGAAGTATTCCTCGGTCGTGGTGGCGGTGGCCAGCATGCAAGCTTCTCCGGCGAGACGGCCAAGCTGATCGATTCCGAAGTGCGCAGCATCATCGACCAGTGCTACGGCACTGCCCGGCAGATTCTCACGGACAACCGTGACAAGCTCGATGCCATGGCTGATGCCCTGATGAAGTACGAAACCATCGATGCCGAGCAGATCGACGACATCATGGCGGGTCGCGTGCCTCGCGAGCCTCGTGACTGGTCGGGTGGTACGGGTACTTCCGGTACGCCGCCGGCAGTACAGGGTGAGCGTCCGGAAACACCGATTGGCGGTCCGGCCGCTGATGTCTAAGGCTTGAAATGACTTCTGTTCAGTCCTCGACCCGGTTGCCTTGCGGCAACCGGGTTCTTGATTTGGCCCATGCGCATGTCATGGGCATTCTCAATGTCACGCCTGATTCCTTTTCCGATGGTGGTCGATTCAGCCAGCTCGATGCTGCGCTGCGGCATGCCGAGGCCATGGTGGTCGCGGGGGCAACGCTGATCGATGTGGGTGGCGAATCGACCCGGCCGGGCGCACGCGCGGTCTCGCCTACCGAAGAGCTGGAGCGAGTGGCGCCGATTGTCGAGCGCATCCATCGCGAACTTGATGTCATTATCTCGGTCGATACGTCCACGCCTGCGGTCATGCGTGAGACGGCGCGACTGGGGGCAGGCCTGATCAATGATGTTCGGTCCTTGCGGCGCGATGGTGCCCTGGACGCTGCGGCGGCCACCGGGCTGCCGGTGTGCCTGATGCATATGCTCGGCGAGCCGGGGACCATGCAGAATGACCCGCACTATGATGATGTGACCAGGGAGGTGGGTGAATTCCTGGTGGAGCGTCTGAGCCAGTGTGCTGCCGTGGGCATCCCCGTCGAGCGGATCATTCTTGACCCCGGGTTCGGCTTTGCCAAGACCCTGGCTCACAACCTGAGCCTGTTCAAACATATGGAAGCCTTGCATGCCCTGGGGCGGCCCCTGTTGGTTGGGGTCTCGCGAAAGAGCATGATAGGCAATGCCTTGGGCCGCCCGGTGGGCGAGCGCCTGTATGGCGGTCTCGCGCTGGCCGCCTTGGCCCTTGCCAAGGGTGCGCGCATATTGCGCGTGCACGATGTAGCCGAAACGATGGATGTCGTGCGGATGATTGCAGCTGTGGATTCAGCCGAATAAGAATGACGGAGCACTTATGAGCAAGAAATACTTTGGCACCGACGGTATTCGTGGTCGGGTCGGCGAATACCCTATTACCCCTGATTTCATGCTCAAGCTCGGCTGGGCGGCCGGCATGGCGTTCCGCAAAATGGGCGCTTGCAAGGTGCTGGTTGGCAAGGACACGCGAATTTCCGGCTACATGTTCGAATCAGCACTCGAGGCCGGCCTGACGTCGGCGGGCGCCGATGTGATGCTGCTGGGCCCGATGCCGACGCCAGCCATTGCCTACCTGACGCGTACGTTCCAGGCCCAGGCGGGCATCGTGATCAGTGCCTCGCACAACCCGCATGATGACAACGGCATCAAGTTTTTCTCCGGCCAGGGTACCAAGCTGCCGGATGATATCGAATTGATGATCGAAGAGCTGCTGGACACGCCGATGACTGTGGTTGAGTCGAGCAAGATCGGCAAAGTGTCGCGGATCAACGATGCGTCGGGTCGCTACATCGAGTTCTGTAAAGGCAGTGTGCCGACCGGTACCAGTTTTTCCGGTCTGAAAGTCGTCGTCGATTGCGCCCACGGCGCCACCTATAAAGTTGCGCCGAGCGTCTTTCGCGAGCTGGGCGCCGAGGTGGTGGTGCTTTCCGCCCAGCCTAATGGCCTGAACATCAACCATAACTGTGGCTCCACCCATACCGAGGCACTGCAGGCTGCGGTGCTGGCAGAGCAGGCCGATCTCGGGATCGCCTTCGATGGCGACGGTGACCGGGTCCTGATGGTTGACCACACCGGGACGGTGGTCGACGGTGACGAGCTGCTGTTCATCATTGCTCGCGACCTGCATGGGCGCGGCAAGCTGCAGGGCGGTGTGGTCGGTACATTGATGAGCAACCTCGGGCTTGAACTGGCCCTGGCGGACCTGGATATCCCGTTCGTGCGGGCTAACGTGGGTGACCGCTACGTGATCTCGGAGCTGCTGGAGCGCAACTGGGTGATCGGGGGCGAGAACTCCGGCCACATCGTGTGCTTCGACCATACCACCACGGGGGACGCGATCATTGCGGCCCTGCAGGTGCTGATGGCGCTCAAGGCGCGCAATGAAGGTCTCGCACAGTCGCGCCAGGCTTTGCGCAAATGCCCGCAAGTGTTGATCAACGTGCGTTTCGGTGGCGGCGTAAATCCTCTTGAGCATGCGAAGGTCAAGCAGGCCAGTGAGCGTGTGACACAGGCGATGGCGGGGCGTGGGCGCGTGTTGCTGCGCAAGTCCGGCACAGAGCCGCTGGTGCGCGTCATGGTCGAAGGAGAGGATGAAGCGCAAGTTCGCGGTTATGCCGAAGAGCTGGCAAAACTGGTTACTGAAGTTTCTGCCTGAATTCGGCTTGCCAGTCATGAATCGGTTGGGTAACATCTGCGCCCACTTTGACCGACGAGGTACAGCATGCGTCGCCCTATGGTAGCTGGTAACTGGAAGATGCACGGTACCCGCGCCAGCGTCGCTGAGCTGATCAATGGCCTTCGTCATCTGGCCTTGCCTAGCGGTGTTGATGTCGCGGTATTCCCGCCTTGCTTGTATATCAATCAAGTGGTTGATGGCTTGAAAGGCAAATCGATTTCGGTCGGTGCGCAGAATTCTGCGGTGGAATCCATGCAAGGTGCGCTGACCGGCGAGATTGCGCCGAGTCAGTTGGTGGATGCAGGTTGCTCCCTGGTCCTGGTCGGACACTCCGAGCGTCGCCAGATCATGGGCGAGCAGGACAGGACCTTGATCCGCAAGTTTGCTGCGGCCCAGGCCTGCGGTCTGATTCCGGTGTTGTGCGTAGGGGAGACCCTTGAGCAGCGGGAGGCCGGCAAGACCCTTGAGGTTGTCGGGCGTCAGCTGGGCAGCATCATCGAAGACCTGGGTGTCGGTGCTTTTGCAAAGGCAGTCATTGCTTACGAGCCGGTCTGGGCCATTGGCACCGGGCTGACTGCTTCGCCGCAACAGGCGCAGGATGTGCACGCAGCCATCCGTGCCCAGTTGGCGGCAGAGAATTCTGAAGTGGCACGAGGTGTGCGGCTTCTATACGGCGGCAGCGTGAAGGCGGCCAATGCGGTCGAACTGTTCGGCATGCCGGATATCGATGGGGGGCTCATTGGTGGAGCGTCCCTGAATGCAGATGAGTTCGGTGCGATTTGTCGCGCCGCGGGAAACTGAAAAAATGCTGGAAACAGTCGTAGTCGTTTTTCATCTGCTGGGTGCACTGGGCGTAGTTGCCCTCGTATTGCTGCAGCAGGGTAAAGGTGCGGATGCTGGTGCGTCTTTCGGTGCAGGTGCTTCAAATACTGTGTTCGGAAGCCAAGGTTCCTCTACCTTTCTTAGTAAGTTTACTGCTATACTTGCCGCCGGTTTCTTCTTGACCAGCTTAGGGTTAGGTTACTTTGCTAAAGAGAAAGCTCATGAGCTGACTCAAGTAGGTTTGCCAAACCCAGCGGTACTGGAAGCGCCAAAGCAACAACCGGCTTCTGATGATGTCCCGGTGCTTCAAGAGCAAAAGTCGGCCAATCCGGCGACTGACGTGCCTCCAGCTCAAGAGCAGAAGTAAGAAGGTTTCAAACGCTGTATTGCCGAGGTGGTGGAATTGGTAGACACGCAACCTTGAGGTGGTTGTGCCCATAGGGTGTAGGGGTTCGAGTCCCCTTCTCGGTACCAATTATCAGGAGAGCCCGCGAATGCGGGCTTTCTTGTAGGTGGAAGGGTTACATTGACCCTGTAAGGGATCGGTCGTATACTTCCGCCCCAGCTTTGTCGCGGGATGGAGCAGTCTGGTAGCTCGTCGGGCTCATAACCCGAAGGTCGTCGGTTCAAATCCGGCTCCCGCAACCAGTTTCAGGGGCCCCTTCCAAGGGGCTTTTTGTTAGCTGGACACTTTATAACGCCGCTGTTCGACGGCGTTTCAGGGATGGGCGATTCGCCCATTTTTTTTTATTTGCACAGCATGCACAAACATGCACGAGGGGGTTCAGGTGTCGAGCAAGCTAGAACAGTTGCAGGCCTTGTTGGCCCCGGTGGTCGTGGCCCTTGGCTATGAATGCTGGGGTATTGAGTTTTCGGCTCAAGGTCGCCACTCACTATTGCGCGTTTATATCGATAAGGAAGGCGGCGTGTTGGTGGATGATTGCGCCATCGTCAGCCGTCAGATCAGCGGTGTACTGGATGTTGAAGATCCAATCACCTCTGAATACACCCTTGAAGTTTCCTCGCCTGGCATGGAGCGCCCCCTGTTCACACTTGAACAGTTCGCTTCGTTTGCCG
This sequence comes from Pseudomonas sp. PF05, assembly GCF_056521845.1. Taxonomy (NCBI): domain Bacteria; kingdom Pseudomonadati; phylum Pseudomonadota; class Gammaproteobacteria; order Pseudomonadales; family Pseudomonadaceae; genus Pseudomonas; species Pseudomonas sp. PF05. The sequence goes on along the minus strand of NZ_JBWLPW010000023.1, from coordinate 9,851 downwards.
GTGAACAAGTGAAGATCAAGCTGCGTTCGCCTTTCGAAGGTCGACGCAACTTCCAAGGCCTTCTGCGCGGTGTAGAAGAGCAGGACGTCGTGGTGCAGGTAGATGACCATGAGTTCCTGTTGCCGATCGATATGATCGACAAGGCCAACATTATTCCCAGTTTTGACTGATACGTGCCAGATACTGCGGATCCCGCGGATCCAATGGCTTGCGAAAGGCGAGGCGTACGATGAGCAAAGAAGTACTGCTGGTTGTTGAGTCGGTATCCAATGAAAAGGGCGTACCGGCTAACGTTATTTTTGAAGCGCTGGAGCTGGCTCTGGCCACTGCTACCAAGAAGCGGTTTGAAGACGAAGTTGATTTGCGTGTGGAAATCAATCGCCACACTGGTGCCTACGAGACTTTCCGTCGCTGGACGGTGGTCGAGGAAGCCGACCTGGACGATCCGGCTATCGAAACCTGGCCGAGCAAGGTTGCAGAAACGCACCCGGGCGCCAAGGTAGGTGATGTCGTCGAAGAAAAAATCGAATCCATTGAATTCGGTCGCATCGCTGCACAGACTGCCAAGCAGGTTATTGTGCAGAAAGTTCGCGAAGCCGAGCGCGCGCAAGTCGTCGACGCTTATCGCGAACGCCTGGGGGAAATCATCTCCGGCACCGTGAAAAAAGTGACCCGCGACAACGTGATCGTCGACCTGGGCAACAACGCTGAAGCGTTGCTGGCTCGTGAAGACATCATCTCTCGCGAAACTTTCCGGGTCGGCGTGCGTTTGCGTGCGCTGCTCAAGGAAATCCGCACCGAGAACCGGGGCCCGCAGCTGATCCTGTCGCGTACAGCGCCGGAAATGCTGATCGAGTTGTTCCGCATCGAGGTGCCGGAAATTGCTGAAGGCCTGATCGAAGTCATGGCCGCCTCCCGTGATCCCGGTTCGCGTGCCAAGATCGCGGTCCGCTCCAAGGACAAGCGTATCGACCCGCAAGGTGCCTGCATTGGCATGCGTGGTTCGCGTGTCCAGGCCGTATCCGGCGAGTTGGGCGGTGAGCGTGTGGACATCGTCCTGTGGGACGATAACCCGGCTCAGTTCGTGATCAATGCCATGTCGCCTGCTGAAGTGGCGGCAATTATCGTCGACGAAGATGCCCACGCCATGGACATCGCCGTTGGCGCAGACAATCTGGCTCAGGCCATCGGTCGCGGTGGTCAGAACGTGCGTCTGGCCAGCCAGTTGACTGGCTGGACCCTGAACGTGATGACCGAATCGGACATCCAGGCTAAGCAGCAAGCTGAAACCGGCGACATCCTGCGCAACTTCATCGAAGAGCTTGAAGTCGATGAAGAGCTGGCTCAGGTGCTGGTGGATGAAGGCTTTACCAGCCTGGAAGAGATTGCCTACGTACCGGTGGAGGAAATGCTCAACATCGACGGCTTTGACGAGGAGATCGTCAACGAGCTTCGCGCTCGGGCCAAGGATCGTTTGTTGACCAAAGCCATCGCTACTGAGGAAAAGCTGGCAGACGCCCATCCGGCCGAAGACCTGCTCTCGCTTGAGGGCATGGACAAGGATTTGGCGATGGAACTGGCGGTGCGCGGCGTAATTACCCGCGAAGACCTGGCCGAGCAGTCTATTGACGATCTGCTCGACATCGACGGCATTGACGATGATCGTGCCGGCAAGTTGATCATGGCCGCCCGAGCCCACTGGTTCGAGTAATTAGGCGCGGCCTGAGGAGAGAAGTGCATGACGCAAGTCACGGTGAAACAACTGGCCGATGAGGTCAAAACACCGGTAGAGCGCCTGTTGCAGCAGATGCGTGAGGCAGGTCTGCCGCACACCGCCGCCGAGGAACATGTGACCGACAGTGAGAAGCAGTCCCTGCTGACTCACCTGAAGAGCAGTCACAAGGCGAAAGTGGAAGAACCGCGCAAGATCACTCTGCAGCGTAAAACTACCAGCACCCTGCGTGTTGCCGGTAGCAAAAGCATCAGCGTTGAAGTACGCAAGAAGAAAGTCTTCGTACAGCGCAGCCCGGAAGAAATCGAAGCCGAGCGCAAACGCGAACAGGAAGAACGTCGCGCAGTAGAAAATGCTGCTCGTCAGAAGGCTGAAGAAGAAGCCAAGCGTCGCGCCGAAGAAGAAGCGCGTCGCCAGCCTGCTGCTGCGCAAGCCGCTCCGGTAGAAGCCGTCGAGGCTACTGCCCCGGTAGCCGAACCTGCGCGCGAAGCCGCTCCAGTCGTGGCGCCGGCGCCGGCTCCAGCCGATACCCGCAAGCGCGACGAGCAGCGTCGTCCCGACAAACCACGTGCCGACGACAACCGTCGTGGCAGTGGCGATGGCGAGCGCAAGAACGCTCCTCATCGTGCTTCGGTCAAGGAAAAGGCGCCGGCACCCCGTGTTGCGCCACGTACCACCGACGAAGAAAGCGACGGCTTCCGTCGTGGCGGTCGCGGCAAGGCCAAGCTGAAGAAACGCAACGCCCACGGTTTCCAGAGCCCTACCGGCCCTGTCGTGCGTGAAGTGAAGATCGGCGAGACCATCACTGTGGGCGATCTGGCCCAGCAGATGTCGGTCAAGGCTGCTGAAATCATCAAGTTCATGTTCAAGCTGGGTACGCCAGCCACCATCAACCAGGTACTGGACCAGGAAACTGCCCAACTGGTTGCTGAAGAGCTGGGCCACAAAGTGACCCTGGTCAGCGACACCGCCCTGGAAGATTCCCTGGCCGAGTCCCTGAAGTTTGAAGGTGAGGCGGTTTCCCGTGCACCGGTCGTGACCGTAATGGGCCACGTCGACCACGGTAAAACGTCCCTGCTCGACTATATTCGTCGTGCGAAGGTTGCAGCAGGTGAGGCTGGCGGTATTACCCAGCACATCGGCGCCTACCACGTTGAAACCGACCGCGGCATGGTGACGTTCCTCGACACCCCGGGTCACGCCGCGTTTACCGCGATGCGTGCCCGTGGTGCCAAGGCGACCGACATCGTGATCCTGGTAGTTGCAGCGGACGACGGCGTGATGCCGCAAACCATCGAAGCCGTTCAGCATGCCAAGGCAGCTGGCGTACCTCTGGTGGTTGCGGTGAACAAGATCGACAAGCCGGGCGCCGATCTCGATCGCATCCGTAGCGAACTGTCGGTTCACGGCGTGACTTCCGAAGAGTGGGGTGGCGACACTCCATTCGTACCGGTCTCGGCGAAGATGGGTACCGGCGTTGACGAACTGCTCGAAGCCGTTCTGTTGCAAGCCGAGGTTCTGGAATTGACCGCTACGCCTTCGGCTCCTGGCCGTGGTGTGGTCGTTGAATCGCGCCTCGACAAGGGCCGTGGCCCGGTTGCGACCGTCCTGGTCCAGGACGGTACGTTGCGTCAAGGCGACATGGTGCTGGTCGGCTCGAACTATGGCCGCGTGCGCGCCATGCTCGACGAGAACGGCAAGCCAATCAAGGAAGCCGGTCCCGCTATCCCGGTCGAGATCCTCGGCCTGGACGGCACCCCGGACGCTGGCGACGAGATGAGCGTTGTGGCTGACGAGAAGAAAGCCCGTGAAGTGGCTCTGTTCCGTCAAGGCAAGTTCCGCGAAGTCAAACTGGCTCGTGCTCACGCTGGCAAGCTGGAAAACATCTTCGAGAACATGGGCCAGGAAGAGAAGAAGACGCTCAACATCGTCCTCAAGTCCGACGTCCGTGGCTCGCTCGAAGCGTTGAACGGCGCCTTGAACGGCCTGGGTAACGACGAAGTGCAAGTGCGTGTGGTCGGTGGCGGTGTCGGTGGTATCACCGAATCCGACGCCAACCTGGCACTGGCCTCCAACGCTGTACTGTTCGGCTTCAACGTGCGTGCCGATGCCGGCGCTCGCAAGATCGTCGAGCAGGAAGGCCTGGATATGCGTTACTACAACGTGATCTACGACATCATCGAAGACGTCAAGAAAGCGTTGACCGGTATGCTGGGCAGCGACGTCCGGGAGAACATCCTGGGTGTGGCCGAAGTTCGCGACGTGTTCCGTTCGCCGAAGTTTGGTGCCATCGCCGGTTGCATGGTGATCGAGGGTGTTGTTCACCGTAACCGTCCGATCCGTGTACTGCGTGAAGACATCGTGATCTTCGAAGGCGAGCTGGAATCCCTGCGCCGCTTCAAGGATGACGCTTCCGAAGTACGTGCCGGCATGGAATGCGGTATTGGCGTCAAGAGCTACAACGACGTCAAGGTCGGCGACAAGATCGAAGTCTTCGAGAAGGTCCAGGTTGCTCGCAGCCTCTAACTCGCGTACTTCAAGAGCCGCACCGGGCAGCCGCATGAACATGCGCTGCCTGGTTGGCGGACTCTAAACGCAACGCCCGGTCTGGCTTTTGCCAGGCCGGGCGTTTGCCGCTTTCAGACCTTGCGGGTTTCACCGTGGGGCAGTAACAGGTAACAAGACATGGCAAAAGAATACAGCCGTACCCAACGAATCGGCGATCAGATGCAGCGTGAGCTGGCCCAACTGATCCGTCGCGAAGTCAAAGACCCGCGCGTCGGCCTGGTCACCATTACCGCAGTGGAAGTCAGCCGTGACGTCGGTCATGCCAAGATTTTCATCACCGTGATGGGCCAGGACAGCGCCGAAGAAATCGCCCAGAGCATCAAGGTGCTCAACTCGGCCGCCGGCTTCCTGCGTATGCAGCTGGCCCGGGAGATGAAGTTGCGCAGCGTCCCTCAGTTGCACTTCCACTACGACGAAAGCGTCGTGCGGGGTGCGCATCTGTCGGCCCTGATCGAACGCGCCGTGGCTGAAGACAGTCAGCACCCGGTTGCGGCTGAACCCGAAGACACCAAGGAGTAATCGGTGGCTCAGGTCAAACGTATCCGTCGTAACGTCAGCGGTATCATCCTGCTCGACAAGCCGCTGGGGTTCACGTCCAACGCGGCGTTGCAGAAGGTTCGCTGGCTGCTCAATGCTGAAAAGGCCGGGCATACCGGTAGCCTCGATCCGCTGGCCACCGGCGTGTTGCCGTTGTGCTTTGGCGAGGCGACCAAGTTCTCCCAGTACCTGCTCGATTCTGACAAGGGCTATGAGACCCTGGCGCAGCTGGGCAAGACCACCACCACGGCAGATGCCGAAGGTGAGGTTTTGCTGGAGCGCCCGGTGACCGTTGGTCAGGCAGATATCGAAGCGGTGTTGCCGAAATTTCGCGGGCAAATCAGCCAGATACCGCCGATGTACTCGGCTCTGAAGCGTGATGGCCAGCCGTTGTATAAATTGGCCCGTGCAGGCGAAGTAGTGGAGCGGGAACCGCGTTCTGTTACTATTGCGCGCTTGGAATTGCTGGCCTTTGACGGTAATACTGCGCGGCTGGCCGTGGACTGCAGCAAAGGCACCTATATCCGGACCCTGGTGGAGGATATCGGTGAACAGCTCGGCTGTGGCGCGTACGTGGCAGAATTGCGACGGACCCAGGCCGGGCCTTTCACGTTGGCCCAGACGGTCACGCTGGAAGAGCTTGAAGCGGTACATGCCGAAGGCGGCAACGAAGCGGTCGACCGTTTCCTGATGCCATCGGACAGCGGGTTGCTGGACTGGCCGCTGTTGCAGTTCTCGGAACACAGCGCGTTCTACTGGCTCAACGGCCAGCCGGTACGCGCCCCGGATGCGCCGAAGTTCGGCATGGTCCGGGTACAGGATCACAACGGTCGCTTCATCGGTATCGGTGAAGTGAGCGAAGACGGGCGTATTGCGCCGCGTCGATTGATTCGGTCGGAATGACCGGAACCAGCCTGCCTGACAGCAGGTTGGCGAGTGTGGCTGTTAACAGGCACGGTCACTACTCATTTATAGATACAGGGATTTGTCCCTGGCCTGTTGAAGCTGTTTCCTTGAAACAGTTTCCTGACTAAAAGGATTGCCTCATGGCTCTCGACGTTCAAGAAAAAGCTCAAATCGTAGCTGACTACCAGCAAGCTGTTGGTGACACTGGTTCGCCAGAAGTGCAAGTTGCACTGCTGACCCACAACATCAACAAACTGCAAGGTCACTTCAAGGCCAACGGTAAAGATCACCACTCCCGTCGTGGTCTGATCCGCATGGTAAACCAGCGTCGTAAGCTGCTGGACTACCTGAAAGGCAAGGACGTGAGCCGTTACAGCGCTCTGATCGCTCGCCTGGGTCTGCGTCGCTAATCAGCGATTGCGCTAGAGGTTGGTGGTCTGTCGTACGTCAGTGGGTTTTCCGCTGGCGCATGGCAGGCTCCCAGCCTCAAGTTTTATCTGGATACACGTTTTACCCTGGACAGACGTCGGGCCGATTCCCGTCACTGCCCAAGAATTTCGCAAGAAGACAAGTTCCCCAAGAGCCACAAAGAAGGTAGGACACCGTGAACCCGGTAATCAAAAAATTCCAATTCGGTCAGTCGACCGTTACCCTCGAGACTGGCCGCATCGCCCGTCAGGCCTCCGGCGCAGTGCTGGTCACCGTTGACGACGACGTCAGCGTATTGGTGACCGTTGTCGGTGCCAAGCAAGCCGATCCAGGCAAGGGCTTCTTCCCTCTGTCTGTTCACTACCAGGAAAAGACTTACGCTGCCGGTAAGATCCCTGGCGGTTTCTTCAAGCGCGAAGGCCGTCCTTCCGAGAAAGAAACCCTGACTTCCCGACTGATCGACCGTCCGATCCGTCCGCTGTTCCCAGAAGGCTTCATGAACGAAGTGCAGGTTGTCTGCACCGTCGTCTCCACCAGCAAGAAAACCGATCCGGACATCGCTGCGATGATCGGTACCTCGGCTGCCCTGGCGATCTCCGGCATTCCTTTCGATGGCCCGATCGGCGCTGCCCGCGTCGCGTTCCACGAAAGCACCGGCTACCTGCTGAACCCGACCTACGAGCAACTGAAGGCTTCGAGCCTGGACATGGTCGTGGCCGGTACTTCCGAAGCCGTGCTGATGGTTGAATCCGAAGCCAAGGAACTGACCGAAGACCAGATGCTGGGCGCCGTGCTGTTCGCCCACGACGAGTTCCAGGTGGTGATCAACGCCGTCAAGGAACTGGCCGCCGAAGCCGCCAAGCCAACCTGGGCCTGGGCTCCGCAAGCCGAAGCCACCGAACTGCTGGGTGCGATCCGTGCCGAGTTCGGCGAAGCGATCTCCCAGGCCTACACCATCACCGTCAAGGCCGACCGTTACGCACGCCTGGGCGAGCTGAAAGACCAGGTCGTTGCCAAGCTGTCCGGCGAAGAAGGCCAGCCATCGGCCAGCGACGTCAAAGCCGCTTTCGGTGAAATCGAATACCGCACCGTTCGCGAAAACATCGTCAACGGCAAACCGCGTATCGACGGTCGCGACACCCGCACCGTACGTCCGCTGAACATCGAAGTCGGCGTCCTGCCGAAGACCCACGGTTCGGCACTGTTCACCCGTGGCGAAACCCAGGCGCTGGTCGTTGCAACACTGGGCACCGCCCGTGACGCGCAACTGCTGGACACCCTGGAAGGCGAAAAGAAAGACCCGTTCATGCTGCACTACAACTTCCCTCCGTTCTCGGTGGGCGAGTGTGGTCGCATGGGTGGCGCTGGTCGTCGCGAAATCGGTCACGGCCGTCTGGCTCGTCGTTCGGTCCAGGCCATGCTGCCAGCCGCTGACGTGTTCCCGTACACCATTCGCGTGGTATCGGAAATCACCGAGTCCAACGGTTCGAGCTCGATGGCTTCGGTCTGTGGCGCTTCCCTGGCCCTGATGGACGCCGGTGTGCCGATGAAGGCGCCGGTTGCCGGTATCGCCATGGGTCTGGTCAAAGAGGGCGAGAAGTTCGCCGTCCTGACCGACATCCTGGGTGACGAAGACCACCTGGGCGATATGGACTTCAAAGTGGCCGGTACCGCCAAAGGCGTCACCGCACTGCAGATGGACATCAAGATCAAGGGCATCACCGAAGAGATCATGGAAATCGCCCTGGGCCAGGCCCTGGAAGCGCGCCTGAACATCCTCGGCCAGATGAATCAGATCATCGGTCAGTCCCGTACCGAACTGTCGGAAAACGCTCCGACCATGATCGCGATGAAAATCGACACCGACAAAATCCGTGATGTCATCGGTAAAGGCGGCGCGACCATCCGTGCGATCTGCGAAGAAACCAAGGCTTCGATCGACATCGAAGACGACGGTTCGATCAAGATCTTCGGCGAAACCAAGGAAGCGGCAGAAGCAGCACGCCAGCGCGTCCTGGGGATCACCGCAGAAGCCGAGATCGGCAAGATCTACGTCGGCAAGGTTGAGCGCATCGTCGACTTCGGCGCGTTCGTCAACATCCTGCCGGGCAAGGACGGTCTGGTTCACATCTCCATGCTGAGCGATGCTCGCGTCGAGAAAGTGACCGACATCCTCAAAGAAGGCCAGGAAGTGGAAGTGCTGGTATTGGACGTGGACAACCGCGGCCGTATCAAGCTGTCCATCAAGGACGTCGCAGCAGCCAAGGCATCGGGCGTTTAATCACCCCTTCGCCTGACCGCTGAACAAGCAAACGCCCCGACTGGTTCGGGGCGTTTTGCTGTGTGGTGAAAATCCCTGCGTCGCGGGTTGCCTGGCCACAGGGGACGGTGCTAGGTTTAGCCACCGCCCGTGTAGCTCAGTCGGTAGAGCAGCGCACTCGTAACGCGAAGGTCGCAGGTTCGATTCCTGTCTCGGGCACCATCCCCCTCGTTATTTCACTTTCCTGCTCAGCTCCTCGACCGTGCGTTTGAGCTGATCCATCTCGCGATCCTGATCGCTGAGTTCCCGTTTCAGGGACGAAATCTCGCTGTTGCTCGAACTCGAACTGGAGCCGCTATTGCGCTTGAGTTCTTCCACTTGCTTACCGAGGTCGTTCAGGTCGCGTTCCTGTTCCTTGATGGTGCGCTTGAGTTCGTCGATCTCCTTGCTGCTGGAGGTGGAACTGGAGCCACTGTTGCGCTTGAGTTCTTCGATCTGACGGGCCTGCTCGCTGAGGACGCGTTTCTGGCTTTCCAGTTCCTCGGCGTTGTTCTTCACGGTTTTTGGCAGGTTTTCCAAGGCGCTGACGCTGACATCGGTCTTGACGAGTACGTACTTATCAAATCGGTCATAACGAAGGGCAGGAATGGCGTCGTTGGAAGACGGCCCATCGGAGGAGACTTCAACAGCCGCTTGAGCAATGCCGGTCAAGGTCAGGCTGCCGAGCAGCAAGGTCGCGGTAGCAAGCCGGGTCAACGAACGTTTCGAAAAGCTGCGCATCACTGGGGTTCCTTGTGAAGTGCCGGTATGGCACATGGCTACGACTGGTTATTTTGACAGATGTTCCCAAGCTCCCCTGGTTTCTCATGCGCATTGTTTTTTTGTGGGATAGATGTAAAGAACCGTGTAAATCGTCGGCAAAACGTCCTATATTCATTGCCTGCATGTGCATCGCCCAGCAGTTTTCAGATGATCCCCGAATGGTTCTGAAGGCCAGATAAACCGGGCTTCACACGGTTTTTTTGCGTCAGAGAGATCCTTGATGATCCAGATCCATCTTCCATTCCCCAGATCAACGAGAACGCCATGACTGTTAAAGAATTGACCCAGGAAGCCAGGCACGAAGAAGCGCTGAAGAAATACGTATTGGATGCGCCCCAGTTGCTGGAAGAGATCAAGGACTTGTCTGCCGACGATCAAAAAGACCAGATCCAATGGGCGTTCGAGGACGAGGCCGAAGCCCAGGGGCTGCAACCTTGGGAGCTGACACTCAAGTACACCAGCGCACCTGAAGAATTCGAGGCGCAGCGCCTTGCCTTGCACAAGGAAGCGGCCGAGGTGTTGGGTGTGGAATGGGATGAGTACTGCGAGATGAACAATCTGGTGGTCTGAAAAAAACGCCAGCCTTCAAGGCTGGCG
>NZ_JBWLPW010000022.1:0-86824 GCF_056521845.1 Pseudomonas sp. PF05 | reverse complement strand
TCGAACAGGTCCATCAGGTCTTCGTCAGGGAAAACCGTGTTGCCCACCACGTTGATGTGCTGGATGGCCGCCACGGTGCCTTCGTTGATGTTGACCTTCAGGCCGACGCGGTTGCGCGGCTGCGGCACCACTTCGGTGTCGACGGTGGCCGAGTAGCGGCCCTGGGCAACGTACTGGCGTTGCAGTTCGTTACGCACACCCTCGAGGGTGGCGCGCTGGAAGATCTCGCCTTCGGCCAGGCCGGATTGCTTGAGGCCCTTCATCAGGTCTTCGGTGGAGATCGCCTTGTTGCCTTCGATCTCGATACTGGCGACCGACGGGCGCTCGACCACGGTGATGACCAGGACATTGCCGTCACGGCCCAGTTGGATATCTTGAAAGAAGCCGGTCTTGAACAGCGCACGCGTGGATTCCACCAGGCGCCGATCATCCGCCTGCTCGCCGACGTTCAACGGCAAGGCACCAAAGACGCTACCCGCGGAGACCCGCTGGAGGCCATTGACGCGAATATCAGAGATAGTGAAGGACTCGGCGTGAACTTCGGCGATCATCAATACGGTGAGAACCGCAGTTAGCAGCAGACGTTTCATGAAGTCCTTTCTTATTCCAACTGGCAATAAACAAACTGCCGCAAAATGCGGCAGATTCGCAATTCAGCGAAGCGTTACAGACGACCCAGATCGTTGACGAGGGCAAGCAACATGACCCCGACCACCAAGCTGATACCGATCTGTATCCCCCAACCCTGCACCCGATCCGACAAGGGACGACCACGCGCCCACTCGATCAGATAAAACAGCAGATGCCCCCCATCCAGTACCGGGATGGGCAGCAAATTCAGAACCCCCAGGCTAATGCTCAGATAAGCAAGGAAATTCAGGAAATCAGCGACGCCCGACTGGGCAGAAGCGCCCGCCACTTTAGCAATGGTTATCGGTCCACTCAAGTTTTTTACCGAGAGCTCGCCGAACAACATTTTCTTGAGCGAGTCCAGCGTCAGGACACTCATGGTCCAGGTACGACGCGCACCCTCGCCAATCGCCGCCACGGGGCCGAAACTGACCTCGCGAATCATTTCCGGCGGCCAGTCCACTGCCTTGACGCCCGCCCCCAGGTAACCGGTCGGCGCCTTGCTCTCGCCACGGGCGGCCAGGGTCACCGGGACATCGATTGGAGCACCGTCGCGCTCGACGCGCAGCACAATCTTGCTATCGGGACGTACGCGAACTGAATCGACCACCTGTTGCCAGTCACCGACCGGCTGGCCGTCGAGTGCCAGCAACCGATCGCCGGTCTTCAGGCCGGCAGCCTGGGCCGGGCCTTTCGGATCGAGCTCGGCAAGTATTGGCGGCATCGCCGGACGCCATGGCCGGATCCCCAGGGACCGGATCGGATCCGGCTCGTCGGCGCCCTTGAGCCAGTTGTCCAAGGCCAGTTCGCGAGGTGAATCCACCGTGGAGCCCTGCTCGCGCACCATCAATTGCAACGAGCCGCTCTCACCCAGGCGACGCACCAGTTGCAGATTGACCGCCGCCCAGCCCGTCGTCGGCTCTCCATCGATCGCCACGATTTCCTGCCCGGCACCCAGCCCGGCACGGGCGGCAATGCTACCCGATTCCACCGCACCGATGACCGGACGCACCTGCTCGCTGCCCAGCATCGCCAGGCCCCAGAAAAACACCATGGCCAGCAGGAAGTTGGCGATTGGCCCCGCCGCGACGATGGCGATACGCTGACGGACGGTCTTGCGATTGAAGGATTGATCGAGCTGATCGGCCGGGACTTCGCCTTCGCGCTCGTCGAGCATCTTGACGTAGCCGCCCAGCGGGATGGCCGCTACGACGAACTCGGTGCCTTTCTTGTCGTGCCAGCGCAGCAATGGCATGCCAAAGCCCACGGAAAAACGCAGGACCTTGACGCCACAGCGACGCGCGACCCAGAAATGACCGAATTCGTGAAATGTGACCAACACCCCCAAGGCAACCAGGGTGCCGACAATCATATAGAGCGCGCTCATCTGTTTTCTCCGCAATCCTGTCCAGGGCAACCCTGGCTAACGTATCGCAGCTTCAACGCCCGTGGCGCTGCAGCCATTGGCCCGCCAACTCACGAGCCCTGGCATCGGCCGTAAACACCGTATCGAGGTCATTGACCGAAACCACGGCCTCGAGATTCAAGACTTCCTCGATGATACTCGCGATCTCGAGGTAACGGACACGTCCATCGAGAAACGCTGCAACCGCCACTTCGTTGGCGGCGTTAAGCATGGCCGGGGCACTGTTGCCCGCCTCGGCCGCCTGGCGCGCCAGGCGCAGGCAGGGGAAGCGCTGCTCATCGGGCGCCTGGAAATCCAGGCGAGCGATGGCGAACAGGTCCAGCGGCGCAACGCCCGAATCGATGCGCTCCGGCCAGGCCAGGGCATTGGCGATCGGCGTGCGCATGTCCGGATTGCCCAACTGGGCCAGCACCGAACCGTCGACGTAGTCCACCAGGGAGTGAATCACGCTCTGGGGATGAATCACCACCTCGACCTGGGATGGCTTGGCATCGAACAGCCAGCAGGCCTCGATCAGCTCCAACCCCTTGTTCATCATGCTGGCCGAATCCACGGAAATCTTGCGCCCCATGGACCAGTTCGGGTGCGCACAGGCCTGCTCGGGTGAAACATGCACCAATTCTTCCAGCGGTGTCTGCCGGAACGGACCACCGGAGGCTGTCAGCAAAATCCGCCGAACCCCTACCGCGCCGAGGCCTCGGGAAAAATCCTGCGGCATGCATTGAAAAATCGCATTGTGCTCGCTGTCGATGGGCAGCAACACCGAGCCACTTTTACGCACAGCCTGCATGAAGAGCGCGCCGGACATCACCAGCGCTTCTTTGTTGGCCAGCAGGATCTTCTTGCCGGCCTCCACCGCCGCCAGCGTCGGACGCAAGCCTGCCGCACCGACAATTGCCGCCATCACGGCGTCGACCTCAGGGTCGGACGCCACTTGGCAGAGCCCCTCCTCCCCCACCAGCACACGGGTTTGCAGGCCAGCGGCGCGCAGATCGTCCTGCAATGCCCGCGCCGCATCGGCCTCAGGCACCACGGCAAACCTCGGCGTGTGGCGTATGCACAATGCCAGCAATTCACTCAAGCGCGTGAAGCCACTGAGGGCGAACACCTGGTACCGCTCCGGGTGCCGGCCGATGACATCGAGCGTACTCAGGCCGATCGAACCGGTCGCGCCAAGGACTGTAATCTGCTGGGGGCGACTCACGATGCCGCCACCCACAACAGCACGGCAAAGACTGGAATCGCGGCGGTAAGGCTGTCGATGCGATCGAGCACGCCACCGTGACCGGGCAGCAGGTTACTGCTGTCCTTGATCCCCGATTGACGCTTGAACATGCTTTCGGTCAGGTCGCCGACCACGGACACAAATACGATCAGGGCTGCACCAATAAGGCCCATCAACAGCTGCGCGACGGTCCAGTCCCGCACGAAGCCGACCACAGTGGTGATCACCAGGCTCAAGGCCAGGCCACCATAGACCCCTTCCCAGCTCTTGCCCGGGCTGACCTTCGGCGCCAGCTTGCGCTTGCCGAAGGCCTTGCCGGAAAAATAGGCGCCGACGTCGGCGCCCCAGACCAGCACCATCACGGCCATGATCTGCCAGTTGCCCAGCGGGCCTTGCTTGATCCAGATCAGCCCCTGCCAGGCCGGCAGCAGGATCAACAGGCCGATCACCAGCTTGGTCGCCGCGTTGGCCCAATGATGGGTAGTCTGCGGATAGGTCAGGACCAGGAAGGTCGCTGTCGCCCACCACAGCACCGCGGCACCCAGCACCCAAGGCGCGAGGCCGGGTACCACGTACATGATCAACAGCATGGCCGCCACGGCCGCTGCGTAGGCCACCCGCGCCGACTGCGCAGGAAAACCCGCCAGCCGCGCCCACTCCCACGCCCCCAAGGTCACGACCAGCCCAATGAACAGCGCAAAACTGGCGCCTTCGAGCAGGAAGAAACCACCCAGGGCGATGGGCAACAGGATCAAGGCGGTGATGATTCGTTGTTTAAGCATTAAACCCGGGCTCCAGCTTCGATCTGCTCGCTCGTTTTACCGAAGCGACGCTGACGGGAAGCGAAATCGGCCAGTGCGGTGCGCATGGCTTCGTGTTTGAAGTCCGGCCAGAACAGGTCGGAGAAGTACAACTCGGCATAAGCCAACTGCCAGAGCAGGAAGTTGCTGATGCGATGTTCGCCACCGGTACGGATGCACAGGTCCGGCAACGGCAGGTCGCCGGTCGCCAGGCAGGTCTGCAGCAGTTCCGGCGTGATGTCTTCCGGGCGCAAATGACCGGCCTGGACTTCTCGCGCTAGCCGCTGGGCAGCCTGGGCGATGTCCCACTGGCCGCCATAGTTGGCGGCGATCTGCAGGACAAACCGATCGGCGCCCGTCGTCGCGGCCTCGGCCTCGCGCATCGCAGCCTGCAACTCAGGATGGAAACGCGAGCGATCACCGATGATCCGCAGGCTGATCCTGTTTTCGTTGAGGCGCTTGGCCTCGCGACGCAGGGCCTTGAGGAACAAGTCCATCAAGGCGCTGACTTCATCGGCCGGACGCTGCCAGTTCTCGCTGGAGAAGGCGAACAGGGTCAGCACTTCGACCCCGGCCTCGGCGCACACCTCGATAACCGCACGAACCGCATCAACCCCCGCCTTGTGCCCGGCGACGCCAGGCATAAAGCGTTTCTTGGCCCAGCGGTTGTTGCCGTCCATGATGATCGCCACGTGGCGCGGCACCGCGAACGGCACAGCCTGCTTGGTCTTTTCCATGAAAACGAGACCCTTATACGGCCATCAGGTCTTTTTCTTTCTGCGCCAGATTCGCGTCGATCTGTGCCACGTACTTCTTGGTCAGCTCGTCGATCTCGCCAGTGGCACGACGCTCTTCGTCTTCGCTGATTTCCTTTTCCTTGACCAAGTCCTTGAGCTGGCTGTTGGCATCGCGACGGATGTTGCGCACGGCAACACGGGCGTCTTCAGCCACATCACGGGCCTGCTTGGTGAAGCCCTTGCGGGTTTCCTCGGTCAGGGCCGGCATGGAGATCAGCAGCAGCTCCCCCAGGTTGGTCGGGTTCAGGTTCAGACCGGCACTGCCGATAGCCTTGTCGACCGCGGCCAGCATGTTGCGCTCGAAGGCCACGACCTGCAGGGTACGCGCGTCCTTGACGGTGATGTTGGCCACTTGCTTGATCGGGGTATCGGAGCCGTAGTACGGCACCATCACACCTTCGAGGATGCTTGGGTGCGCCTGGCCGGTACGGATGCGACCGAAGTTGTGCGCCAGCGATTCCACGGATTTCTGCATGCGCTGTTCGGCGTCTTTCTTGATTTCGTTGATCATTGTTGAACTTCCTCGATCAGTGTTCCTTCGGCGCCGCCATGGACGATATTGAGCAGGGCACCGGGCTTGTTCATGTTAAAGACGCGCAGCGGCATCTTGTGGTCGCGGCACAGGCAGATAGCCGTCAGGTCCATGACACCCAGCTTGCGATCCAGCACTTCATCGTAGGTCAGATGATCGAACTTCTCGGCATGCGGGTCCTTGAACGGGTCAGCGGTATACACGCCATCGACCTTGGTTGCCTTGAGCACGACATCGGCATCGATCTCGATCGCTCGCAGGCAGGCGGCCGAATCCGTGGTGAAGAACGGATTACCGGTACCGGCGGCAAAAATCACAACTTCCTTGGAATTGAGGTGGCGCATGGCTTTGCGGCGGTCGTAGTGATCGGTTACGCCAACCATGGAAATGGCCGACATCACGATGGCCGAGATATTGGCACGCTCCAGCGCGTCACGCATAGCCAGGGCGTTCATCACAGTGGCCAGCATGCCCATGTGGTCGCCCGTGACCCGATCCATGCCGGCCGCGCTCAGCGCTGCGCCGCGGAACAGGTTGCCGCCGCCTATGACCAGGCCGACCTGAACGCCGATCCCGACCAACTGGCCGACTTCCAGGGCCATTCGATCCAGCACTTTCGGATCGATCCCGAACTCTTCCGAGCCCATCAGGGCCTCGCCGCTAAGCTTGAGTAGAATGCGTTTATAGCGAGCCTGATAACCACTGCCCTGCTGAGCCATTGCGAATCTCTCCTGCGGCGTATTTGTCAAAAAATTCTCTGCAGCTGTTTGCAGCCTGCGTTCACTCTAGCTTGACGCTGACACAGCGTCATCGGAACACGGCTTTGTAAGCCAGTTCCGACAGGAAACCAATATAAATCGGCATCCCCATCCAAAAAGAGGCTGCGCGCGTTAAGCGGGCAGCCTCTTCTGGGCGACAGTCGTGAAACCGTCTTATTGCTTGCTGGCAGCAGCTACCTGGGCAGCAACTTCTTCAGCGAAGTTGTCGACCGGCTTCTCGATACCTTCGCCCACTTTGAAGTAGGTGAAAGAAACGATTTCAGCACCGGCTTTCTTCGCCAGGTCGCCAACTTTGACTTCCGGGTTCTTGACGAAAGCCTGCTCAACCAGGCTGGCTTCGGCCAGGAACTTGGCGATACGGCCGCTGACCATTTTTTCTGCGATTTCAGCAGGCTTGCCTTTGAGCTTCTCTTCGTTCAACTGCAGGAAGACGCCCTTCTCGCGCTCGATCGCTTCAGCCGAAACGTCCGAAGGCAGCAGGAACTCAGGGTTGGTTGCAGCCACGTGCATGGCGATGTCTTTCGCCAGGTCGGTATCGCCGCCCTTCAGGACAACCGCAACACCGATCTTGTTGCCGTGCAGGTAAGTACCGACCACGTCGCCTTCAACGCGAACCAGACGGCGGATGTTGACGTTCTCGCCGGTCTTGCCAACCAGGACCAGGCGCGCTTCTTCCTGAGCTTCGATCAGCGGAGCTGCGTCGGTCAGTTTGTCAGCGAAGGCTTTGTCGACGCTGGCAGCGACGAATGCCTTGAAGTCATCCTGCAGAGCCAGGAAGTCGGTCTGGGAGTTAACTTCCAGCAGGACGGCAGCCTTGCCGTCGTCCTTGATGGCGATGGCGCCTTCAGCGGCGACGTTGCCCGCTTTCTTGGCAGCCTTGATGGCGCCCGAAGCACGCATGTCATCAATGGCTTTTTCGATGTCGCCGCCAGCCTTGGTCAAGGCTTTCTTGCAGTCCATCATGCCTTCGCCGGTACGCTCGCGCAGTTCTTTGACCAACGCTGCAGTAATCTCTGCCATTTCAAAATCCTCTTGGATAGGTTTTCAACCATTCCACCCGATCGAACGGGCGATCAATTCTTCCTGGAAAACCACTGCTTATAGGCCGCGGCAGGTTACAAACAAATCACTGCGCTGGCGGCAAATGGTTTTCGAGGTGGCAAAAAGGGGGCCAAGCCCCCTTTTTGCTTACTGAGTCAACGCCAGGGCGTCAATTACTCAGCGGCTGCTGCCGGAGCTTCTTCAGCGAAGACTTCGGTGCCGCCATTCACGTTGTTGCGACCACGGATAACAGCGTCAGCCATCGACCCCATGTACAGCTGGATGGCGCGGATGGCGTCATCGTTGCCTGGGATGATGTAGTCAACGCCTTCCGGGCTGCTGTTGGTATCGACAACGCCGATGACCGGGATACCCAGCTTGTTGGCTTCGGTGATCGCGATGCGCTCGTGGTCAACGTCGATCACGAACAGTGCGTCAGGCAGACCGCCCATGTCCTTGATACCGCCCAGGGAGCGGTCCAGCTTCTCAAGATCGCGAGTGCGCATCAGCGCTTCTTTCTTGGTCAGCTTGGCGAAAGTACCGTCTTCGGACTGGACTTCAAGGTCACGCAGACGCTTGATGGAAGCGCGAATGGTCTTGAAGTTGGTCAGCATGCCGCCCAACCAGCGGTGATCGACGTACGGCGAACCGCAACGTGCTGCTTCTTCAGCAACGATCTTGCCAGCGGAACGCTTGGTGCCGACGAACAGAATCTTGTTTTTGCCCTGGGCCAGGCGTTCTACGAAGGTCAGTGCTTCGTTGAACATCGGCAGGGTTTTTTCAAGGTTGATGATGTGGATCTTGTTACGCGCGCCGAAAATGTACTTGCCCATTTTCGGGTTCCAGTAACGGGTCTGGTGACCGAAGTGCACACCGGCCTTCAGCATATCGCGCATATTGACTTGGGACATGATAGTTCCTTGATAAGTCGGGTTTGGCCTCCACGTATCCCAATGACCAACCAGCGGCTATATAGCCAAAGGCACCCAGGTCATCGTGTCGACACGTGTGTGGATTTAAGCTTACGGGGTCATCCCCGGAAAGCGGCGCATTTTATACCACAGCAAGGGCGAAAACGGAACACGGATTCTGAAATCCTCTGTGGCGAGGGGGTTTAGCGAAACGTCGCACCGCCCGCTGGACTTTGTAGGAGCTGGCGAAGCCTGCGATCTTTTGATCTTTTGATCTTTCGCTTGAGACTCAAGTGCCTGGGGAAAGATCGCAGCCTCGTTGCACTCGACAGCTCCTACACAGCTCCTACACAGCTCTTACGGGGATCTACGGGCGCGTGCCAGCGGGGTTCCCCTCGCCACAGAGTTCGGGCCGGGGAGCTCTTTGTGCCGATCGTCTGTTAGAATCGGCTCTTTACAGGGCCACGTGAATCATCATCCGCCGCCCATTTCGCTTTGAACAGCGCCGTCGGGCGCAGAGAGAGCCTGTATGACCGTTACCCTCAAGACCCCCGAGGACATCGCCAAAATGCGTGTCGCCGGCAAACTCGCCGCCGATGTGCTGGAGATGATCGCCGACTACGTCAAGCCTGGCGTGACCACCGAAGAGCTGGACCGCATCTGCCACGACTACATCGTCAACGAGCAGAAGGCCATCCCGGCCCCGCTCAACTACAAAGGCTTCCCGAAGTCGATCTGCACCTCGATCAACCACGTGGTCTGCCACGGTATCCCCAACGAAAAACCGTTGAAGGATGGCGACACCCTGAACATCGACGTCACCGTCATCAAGGACGGCTTTCACGGCGACACCAGCCGCATGTTCCATGTCGGCAACGTACCGGAGTGGGCCCAGCGCCTGTCCAAGGTCACCCAGGAATGCATGTACATGGCCATCGAACTGGTGAAGCCCGGCTGCCGCCTGGGAGACATCGGCGAGGTGATCCAGAAGCACGCGCAAAAGAACGGCTTCTCGGTGGTGCGTGAGTTCTGCGGCCATGGCATCGGCAAGGTGTTCCACGAAGAACCGCAGATCCTGCACTACGGTCGTGCCGGCACGGGCATGGAGCTGCAGGCGGGCATGACCTTCACCATCGAGCCGATGATCAACCAGGGCCGCGCCGACACCAAGGTGCTGGGCGACGGCTGGACTGCCATCACCAAGGATCGCAAGCTGTCGGCCCAGTGGGAACATACCTTGCTGGTCACCGAGACCGGATACGAGATCTTCACCCTGCGCAGCGATGACACCATCCCTCGCGTTTCCGCCTGATCCGAACCCAGCCTATAGCTATAGATAGAAAGGAAAGCCATTCAATGCCGCAGGTGGATCCCGAACTCTTCGACCGCGGCCAGTTCCAGGCTGAACTGGCCTTGAAGGCAAGCCCCATCTCGGCGTTCAAGAAGGCGATCCGCCAGGCCCACGAAGTGCTCGACCAGCGTTTTCGCAATGGCCGGGACATTCGGCGGCTGATCGAGGACCGTGCCTGGTTCGTCGATAACATCCTGCAAAAGGCCTGGGAGCAGTTCGACTGGAGCGAAGATGCCGACATCGCCCTGGTGGCGGTGGGCGGTTATGGGCGCGGCGAGCTGCACCCCTACTCCGACATCGACCTGTTGATCCTGCTGGACAGCGCCGATCACGAGGTTTTTCGCGACTCCATCGAGCGGTTCCTGACGCTGTTGTGGGACATTGGCCTGGAAGTCGGCCAGAGCGTGCGCTCGGTGCAGGAATGCGCCGACGAGGCCCGCGCCGACCTGACGGTGATCACCAACATGATGGAAAGCCGTACCATCGCCGGCCCCGAGCACCTGCGCCAGCGCATGCTCGATGTCACCAGCACAGAGCACATGTGGCCCAGCAAGGACTTTTTCCTGGCCAAGCGCGCCGAGCAGAAGGCCCGCCACCACAAGTACAACGACACCGAATACAACCTGGAGCCCAACGTCAAGGGCTCGCCCGGCGGGCTGCGGGACATCCAGACGATCCTCTGGGTCGCCCGGCGCCAGTACGGCACGCTGAACCTGCGCGCCCTGGCCGGCGAAGGTTTCCTGGTGGAAAGCGAAAACGCCTTGCTGGCCTCGTCCCAGGAATTCCTGTGGAAGGTCCGCTACGCCCTGCACATGCTGGCCGGGCGCGCCGAGGACCGCCTGCTGTTCGATCACCAGCGCTCCATTGCGAGCCTGTTGGGTTTCGAGGGCCAGGACGCCAAGCAATCCATCGAAAACTTCATGCAGCAGTACTACCGCGTGGTGATGAGCATCGCCCAGCTCAGCGAACTGATCATCCAGCACTTCGAGGAAGTCATCCTCGCCCCCGAAGACGAAGAACCGCCGCAGCCGATCAACTCTCGTTTCCAACTGCACGATGGCTACATCGAGGCGCGCAACGCCAATGTGTTCCGCCGCACGCCCTTCGCCATGCTGGAAATCTTCGTACTCATGGCCCAGCAGCCGGAAATCAAGGGTGTACGTGCCGATACCATTCGCCTGCTGCGGGAAAACCGTCACCTGATCGATGACGATTTCCGCCACGACATCCGCAACACCAGCCTGTTCATCGAGTTGTTCAAGTGCAAGATCGGCGTGCACCGCAACCTGCGGCGCATGAACCGCTACGGGATCCTCGGGCGCTATCTGCCGGAGTTCGGTTTCATCGTCGGGCAAATGCAGCACGACCTGTTCCACATCTATACGGTCGATGCCCACACCCTGAACCTGATCAAGCACCTGCGTAAGCTCCAGTACACCCAGGTGTCGGAGAAATTCCCGCTGGCCAGCAAGCTCATGGGCAAGTTGCCCAAGCCTGAACTGATCTACATGGCCGGGCTGTATCACGACATCGGCAAGGGCCGCCAGGGCGACCACTCCGAGATCGGCGCGGTGGATGCCGAGGCATTCTGCCAGCGCCATCAACTGCCCCTGTGGGACAGCCGGCTGATCGTCTGGCTGGTGCAGAACCACCTAGTCATGTCCACCACCGCCCAGCGCAAGGACTTGTCCGACCCGCAGGTGATCCACGACTTCGCCCAGATCGTCGGCGATGAAACGCGCCTGGATTACCTCTACGTGCTGACCGTGGCCGACATCAACGCGACCAACCCGACCCTGTGGAACTCCTGGCGCGCCAGCCTGTTGCGCCAGCTCTACACCGAGACCAAGCGCGCCTTGCGCCGTGGCCTGGAAAACCCGGTGGACCGCGAAGAGCAGATCCGTCGCACTCAAAGTGCCGCCCTGGACATCCTGGTGCGCGGTGGTACCGACCCGGACGACGTCGAGCAGCTCTGGTCGCAATTGGGCGATGACTATTTCCTACGGCACACCGCCGGCGACGTGGCCTGGCACAGCGATGCGATCCTGCAGCAACCGGCCGATGGCGGGCCGTTGGTGCTGATCAAGGAAACCACCCAGCGCGAGTTCGAGGGTGGCACGCAGATCTTCATCTACGCCCCGGACCAGCACGACTTCTTCGCCGTGACCGTGGCAGCGATGGACCAGCTCAACCTCAACATCCATGACGCACGGGTCATTACCTCCAGCAGCCAGTTCACCCTCGACACCTACATCGTGCTCGACACCGATGGCGACTCGATTGGCGACAACCCGGCGCGGGTCAAGCAGATTCGCGACGGCCTGACCGAAGCCCTGCGCAACCCGGCGGACTACCCGACCATCATCCAGCGCCGGGTGCCGCGCCAGCTCAAGCATTTCGCCTTCGCGCCCCAGGTGACGATCCACAACGACGCCCAGCGCCAGGTCACCGTACTGGAACTCAGCGCCCCGGACCGCCCGGGCCTGCTGGCGCGGATCGGTCATATCTTCCTGGAGTTCGACCTGTCGCTGCAAAACGCCAAGATCGCCACCCTCGGCGAACGGGTGGAAGACGTCTTCTTCATCACCGACGCGCATAACCAGCCGCTGTCCGATCCGCAGCTGTGCAGCCGCCTGCAGGAAGCGATCGTGCAGCACTTGAGCGTCAACCAGGAACCCGATGCTCACCTGACACGTATCAGCATCTGAACGAACAATCCCCCTCTGTGGGAGCGAGCTTGCTCGCGATAGCGACGGAACATCCAGCATTGATGTTGCCTGACTCACCGCCATCGCGAGCAAGCTCGGCTCCCACAAGGACCGCGCCCACATTGACGAGGCCCTCGATGAACAACGCTCTGAACCAGCTCCAGCCCTACCCGTTCGAAAAGCTCCGCGCCTTGCTTGGCAGCGTCACACCCAACCCGGACAAACGCCCGATCGCCCTGTCCATCGGCGAACCCAAGCATCGCTCGCCCAGCTTCGTGGCTGAAGCCCTGGCCAGCAATCTGGAAAAGATGGCGGTGTACCCGACCACTCTCGGCATTCCGGAGTTGCGTGAAGCCATTACCGGCTGGTGCGAGCGCCGTTTCAACGTGCCGAACGGCTGGTTGGACCCAGCGCGCCATGTGCTGCCGGTCAATGGCACCCGCGAAGCCCTGTTCGCCTTCACCCAGACGGTGGTCAACCGTGGCGACGACGCCCTGGTGGTCAGCCCGAACCCGTTCTATCAGATCTACGAAGGCGCGGCGTTCCTGGCCGGGGCCAAGCCGCACTACCTGCCGTGCCTGGACGCGAACGGCTTCAACCCGGATTTCGATGCCGTCTCGCCGGACATCTGGAAACGCTGCCAGATCCTGTTCCTGTGCTCCCCTGGCAACCCGACCGGCGCACTGATCCCGGTGGACGTGCTGAAGAAACTCATCGCGCTGGCTGACGAATATGACTTCGTCATCGCCGCCGACGAGTGCTACAGCGAACTGTACTTCGACGAACAAACCCCGCCGCCGGGGCTGCTCAGCGCCTGCGTCGAACTCGGTCGCAAGGATTTCAAGCGCTGCGTAGTGTTCCACAGCCTGTCCAAACGCTCCAACCTGCCCGGCCTGCGCTCCGGTTTCGTCGCTGGCGACGCGGACATCCTCAAGGGTTTCCTGCTGTACCGCACCTACCACGGCTGCGCGATGCCGGTTCAGACCCAACTGGCGAGCATCGCGGCGTGGAACGACGAAGTGCACGTACGCGCCAACCGCGCGTTGTACCGGGAGAAATTCGACGCGGTGCTGGAGATCCTCAGCCCGGTGCTGGATGTACAGCGCCCCGATGGCAGCTTCTACCTGTGGCCGAACGTAGCGGGCGATGACGCGGCGTTCTGCCGGGACCTGTTCGAACAGGAACACGTGACGGTCGTCCCAGGCTCGTACCTGTCCCGCGATGTGGATGGCGTCAACCCGGGCGCCGGGCGCGTGCGCATGGCCCTGGTTGCGCCATTGGCCGAATGCGTGGAAGCGGCGGAGCGGATTCGCGCGTTCATCCAGCGTCGGGGTTAATTGGCTGTATCGCGCTGAAGCGGACCGCTGTTGTGGCGAGGGAGCTTGCTCCCGCTGGGCTGCGCAGCGGCCCCAAAGCAGTCAACTCAATCTGCCTGACGTATCGCGTTGTCCGGTTTCAGGGCCGCTTCGCGCCCTGCGGGGATAAATCCCCTCGCCACAGGTTCAGTGCTTCACAGGTATTTGTGTATTTGCCTTTCGATTTATCGCGAGCAAGCTTTGCTCCCACAGTGGATTTGTGTGGCTCACAAAACCTGTGATCGACACCAGATCTTGTGGGAGCAAAGCTTGCTCGCGATGAGGCCAGCACTTATTACCTCACACCCGAAGCTCTACCCGATCCAGGCACTTGTTCGCCAACAACATCCCCAACTCAATCATCTGGGCCACTCCCAACGCTACATGTCGTCGCGAGCCGTCCTGATCGAAGGCAAGGTCGTTGAGCATTGCATTGGCCGAAGCCAGGGTTTCACTGAGGTTGGCCAGCAACACTTCGGTGTCGATACCGTCAGCCACAGTGAATAACTGCACTGAGGGCTTGGGTTTTGACTTGCTGTCGTCAGGTTTGAGGTATTGATCCAGCACACGGTCAGCGGCTTCTTGTAGCTTTTCGGGTGCGTAATCGCCGTAGGGGAAAGTGGAGGCAGGTTTTGGTGGATTTTGGGGTTCTTTAATCATCGAATTGCTTGCTCCCTAGAGCTGAAGATGTAAACCCTGCACTTGGATTGTGCAGAAGCCCGTGCTCCTAGAGATGTTCGGATTCTCACGTCCGGTCGCTGAATTGGCAGCGACACCCAGAGGCTAGAGCCCTCGCTTCCGACGGACAACCTTAAAAACTTGTCGGAAACTTCGGTGCGTCTGACAGACCACGATCTGTCTACTCAGACAAGAAAAGACATAAAACATACCGCGAACGCCAAACCATTGATTTCGCTTACTTTGTACACCGACATATCTCATTCAACCCTGTTACGAGGGTTCAAGCTGGCTTGAATTCGCTATCGCCGGTAGCCATAATCGACCCTGTCACCAGCGAAAGCTGGCAGGAGTCTGGGTCCCTCTCGGGGTTGACCCAGCGGCGCAGAAAGGGCGAAGCAAGCTCAACTGCGTGTCGATTGAAGCCGCCTTCGGGCGGCTTTGCTTTTTTATGAGGATAAGGAATGCCTCTTTATTACCATCCCAAGCAAGGCGATGTTCTTCTTTGTGACTTCACGCGGGGCTTTGTTGCGCCTGAAATGCTGAAGATCCGCAAGGTGGTGGTGATCTCCCCTACTGCCACACACAGTCGCAAGCTCTGTACCGTGGTGCCGATTTCCTCCACAACGCCACAGACTCAGCAGGACTGGCACCACCTGCTCCGCACCAATCCCCTCCAGTCCGATGGCTACAAAGAACTGTGGGTAAAGTGCGACATGATCTATACCGTGAGTTTTGAACGTCTGGACAAGCTGCACAGAAAGACTCGATCCAAGGGTCGAGAGTACTTCGTTCCTCGCCTGGGCTCTGAAGACATGCAAGGCGTGATCGCCGGTGTGAAGGCCTACCTTCCGCTCTGACCCTGCCGTTATTTACCCAACCCCAAATTAGCCTCCGCCAAATCCAACTCCCCCAGCACCTCACGCAACACGTCATCGCCAATCTGGTGATGGCGGCTGAGGCGATACAACTCCAACCGCTGCGCCCGGTAGGCCTTCAAGCGCAGCCGGCGTTCCAACAGGTCCATCTCGAACGCCAGCGCCTGGGCTTCGGCGGAGTCGTTGAACACCTCCAACTGATGGCGATACTCAGACATCAGCCGCGCCTTGACCTCGGTCGCCAGTGCCGCCTGGGCCGCATCCGGCGTACTGGTCGTTTCAGCCGGCTCCTCCACTTCCAGCGCATGAATCGCCGCTTCAGCGGTTTTGCGCCAGGCATCACGCACTTCGGTACGACGTTTGTCGTCGGGGCTCCTCTCGATGCCCCGCAGCAGCAATGGCAAGGCGATGCAGGCCGCTATCAACGACAACAGAATCACCCCAGCAGCAATGAAGATCAGCAGATCTCGCTCGGGAAACGGCTCGCCTGCGGCCAACAACAATGGCACCGACAGTACGCCCGCCAGTGTTACCGCCCCGCGCACGCCGCCAAAGGTGAGCAGCCAGCAGGAGCGCGCGTCCGGCACCAAGGTCAACTCGCCCTTGCCGCGCCAGCGCCGCAGCAGCCCGGACAAGCGCCAGATGCTTTGCACCCAGACAAACCGCAGCACCAGCAACACCAGGAAAATCGCCACCAAATCCAGGCAACGGTAGAGCAACGTCGGCCACAGCGTGGCTTCGTGGCTGGTCACCGCCTTGATGATGTCCGGCAATTGCAGGCCCAGCAGCAGGAAGATCAAGCCGTTGAAGGCGAATTCCAACAGCGACCAGACACTGCGATTGAGCAGCCGCGTGCCGGTCTGGCGCGGCAGCAGGTCAAGCCAGCTCTGCATCATCCCCGCCGCCACCGCCGAGAGAATGCCCGAGGCGCCCAAGCGTTCGGCCAACACATAGGCCGCGAACGGCAGCAGCAACATGAACACCACGTGGGTGGCCGGATCGTCCCAGCCCCGGGCAATCATCCAGGCCCGCAGACGCCCCACCAGCCAACTCAAGCCCACGCCCACCAACAGGCCGCCAACCGCCACCAGGACGAAGGTCAGGCTGGCATTCGCCAGGGAAAACACGCCGGTGATCGCCGCTGCCAAGGCGAACTTGAAGGTCACCAGACCCGACGCATCATTCATCAGCGCCTCGCCCTGGAGCATGTGCATCAACGGCGCCGGCAGGCGGTCACGGGCTATCGCCGACACCGCCACCGCGTCGGTCGGCGACAACACTGCTGCCAAGGCGAAAGCCACAGCCAGTGGGATGCTCGGCAAGAGCCAGTGAATGAAATAGCCGGCGCCCACCACCGTGAACAACACCAAACCCACCGCCAGCGTCAGGATCGGTCCGCGCAGGCGCCACAATTCGCGCTTGGGCATGCGCCAGCCATCGGAGAACAGCAAAGGTGGCAAGAAGAGAAACAGGAACAACTCGGGATTGAGCACCACATGCAGGCCCAGGGACGGCCAGGCCAGCAAGGCACCGGCGCCGATCTGCACCAGGGGCAACGGCAGCGGGATCAACCGCCCGATCAGGCGCGAAACGCCCACCAGCATCAACAGGATCAGGACGGTATAGGCGCTTTGCATGACGGTTTTCCAACTACAGCGATACACATCCGGCAACAGCTTGCCGTTGAAGTGCCATATTAGCCGCTTAGCATGGGTCTGGCCGTTGTACCAATGTCGCAGTCCGCCCTGTGGAATGAGCCTGTGGGAACTTAGCTTGCTCGCAATGAACGATGGCGCAGTCTTGCAGTTGAACCGTGTCGCCTGTATCGCGAGCAAGCTAAGCTCCCACAGGCTCGCCCACGGGTTTGGAGGCATGCCGATCTGGGCCGCC
The DNA here is from genome assembly GCF_056521845.1 of Pseudomonas sp. PF05. Taxonomy (NCBI): domain Bacteria; kingdom Pseudomonadati; phylum Pseudomonadota; class Gammaproteobacteria; order Pseudomonadales; family Pseudomonadaceae; genus Pseudomonas; species Pseudomonas sp. PF05. Next base: position 69,823 of record NZ_JBWLPW010000022.1, on the reverse strand, counting down.
GCGAAACCGTCCGGTCATGGCATAATCCTTCACCTTTTACTTTCAGCACCTGCAAAGGGGGCAGTTCCTTGACCGATTCAAGCAAAACGTTGCACCTTTTCGGCATCAAAGCCTGCGATACGATGAAAAAAGCGCGTACCTGGCTCGATGATCACGCTGTGCACTACGACTTTCACGATTACAAAACTGCCGGCATCGACCGTGAGCACCTGACCCAATGGTGCAACGAGCATGGCTGGCAAGTGGTGTTGAACCGTGCGGGTACGACCTTTCGCAAACTCGACGACGAACGCAAAGCCGATCTCGACCAGACGAAAGCCATCGAACTGATGCTCGCCCAACCCTCGATGATCAAGCGCCCGGTGCTCGATCTCGGTGACCGAACCCTGATTGGCTTCAAGCCAGATATTTATGCGGCAGCGATCAAGTAATCCTGCCCAGTCCATTTTGTAGAGGTAATTCCATGTCCACTACCCTGTTCAGCCTGGCCTTTGGTGTCGGCACTCAAAACCGTGAAGGCGCCTGGCTGGAAGTGTTCTACGCCCAACCGCTGCTCAAGCCGTCGGCTGAGATCGTTGCTGCCATCGCGCCGATTCTCGGCTACAGCGAGGGCAACCAGGCCATCACCTTCACCACCGCCCAGGCTTCGCAACTGGCAGACGCACTCCGTGGCGTCGATAGCGCCCAAGCCGCGCTGCTGACCCGCCTGGCCGAAAGCCACAAGCCGCTGGTCGCCACGCTGCTGGCCGAAGACGCCCAACTGAGCTCCACCCCTGAGGCTTACCTCAAGCTGCACCTGCTGTCCCATCGCCTGGTCAAGCCCCACGGCCTGAACCTGGCCGGCATCTTCCCCCTGCTGCCGAACGTGGCCTGGACCAGCCAGGGCGCGATCGACCTGGCCGAACTGGCCGAGCACCAGCTCGAAGCCCGCCTGCGTGGCGAGCTGCTGGAAGTGTTCTCGGTGGACAAGTTCCCGAAAATGACCGACTACGTGGTCCCGGCCGGTGTGCGTATCGCCGATGCCGCGCGGATCCGCCTGGGCGCCTATGTGGGCGAAGGCACCACCGTGATGCACGAAGGTTTCGTCAACTTCAACGCCGGCACCGAAGGCCCAGGCATGATCGAAGGCCGTGTCTCGGCGGGCGTATTCGTCGGCAAGGGTTCGGACCTGGGCGGCGGTTGCTCGACCATGGGCACCCTGTCGGGCGGCGGCAACATCGTGATCAAGGTCGGCGAAGGCTGCCTGATCGGCGCCAACGCCGGCATCGGTATCCCGCTGGGCGACCGCAACACCGTGGAGTCGGGCCTGTACGTGACCGCCGGTACCAAAGTGAAGCTGCTGGACGAAAACAACCAACTGGTCAAAGTGGTCAAGGCCCGCGACCTGGCCGGCCAGCCCGACCTGTTGTTCCGTCGCAATTCCGAGACCGGCGCGGTGGAATGCAAGACGCATAAGTCGGCCATCGAGCTGAACGAAGCACTGCACGCTCACAACTAAGCTTCACACCATCACCTGTGGGAGCGCCCTTGCTCCCACAGGGTCCGGCGTCATTCCAGCAGGGCCCGAAAGCATGTTGATTCCCTCCCCCTGGCGCACCGACTTCCCGGCCATCGCCGCCCTGCAACGGCAAGGCCAGACCTACCTGGACAGCGCCGCCACCACGCAAAAACCCCAAGCACTGCTGGACGCCCTGGCGCATTACTACGCCAATGGCGCGGCCAACGTACACCGTGCGCAGCATTTGCCGGGGGCCCATGCCACCCAGGCGTTCGAGGACAGCCGCCTCAAGGTCTCGCAATGGCTCAATGCCGGAAACTGCGGGCAAGTCGTCTTCACCCACGGCGCCACTTCGGCGCTGAACCTACTGGCCTATGGGCTGGAACATTTATTCAACCCGGGCGACGAGATCGTCATCAGCGCCCTGGAACACCACGCCAACCTGCTGCCGTGGCAGCAACTGGCCGAGCGTCGTTCGTTGACACTGGTGGTGTTGCCGCTGGATGTCGACGGGGTGATCGATTCTGGCGCAGCCGCTGAACTGATCGGCCCGCGTACGCGCTTGCTGGCGGTGAGCCAGTTATCCAATGTGCTGGGGGCCTGGCAGCCGGTGCCGGCGCTGCTGGCGCTGGCCAAGGCCCAAGGCGCGTTGACGGTGATCGACGGCGCCCAAGGCGTGGTCCATGGTCGCCATGACGTGGAGGCGCTGGGCTGCGACTTTTATGTATTTTCCAGCCACAAACTCTACGGCCCCGACGGGCTGGGCGTGCTGTTTGGCCGTACCGAGGCCCTTGGCAACCTGCGTCATTGGCAGTTCGGCGGCGAAATGGTGCAACAGGCCGATTACCACAGCGCCACCTTCCGCCCGGCGCCGCTGGGCTTCGAAGCCGGCACGCCGCCGATTGCCAGCGTGATCGGCCTGGGGGCAACCCTGGATTACCTGTCCGACCTCGATCCGCAGGCGATCATCGACCACGAGGCGGCGCTGCACGACTACCTGCTCCATGGCCTGCGGGCCCGCAACGGCGTGCACCTGGTGGGCAACCCGCGCCTGGCCTTGGTCAGCTTCGTGGTCGAAGGCATCCACAACGCCGACCTGGCCCACCTGCTGACCGAGCAAGGCATCGCCGTGCGCGCCGGGCATCACTGCGCGATGCCGTTGTTCAAGCATTTGCAGCTGTCCGGGGCGATCCGGGTGTCGCTGGCGCTGTACAACGACTCCGCCGACATCGAACGCTTCTTCGAAGCCCTGGACCAGGCCCTGGAGATGCTGCGATGAACCTGCCCGCCGAGGCCGCCGCAGCGCTGCAGATTTTCCAGGACGCGTCAGGTTGGGAGCAACGCGCCCGACTGCTGATGCAATGGGGCGAGCGCCTACCGCCGCTGAGCGACGAGGACAAGTGCGAGGCCAATCTGGTCCACGGTTGTGAAAGTCAGGTGTGGCTGGTGGGACAGTTGCACGATGGGCACTGGCAGTTTTGCGCCAGCAGCGATGCGCGGTTGATCCGTGGGCTGGTGGCGTTGTTGTTGGCGCGGGTCAATGGGCTGTCCGCCGTTGAGCTACAACAGGTGGACTTGCCGGACTGGTTCAATCAGTTGGGATTGTCGCGGCAGTTGTCGCCGTCGCGTAGCAATGGGTTGAGTGCGGTGCTACAGCGGATGCGCGAATTGACGCAGTAACCGTGGCGAGGGAGCTTGCTCCCGCTGGACTTCGCCCGCAGGAGCTGTGTAGGAGCTGTCGAGTGCAACGAGGCTGCGATCTTTTCCCCTGACACTTGAATCTCAAGCCAAAGATCAAAATCAAAAGATCGCAGCCTTCGGCAGCTCCTACAGAGCCCAGCGCGAGCAAGCGCCCTCACCACAAGAGCGGTCACTGTCCGGGCTTGACCCTGTCTGCCGGCCGCCGCACACCCGCCACGATCTTATCCACAGCCTTGGTCGCCGCGACCATGCCGAACGTCGCCGTCACCATCATCACCGCGCCGAACCCACCGGCGCAGTCGAGCTTGACGCCGTCGCCGACAAAACTCTTCTGCAAGCAAATGCTGCCGTCCGGTTTCGGATAGCGCAGTTGTTCGGTGGAGAACACGCAAGGCACGCTGTAGTGGCGGGTCACGGTGCGGGAAAAACCGTAGTCGCGGCGCAAGGTGGAGCGCACCTTGGAGGCCAGTGGGTCGTTGAACGTGCGGTTCAAGTCGCAGACCTGGATCAGCGTCGGGTCGATCTGCCCGCCTGCGCCGCCGGTGGTGATGATCTGGATCTTGCGGCGCTTGCACCAGGCGATCAGCGCAGCCTTGGCGTTTACGCTGTCAATGCAGTCGATCACGCAGTCGATGTTCGGCGTGATGTATTCGGCCATGGTGTCGCGGGTGACGAAGTCGGCCACCGCGTGCACGGTGCAGTCGGGGTTGATCCCACGCAGCCGCTCGGCCATCACCTCGACCTTGGGTTTGCCGACGGTGCTGTCCAGGGCGTGCAACTGACGGTTGGCGTTGCTGACGCAAACATCGTCCAGGTCGAACAACGAGATTTCGCCCACGCCGCAACGGGCGATGGCTTCCGCCGCCCAGGAACCGACACCACCGACGCCGACAATCGCCACATGGGCCGCCCGCAGGCGCTCCAGGCCGTCGATGCCATACAAACGGGCGATGCTGGCAAACCGTGGATCTTCTGTACTCATGACCATTACCCCAAAAACCGGCGCGCATTATAGGGCTTTGCCGTGGCAATTCGAGCCGTTCGCGAATTGAATCCCACCAAATCCTCCTTGTGGGAGCGAGCCTGCTCGCGATAGCGATGCCTCAGTCAACATTGATGCGGCAGATACGACGCCATCGCGAGCAGGCTCGCTCCCACAGGTTTTGTGTTCCACCTGTCCCGCACCAGGGGCCCATGATGGTCGTTTTGCTATAAGATAACCGCCATTTTGCGCGAGCCAGCCCGCGCCTGCACAAGCCTTGCGTTCACACTATATTCCCGGAGCTTTCATGACGGCCCACGCCGACCTCTCGCCGACCCTGCAACTCGCCTGCGACCTGATCCGCCGTCCGTCCGTGACGCCAGTGGATGCCGATTGCCAGAAACTGATGATGCAGCGCCTGGGCAACGCAGGCTTTACGCTCGAGCCGATGCGCATCGAGGATGTGGATAACTTCTGGGCCAGCCATGGCAAGCATGACGGTCCGGTGCTGTGCTTCGCCGGGCACACCGATGTGGTGCCGACCGGTCCGGTGCAGGCCTGGCAGCTCGACCCGTTCGATGCGGTCATCGATGAACAGGGCATGCTCTGCGGCCGTGGCGCGGCGGACATGAAAGGCAGCCTGGCGGCGATGGTCGTGGCGGCCGAACGGTTCGTTGCCGACTACCCGGACCACAAGGGCTCGCTGACCTTCCTGATCACCAGCGATGAAGAAGGCCCGGCCCACCACGGCACCAAAGCCGTGGTCGAACGCCTCAAGGCCCGCCAGGAACGACTGGACTGGTGCATCGTCGGCGAGCCGTCGAGCACCACCTTGGTGGGCGATGTGGTCAAGAATGGCCGGCGCGGTTCCCTCGGCGCGAAGTTGACCGTGCGCGGCAAGCAAGGCCACGTGGCTTATCCACACCTGGCGAAGAACCCGATCCACCTGGCTGCCCCGGCGTTGGCCGAATTGGCCGCCGAGCATTGGGACCACGGCAATGACTTCTTCCCGCCGACCAGTTTCCAGATCTCCAACCTCAACGCCGGCACCGGCGCGACCAATGTGATTCCGGGTGACCTGGTGGCGGTGTTCAACTTCCGCTTCTCCACCGAATCCACCGTCGAAGGCCTGCAACAGCGCGTCGCCGACATTCTCGACAAGCATCAACTGGACTGGCACATCGACTGGGCGCTGTCCGGCCTGCCGTTCCTCACCGAACCAGGCGCGCTGCTCGACGCGGTCTCATCGAGCATCAAGGACGTCACCGGGCGCGAAACCCAGGCGTCCACCAGCGGCGGCACGTCCGACGGTCGCTTCATCGCCACCATGGGTACGCAAGTGGTGGAACTGGGGCCGGTCAACGCGACCATCCACCAGGTCAACGAACGCGTGCTGGCGGCCGATCTCGATGTGCTGACCGAGATCTACTACAAGACGCTGATCAGGTTGCTCGCCTGATGCTCGCCTGCCCGATCTGCAGTGAACCGCTGAACGCGGTTGACAACGGTGTGGTGTGCCCGGCCGGCCACCGCTTCGACCGCGCGCGGCAGGGTTACCTGAACCTGTTGCCGGTGCAGCACAAGAACAGCCGCGACCCCGGTGACAACCAGGCAATGGTCGAAGCCCGGCGCGACTTCCTCAACGCCGGGCATTACGCCCCGGTCGCCCGGCGCCTGGCGGAACTGGCTGCCGAACGCACGCCCGGGCGCTGGCTGGACATCGGCTGTGGCGAGGGTTACTACACCGCGCAGATCGCCGAGGCGTTGCCCAACGCTGATGGTTATGCCCTGGACATTTCCCGCGAGGCCGTCAAGCGCGCCTGCAAACGCAACCCGCAGCTGACCTGGTTGATCGCCAGCATGGCCCGGGTGCCGTTGGCGGACGGCTGCTGCCAGTTCCTGGCCAGCGTGTTCAGCCCGCTGGACTGGCAGGAGGCCAAGCGCTTGCTCAGCCCCGGCGGCGGCCTGATGAAAGTCGGCCCCACCGCCGGCCACCTGATGGAGTTGCGCGAGCGCCTGTACGACGAAGTGCGTGAATACACCGACGACAAACACCTGGCCCTGGTGCCGGCGGGCATGGTGCTGGATCACAGCGAAACCCTCGAATTCAAGCTGACCCTGGACAGTGGCCAGGACCGCGCCAACCTGCTGGCCATGACGCCCCACGGCTGGCGCGCCAGTGCCGAACGCCGTGCCAGGGTGATCGAGCAGGCCGAGCCGTTCCAGGTCACGGTGTCGATGCGCTACGATTATTTCGTTCTTCAATAACCTTTTGATTCCGGCCCCGGGCAACCGCTCGGGGCCCGTTAAATCCGCGAATGGATTTTTCAAGACCGCAGCGAGGACATCCATGCGCCAACCCGATATCGAGATTTACCTCAAAGACGCCGACGTCGACCACAAGGCCATCGCCGCCTGGCTTGGCCAGGCCCTGGGCCCGTGCAGCGACTGGGTCCAGAAAGGCCAGACCTACAAGTGCAAGGCCGGCAGCATCCCCGTGACCTGGCTGCCCAAGGCCGTGGGCAAATGGAACAGCCTGTACCTGGAAAGCGACCAGACCCCGTGGGAAGACGACATCGCGTGCGCCCGCGCGGCCTTCGCTGCACTGAACGTCGAAGTGCGCTGCGCGCCTGGTTCATGGGTGGAGGAGGAAGGCGAAGAATCGGCGGACCGCTGGATTCGCATCAGTGCCGATGGGGAAGAAGAGATAACCTGGAAGACGGCGTGAGGCCAGTCTCAAGAGCAGCCTAGGTCCAAATGTGGGAGCACTGTGGGAGCAAAGCTTGCTCGCGATGGCTGAAGTACATTCAACATTGCTGCAAGCTGGCCTGGCGCTATCGCGAGCAAGCTTTGCTCCCACAGGGATCTACCACGGCTTCAAGAGTGGGGTTACAACCCCACCACATCCTCAGCCTGCAAGCCCTTCTGCCCTTCCACGACCGCGTACTCGACCTGCTGGCCTTCGGTCAGTGAACGGTGGCCTTCGCCGCGGATGGCGCGGTAATGCACGAACACATCCGCCCCGCCTTCACGCTGGATGAAGCCGTAGCCCTTCGCGTCGTTGAACCACTTCACACTGCCGGTTTCCCGTACTGCCATGATGCTCACTCCCATTTTTTTTTTGAGTCGGCTTTTCCCGCCCAACCACAAAAGGCAAAGCCGTACGAACTTTAGCCACCATCCGGCTCTCCACAAGGGAGGCCGCGGCAGTCACTGGCCGAGTATATGACACCCGAGAAAACTCTCAACTGACTTTACTTCGGCGCTTTTTTGCCGATTTTCGGCGAATCCGGCACACTGGCGCCCGCTCTATTCCATTCACTCATGCAGAAGCCGTATGACCCGCTCCCCGTTCCGCCGTCTTGTGTTTGGCACCCTGCGCCGACTGTTGTACCTCTGGGTTCGCTCCGAGACGATCAACCAGTCGTCCTTCACCCTCAACCTCGACCGCAGTCGTCCGGTGTTCTACGTCCTGCAAGATCCTTCACTTACTGACCTGGCGGTGCTCGACACCGAATGCACCAAGGCCGGCCTGCCTCGTCCGGTGCTGCCGGTCTCGGTGGGCAACCTTTTGGAGCCGGCGGCGTTTTTCTACCTGACGCCAGCGCCGGACTGGCTCGGCCGCCAGGACAAGCGCGGTGCGCCGCCGACCCTGACGCGACTGGTCGACGCCCTGACCCACGATGCCGCCGAAGACGCCCAGATCATTCCGGTCAGCGTGTTCTGGGGGCAGTCGCCCGACAGCGAATCCAGCCCCTGGAAGCTGTTGTTCGCCGACAGTTGGGCCGTCACCGGGCGCCTGCGCCGCCTGTTGAGCATCATGATCCTGGGGCGCAAGACCCGCGTGCAATTCTCCGCGCCGATCCACCTGCGCGAGCTGATCGAACACGACAAGGGCCACGAACGCACCGTGCGCATGGCCCAGCGGATCCTGCGGGTGCACTTCCGCAATTTGAAAGCAGCGGTCATCGGCCCCGACATCTCCCACCGACGCAACCTGGTCAAGGGCCTGTTGAACCAGCCGCTGGTCAAACAGGCGATTGCCGACGAGGCCGAGCGGGAAAAAATCTCCCCGGAAAAAGCCAAGGCCCAGGCCCTGCGCTACGGCAACGAGATTGCCTCGGACTACACCTACACCGCGATCCGTTTCCTGGAAGTGGTGCTGAGCTGGTTCTGGAACAAGATCTACGACGGCATCAAGGTCAACCATATCGAAGGCGTGCAGAACGTCGCCCAGGGCCACGAAGTCATCTACGTGCCGTGCCACCGCAGCCACATCGACTACCTGCTGCTGTCGTACCTGCTGTTTCGCAACGGCCTGACGCCACCGCACATCGCTGCCGGCATCAACCTCAACATGCCGGTGATCGGCGGGCTGCTGCGCCGTGGCGGGGCGTTCTTCATGCGTCGCACCTTCAAGGGCAACCCGCTCTACACCGCCGTGTTCAACGAATACCTGCATACGCTGTTCACCAAAGGTTTTCCGGTGGAGTACTTCGTCGAAGGCGGACGTTCGCGCACCGGGCGCATGCTGCAACCCAAGACCGGCATGCTCGCCATCACCCTGCGCAGCTTCCTGCGCTCGTCGCGCATGCCCATCGTGTTCGTGCCGGTCTACATCGGTTATGAGCGGGTACTGGAAGGCCGCACCTACTTGGGCGAATTGCGCGGGGCCAGCAAGAAAAAAGAATCGATCTTCGACATCTTCAAAGTCATCGGCGCCCTCAAGCAACGCTTCGGCCAGGTGGCGGTGAATTTCGGCGAACCGATCAAACTGGCGGAATTCCTCGACGGCGAACAGCCAGGCTGGCGCCAACAGGAACTGGGCCCGCAATTCAAACCGGCCTGGCTCAACGCGACCACCCACCGCCTCGGCGAACGCGTGGCCCGTCACCTGAACGAAGCCGCGGCGATCAACCCGGTCAACCTCGTCGCCCTGGCGCTGCTGTCCACCAGCCGCCTGGCCCTGGACGACCGCGCCATGGCCCGGGTGCTCGACCTGTACCTGGCGTTGTTGCGCAAAGTCCCGTACTCGCCCCACACCACGCTGCCCGAAGGCGATGGTCGAGCGCTGATCGAACATGTGAAAGGCATGGACCTGCTGTCGGAACAGAGCGATGCCCTGGGCAAGATTCTGTACCTGGATGAGCAGAACGCGGTACTGATGACCTACTACCGCAACAACGTCCTGCACATCTTCGCCCTGCCGGCGTTGCTGGCGAGCTTCTTCCAGAGCAGCTCGCGCATGAGCCGCGAGCAGATCCTGCGCTACACCCATGCGCTGTACCCGTACCTGCAATCGGAGCTGTTCATTCGCTGGTCGCTGGAAGAGTTGGACGGGGTAGTCGACCAGTGGCTCGAAGCATTCGTCGAACAGGGCCTGCTGCGTTTCGAAAATGACCTGTACCTGCGTCCGGCGCCGAGTTCGCGGCATTTCGTGCTGCTGACCTTGCTGTCAAAAAGCATCGCCCAGACCTTGCAGCGCTTCTACATGACCGTTTCGCTGCTGCTCAACAGCGGCCAGAACACCATCAGCGCCGAAGAACTGGAAGACCTCTGCACCGTCATGGCCCAACGCCTGTCGATCCTGCATGGCCTGAATGCGCCGGAGTTCTTCGACAAAAGCCTGTTCCGCCACTTCATCCAGACCATGCTCGACCTCGACGTACTGCGCCGCGACGAGGCTGGCAAACTCAGCTACCACGAGCTGCTGGGCGAACTGGCCGAAGGCGCGGCCAAGCGGGTGCTGCCGGCGGAAATTCGCCTGTCGATCCGCCAGGTGGCGCTGCATCGCAGTGAAGATGCCGCGGAAGTCGCCATCAGCCCCGACAGTTGAAGGTTGTCGATCACTCACCGAGAAGCATGGAACGCTTGCGGTGAGTTGATGGGACAGTCGACCAGCTTACTCTGACGCTGCGCAGCGGCTAAGGCGGCGTCAAACCAAGAAAAGACCTACAGAGAAACTTGGGCCAGCCCTCTAGGATGAGCCCACGTCAATGTCGACGTATTGAAAAGGAATTCATTCATGAAACACGCAATCAACGTAACACTGCGTCTGCCAGATGATTATCAAGTTCCACAAACAGGCGCAGGTGATTATGCAATTTCCATCGAAAAAACTACCGGCCTGCCAGGCTCCTATCCTGGCATCAGCTCCAACGTACTTCCGGTGGGATCACCCCTGGTCTTTTCCTTCCACATCGTTCCCGATTTCGACCCGGCTGTCGCAGGGGACGAGTTTTCGGTGAAGATGCAAATCAACCATGAAGGCACTGACCTTCTAGCAGATAACGAACACGCCTTCATTTGGAATGGAGGCGATCAAGATGTAGACATTGATCTGAACCTCGCGCCATCGTCGGCCATTGAAACTGATCATCTGATCGCACCCAACGTCTGAGTCGTTACGTTTCGGCTGGATTTTTGGTGCCGAATCCTCCAGATTCTCTTTGGCGCCAGCGTGTTGCTGGCGTCAAAGGAAAGGTACTTCCACATGAAAAAATTTCTTCTGCTTGCATTCACTTCACTGCTGGCCGCGTGCCAATCATCAACGCCACCCGCCGCCTCCGTCGCGAGCCTCGATGGCGAAGTCTTCTATCTGCAACGCATCGCCCTGCCGCCCAACGCTACCTTGAGCGTGAGCCTGCAAGACGTTTCCCTGGCCGACGCCCCTGCCGTGGTACTCGATCAACAGAGCGGCCCGGTCAAAGGCCAGGTCCCGCTGCCGTTCCACCTCAGTTATGATCCGGCCCAGGTCAAGCCCGGCCATCGTTATGCCGTGAGCGCCCGCATCGAAGTGGACGGCCAGTTGATGTTCATCACCACTGAACAACACGCCGTGCAACTCGATGGCAAGGATCCGCAGCCGTTGAAGATCCGCGTCAACGCCGCACGCTGATTGCTTTTTCAAACTTTCTTCAAGGACCCCATCATGCTTCGCTCAACCCTCCGTTTCACCGGCCTGTGCGCAGGCCTGCTGATCTGTGCCAATGCCATGGCCCTGTCCTTGGGCGACCTGTCGCAAAAGGATGCCACGGGCGGTCTCAAGGACGCCTTGATCCAAGGTGCGCAGGTGGCGGTCAAGCAACTGGGCACACCCGGCGGCTTCAGCAACAACCCGGATGTGAAGATCGAACTGCCAGGCAAGCTCGGCAAAGTCGCCAGCAAGATGAAAGCCTTCGGCATGGGTGAGCAGGTCGAACAACTGGAAACCAGCATGAACCAGGCCGCCGAAGCCGCGGTGGTCCAGGCCCAGCCGATCCTGGTCAACGCCGTGAAGAACATGAGCGTGAGTGATGCCAAGGGGATCTTGAGCGGCGGCAACGACTCGGCCACGCAATACCTGAACAAGAGCAGCCGCGAGCAGATCCGCGCCAAGTTCCTGCCCATCGTCAAGCAAGCCACCGACAAGGTCGGCCTGGCGCAGAAATACAACGCTTTCGCCGGCCAGGCCGCGACCTTTGGCGTGCTGGACGCCAAGAGCGCCAACATCGAAAACTACGTGACCGAGCAGGCGCTGGATGGGTTGTTCGAGATGATCGGCAAGCAGGAAGCCACCATTCGCCAGAACCCGGCGGCTGCGGCGACCAGTTTGGCGAAGAAGGTTTTCGGCACTCTCTAGCCCCAATCCAAAACAACTGTGCGAGCTTGCTCGCGATGGCGGTATTGGCTTCAACATCTTCGTTGACTGTTACACCGCTATCGCGAGCAAGCTCGCTCCCACATTGGATCTGTTCTGGTCTCTGAACGGCTCAGGTCTTCTTGACCCTGAACCACGCCGCATACAACGCAGGCAGGAACAACAGTGTCAACGCCGTCGCCACGATCAAGCCGCCCATGATCGCCACGGCCATCGGTCCGAAGAACAGGCTGCGCGACAGCGGGATCATCGCCAGCACCGCCGCCAGTGCAGTGAGCACAATCGGACGGAAGCGGCGTACCGTCGCTTCGATGATCGCCTGCCACGGGGCCAGCCCCGCCTTGATGTCCTGTTCGATCTGGTCCACCAGGATCACCGAGTTGCGCATGATCATCCCCGACAGCGCGATCGTGCCGAGCATGGCGACGAAACCAAACGGCTGGCGGAACACCAGCAAGAACAGGGTGACACCGATCAACCCCAGCGGCGCGGTGAGAAACACCATGACCGTGCGTGAGAAACTGCGCAGTTGCAGCATCAGCAGCGTCAACACCACGACGATGAACAACGGCACACCGGCATTCACCGATTTCTGGCCGCGAGCCGAATCCTCCACCGTACCACCCACCTCCAGCAGGTAACCGTCCGGCAGTTGCGCACGAATGGGCTCCAGGGTCGGGAAGATCTGCTGCACCAGGGTCGCCGGTTGCTCCTTGCCATAGATATCGGCCCGTACGGTCACGCTCGGCAGGCGGTTGCGGTGCCAGATCACGCCCTCTTCGAAGCCGTATTCCAGGGTTGCGATCTGCGACAGGGCAACGCTCCTGCCATTGTCGGTCGGCACCGCCAGGCTCGGCAGCAACGACAACTCGGTGCGCTCATGCACCGTGCCGCGCAGCAGGATTTCGATCAGTTCGTTGTCTTCCCGATACTGGCTGACGCTGGAGCCCGTGAGGGAGCTGCGCAGGAAACTCGCCAGGTTGGCGGTGCTCACGCCCAGGGCTCGAGCACGGTCCTGGTCGACGTTCAGGTACACCACCTTGCTCGGCTCTTCCCAGTCCAGGTGCACATTGGTCACGTAGGGATTTTCGCGAACTTTCGCCGCCACTTTGCGCGCCAGGGCGCGGACCTCTTCGATGTGCTCGCCCGTGACGCGGAACTGCACCGGGTAGCCGACCGGCGGGCCGTTTTCCAGGCGGGTGACCCGCGACCGCAGGGTTGGGAACTGTTCGTTCAGGGTCGCGATCAACCAACTGCGCAAAGGCTCGCGGTCTTCGATGGTCTTGGCCAGCACCACGAACTGGGCGAAGCTGGACGCCGGCAATTGTTGATCCAGCGGCAAGTAGAACCGCGGTGAGCCGGTGCCAACGTAGGCCACGTAATTGTCGATGCCGGCGTGATCCTTGAGCAGCGCTTCAAGGCGCTTGACCTGCTCGGCGGTGTTGCTCAGGGAGGCGCCTTCCTGCAGCTTCAGGTCGACCATCAGTTCCAGCCGCCCCGATGCCGGGAAGAACTGCTGCGGCACGAAACGGAACAACACCACCGAGCCGACGAACAACAGCACGGTCAGGATGATGACGGTTTTGCGGCGACGCACGCACCACTCCACCATCCGCCGGACACGCTGATAAAACGGCGTGCCGTAAGGATCGGTCTGGCCGTCGGCCGTGCCATGTTTGGCCGCGTGAATTTTCGCCAGGTCCGGCAGGAGCTTTTCCCCCAGGTACGGCACAAACACCACGGCAGCCACCCAGGACGCCAGCAACGCCAGGGTCACGACCTGGAAAATCGAACGGGTGTATTCGCCGGTGCCCGATTGCGCGGTGGCGATCGGCAGGAAGCCGGCCGCGGTGATCAACGTACCGGTGAGCATCGGGAACGCCGTGCTGGTCCACGCAAAACTGGCGGCCTTGATCCGGTCGAAGCCCTGCTCCATCTTGATCGCCATCATCTCCACCGCGATGATCGCGTCGTCCACCAGCAACCCCAGCGCCAATACCAGCGCGCCGAGGGAAATCTTGTGCAGGCCGATGCCCAGGTAGTACATCGCGGCGAAGGTCATCGCCAACACCAGCGGGATCGCCAGGGCCACCACCATCCCGGTGCGCAGCCCCAAGGAAAAGAAGCTCACCAGCAACACAATCGTCAGCGCTTCCACCAGCACCTGGACGAACTCACCCACTCCGGTCTTCACCGCCGCCGGCTGGTCCGACACCTTGCGCAATTGCATGCCGGCCGGGAGCGTGTTCTGGATACGGGCAAACTCGATCTCAAGGGCCTTGCCCAGCACCAGGATGTCTCCGCCGTCCTTCATCGCCACAGCCAGGCCGATGGCGTCTTCGCCCATGAAACGCATGCGTGGCGCCGGTGGATCGTTGAAACCACGGCGCACATCCGCCACATCACTGATACGGAACGTACGATCGGCGACCCGGATCGGGAAGTTGCGGATCTCGTCCACGCTCTGGAAATTACCGGACACCCGTAGCTGCACCCGCTCGCTGCCGGTTTCGAAGAAGCCGGCGGTCGATACCGCGTTCTGCTCCTCAAGGGCCTGCTGGACCGCCGCCAAGGGCAAGCCGAGAGTCGCCAGCTTCACGTTGGACAGCTCGATCCAGATCTTCTCGTCTTGTAAACCGAGCAGTTCGACCTTGCCCACGTCCTTGACCCGTTGCAGCTGGATCTGGATGCGGTCGGCGTAGTCCTTGAGCACCGCGTAGTCGAAGCCGTCACCGGTCAGCGCATAAATATTGCCGAAGGTGGTGCCGAATTCATCGTTGAAAAATGGCCCTTGAATACCCGGCGGCAAAGTGTGGCGGATGTCACTGATCTTCTTGCGGATCTGGTACCACAGCTCGGGGATCTGCACCGAATGCAGGGAGTCGCGGGCCACGAAGGTCACCTGGGACTCGCCCGGACGGGAGAACGAGACGATTCTTTCGTAATCGCCGGTTTCCATCAGCTTTTTTTCGATGCGTTCAGTGACCTGTCGCGAGACTTCCTCGGCCGTGGCGCCCGGCCAGTTGGTGCGGATGACCATGGCCTTGAAGGTGAACGGCGGGTCCTCACTCTGGCCAAGCTTGGTGTAGGAAAGTGCGCCGACGATGGCCAGCAACAGCATCAGGAACAGTACGATCTGGCGGTTGCGCAGCGCCCATTCGGAAAGATTGAAACCCATCGGGGATTACTCCTTGGCCGTCAGGTTGACCACGCGGTTGGAGCGATCCACCGGCCGCACTTGCTGGCCGTCGAGGAGCACATGCACGCCGGCCGCCACCACCCAGTCATCGGGGCTGAGGCCTTCGAGCACCGGAACGGTCTTTTCACCGAAGGCGCCGACCCGCACCGGGACTTTTTTCAGGGTGTTGTTGGCGTTGACCACCCAGACGTACGTCGCACCGTTTTCAGCCGTCAGGGCCGACAAGGGCACCGACAGCGGCACCTTTTCGGCGGTCTGGATAAACACCCGGGCGCTCTGGCCCAGTTCGGCCGGCACGCTGCCGGCGGTGAAGGCCACACGGGCGGCAAAGGTGCGGGACTTGGGGTCGGCGGCCGGCGACAGTTCGCGAATGCGTCCACTGAAACGCTGGCCAGGCTGGCTCCACAGTTCGACCGAAACCGGCTGGCCAATCTTGAACCGGCCAAAACCTTGTTCCGGCAGGCTGATCAGCACTTCACGCTCGCCGTCGGTGGCCAGGGTGAAGACGGTCTGCCCGGCTGACACCACCTGCCCGACTTCCACCGATCGCCGGGCAACCACGCCATCCTGGGGCGCACGCAGCACCGAATAGCTGGCCTGGTTGTTGGCGACATCGAACTCGGCCTTGATCTGCTTGAGTCGCGCGGCGCCGGAGCGGTAAAGGTTCTCGGCGTTGTCGTATTGGGAGCGGCTGACCATCTGCCGTTCCATCAAGGTCTTGTAGCGGTCACGCTCGGCGCGTACCAGGTTCAGGTTGGCCTCGGCGGCGGCGACCTGGGCACGGGTCGCTTCCAGTTGCAGGCGCACATCTTCGGGATCGAGTTCGGCCAAGGGTTGATTGGCCTTGACCCGCTGCCCCTCTTCGACCAGTCGTCGGCTCACCTTGCCGCCAATGCGAAAGGCCAGGTCAGGTTCGAACCGTGCTCGCACTTCACCGGGATAACTGTCCATCGCCTGGGCTGAAGGCCGTGGTTTGACCACCATGGCGGGGCGCACGGCGGCGGGCACCGGCTCGTCATGACCGCACGCAGACAATAAAAAAGCCAGGGTGACTGGCACGGCGAGGGGCAAGGCATAGCGGAACATGGCGAGTGACCTTTCGCTAATGGTGCTTGGAATAATTATACTGGCGAGTATGTTATTAATAGCAAACTCACCAGTCCAGTATTAAAGCGAAGAAATGTCGAACAATCCTCCAATCCCCTCCGGCCCCGGCCGTCCCAAGGACTTGGCCAAGCGCCAGGCCATTCTCGACGCGGCGAAGCGCCTGTTCGTGAGCATGGGTTATGCCAGTACCAGCATGGACGCCGTCGCTACCGAGGCTGGGGTCTCCAAGCTGACGGTCTACAGCCACTTCAACGACAAGGAGACGCTGTTCTCCGCGGCGGTGATCGCCAAATGCGAAGAGCAGGTGCCGCCGCTGTTTTTCGAATGGCCGGAGGGCGTTGCGATCGAGCACGTGCTGCTGAACATCGCCCGTGGTTTTCACCAACTCATCAGCAGCGAGGAATCGGTGAACCTGCATCGGGTGATCATGGCCCTGGGCAGTCAGGATCCGAAGCTCTCGTCGATTTTCTTCGAAGCCGGCCCGCAGCGGATGCTCTCAGGCATGGAACGCCTGCTGACCAAGGTCAACCAGAGCGGTGCCCTGAGCATCGACAAACCGCGCAACGCCGCCGAGCATTTCTTCTGCCTGATCAAGGGCGCGGCGAACTTCCGCCTGTTGTACGGCTGCGGCGCGCCACTGGAACCTCAAGCGGCCGAGGCCCATGTGCAGGAAGTGGTGGGGTTGTTCGTGCGGGCTTATCGGCCTTAGGCCTGCCAAAGTTTTTTCTGACTGGGGTGGGCCTGTGGGAGCAAAGGTTTCGCTGACTGAGGTGGACCTGTGGGAGCAAAGCTTGCTCGCGATGGCGGCGGCGCGATCTCTCAGAAGACCGCGTCATCGTTCGTCGCGAGCAAGCTTTGCTCCCACAGATCATTCTTCTGCGACAGAACACCTTTTCCCACAGATCAGGGCTTGAGCGCTTTCTTGGGGTAGATATCGTAGCGACTGGATTTGCCGTCGAGCCCATGGCTCGGCTTCGGCCCTTCGATACACGGTGCCTTGCGCGGGCGCTTGACCACCACTCGGTGAGTCGCCAGGGCCAGGGCGGCGGCGAGCAGCGCCGGGGCGTCCGGGTCATCGCCCACCAGGGGGCGGAACAGGCGCATTTCCTTCTTCACCAGGGCGGTTTTCTCCCGATGGGGAAACATCGGGTCGAGGTAGATCACCTGGGGTGGCTCGCCTTCCCAGCCGCGCATCACCTCGATGGAGTTGCCCTTGAGCAAACGCATGCGCGCCACGATCGGCGCCACCTCGAAGTCCTGCGCCGCGCGAGCCAGGCCATCCTCCAGCAGAGCCCCAATCAGCGGTTGACGCTCGATCAGGCTCATTTCGCAGCCCAGGCTGGCCAACACAAACGCATCCTTGCCCAACCCGGCCGTGGCATCCAGCACCCGCGGACGCACACCTTGGGCAATGCCGACCGCCTTGGCGATCATCTGGCCGCTGCCACCGCCGTACAAGCGCCGATGGGCCGCGCCGCCCTCGACGAAGTCCACCCGCACCGGTCCTGGCGCGTCCGGGCCCAGTTGCTGCAACTGCAACCCCTGCTCGCCGACCTGCAAGGCAAACTCGCCATCGTCCACTTGCAAAGGCAGGCCAAGCCGCTCGGCCCAGTGCTCGGCCTGCGGTTGGAAGGCCGGGGCCAGGGCCTCGACATGGATGCGGCAGGCCGCAGGTTGCTCACTCATGGAAAACACGCCCAAAAAATTAAGGATCGGCAAAAACGGCCGATAACAACGGTGAACGGCATTTTGCCAGAGCTGAGCGTCGACCGAGAAAAATGTCAGACATTCAATCCACATCGATAGGCGTTATCTCCCCTTACGGCGATTACAGCCTGCGTAACACCCAAGCACTGAGCGGCGTCAGTCACCTGTGGCAGGATTTTTTTGCCCGGGCCCTGGCCGATCAACTGGGTGATAACGCACCGGCACCTGGCAGCTACCAGCCAGTGGCCCTCGATGAAGCGGTTGAACCGACCCTCGGCGCCGAGTTGCTGGAGCACATCGTCAGCCAGCGCACCTGCGAAGTGACCGAAACACCGGTCAAGCCGCCTGAACCGTTGTTCCTGCCGATCGCCGAATTCGAACTCGACCTGCTGGACAAGCCCTTCCCGCCCTTCCCAGCCGAAGAAATCGCTGCCCAGCAAAAACAGCAGACCTTCGAAAGCAACTGGGTTCGCCCGCTCGTCCTCACCGCCGGCCAACCGCTGCCGGAGCCCGGCCCGGCACCGCAACCGCGCCCATTGCACCTGCCGATCGCCGAGTTCGAACTCGATTTGCTGGACAAGCCGTTCCCGCCCTTCCCGGAAGAGGAACTGGTGGCGCAGCAGAAACAACTGGATTTCGACGTCCGCTGGGCACGTCCGATCGTGCTGCAGAACCTGCGTATCGCCGCCTGACCCTCTCCGGACCTTAGCGACAGATCCACCAAGGCCCCACGTCCAGATGAAAATGGTTGCGGTGCGCTGCGTTGTAGTCCGGGCTCAAGACCACACTGAACATGTCACAGGAACCGTCGCGCACCTGGCGCAGGAACTGCGCGTCGGCATTGTCCTTGGGCCAGTCCTTGAGCACGCTGACCGTGCGCCCATCGGCCAGGCGAAATCCGGCGATGTCCAGCGCACTGGCAGTGGCGTGCTGACTGCGCGACCCGCTCTCACGACCGTACATGTTGCGACAGGCAAAACTGCCGAGGTGATCGACCCGCGTCACTTTCTGCCCGTAGACCGCCGCTGCCGCCGGCTGCAACGCATGACGCTCGAACAGCGCGAAGGCCACGGCCAGCGGGCAACTGGCGAGGAAACTGCTGCTCAGCGCCACTTCACCGCCCTGCACCCTCAGCACATTGGTCAGCGGGCACGTCGAATTGACACCGCTGTCCGCCTGGCGCGCGGTGCGCAGGCCCGAGGTGGCGAGGGCCTGGTCGCACAGCTGCGGGTCGTTGCGCAGGGCCATGAGCTTGAAGCGGGTCAGCAGGTTGGGCGCACGGTTGACGTCCAGGGGCGCCCAGGGATTCCATTGGGGCGGCAACGCCACCCAGCCACGCCATACCCCCAGCACTGCGACGCCAACGAGCAGTGCCACGACGGCAAGAACTTTCAAAAACCGCACGACGTTGCCTCGGGCATCAACCCTTGAATAATTGGTTGGCCTGCTTGAACGGCATTGAGCGGCGCGTGAAGGTGAACGTGCCCTGCTGCTGGATTTCTTCGGCGGCGCGGAAGAACTCGCCAAGCGCGGCCAGGGCCAACGCCGATCCGACGCTGATGCGCTTGACGCCCAACTCGCTCAACTGCGCGACGGTCAGGTCCAGCGCCCCGGACATCAGCACGTTCACCGGTTTCGGCGCCACGGCCCGCACCACCGCAAGCACTTGCTCGGCGCTGCTCAGCCCCGGGGCGTACAACACGTCGGCACCTGCGTCTGCGAAAGCCTTCAAGCGGCGGATGGTGTCGTCCAGGTCCGGATTGCCGTGCAGGAAGTTCTCCGCCCGGGCCGTCAGCAGGAAGGGATACGGCAGGCTACGCACCGCGTCGGCGGCCGCCTTGACCCGCGCCACGGCATGGTCGAAGCAATAGATGGGGCTGTCTTCACGCCCCGTGGCGTCCTCGATCGAACCACCCACCGCACCGGCCTGCGCCGCACGGAGCAGGTTACGCGCGCACTCGTCGGGGGCGTCGGCAAAACCGTTTTCCAGGTCCACGGCCACGGGCAGGTCGGTGGCCGCCACAATCGCCCGCACATTGGCCAGTGTGTCCTCCAGGCCCAGCGCGCCATCGGGCCGGCCCAAGGAAAAAGCGTGGCCGGCACTGGTGGTCGCCAGGGCTTCAAAGCCGAGGCTGGCCAGCATCTTGGCCGAACCGGCATCCCACGGGTTGGGAATGACAAAAGCCCCTTCACGTTCGTGCAAGGCCTTGAACGCCTGGGCTCGACGAATTTGCGCATCCATGTAGTTCGCTCCTGAGCAGAGAGGGAGTGGGCCTCAGAGCAAACCCAGTTGCTCGGCGGCGGGCTCTCTATATAGCTCAGGCAGGGCCGGCAAGCCAGGCAAACGACTCATCAGGCGAGTGTGGAAACGTTGCGCGAGTTTGGCCGCCAGCAGGTTGTCGGCGGTGTGCAGGAAGATATAGGGCGTGCGCCCCTCTTCGATCCAGCCGGCGATTTTCTCCACCCATGGCGTCAGGAACGGCTCGTTGGCTTCCAGTACCGGGTGACCGATGAAGCGCACTTGCGGACATTGAGTGAACGCCGCAGGCCGGGGTGGCACGCGGGGCTTTTTTGATTGCGCGTGAAGCACGGCAGGATCAAGCGAGGTGCAACTGAACAGCGCCCGAGGATCGAGGCAGATACGTTCGACGCCGCGATCGAGCAACAGGCGATTGAGGCGCCTTTCAGCGTCGCCCTTGGCAAAGAACTCATCGTGACGAACCTCCACGGCCAAGGGGCGCTGCAAGGCGTCGATGAACCCCGCCAGCTCCGGCAACCGATTCGGGGTGAAGGCCTTGGACAGTTGCAGCCAGTACGGCGCGACACGCCCGCCCAGGGGGCTGAGCAATTGCAGGAAGGTTTCGGTGGCCGTCAGGCGCTCGCGCAAGTCGCCATTGTGACTGATGTCACCGGGAAACTTGGCGGTGAAGCGAAAGTGCTCGGGCATGATTTCGGCCCAGCGCTGGACCGTGGCCGCAGAGGGGCTGGCATAGAAGGTCGTATTGCCTTCCACGGCATTGAAGACTTGGGAATAGAGCTTCAGGAAGTCGGTGCTTTTGGCGTCCTGGGGATAAAGGTAATCGCGCCAGGCGTTTTCGCTCCAGGAGGGGCAGCCCAGGTAATAAGGCAAGACCATCAGATGTAGAGATCGAGTCCCAGCACTTCCATATCCCAATCGACGAAACCGGCGGTGCTCAGGTAGCTCGCCAGGGCCGTGGCGACACTGCGGCTCATCGCACGGTGGTAAAGCATGTCTTGCTGACGGGCAGGGAGATTGCTCAGGCGTTGCGCGGAGGCTTTGGCGGCACGGGCAGCCAATTGCTCTTCAGACGGAAATTCCAGGTCGCCATCGATGTCATCGAAGGACTCTTGCTCAGCGATTTTGCCTGGACGAGGCTTGCGCTTGATGGGATAGGACTGGGATGAAACGCCGTCTATACGCATAACAGAATGCTCGGTATCAATGATGGCAATTTAGCGGCACTTTCGCAGCCGCGCAAATGCGCAAGTGATAACTAGAGCACATAAAGTAAAAAAGGTTTAAAAACGGGCCGAAAAAGTGACGACTGGCAATGTCGGGGGTGACTTTTGGGTGGGGGAATGGCTTTGTGCTGTGATTTTGTGGCGAGGGGATTTATCCCCGCTGGGTGTAGGAGCTGGCGAAGCCTGCGATCTTTTGATCTTTGACTTTTTCACTTGGGATTCAAGTGTCGCTGGAAAGATCGCAGCCTTCGGCAGCTCCTACAACGGTGCCCGCTTGAGAATGACGTGATGTTTTTCAGCGCTCGGACTTGGGCGTGGCGACCTTGTCCCGCAAGTACACCGGCTGGGCATCATCGGCTGGAATGGCTTCACCACGGGCCCAGGCGAAGCGTGCCAGGGCCAGCAGGTCTTCGGCGTGAGGCAGCAGGGTGGCGTCCTGGCCGCTCAGGCTGACAGCGATGCGCTCGCCGTAACCCCAACCGGTGCCGGCACCGAACCAATCGCCACTGGCGTCACTTGGCAATGCCGCCGCTTCGGGCGGCAACACCGCTTCAGCACCGACCAGGCGCATCTCGCCGTCGGTTTCGCGATAGCAGCCCCAATACACCTCGTCCATGCGCGCATCGATGGCCGCTGCGACTTGGCGGGCGCCCTGTTCGCGCAAGGCGCGCTGGGCCAGCACCGCCAGGTTCGACACCGGCAACACCGGCCGCTCCAGGGCAAAGGCCAGCCCTTGTACGACGCCGATGGCGATGCGCACCCCCGTAAAAGCCCCCGGCCCACGGCCAAAGGCAATCGCGTCCACTGCCTGCAAGGTCGTCCCGGCATCGCTCAGCAGTTTCTGGATCATCGGCAAGAGTTTCTGCGCATGCAGGCGCGGGATCACCTCGTAATGGCTCGTGACCTTGCCGTCGTGCAGCAAGGCAACGGAGCAAGCTTCAGTCGCGGTGTCCAGGGCCAGCAAGGTGCTCATCGATGTGTCCGTAGATCAGGTGGAAAAAAAGTGCGCCAGTATAAACAACTACGGCCCGCAAGCGGGCCGTAGATGATGCAACTGATCAGACTTTTCAGCTCAAGGCTGCAAGCACCTTGGCAGTGATCGCTTCAACCGAGCCGACGCCTTCGATATGGCTGTACTTCGGCTTGCCATTGGCCGCCGACAGCTTCTGGTAGAAATCCACCAGCGGCTTGGTCTGGGAATGGTAGACCGACAGGCGATGACGCACGGTTTCTTCGGTGTCGTCCTTGCGTTGCACCAGGTCTTCACCCGTCACGTCGTCCTTGCCTTCGGTTTTCGGAGGATTGTAGACGGTATGGTAAACGCGACCGGAAGGCTCATGAACGCGTCGACCGGCAATGCGTTGGACGATTTCCTCGTCCTCGACGGCAATTTCAACGACCGCATCCAGCTCGACACCCGCAGTCACCAAGGCTTCGGCCTGGGGAATGGTGCGTGGGAAGCCGTCGAACAGGAAGCCATTGGCGCAGTCGGCTTGAGCGATACGATCCTTGACCAGGGCGATGATCAGGTCATCCGACACCAGGCCGCCGGCATCCATGATGCTCTTGGCCTTGATGCCCAGCTCGGTGCCCGCCTTGACTGCGGCACGCAGCATGTCGCCAGTGGAAATTTGCGGGATACCGAATTTTTCGGTGATGAACTTTGCCTGAGTACCTTTACCGGCCCCGGGAGCTCCCAGCAGAATGACGCGCATCGATGTGCTCCTCAATTTTTTTATGTAAAACGCTCGGATTCGCCTCGTGGGGCCAATCTTCGAAAAACAGGATCGTGACCGCCCAAACGGCCAAAGGCTGATCAAGATACACAGCAGGCCCGACCCACACAAGCCGCCGAAAGTCGGAGGAACCCGCGCCCGATACGACCTTCGGAGGGGGTGGCGAGCGTCGCAACCGGGCAACGAACTGTCGCCTGGTCGACCTGTTTGCTCCCCCGACGGACAACGCCCGGGAACGCCGGGCGAGCCGTTTCGGTGCGCAGCCTGACTTTAGCCGGTATTGCGCAAACCGGCGGCAATCCCCGCCACAGACACCAGCAACGCCTGTTCCACGGGGCTGCCCTGGGCCACATCCTGCTGCCGCGAGCGCGCCAACAGTTCGGCCTGCAACAAGTGCAGCGGGTCGAGATAAGTGTTGCGCAGGCGAATGAATTCCAGCGTGGCTGGGCTATGTGCCAGTAGTTGCGACTGACCGGTCAAGCCAAGGACCACCGAGCAAGCCTGCGACAATAGGTCGCGTAAATGCGCACCCAAAGGCAGCAGTTCAGGCTCCACCAAGCGCTCGTCATAGGAGCGGGCAATATCGGCGTCGGCCTTGGCCAGCACCATCTCCAGCATATCGATGCGGGTCCGGAAGAACGGCCATTGCTCACGCATCTGTCCCAGCAACTCTCCTTCGCCACGCTCCAGGGCCTTGCTCAGTGCGGTTTCCCAGCCGAGCCAGGCCGGCAGCATCAGGCGGGTCTGGGTCCAGCCGAAGATCCATGGGATCGCCCGCAGGCTTTCGATGCCGCCGGCCCGACGCTTGGCCGGCCGGCTGCCCAGGGGCAGGCGCCCCAATTCCTGTTCGGGGGTGGACTGGCGAAAGTACTCGACGAATTGCGGGTTTTCCCGCACCACGGCGCGGTAGGCCCTGACGCCATCGGCCGCCAGTTCGTCCATCAGGTGTCGCCACTGCGGCGTGGGCGGCGGCGGTGGCAGCAGCGTCGCTTCAAGCACTGCGGCGAGATAAAGGTTGAGGTTCTGTTCGGCGATGTCCGGCAGGCCGAATTTGAAACGAATCATTTCGCCTTGCTCTGTGGTGCGGAAACGCCCGGCCACCGAACCTGGCGGCTGGGACAGGATCGCCGCGTGCGCCGGACCACCACCACGGCCCACGGTGCCGCCGCGACCGTGGAACAACAGCAATTCGACTTGCTGCTCGCGGCAGATGTCCACCAGCCGTTCCTGGGCCCGATACTGCGCCCAGGCCGCCGCCGTGGTCCCGGCGTCCTTGGCCGAATCGGAATAGCCGATCATCACTTCCTGGGGACCTTGCAACCGCGAGCGATAACCGGGCAACAGCAACAGCCGCTCGATCACCGGCCCGGCGTTGTCCAGGTCGGCCAGGGTCTCGAACAGCGGCACCACGCGCATCGGTCGCAACACGCCAGCGTCCTTCAATAACAGCTGCACGGCGAGGACATCGGACGCCGCCCCGGCCATGGAGATGACGTAGGAACCCAGGGACGCCGCCGGTGCCGCGGCCACTTCCCGGCACGTCGCCAACACCTCCGCCGTGTCGGCCGACGGTTTGAAATGGGCCGGCAGCAGCGGACGCCGGTTGCTCAGTTCCGCCAGCAAGAAGCTGATGCGTTGCTCCTCGTTCCAGTCTTCGTAGCGACCCAGGCCCAGGTAGTCGGTTATCTCCGTCATGGCGGCGGTATGGCGCGTCGAGTCCTGGCGTACATCGAGGCGCACCAGGAACAGGCCGAAGGTCACCGCCCGGCGCAGGCAATCGAGCAGCGGCCCGTCGGCAATCACGCCCATGCCGCACTCATGCAGGGAGTGATAGCACAGCTCCAAGGGGTCCAGCAGCTCGCGGTTGTGCTGCAACACCTCGGCGCTTGGCGGCGTGGCGGCGCTCAGGGAGGCGTGGGCCCAGTTGCGGGTGGCGCGCAAGCGTTCGCGCAGTTGCTTGAGCACGGCGCGATAAGGTTCGGCGCTCTCGCCGGCCTGGGCACGCAAAGCCTCGCTGGCGTGTTGCATCGACAGCTCGGCGGCCAGTTGATCGATGTCGCGCAGGTACAGGTCCGCCGCCATCCACCGCGCGAGCAACAGCACCTCGCGGGTCACGGTGGCGGTAACATTCGGGTTGCCGTCACGGTCGCCGCCCATCCACGAGGCAAAACGGATTGGCGCCGCCTCCAGCGGCAGGCGCAAGCCGGTGGCGGCATGCAGGGCCTGGTCGGCCTTGCGCAGGTAATTGGGAATGGCCTGCCACAACGAGTGCTCGATCACCGCAAAACCCCACTTGGCCTCGTCCACTGGGGTCGGCCGGGTGCGGCGGATTTCTTCGGTGTGCCAGGCTTCGGCGATCAACCGTTGCAGGCGTTCGTGAATCTGTGCGCGCTCGGCGCGGGTCAGGTCGCGGTGATCCTGGGCGGCCAGTTGCGCGGCGATGGCGTCGTATTTCTGGATCAGGGTACGGCGAGCCACTTCCGTGGGGTGAGCGGTGAGGACCAGTTCGATCTCCAACCGCCCCAATTGCCGGGCCAGGGACTCGGCGCCATGGCCCTCGGCCCGCAGCCGGGCGAGCAGCTCGGGCAATACCCGCGCCTCGAAGGGTTCCGGCTCCGACTCTTCGCGGCGGTGGATAAGTTGGTATTGCTCGGCGATGTTGGCCAGGTTGAGGAACTGGTTGAACGCCCGCGCCACTGGCAGCAGTTCGTCCTCGCTCAATTGATTGAGGCTGGCGCTGAGTTCGGCGTCCACGGAGCCGCGTCGGTCAGCCTTGGCGCCCTTGCGGATCTGCTCGATCTTGTCGAGAAACGTGTCCCCGTATTGTTCGCGGATGGTGTTGCCCAATAGCTCACCGAGCAGGTGAACGTCTTCGCGCAAGCGTGCATCGATATCGGTCATCAGCATTTCTCCAGCAAAAAAGTCCGGACAGCTCTTGGATTAGAGAGTGCCGATGCCCACCGTTTCTGACAAGCGACGAAGGGACTTTAAACCTTGTGGGACAAAGCTAGTCTCATGATTAAGCCACACAACGGCTTGTCACTCACCGCGCCTGCCACGAGCAGGCTTATTGAGGTCATCATGAAAATTCGTGAGCTTGCCCAGCATTGGGAAGAAAACGCCAAGGGCCGTCTGACCCAGACTGGCTACACGATTCATCTGGACGTGGAAGCCGCCGCCCGGCTGGCAGCGATCTGCGACATGTACCCCAAGCGCCATCCCGAGGAGCTGCTGGGCGAACTGATCGGGGCGGCACTGGAGGAGCTGGAAGCAAGCTTCCCCTACATCAAGGGCACGCAAGTCGTCGCCACCGATGAAGAAGGCGACCCGCTTTATGAAGACGTAGGCCCGACCCCGCGATTTCTCGCGTTGTCCCGTCGGCATCTGCACGAACTTTCCTCGCAGAACGATAAATCCAAGCACTGACTCCTGTAGGAGCTGACGAGCGAAGCGAGGCTGCGATCTTTCCCCTGACGCTTGAGTCCCAAGCGAAAGATCAAAAGATCAAAAGATCGCAGCCTTCGGCAGCTCCTACACGCGCGCCCGCCACAAAAAACACACGCTCCCTACACCGGGAATACCGCTGCGCGCCTTGAAAGTTCAGCTTTTCTACCACTGACCGATCAGTCAGCAATTCTTTTGGCGAATGGCCATCTTCGCTGAACTTTTGAAAAACGCCTCGGGTCACACCGAGTAACCATACTGGAACGGTCGTTTAAATAACCGCGCCTTGGCGCTAGCGCCAAATCAGACGTCACGGCCTCGGTTCCAGCATGGATTTGTAGTTTTTTCAGGAGTTTTCCAATGGAGTTGAAGCCTATGAATACCTGCACTGCCAAACCCTCATCCACTGGCCTGCGCGGCTTGAAGTTGGCTGCCCTGGCGATCGGTAGCAGCTTCATTCTCGCCGGTTGCGCCGGTAATCCACCTTCGGAGCAGTACGCGGTGACCGAATCGGCGGTCAACAGCGCTGTCAGCGCCGGCGGTACCGAATTCGCTGCTGTGGAAATGAAGTCGGCCCAGGACAAGCTCAAGCAGGCCGAAATCGCCATGCATGACAAGAACTACGAAGAAGCCAAGCGACTGGCCGAACAGGCCGAGTGGGATGCCCGCGTCGCCGAGCGCAAGGCCCAGGCCGCCAAGGCCGAACAAGCACTCAAGGATTCTCAGAAAGGGGTTCAGGAACTGCGTCAGGAAGGCATGAAGAAGGTTCAGTAAGCCGTTCACGCCACGACGTACTTCTCATTGATAAAAGGACGACAGACTATGATGCACAAACACTTGATGATGCCCGCCCTGCTCGCTGCCTGCGTAGCCCTGGCCGCTTGCTCCCACGATCCAAACGCGAACCTGGAACAGGCGCGGACCAACTACAACGGCCTGCAGGCTGACCCGGCGGCGACCAAAGTGGCTGCATTGGAAACCAAGGATGCCGCCGACTTCCTGGCCAAGGCTGACAAGGCCTATATGGACAAGGAAGACGAAGCCAAGGTCGACCAGTTGGCTTACCTGACCAACCAACGCGTTGAAGTGGCCAAGCAGACCATCGCCCTGCGCAAGGCCGAGGCCGAGCTGAAAAATGCCGGTGACGAACGTGCTCGTGCCTTGCTCGAGGCGCGCAACGCACAGATCAAGCAGCTGCAGGACAGCCTCAACGCCAAGCAGACCGAACGCGGTACGCTGGTGACCTTTGGCGACGTGCTGTTCGCCACCAACAAGTCCGACCTGCGCGCCAGCGGCATGACCAATGTGGGCAAACTGGCGCAGTTCCTCCAGGAAAACCCGGACCGCAAGGTGATCATCGAAGGCTACACCGACAGCACCGGCTCAGACTCCTACAACCAGTCGCTCTCCGAACGCCGTGCCAGCTCGGTGCGCACCGCCCTGGTGAAAATGGGCGTGGACCCGGCCCGCATCGTGACCCAAGGCTACGGCAAGGAATTCCCGGTGGCCGATAACAACAGCGTCTCGGGCCGTGCCATGAACCGTCGCGTGGAAGTGACCATTTCCAACGACAACCAGCCAGTGGCCCCGCGTTCGACCATGAGCGCCAATTGATCGGCTGAGTGCAACTGAAAAAGCCCCGCCTGATTTCGTCAGGCGGGGCTTTTTATTGCCAAAGAGGTTTGGCTGTACACAATCCCTGTGGGAGCGAGATTGCTCCCACAGCGGAGTTGTGGTGTCGCTAAGGAGATTACGGCTGAAGCTTCTGCGGCGTGTCCTGGCCCATGCAGCGCACCGCGCGTTTCTTTTCGTTGATCAGCACGCCGGTCAGGCCTTTCTGCTCGGTGTCGAACAGCACCAGTACGCCGTCGATGCATTGGGCGACCTGGGGGGCCGGTTCCAGGGAAACCTTGTAGTCCTCGCCGGGCACGGTCTTGAGCATGGTGAATTGGTTGAGCAGCAACGCGTCCTCAGGCTTGGCGAAGTGCAGGTAGCCGTAATACCAGAGCACCCCGACGGTGCCGAGGATGCTGCAGATACCGGTGATGATCAGGGGGATGGCGTTACGTTCTTCGCTCATTGCGGACTCTCTGGTGATTCAACGGGTGATTTAGGGTAATTCGGGACCTCGCCCAGGCGGCGCAGGCCGTCAAAATGCTGGGGGTCTTCGAGGTAGCGCAGCATCACGGTGCGCCAGGTTGGGTCGGCGAACGTCTGCACATGTCCGCCACGGGTCAGTTGCAAGACCCGGGGCGGCGGCGCAGCTTGATACAGCCGGATGCCGTTGGAAAGGGGCACGATGGGGTCGTCCAGGCTGTGGTAGATCAATTTCGGCACGCCATTCAATTGCGCCACGGAACTGATCGCGCTGTCACCGTCCGGTACCAACCAGGACAACGGCACCTGGAACGGCCAGGTCAGCCAGGACGTACTCAGGGCAAAACGGCCGACGTCGCGGTAACTGGCGGGCACACCATCGAGCACCAGGGCCTTGAGCTGCCGTTGGCGCTGCGGGTGCTCGACCAGGTAATGCACCGCCAGCGCGCCGCCCAGGCTCTGGCCGAGCAGCACCAGCGGCTTGCCCTGCACCTCGGGCGCCTGGTCGAGCCATTGGAACGCCGCATCGATGTCCTGATAGATCGCCGGCAGGCTCGGCTCGCCTTCGGACAGGCCATAACCCCGGTAGTCGACCATCAACACCTGGTAACCCTGCTCCGGCAACCACCAGCTCCCGCCCAGGTGCCAGGCCAGGTTGCCGCCGTTGCCGTGCAAATGCAGCACCGTGCCCTTGACCTGCACACCCGGTTTGACGGGTAGCCACCAGCCGTGGAGCTTGAGACCGTCGGCGGTGGTCAGGGTGACGTCGCGGTATTCGAGCCTGGCTCGCTCCGGGGTGAACGGCAGGCCGTGCTCGGGGTAGAACAACAGGGAACTGCAACCGCTCAGGGCCAGCAACAGGCAAATGATGCCGAGGGTTCGCATCCGGTGAAACCTCGCAAGTCAGAAGTAAACGCAGTCCCCCTGTGCGAGCGAGCTTGCTCGCGATAGCGGCGGGTCAGTCACAGCCGTACTGACTGTGCTGACGCTATCGCGAGCAAGCTCGCTCCCACAGGGATTAGTGGTGCGATTAAAGAATATTGGAATAATCCGCTTCGATCCGGTCCAGGCTCAGGTGGTTCAGGAAGTTGGAGAAACACATCCAGGCCGACAGGGCGTTCATGTCGCGGAACTGCTCGGGCAAGTACTTGGGCGGTACGACCAGGCCTTCGTCCACCAGTTGCCGCAACGTGCGCATGTCCTCGAGGGTGGTCTTGCCGCAGAACAGCAGCGGCACCTGTTCCAGCTTGCCCTTGCGCACGGCCAACTGAATGTAGTTGTAAACCATGATGAAGCCCTTGAGGTAGGACAAGTCTTTGGTGAATGGCAGACCCGTCGGCACCGACCCACGAAAAACCCGACTGGCGTTGCCGTAGCTCTCGGCCATTTCAAAGCCCTGCTCGCGGAAGAACTCGAAGATCTGCAGGAAATCGGCCCCCTCCTCCACCATGTGAATGGCTCGGGTACGGTTGGTCAGTTTGCGCAAGCGACTGGGGTAGGACGCAAAGGTAATGATTTCCATCAGGATCGCCAGGCCTTCCTGGGTCACCGTGGACGAGGGCGGGCCCTTGGACAGGAAGGTGCAGATCGGCTGGTTGAGGCCGTTGAGCGTGGTGCCGACGTGCACCAGGCCTTCGTGGACCTCCAAGGCTCGCACGTCACGCTCGTTGAACATCGCATCGGCGCGGATCTTGATGTAGTCCGCACCCGCCGCCGCGTCGGCCACGATACCATCGGACTCGAACACCCGGATGGTTTCCTCGGCTTCGCCGAACACTCGGTTGAGGCGGTGTTGCAGCAGGCTGACGGCCTCCTTGGCGACCAGCGTCTTGGGCTCGTCCTTGAGGTCGCCACGGCCATCGATGTTGTTCAGGTAATCGGAGAGCATCAGGCCCAGGTCGGCCAGGGTCGGGTCGCCGGCGTGGAAGGCATCGGAGGCGGCGCCATAGAGCTCCTGGGAGATCAGCCCGAAATCCTCGGTGCCACGCGCCTCGAGCATACGCACCACCATGCGGTATTCCTTGCACATGCGGCGCATGATCTGGCCAACCGGGTTGAACTGCCCAAGCTGGCGGGTGATGTCACGCTCGATGTTCTGGAACTCCAGCTTCACCTTGCTCGAATCGAAGGACAGTGGCCGGTTGAGGTAATAGTCGCGATCCACCGCGGGCATTTCCTTGCCCTTGGCCTTGAGAAACCCCTTGCGGATGCTCTCGTCCCACTTCACCGCGTCAAGGATGCGAATCGGCGTTTGCGCCAGCACAATGCGATCGGACAAGGTGCGTATCGTCTGCTGGTAATCGTCCACCCGGAACTCCTGTGAAAAAACGTCCGCTTGTTGCTGTTATTGGGATTTGACCAGCCGTTGGTAGCGCACGGCCTCCGAGAACACATCGGAATTGGCCGGGTCGTCGAGGTAGCGGAAAACCTTGTCCATGTCGCTGTCCACCAGCACCCCGTCACCTTCCTCGCTCTGGTTCGGTTGGCCGCTGAGAATCTGTTGGCCGATGGCCTGGCTGATCTGATCCAGGTCCAGGTTGTAGACCACCAGCTCTTGCTTGTCGGTCAACTCGAAACCGGCGATCAAATAGTGGCCGCCAAACCGCGCCGGCACCTTGGCCGACACGTACCAGCGGCTGCCATGACGGGAAACAGTCAGCGGGATGGCTTCGCGCTCATGGGGCCTGGCCCTGAAGTAGCTGATGGCCTGGTAGCGGTGCTTGCCGACCTTCGTCAGCTCCAGGTTCAACGGTTCGCCCCAGGCATTGGTGCTGGTCCAGTGACCGAGCAGGCCCTTAGGCGCGGCTTCGCTGTCAGGCAACGGCGTCTTGAACGACACCAGGCAGCCACTGAGCAGCAGCAACGACACGGCCAGTACAACGGCACGCCAGGCTTTCATTTGAACTCCCTATGGCACGGCGCCTCGTCCCTACATATGGGAGCAGGTGTGTGTGGGAGCAAAGCTTGCTCCCACATAGCCTACTCCCATAAGGGGTTACACCGACGCCAGTACCAAGTGCATGTAGCGAGTCAGGATGCCGAGCATATCTTCATCGGCTACCGGCTCGGCGCCATTGAGCAAGCCCTGATATTCCATCCGTCCGATAATCGCCGTCAACACTTTGGCATCCTGTTGCGGCTCGCGGGAGCCCAATACCTGGAAAAACTGACAGGTGCCGTGCAGCAAAATCTGCTGGTGGGAACGTACCAACACCGCCAGGCGCGGGTTGAGCAGCGCTTCCTGGCGAAAGGCCTGCTCGGCCATCAGGTATTCGCGGCGACTGTCCAACTGGTGCTGCACGTAGTCGGCGGTCATCCGGGCAATGTCGTCCGCCAGTTGCGAGCGCGATTGGGCGCTGCCGTCACCGTAAGCGACCATTTCCCGCAGCAGGCCTTCGTTGCTGGCCCACAGCTTGGCCATGAACGCCGCGCTGCGTTCCACATACTGGGCGAAGGTATCGGTGAGCAAGTCATCGATGTCCTTGAAATAATACGTGGTGGCCGACAGCGGCACGCCGGCTTCGGCAGCCACGGCGCGATGGCGTACCGCTCGCACGCCATCGCGCACCACAATGCGCATGGCCGCGTCGAGAATCTCCTGGCGACGCTGCTCACTGCCCTGTCGGCTGGCCTTGCGGCCCTGGTACTGAACACTTTCAGCGACAGCCGTGGCGACGCCCGCTGCACCTTCTGAAGCCATTGCACGATTCACGACAGGTCTTCCCTCTTGTTCTCAAAAGTAACCAATTGATACGTTTGTACCAGACAGGCAATAAAAAGCCGCCCTTCCAGGCGGCTTTTTAGTTGAAACACTTACGCTTGAGGCCGCATGTGCGGGAAAAGAATCACGTCCCGGATCGACGGTGAGTTGGTCAGCAACATCACCAGGCGATCGATGCCGATGCCTTCGCCAGCGGTCGGCGGCATGCCGTACTCCAGGGCTCGCACGAAGTCGGCATCGTAGTGCATGGCTTCGTCGTCGCCGGCGTCCTTGTCAGCCACCTGGGCCATGAAACGCTCGGCCTGGTCTTCTGCATCGTTGAGCTCGGAGTAGGCGTTGGCGATTTCACGGCCACCGATGAACAGCTCGAAACGGTCGGTCACGCTTGGGTTCTCGTCGTTGCGACGGGCCAGCGGCGACACTTCGAACGGGTACTGGGTGATGAAGTGCGGCTGTTCCAGCTTGTGCTCGACCAGCTCTTCGAAAATCATCACTTGCAGCTTGCCCAGGCCTTCGAAGCCGAGCACCTTGGCACCGGCCTTCTTGGCGATGGCGCGGGCCTTCTCGATGTCGTTCAGGTCATCGGCCGTCAGTTCAGGGTTGTACTTGAGGATCGAGTCGAACACCGACAGGCGCACGAACGGCTCGCCGAAGTGGAACACCTTGTCGCCGTACGGCACGTCGGTAGTCCCGAGAACAAGCTGCGCCAGTTCGCGGAACAGTTCCTCGGTCAGGTCCATGTTGTCTTCGTAGTCGGCGTAGGCCTGGTAGAACTCGAGCATGGTGAACTCGGGGTTGTGCCGAGTCGAAACGCCTTCGTTACGGAAGTTGCGGTTGATCTCGAACACTTTTTCAAACCCACCCACAACAAGCCGCTTGAGGTACAGTTCCGGCGCAATGCGCAAGAACATTTCCATGTCCAGGGCGTTGTGGTGGGTTTCGAACGGCTTGGCCGCCGCACCGCCGGGGATGGTCTGCAGCATCGGCGTCTCGACTTCCAGGAAGTCACGCTTCATCAGGAAGCTGCGGATGTGGGCGATGACTTGCGAGCGCACGCGGAACGTCTGGCGCACGTCTTCGTTGACGATCAGGTCGACGTAGCGCTGGCGATAGCGTTGCTCGGTGTCGGTCAGGCCGTGGTGCTTGTCCGGCAGCGGGCGCAGGGACTTGGTCAGCAGGCGCACGCTGGTCATCTCGACATACAGGTCGCCCTTGCCGGAACGGGCCAGGGTGCCTTCGGCGGCAATGATGTCGCCCAGGTCCCAGGTCTTGACGGCGGCCAGGGTTTCTTCCGGCAGGGTCTTGCGGTTGACGTAGACCTGGATACGCCCGGTCATGTCCTGGATCACCATGAACGAACCACGATCGAGCATGATACGACCGGCCACCTTGACTGGAATCGCTGCCTCGGCCAGCTCTTCCTTGGTCTTGTCCGCATACTGCTTCTGCAAGACGTCGCAGTAGGCGTCGCGGCGGAAGTCGTTGGGGAAGGCCTGGCCCTTGGCGCGCTCGGCAGCAAGCTTTTCCTTGCGCAGGGCGATCAGGGAGTTTTCTTCCTGTTGCAGGGCTTGCGGGTCGAGTTCTAGGTCGCTCATGTCTTTAAGGATTCCATCACAGGTTCGTTGCCCCCGGCCCCGGGCCGGAGTTTGCGGGCCAGTCGCGCTCCTTGGCGCAAGCGTGGCCGGCCCGCCGCATGGGTGTCGCGTTACAGCCCTTGTTTGAGGCTGGCGATCAGGTATTCATCGATATCGCCATCGAGCACCTTGTCGCAATCGCTGCGTTCGATGCTGGTCCGCAGATCCTTGATCCGCGAGGCGTCGAGCACGTACGAACGGATCTGGTGACCCCAGCCGATATCCGACTTGGTGTCTTCCAGTGCCTGGGACGCCGCGTTGCGCTTCTGCACTTCCTGCTCGTACAGGCGGGCCCGGAGCATCTTCATCGCGGTGTCTTTGTTGGCGTGCTGGGAGCGCTCGTTCTGGCAACTGACCACGGTGTTGGTCGGTACGTGGGTAATCCGTACGGCCGAGTCGGTGGTGTTGACGTGCTGGCCACCGGCCCCGGAGGAACGGTAGGTGTCGATGCGCAAGTCCGCCGGGTTGATCTCGATCTCGATGTTGTCATCGATTTCCGGCGAGACGAACACGGCCGAGAACGAGGTGTGGCGGCGGTTGCCGGAGTCGAACGGGCTCTTGCGCACCAGGCGGTGCACGCCGATTTCGGTCCGCAGCCAGCCGAAGGCGTATTCGCCCTTGATGTGCACGGTGGCGCCCTTGATCCCGGCGACTTCACCGGCCGACAGTTCCATGATGGTGGCGTCGAAACCGCGTTTGTCGGCCCAGCGCAGGTACATGCGCAGCAGGATGTTGGCCCAGTCCTGGGCCTCGGTGCCGCCGGAACCGGCCTGGATGTCCAGGTAGGCGTTGTTCATGTCCATCTCGCCGCTGAACATGCGACGGAATTCCAGCTTGGCGAGGTTCTCGTCCAGGCGTGTCAGCTCGGCGACAACATCGCCGACCGCGCCTTCATCGTTTTCCTCGACAGCCATGTCCAGCAGGTCGCGGCAATCGGCCAGGCCGCTGGACAACTCGTCCAGGGTCTCGACGATCTGCGCCAGCGCAGAACGCTCGCGGCCCAGCTCCTGGGCGTACGAAGGGTTGTTCCAGACATTCGGATCTTCAAGCTCGCGATTGACTTCGGTCAGACGCTCATGCTTTTGATCGTAGTCAAAGATACCCCCGAATAGTTTCGGAGCGCTCGGACAGGTCCTTGATGGTGTTAAGGATCGGGTTGATTTCCATGGCGGGCAGCACTCGTTGGCGAACTTTTGAAAGCCGGCGAGTATAACGTAATCAAGCGCCAGCGGCAGCCCGCCTGGCGGCTTTAGGAACACCAATTCCTTATATGCCAGCTCGCGCTGGCCCTGTAGGAGCTGGCGAAGCCTGCGATCTTTTGATCTTGATCTTTCGCTCAGGGCTCAATTGTCTGGGGAAAGATCGCAGCCTCGTTGCACTCGACAGCTCCTACGCAGCTCCTACGCAGCGCCTACGCAGTTCCTAGATAGCGCCTACAGACACAGTCCGGCGGAAGCAAGCGCCCTGTCCAGGGCCTATTCAACACCCACCCGATTACGCCCATTGTGCTTGGCCATGTACAACCCCTTGTCCGCCGCCGAGATCAGTTGCCGGCTGTCGCTACCCTGCTGGGGGGTGAAGGTCGAGACGCCGATGCTGACGGTCAGGTTCCCGCCACTGTCAGGCATGGTGTGGGGGATTTTCAGGGCGACGACGCCCTGGCGCAGTTTCTCGGCCATCAGCCGGGCACCGCCCGGCGAGGTACCGGGCAGGACCAGGGCGAACTCCTCGCCGCCGTAGCGGGCCGGCAAATCGGACGGACGACTGCACGCCTCGCGGATCGCCGTGGCGACCTTGCGCAGGGCTTCGTCGCCCTCCAGGTGGCCGAAGTTGTCGTTGTAGGCCTTGAAGTAGTCCACATCGATCATCAGCAGCGACAGTTGACTCTGGTCGCGCATCGCCCTGCGCCATTCCAGCTCCAGGTACTCGTCGAAATGCCGGCGATTGGACAGGCCGGTCAGGCCATCGGAGTTCATCAAGCGTTGCAGCACCAGGTTGGTGTCGAGCAGTTGCTGCTGGCTGACCCGCAGTGCCCGATAGGCCGCGTCGCGCTGCAACAGCATCATGTAGGAGCGCGAGTGATAGCGGATGCGCGCCACCAGTTCGATGTTGTCCGGCAACTTGACCAGGTAGTCGTTGGCCCCGGCGGCGAACGCCGCGCTCTTGACCAGCGGGTCCTCCTTGGTGGACAGGACAATGATCGGGATATCGCGGGTGGCGGGATGGTTACGGTACTCGCGCACCAGGCTCAGGCCATCCAGGCCGGGCATCACCAAATCCTGGAGAATGACTGTCGGCTTGATGCGAACAGCCTGGGCGATGGCCTGGTGAGGATCGGAGCAGAAGTGGAAGTCGATGTTGTCTTCGTTCGACAGCCCGCGCCGCACCGCCTCGCCGATCATCGCCTGGTCGTCGATGAGCAAGACCATGGCGGCGTTCTCATCGCGCTTGAAATCGTCGAGTTGCAGATCATTCATGGTGACTTACCTGAGTACGGCCTGGGGTAACGCTGGCGGGGTTGTTCATGGGGTAAAAAGCTCCAACAGCCGTGGCGCGATAGCGTCCAGGGCGAGAATATGGGCGGCCGCGTCGATGGCGGCCGCCGCTTTGGGCATCCCGTACACCGCACTGCTGCGCTGGTCCTGGGCAATGGTCACATAGCCCTGTTGGCGCATGAGTTTAAGCCCTTGTGCACCATCGCGGCCCATGCCGGTGAGCAATACGCCCACCGCGTCGCCGCTCCAGTACTGGGCGACACTTTCAAAAAACACGTCGATGGAGGGCCGGTAGATCTCGTTCACTGGCTCGGCGGTGTAGGCCAGGGTGCCGTCTTTCAACAAACGCAGATGATGGTTGGTCCCGGCCAGCAACACCGTGCCGCTTTGCGGCGTCTCGCCGGCCCGGGCCAGGCGCACCGTGTGGCCCGAGACACTGCCCAGCCACTGGGCCATGCCGGCGGCGAACACCTCGTCCACATGTTGGACCAGCACGATGGCCGGGGTAAAGTTGCGCGGCAGCGCCTTGAGCAGCACCTCCAGCGCCGCCGGCCCGCCCGCCGACGACCCGATGGCCACCAGGCTCTTGGGCGACACCGCCGCACGCTGCGCCGCCGGTGCCGGTCGTTCACGCTTGTTGCGCTCACCAATCAGCCAGCCGATGTTGGTGATCTTGCGCAGCAGCGGCGCCGCCGCATCTGCCGGGTTACCGACGCCCAAGGCCGGGGTATCGACCACATCCAGCGCGCCATGGCCCATGGCCTCGAACACCCGGTGGACGTTCTGCTGGCTGTCACCGGTGACGATCACGATAGCGCAGGGGCTGCCGGCCATGATCCGCCGAGTGGCCTCCACGCCGTCCATGACCGGCATGAGCAAGTCCATGAGGATCAGGTCGGGGGTGTATTCGGCACAACGCTGCACCGCCTCGGCCCCGTTGGCGGCCACCCAGACCAGTTGATGCGCTGGCTCGAACGCCAGGGCACGGCGCAGCGCTTCGACTGCCAGGGGCATGTCATTGACGATGGCGATCTTCAAGCGCGCGCCCCTCCGATCAATTCGACCACGGCATCGAGCAAGGCGTCGTCGTGGAAACTCGCCTTGGCCAGATAATAGTCGGCGCCGGCGTCCAGGCCACGGCGGCGATCCTCTTCGCGGTCCTTGTAGGACACCACCATCACCGGCAGCGATTGCAAGCGGTTGTCGCGCCGCAACAGCGACACCAACTCGATGCCGTCCATGCGCGGCATGTCGATGTCGGTGATCAGCAGGTCGAAATCCTCCGACCGCAGGGCGTTCCAGCCGTCCATCCCGTCCACGGCTACTGCCACGTCGTAGCCGCGATTGAGCAACAACTTGCGTTGCAGCTCCCGCACGGTCAGGGAATCGTCCACCACCAGGATCCGCTTGCGCGGGGCCTGGGCCTGGTTCTGCCGGGCGATACGCTCCAAGCGTCCGGTATCGAGCAACTTGTCCACCGAACGCAGCAGGTCTTCGACATCGACAATCAACACCACTGAGCCATCGTCGAGCAAGGCCCCGGCAGAAATGTCCTGGACCTTGCCCAGGCGTTCGTCCAGGGGCAGCACCACCAGGGTCCGCTCGCCAATGAAGCGCTCCACCGCCACGCCGTAGATCGTCTCGCGCTCGCGGATCACCACGACCTTGAGGGTCTGGCTACTGCCTTGCGGCGCCGGGCGATTGAGCAATTGGCTGGCGGCCACCAGCCCGATATGCCGGCCTTCGTGCCAGAAATGCTGGCGGCCTTCGACCTGGACGATGTCCTCCGGCGCCAGGTCGCACATGCGTTCAATGTGGGCCAGGGGAAAGGCGTAGGCTTCATCGCCGACTTCCACCACCAGGCTGCGCACCACCGACAGCGTCAGCGGCACCTCAAGATGGAAACGACTGCCCTGGCCCGCCGTCTGCTCCAGCACCACCGCGCCGCGCAGTTGCCGGACCATGTGCTGGACCGCGTCCAGGCCGACGCCGCGTCCGGACACTTCGGTGACCTTGTCGCGCAGGCTGAAACCGGGCAGGAACAGGAAGGTCAGCAGCTCCTCTTCGCTCAGGCTGGCGGCGGTTTGCTCAGGGGAAAGGCCGCGCTCGACGATGCTGCGGCGCACCCGTTCCAGGTCCACCCCGGCGCCGTCGTCCGCCAGCTCCAACACCAGCAGACCGGCCTGATGGGAAGCCCGCAGGCGGATCAGGCCTTCGGCGGGCTTGCCGGCCAGTACTCGTTGCTCCGGGGGCTCGATGCCATGGTCCACGGCGTTGCGCAGCAAATGGGTCAACGGCGCTTCGAGCTGTTCCAGCACATCGCGGTCGACCTGGGTTTTCTCGCCTTCAATCTCCAGGCGCACCTGTTTGCCCAGGCTGCGACCCAGGTCACGGACCATTCGCGCCTGGCCCGAAAGCACATCGGCGAACGGCCGCATGCGGCAGGCCAGCGCCGTGTCGTACAGCACCTGCGCCCGCTGACTGGCCTGCCAGGCGAATTCATCCAGCTCGGCGGTTTTCTGCGCCAGCAATTGCTGGGTTTCGGCGAGCAAGCGCCGAGCATCGCCAAGGGCTTCCTGGGCTTGCAGGCTCAGGGCGTGGTCCTTGAGGTGCACATTCAGTTCTTCAAGGGCGCGCAGGCCGGTGCTTTGCTGGCGCTTGAGCCGTTGTAGCGTCGCCAGCCAGGGCTTGAGGCGCTGGGTCTCCACCAGGGACTTGCTCGACAGATCAAGCAAGCTGTTGAGGCGTTCGGCCGTGACCCGCAAGACCCGCTCGCCGCCTTCGGTGACCCGTTTGCGCTTGGGGGCCGGCTCCGCTGCCGCGGCCGGTTGCACTTGCGGCAGCTCGACGCGTAGCGGCTCGATCGGCGTCTCGATGCTCGGCAACACCGCTGCCGGAGCCTGTGGCGCGTTGGGATCAAGCAGCCGCCCCATCAACGCCACATAGGCGTCGATGTCCGGGGCACCGACGCTATTGCCGGGGGTGGCGATGCGCGTCAGCAGGTCTGTGCCTTGCAGCAAGGCATCGATGTGCTCGGCGCCCAGCACCAGGCGCCGCGCCTGGGCGCTGACCAGGCAATCTTCCATCACGTGAGCCACGCTGACGCCAGCGTCCACCCCGACAATGCGCGCCGCGCCCTTGAGCGAATGCGCCGCGCGCATGCACGATTCCAGATAATCGGCCTGGGTCGGATCGCGCTCCAGGGCCAGCAAACCGGCGCTCAGCACCTGGACCTGGGCTTCGGCTTCCAGGCTGAACAGCTCCAGCAACGAGGCGTCGCGCATCTGATCTGGGGTCATGACAGGCTCCGAGCCACGGCGGACAGCAACTGTTCTTCATCCAGCCAGCGCAGGCTGCGGCCCTTAAAGGGCAGAACGCCACGAGTATATTTGCCCGCCGATTGCGAAGCACTCGCCAGGATGCGCTCATCGATGGCATGGATGCCGTCCACTTCATCCACCGGCACCACCACCGGCCCGCCCTTGGCCGCGACAATCAACATGCGCGGCATGACCCGTGCGCCGGAAACCGCCGCCACGCCGGGCTCTAGGTCCAACAGCTCCACCAGCGACAGACAGGCCACCAGCGCCCCGCGTACATTCGCCACGCCCAGCAAGGCCCGTGAGCGCTGGTGGGGCAAGGAATGGATCGGCTGCAACGGCGCCACTTCCACCAGGCTGCGCGTCGTCAGGCCCAGCCATTCCTCGCCGAGGCGGAACATCAGCAGCGAGCGCGTGACCACCTCGGTGTCTGCGGGGGCCAGGGACAGATCCCGCTGATCCTGGGGCAAGGCATAACGGTCGAGCAGCCGGGTGGCGGCCGCCGAATACACCGAGCAATTGCGGCAGTGGATATGCTCGACCAACAACGGACAGGATTTGTCGCCATGCACCCCGATGCGATTCCAGCAGTCGTCGATTGCCTGGGCATCGTCATGGGTAACGGTGTAAGAAGCCGAACCGCTCATCGTTTGTGCTCACTGTCTGCTGCGCGCCCGCTACGGGCGGCGCGTTCCTGCAATCGACGGGCTCCGGCCGCGTCTCCCTGGGAAGCCAGCAGCGCCGCCAGATGCACCAGGGCCTCGGCGTGTTGCGGTTCAAGATAAAGCGCCTTGCGATAAAAACCCTGGGCCTCAAGCGCGCTGCCAGCCATGTCGCTGAGCAGGCCCAACCAATAGAACACCTGGGCGTTTGGCGCGTGGCTGCGCAAGTAGGCTTCGCAAGCCACGCGGGCCTCGGCGCTTTTGCCACCGTTGGCCAGGGCGGCGATATTGGCCAGCAAGGTCGTGGCGTCGCTGCTTTTGGGCTCGACAATCGGCGTCACGTTCGCCGCAAACGGCCGCGGCCGAATCAGCGGCGGGACAACGCGAGGCGCAGGTTGACGAACCGGCAGCGGGGTCGGCATCAAGGCCGGCAGCGGTTGGGGCTCGGCAGCCCCCAGGCGGCTGAAGGCGAACGATTGGGCGATCCCGATCGAGCGCATGCCCAGCCGCCCCAACAAGCTGCCCTCGGCGGGACCGATAAACAGCACACCGTCCTGATGGGTCAGGCGCTTGAGCACCTCGAACACCTGCTGCTGGGTCGGCTGATCGAAATAGATCAACAGGTTGCGACAGAACACAAAGTCGTAAGGAGCCTCGTTTACCAGCAAGGCCGGATCCAGCAGGTTGCCCACCTGCAAGCGCACCTGCTCGCGCACCCGCTCGCTGAGGCGGTAGCCTTCGGCTTCGGCGTCGAAGTGCCGCTCGCGAAAACCCAACTCTGCGCCACGGAAGGAATTCCTGCCGTAGCGCGCCTCCTTGGCCCGCGCCACCGACAGCGGGCTGACGTCCAGGCCGTCCACCTTGAACTGATGTGGCCCCAGGCCTGCGTCGAGCAAGGCCATGGCAATGGAATAAGGTTCTTCGCCGGTGGAACACGGCAAGCTGAGGATGCGCAGCGCGCGCAGGTGCTTGATCTCGGCCAGGCGCTTGACGGCCAGCCTGGCGAGGGTCGCGAAGGATTCGGGGTAGCGGAAGAACCAGGTCTCCGGAACGATCACCGCTTCGATCAGCGCCTGCTGCTCCGGGGACGAATGCTGCAGGCCCTGCCAATATTCATCGGCGGTTCGCCCGGGCACGGCACCGATGCGCTGGCGCACGGCCCGCTCGATGATCGCGGTGCCGACGGAGGTCACATCCAGGCCGATGCGCTCCTTGAGGAAATCGAAAAAACGCTGGTCGTTATTCATGGCGTTGTCTCGAGGTCGTCGAGGTTCAGCGGCGGCGCAGGAAACAGCAGCGCCCGAACGGATTCATCGAGCAGGTCATTGACCCGCACCCATTGCAGTAACCCCTGGGCATCTTCGCGCACCGGGCCGAGGTACGGCGCCTGCCGGTTGTCCAGCCCATAGGGTTTGAAATCGGCCGGGTCACAGCGCACGGTGTCGGTCGCCTGTTCCAGGATCAGGCCCAGCACCTGTCCCGTTTGTTGCGTGTCGCCCTGATAGCGCACCAGCACCAGTCGCGTACTGGTCCGGGCCTTGGCGCTGTGGCCAAAGGTCAGGGCGCACAGGTCGATCACCGGCACTACCGTGCCACGCCAGGCAAACACCCCCGCCACCCAGGACGGCGCCTGGGCGATCGGCTTGAGGGGCAGGCGCGGCAGCACTTCCACCACATCGATGGCCTGCAGGGCGTAGCGTTCGTGGCCGATGCAGAACACCAGGAACAACATCTGGCGGGCCGTCGGCGCGGTGCCACGCCGGGTCTCGAGTTCGCCCATCAGACTTTGAAACGCGAGACGCCGCTGCGCAGCCCTACGGCTACCTGGCTCAGTTCGTCGATGGCGGAACTGGCCTGGCGCAGGGACTCCACCGTCTGGCTGCTGGCATCGCCCAGTTGCACCAGGGCGTGGTTGATCTGCTCGGCACCGGTGGCCTGGGCCTGCATGCCTTCGTTGACCATCAACACCCGCGGCGCCAGGGCCTGGACCTGATGAATGATCTGCGACAGTTGCTCACCGACCTGCTGCACCTCGGCCATGCCCCGGCGCACCTCTTCGGAGAACTTGTCCATGCCCATCACCCCGGCCGACACCGCGGACTGGATCTCGCGCACCATCTGCTCGATGTCATAGGTCGCCACGGCAGTCTGGTCAGCCAGGCGTCGTACTTCAGTGGCAACCACGGCAAACCCGCGACCGTACTCGCCAGCCTTTTCGGCCTCGATGGCCGCGTTGAGGGACAACAGGTTGGTCTGGTCGGCCACTTTGACGATGGTCACCACCACCTGGTTGATGTTGCCGGCCTTCTCGTTGAGGATCGCCAGCTTGGCGTTCACCAGGTCGGCGGCGCCCATCACCGAATGCATGGTTTCCTCCATGCGCGCCAGGCCTTGCTGGCCGGAGCCGGCGGCCACCGAGGCCTGGTCGGCGGCGCTGGACACTTCGGTCATGGTGCGCACCAGGTCTCGGGAGGTGGCGGCGATTTCCCGGGATGTCGCGCCGATCTCGGTGGTGGTGGCGGCAGTTTCGGTGGCCGTGGCCTGTTGCTGGCGCGAGGTGGCGGCGATCTCGGT
Source organism: Pseudomonas sp. PF05 (assembly GCF_056521845.1). Taxonomy (NCBI): domain Bacteria; kingdom Pseudomonadati; phylum Pseudomonadota; class Gammaproteobacteria; order Pseudomonadales; family Pseudomonadaceae; genus Pseudomonas; species Pseudomonas sp. PF05. Next base: position 26,824 of record NZ_JBWLPW010000022.1, on the reverse strand, counting down.
CACCGAAGTGGTGACCTGCACCGAAGAGCGTTGGGCCTGGGACACCAGTGAGGTCAGCTCGGCCATCATGTCGTTGAAGCCGGTTTCCACGGCGCCGAATTCGTCTTTGCGCGCCAGGTTCAAGCGCCCGCTCAGGTCGCCGCTGCGCATGATCTCGAGGATTTCGACGATGCGGTTCATCGGCCCCATGATCGCCCGCATCAGCAACAGGCCACAGAGTGCGGCGACGATCAGCGCGACCAGTAACGACAGGCCCATGGCGACCTTGGCTGCCGTCACCGCATCACCAATGGTCTGGGTGGCGTTTTCCGCCAGCTCGCGATTGCGCTCGATGATGTGATCCAAATGCCCACGGCCGCCGATCCATGCTGGCGTCAGCTCTTTGTCCAAGGCCTGCCGCGCACCTTCGTAATCCTTGCGCTGGTACAAGTCCAGGACCTTGGCCATGGCCTGGTTGAACGCCAGGTGATTGGCCTCGAATTCGTCGAAAGAGGCTTGGTCGGCCGGGTTCTGGATCAGTTTTTGATAGTTCTGTATTTCTTCGCGCAGGTGCCGCTCGAAGCCCTGGTAACGGGCCTTGTCTTCGGCGGTGACTTCCCGGTTGCCCGAAAGACCGACGATCTGTTGGGTCAAGACGTAGCTGTCGACCCAGCCACCGCGAATCATGGAGCTGTAATACACCCCTGGCACCGCATCGACCCGGACGTTTTCTTCACTGTCCTGGATCTTCAACAACCGTGAATAGGAGACAACCACCATCAACAGCATGATGGCGATGATCACTGCAAAACTCGCCAGGATGCGTTGGCGCAATGTCCAATTCTTCACAGTCAAACCTCGGGGCACTTGAAAATGCTGGGGAGTATAGCCGAGGGCGGCGTCGGGCCTGTATGGCGGTATGAGGGGATTTTGACGAAGGCGAGGCTTGTAGTTTTCTCAAGATGAGCAATGCCTCTGTGGGAGCGAGCTTGCTCGCGATAGCGGGGCGTCAGGCAACGAAGCTATAACTGACTGGGCCCCATCGCGAGCAAGCTCGCTCCCACAGGGATAGGTTGGGAGTGTTCTATACAGTCGCCTGGCGCACCTGCTTTTCCAGTTCAGCCTTCAGCCCCGGCTCAAGCTTGAGTTGGCGCGCCAGTTCATCGAGGTAGGACTTCTCCATGAAGTTTTCCTCGTCCACCAGCATCACGCTGGCGATGTACATTTCCGCCGCCATTTCCGGGGTGCTGGCGGCGCGGGCGACGTCGGTGGGGTCCAGGGGCTTGTTGAGTTCGGCGTGCAGCCAGTGTTGCAGTTCCTGGTCGTTGTCGAGCTTGGTGAACTCGCCTTCGATCAGCTGCCGCTCGCGCTCGTCCACATGGCCGTCGGCCTTGGCCGCCGCCACCAGCGCCTTGAGGATCGCCTGGCTATGCTGCTCGACCTGAGCCGGGGGCACGCGGTCGAGGGTCTGCGGTTCGGTTTTCGGCGCGCTGCCCTGCTGGGCCTGCCAGTTGCCGTAGGCCTTGTAGGCGATCACGCCCAAGGCCGCGAGGCCACCATAGGCCAGGGCCTTGCCCCCGAAGCTGCGGGCTTTCTTGTTGCCCAGCAACAGGCCCATGGCCCCGGCGGCCAGCGCTCCGCCGCCCGCGCCGGAAAGCATCCCGCCCAGGTTGCCGGAGCCGCCGAGCAACCCGCCCAGGCCGCCGGACGACTTGCCCTGGGAGCCAGCCTTGTTCTGCAACATTTGCTGGCCGGACTTGAGAAGCTGATCGAGCAATCCACGGGTGTTCATTTGTTGCCTCCACCTATTGGGTCAACTTGAGGCCACCAGCCTAGATCGAAAGTGCCCCGGCGCCTCGGGCGAGATTGCTTCCAGATGTTGCCTGACGTTTTCAGCGAAGCGCTCACCTGCCCTTCTAAAAAAACGATATACACTCAAGCACATCGATAAAACCGCCCATCGGGTATTCGACCATGATGACCCTGCGTCAGATCCGCCATTTCATCGCCGTGGCCGAAACCGGCTCCATCTCTGCCGCTGCGCAAACGGCATTCATTTCCCAGTCCACCTTGACCCTGGCCATCCAGCAACTGGAGCAGGAAATCGGCGTCAGCCTGTTCAACCGCCACGCCAAGGGCATGACCCTGACACACCAGGGGCATCAATTCCTGCGCCAGGCCCACCTGATCCTGGCCACCGTCGACAACGCCAAGCGCAGCCTGCAACAGAGCACAGACCAGATCGCCGGCCAAGTCACCATTGGCGTCACCAGCCTGGTCGCAGGGTATTACCTGGCGGACCTGCTGACCCGTTTCCAGCGCGCCTATCCCAACGTGGACATCCGCGTAATGGAGGACGAGCGGCCGTACATCGAGCATTTGCTGGTCAGCGGCGAAATCGACGTCGGGGTGTTGATCCTGTCCAACCTGGAAGACCGTCACGCCTTGCAGACCGAAGTCCTGACGCATTCGCCACACCGTTTGTGGCTGCCGGCGCAGCACCCGCTGCTGGAACACGACAGCATCAGCCTGGCCGACGTGGCCCGCGAGCCGCTGATTCAGCTGAACGTCGATGAAATGGACCGCAACGCCCAACGCTTGTGGCGCGGTGCCGGCCTGCAACCGAGGATCACCCTGCGTACTGCCTCGACCGAAGCGGTGCGCAGCCTGGTGGCGGCAGGTTTGGGGGTGTCGATCCAACCGGACATGACGTACCGCCCATGGTCGCTGGAAGGCGACATCATCGAAGCGCGACCGATTGCCGACCTCAACCAGACCCTCGACGTCGGCCTGGCTTGGCGCCGGGGCACGGCGCGCCCGGCGTCGGTCGACCCGTTCCTGGCCGTCGCCCGGGAACAGCCCCATGGCGGGCGCAGGCTATCTATTTAATCGAACGCAGCCTTGAGTATTTCGAATTTGTTGTCCTCGGATCCGAGCACTAATCTGACTGCACCACTCTCTTGCTGTGGGTTCTTTTTTTAACTGGCAGTAGTCATCACCCTTAAAAGAGAAGGCGAACATGGCTGGTACGCAAGCCCCGTTGTGCACCGCGTTGCTGATCGACGGGGAACTGGTTCCCGGCGAAGGCATTGTCGAGCCGATCCTCAACCCGGCCAGCGGCGAAGTGCTGGCTCACATCGCCGAGGCCAGTGCCGAGCAGGTCGAAGCCGCGATCCTCGCCGCCCATCAGGCCTTCGACGGCTGGTCGCGCACCACGCCGCAACAACGCTCGAACCTGCTGCTGGACATCGCCAGCGCCATCGAAAAGAACGCCGATGAGCTGGCGCGCCTCGAATCCTTGAACTGCGGCAAGCCGCTGCACCTGGCGCGCCAGGATGACCTCAGCGCCACGGTGGATGTATTCCGTTTCTTCGCCGGCGCGGTGCGCTGCCAGACCGGCCAGCTCAGTGGCGAATACCTGCCCGGCTACACCAGCATGGTGCGTCGCGACCCGATCGGCGTGGTGGCGTCCATTGCGCCGTGGAACTACCCGATCATGATGGCCGCCTGGAAAATCGCCCCGGCCCTGGCCGCCGGCAATACGCTGGTGTTCAAGCCGTCGGAACACACACCGCTGTCGATCCTGGCCTTGGCGCCGACGCTGGCCCAGCTCCTGCCACGGGGCGTGATCAACATCCTCTGCGGAGGCGGCGAAGGTGTGGGCAGCCATCTGGTCAGCCATCCCAAAGTGCGCATGGTCTCGCTGACCGGCGATATCGTCACGGGGCAGAAGATCCTCCAGGCTGCGGCCAAAACCCTCAAGCGCACGCACCTGGAGCTGGGTGGCAAGGCGCCCGTAATCGTGTGCAACGACGCCGACATCCAGGCCGTGGTCGAAGGCGTGCGCACCTACGGTTATTACAACGCGGGGCAGGATTGCACCGCGGCCTGCCGGATCTACGCCCAGGACGGGATCCACGACCGCCTGGTGGCCGAACTCGGCGCGGCGGTCAGCAGCCTGCGCTTTGCCGGCAAGCGCGACGCCGACAATGAGATCGGCCCGCTGATCAGCACTCGCCAGCGCGACCGGGTCGCCAGTTTCGTCGAGCGCGCCCTCGGCCAGCCACACATCGAACGCATTACCGGCGCAGCGGTGCATTCCGGCGCCGGTTTCTACTACCAGCCCACGCTGCTGGCCGGCTGCAAGCAAAGCGATGAAATCGTCCAGCGCGAAGTGTTCGGCCCGGTCGTCACCGTGACCCGCTTCGACGAACTCAGCCAGGCGGTGGACTGGGCCAACGATTCCGAATACGGCCTGGCGTCCTCGGTATGGACCCAGAACCTGGACAAGGCCATGCAAGTGGCGGCGCGGCTGCAATACGGCTGCACCTGGATCAACAGTCATTTCATGCTGGTCAGCGAAATGCCCCACGGCGGCCTGAAACGTTCGGGCTATGGGAAGGACCTGTCCAGCGATTCGCTACAGGACTACAGCGTGGTGCGCCACATCATGGCTCGCCACGGCCAGCATCTGTAGATAACAGCACTACTCTAATAACAGGCCATCCATGGCGCTTCACCCTGTTCGAACCCTGCCCCGACCATAATTAAAGCAAGAGGGATTTCCATGTACGCGCACAAGACCGTATTGCTCAGTGCAATGACCACGGCGCTGCTGACCAGCGTCAGCCTCCAGGCCGCCGAACCGCTCAAGGCCGTCGGCGCCGGTGAGGGCCAACTGGATATCGTCGCCTGGCCGGGTTACATCGAACGCGGCGAAAGCGACAAGGCCTACGATTGGGTCACGGGTTTCGAGAAGGAAACCGGTTGCAAGGTCAATGTGAAAACCGCCGCGACGTCCGACGAAATGGTCAGCCTGATGGCCAAGGGTGGCTACGACCTGGTCACCGCCTCGGGCGACGCCTCGCTACGGCTGATTGCCGGCAAGCGCGTACAGCCGATCAACACCGCGCTGATCCCCAACTGGAAAAGCCTCGACCCGCGTCTCAAGGATGCACCATGGTACGTGGTCAACCAGCAGACCTACGGCACCCCGTACCAGTGGGGCCCGAACGTGCTGATGTACAACACCGAGGTGTTCAAGCAGGCGCCTACCAGTTGGAGCGTGCTGTTCAGCGCCCAGAACCTGCCCGACGGCAAGCCGAACAAAGGCCGCGTGCAAGCCTACGATGGCCCGATCTACATCGCCGACGCGGCGCTGTACCTCAAGACCGCCAAGCCTGAGCTGGGCATCAAGGACCCCTACCAACTCGACGAAGCCCAGTACAAGGCCGTGCTGGAATTGCTGCGGGCCCAGCAACCGCTGATCCACCGCTACTGGCACGACACCACCGTGCAGATGAGCGACTTCAAGAACGAAGGCGTGGTGGCCTCCGGCGCCTGGCCGTATCAGGTCAACGGGTTGATGAACGAGAAGCAACCGATCGCCTCGACCATTCCAAAAGAAGGCGCCACCGGCTGGGCCGACACCACGATGTTGCACGCCGAAGCCAAGCACCCCAACTGCGCCTACAAGTGGATGGACTGGTCGCTGCAACCGAAAGTCCAGGGTGACGTCGCCGCGTGGTTCGGCTCGTTGCCGGCGGTACCGGCGGCGTGCAAGGCCAGCGAACTGCTGGGCGCCGAGGGCTGCAAGACCAACGGTTTCGATCAGTTCGACAAGATCGCCTTCTGGAAAACCCCACAGGCCGAGGGCGGCAAGTTCGTGCCGTACAGCCGCTGGACCCAGGACTACATTGCGATCATGGGCGGGCGTTAAGGCCAATCAGCCGGCATGAACACAGCAGATGAAAATCTGCTCTTGTGGCGAGGGGATTTATCCCCGCTGGGCTGCGAAGCAGCCCCAAAACAGGCGACTCAATCTGCCTGATAGTCAGAGTCTTCAGTTTGGGGGCGCTTCGCGCCCCAGCGGGGATAAATCCCCTCGCCACAGTTTGGTGCCCCACCCACCCACCCTCCATCCAATAGAAGTCGCGCTTTTTGGAGCCCCGCACCATGACGCTTGCAGTCCAATTCATCCAGGTATCCCGTCAGTTCGGCGATGTGAAGGCCGTTGACCGGGTTTGCATCGACATTCAGGACGGCGAGTTCTTTTCCATGCTGGGCCCGTCCGGCTCGGGCAAGACCACCTGCCTGCGGCTGATCGCCGGGTTCGAGCAACCCAGTGCCGGCTCGATCCGCATCCACGGCGAAGAGGCCACCGGGCTTGCGCCGTACCAGCGGGACGTCAACACAGTGTTCCAGGATTACGCCCTCTTCCCCCATATGAACGTGCGCGACAACGTGGCCTACGGCCTGAAAGTCAAAGGTGTCGCCAAGTCCGAGCGCATCCAGCGCGCCGACGAAGCGCTGGAGATGGTCGCCCTGGGCGGCTACGGCGAACGCAAGCCGGTGCAGCTCTCCGGCGGCCAGCGCCAACGCGTGGCCCTGGCCCGAGCGCTGGTCAATCGTCCACGGGTATTGCTGCTCGATGAACCCCTGGGCGCCCTCGACCTGAAGCTGCGCGAACAGATGCAGGGCGAATTGAAAAAGCTGCAACGCCAGCTAGGCATTACCTTCATTTTCGTCACCCACGACCAGACCGAAGCACTGTCGATGTCCGACCGCGTGGCCGTGTTCAACAAGGGCCGTATCGAACAAGTCGACACCCCACGCAACTTGTACATGAAACCGGCGACCACCTTCGTCGCCGAATTCGTCGGCACCTCCAACGTGATTCGTGGCGAGCTGGCCCGAGAACTGAGCGGTCATCCACAACCGTTCTCGATCCGCCCGGAACATGTGCGTTTCGCCGAGGGCCCGTTGGCCAGTGGTGAGATCGAAGTCCACGGCCTGCTGCACGACATCCAGTACCAGGGCAGCGCCACGCGCTACGAGTTGAAACTTGCCAACGGCCAGACCCTGAACCTCAGCCAGGCCAACACCCAGTGGCTCGACGACACGGCCCAGCACCAGACCGGCCAGCACCTGAGCGTACGCTGGGCGCGGGAGGCGATGGTCGCACTGCACGACACCGTCAGTGGCGAGGTGTGAGATGAGCAGCTTGGCCATCACTCCAAAGCCCACGTCCGGCTCACCGTTGCGACGGTTTTCCAACCTGCTGTACCGACGGCCCAACCTGTACCTGTCGATGTTGCTGGTGCCGCCGCTGATCTGGTTCGGCGCGATCTACCTGGGCTCGCTGCTGACCTTGCTGTGGCAGGGTTTCTATACCTTCGACGACTTCACCATGACGGTCACGCCGGACCTGACCCTGACGAATTTCGCGGCGCTGTTCCAACCCTCCAATTTCGACATCATTTTGCGCACCCTGAGCATGGCGATAGCGGTGTCCATCGCCAGCGCCATCGTCGCGTTCCCGATCGCCTACTACATGGCGCGCTACACTCGCGGCAAGACCAAGGCGTTCTTCTACATCGCGGTGATGCTGCCGATGTGGGCCAGCTATATCGTCAAGGCCTATGCGTGGACGCTGCTGCTGGCCAAGGGTGGCGTGGCGCAGTGGTTCGTCCAGCACCTGGGCCTGGGGCCGGTGTTGCAGTTCGTGCTGGGGATCCCGGGCGTAGGCGGCAGTACCTTGTCCACCTCTCACCTGGGGCGTTTTCTGGTATTCGTCTACATCTGGCTGCCGTTCATGATCCTGCCGATCCAGGCGTCCCTGGAGCGTCTGCCGCCGTCGCTGCTGCAAGCCTCGGCCGACCTGGGCGCCAGGCCACACCAGACGTTCATGCAGGTGATCCTGCCGCTGTCGATCCCGGGCATTGCCGCCGGTTCGATCTTCACTTTCTCACTGACCCTGGGGGATTTCATCGTGCCGCAACTGGTGGGCCCGCCGGGCTACTTCGTCGGCAGCATGGTCTACGCCCAGCAAGGCGCCATCGGCAACATGCCCATGGCCGCGGCGTTCACCCTGGTGCCCATCGTGCTGATCGCCCTCTACTTATCCATCGTCAAGCGACTGGGAGCATTCGATGCACTCTGACTCTCAAGACCGGGCCTCGTGGGGCTTGCGGATCGCGGCGTGGGGCGGGCTGGTGTTCCTGCATTTCCCGATCCTGATCATCTTCCTCTACGCCTTCAATACCGAGGACGCAGCGTTCAGCTTTCCGCCCAAGGGCCTGACCCTGAAGTGGTTCAGCATCGCTTTCTCGCGCCCGGATGTGCTGGAGGCGATCAAGCTGTCGTTGCAGGTCGCGGCCATCGCCACGCTGATCGCCATGGTGCTCGGCACCCTGGCCTCGGCGGCGCTGTACCGGCGCGATTTCTTCGGCAAACAGGGCATTTCGCTGATGCTGATCCTGCCGATTGCCTTGCCGGGCATCATCACCGGCATTGCGCTGCTGGCGACCTTCAAGACCCTGGGTATAGAGCCGGGCATGTTCACCATCGTCGTCGGCCATGCCACGTTTTGCGTGGTGATCGTCTACAACAACGTCATCGCCCGCCTGCGCCGCACCTCCCACAGCCTGATCGAGGCGTCGATGGACCTGGGCGCCGACGGCTGGCAGACCTTTCGCTACATCATCTTGCCTAACCTGGGGTCGGCACTGCTGGCCGGCGGGATGCTGGCCTTCGCGCTGTCGTTCGACGAAATCATCGTCACCACCTTCACCGCCGGCCACGAACGCACCTTGCCACTGTGGCTGCTCAACCAACTCAGCCGCCCGCGCGATGTGCCGGTGACCAACGTGGTGGCAATGCTGGTGATGATGGTCACGATGTTGCCGATATTGGGCGCGTATTACCTGACCCGCGGTGGTGAGAGCGTGGCCGGGAGCGGCGGGAAGTAAGCCCTTTTCCCACAGAGTTTTTTGTGGGATCGGTTCCAGCAGACACAGAACTGTTTCGATGAGGACAATGCTATGCAAACCAAACTGCTGATCAACGGCCACCTGGTGAACGGCGAAGGCCCTGGCCAGGCTGTGTTCAACCCGGCGCTGGGCCGGGTGCTGGTGGAGATCAATGAAGCCAGCGAGGCCCAGGTCGATGCCGCCGTGCGCGCCGCCGACGCGGCCTTCGAGTCCTGGTCGCAAGTACCGCCCAAGGACCGTTCCCTGTTGCTGCTCAAGCTGGCCGACGCCATCGAAGCCCACGGCGAAGAACTGGCAAAACTGGAGTCGGACAACTGCGGCAAGCCCTTGAGCGCCGCGCTGAATGACGAGATCCCGGCGATTGCCGACGTGTTCCGCTTCTTTGCCGGCGCCAGCCGCTGCATGAGTGGTTCGGCGGGCGGCGAATACCTGCCGGGACACACCTCGATGATCCGCCGCGACCCGGTGGGCGTCATCGCCTCCATCGCGCCGTGGAACTACCCGCTGATGATGGTCGCCTGGAAAATCGCCCCGGCCCTGGCCGCCGGTAATACCGTGGTGCTCAAGCCGTCAGAGCAGACCCCACTGACCGCGTTGCGCCTGGCAGAGCTGGCGTCGGAGATTTTCCCGGCCGGCGTGCTCAACGTGATCTTCGGGCGTGGGCAAACCGTCGGCAACCCGCTGGTCACTCACCCGAAAGTGCGCATGGTGTCGCTGACCGGCTCCATCGCCACCGGCTCGAACATCATTTCCAGCACCGCCGACAGCGTCAAGCGCATGCACATGGAACTGGGCGGCAAGGCCCCGGTGATCATTTTCGACGACGCCGACATTGACGCGGCCGTGGAAGGCATCCGCACCTTCGGTTTCTACAACGCCGGCCAGGACTGCACCGCCGCCTGCCGCATCTATGCCCAGCAAGGCATCTACGAGCAGTTTGTCGAGAAGCTCGGCGCTGCGGTGAGCAGCATCATGTATGGCCTGCAAACGGCGCCAGACACCGAGATGGGCCCGCTGATCACCGCCCAGCACCGCGACCGCGTGGCCGGATTCGTCGAACGGGCCATCGCCCAGCCGCATATCCGCCTGATCACCGGTGGCAAGGCGGTGGAGGGCAACGGGTTCTTCTTCGAACCGACAGTATTGGCCGACGCCCAGCAGGACGACGAAATCGTCCGTCGGGAAGTCTTCGGCCCGGTGGTGTCCGTCACGCCCTTCGTCGACGAAGCACAAGTGCTGGCCTGGGCCAACGATTCGGACTACGGCCTGGCCTCATCGGTGTGGACCGCCGACATCGGCCGCGCCCATCGCCTGTCGGCACGCCTGCAATACGGCTGCACCTGGGTGAACACCCACTTCATGCTCGTCAGCGAAATGCCCCATGGCGGTCAGAAACGTTCCGGCTACGGCAAGGACATGTCCATGTATGGGCTGGAGGATTACACGGTGGTGCGGCATGTGATGTTCAAGCATTGAGCCAATGCCAATTGCGATTACACCACGACCAAGGGGACGATATTGGTCGTGGTGAAGCGCACCTCACGATGGCACCACCAACTGCACCGAAGGAAAATAATTTCGGTAGCGCTTCGGGTCACGTGTAAGCAAAGGAAGACGCTTGACAGCCGCATGGGCACCGATGAAAAAATCGGCAAGCACATTATTTTTGCCACCGCCTACCTTTCGATAACGCACAAAAGCCTTCCCTGCCAAAAACAACGCCGGACGAGGTACCTCCTGCATTAGCAGCCCCATCTCTTCGACAACCTCATCCAACGCTTCGAAGGTAGAAAATGTCTGGGACAGTTCAGCATAAATAACTGGATTGATTACCAAATTGTGAATTTTGGATTGGGCACGCATCTGCTCGATGGACCAATCAGCCCAAACCGGATCATCCTCCAGCACATCGATCAACACGTTGGTATCGACCAATATCATCAGTCTTCACCACGCAACAGGGCCATAAGATCGTCTGTGCGCCATTTGATATCCGCCCTGCCACGGACAGCTTCAAAACGATCACTAATGGCAGCCTCGGCTGTTCCAGATTTACCTGCATGCAGCACTACCTCGCCCTGTGCATTGATGCTGAACTCTACCGCACAGCCAGGAATCAAGTGCAGCGCGTCGCGGATGGGTTTGGGAATGGTGACTTGTCCTTTACTGGTCATCGTCGTCGGCATTGTATTCTCCTCGAAGTATTACTTTGCATAGAAAAGTAATACTTCGCGCCCAGGCCTGCAACCGCCGCTGACGGTAGGCCGATGTGCTTGGCCTCGTTTGAAAACTCCCACTCGCTGGTAGGAAAACTGAGAGGCCATTTAAAGACTGCAGGGTCTCTGGTCAAAACCGCGAAACACTGCGCATCGCATCCACCAGGTAGCGCATGGCGATGCGGTCGTTTTCCGACAATTCCCGATAGCGCTCCACCAGCCTTAACTCTTCCAGGCTGAGCCGACGTGTTTTGCGCGGGTTGGTCAGGCCTGGAAAGATCCCCAGCATTTCGGCAATGCCCTGTATTTTTGTCATGAACTGTCCTTCTTTACGTCGAGGTTTGACCTGATAGCACCGTCTGGATCCGGGTTAGATCGTCTTCACGCTAAAGAATAGGGAGGATTCAAAGCGTGGAAAGGGGGAATTAGAGTAATTAGTCAAAAAAAGTCGAAATCGACATAAAAAAAGAAATAACTGTAAGAAAGTTTGACCAAGCCACGCTTTCTTTTCTCTCGAAGCCCGCATTTCCCCTATGATTTTTCGCCTCGGTGAACCGATCCAGCTCTCAGGCATCTGTTCTAACGTTCGTCGCGTTTGGCCAAAGGCATGTCCGAACTCCCTTATCAGTCTCTGTTGCCAGGATCGGCTCGGGATTGTTTCGAGAAAGGTTGTATTTATGCACCGCAGGAATCTGCTCAAGGCCTCCATGGCCTTCGCCGCCTACACCGGGCTGTCGGCCTCCGGGCTCATGGCCGCACGCGCCTGGGCCGGCGATCAGACTGCCGACGGCCAAGCCCGTCCCTTCGATTTCAACGGCTTGAAGGATCAGGCCCGACAGCTGGCCAAGAGCCGCTACGTCGACACCAAGCAGGTGCTGCCAGAAACCCTGGCCCTGATGTCGCCGCTGCAGTTCAACGCCATCCAGTACGACGCCAACCACTCCCTGTGGAATGACTTGGACGGGCGGCAACTGGACGCGCAGTTCTTCCACGTCGGCATGGGCTTCAAGCAGCCGGTGCGCATGTACAGCGTCGATCCGAAGACGCGTATGGCCCGTGAGGTGCACTTTCGCCCGGAACTGTTCAACTATGAGAAAACCACGGTCAACACCGCGCAACTGAAGGGTGACCTGGGCTTCGCCGGCTTTCGCGTCTTCAAGGCACCGGAGCTGGACCGGCACGACATCGTTTCGTTTCTGGGGGCCAGCTACTTCCGCGCCGTGGACGCCAGCGGCCAGTACGGGCTGTCGGCCCGCGGCCTGGCCATCGACACCTATGCGAAGAAGCGTGAGGAGTTCCCGGACTTCACCAAGTTCTGGTTCGAAACCCCGGAAAAGAACAGCACCCGGTTCGTGGTCTACGCCCTGCTCGACTCACCCAGCGCCACCGGTGCCTATCGGTTTGATATCGATTGCCAACCGACCCGGGTGGTGATGGAGATCGACGCGCACATCAATGCCCGAACAGCCATCGAGCAACTGGGGATCGCGCCGATGACCAGCATGTTCAGCTGTGGCACCGTCGAACGGCGCATGTGCGACACCATTCACCCGCAAATCCACGACTCCGACCGGCTGGCCATGTGGCGCGGCAACGGCGAGTGGGTGTGCCGTCCGCTGAACAACCCTGCCACCCTGCAATTCAACGCCTTCGCCGACAAGGACCCCAAAGGCTTCGGCCTGGTGCAGACCGACCACGACTTTGCCAGCTACCAGGACACCGTGGACTGGTACAGCAAGCGCCCAAGCCTGTGGGTCGAGCCGACGACGGCCTGGGGCGAAGGCTCGGTCGACTTGCTGGAGATTCCTACCACTGGCGAAACCCTGGACAACATTGTTGCGTTCTGGACACCGAAAAAACCGGTGGCCGCCGGTGACTCTCTGAACTATGGCTACAAACTCTACTGGAGCGCGCTGCCGCCGGTGAGCACGGACCTGGCCCGCGTCGACGCGACCCGCTCAGGCATGGGCGGCTTCATCGAAGGCTGGACTCCGGGCGAGCATTACCCGACCGTCTGGGCCCGTCGCTTTGCCGTGGACTTCAGCGGCGGCGGCCTCGACCAACTGCCGCCGGGCACCGGCATCGAACCGGTGGTGACCTGCTCCCATGGTGAAGTGAAGGACTTCAACGTGCTGGTGATAGATGCAATCAAGGGCTACCGCATCACCTTCGACTGGTACCCGACCGACGACAGTGTGGAACCGGTGCAAATGCGCCTGTTCATTCGCACCAAGGACCGCACCTTGAGCGAGACCTGGTTATACCAGTACTTCCCGCCGGCGCCGGATAAGCGCAAGTATCCCTGAGCCTGGCAGCGTCAGGAATGACGCCTTCGCGAGCAAGCCCGCTCCCACAGTAGCTTTGTGTTGTTCACACAGACCCTGTGGGAGCGAGCTTGCTCGCGAAGACGGCAGTACAAACACCCACGACTCCAGATAAGCAAAAAGCCCCGGCCAATGACGACCGGGGCTTTTTGTTTTACCAAGCACTCAATCGCGCAAATCCGACTCATGAATCGGCTGGTCCCGATGCGTGGCCCGCTGGTACTGCGCCGGCCACGTGGCCTTGCGGCCGCCCAGGTCATCATCGGCATGCAGGGCCCAGTACGGATCGCGCAACAATTCGCGGGCCAGGAAGATGATGTCGGCCTGGCAGGTGCGCAGGATGTGTTCGGCCTGGGCCGGTTCGGTGATCATGCCGACTGTACCGGTGGCGATTTCCGACTCCTTGCGCACCCGCTCGGCAAAGCGTGTCTGGTAACCCGGGCCGGTGGGAATTTCCGCATTGGCTGCGGTGCCGCCCGATGAGACATCGATCAAGTCCACCCCCAGGGCCCTGAATCGCCGCGCCAGTTCCACGGTTTCATCCGGGTTCCAACCGTCCTCGACCCAATCGGTGGCAGAGACACGAACGAATACCGGCAACTCTTCAGGCCATACGGCCCGGATCGCCTCGGTGACTTGCAGCACCAGGCGGATGCGGTTCTCGAACGAGCCGCCGTATTGATCACGTCGCTGATTGCTCAAGGGCGACAGGAATTGATGCAGCAGATAACCATGGGCCGCGTGGACCTCGACCACTTTGAAGCCGGCCGTGAGCGCGCGCTTGGCCGAATCCACGAAGGCCTGGATCACGCCGGCGATTTGCCCTTCATCCAATTGCACCGGCTGGGTGTGTTGCGGATCGAAGGCAATCGGTGACGGGCCGACTGGAACCCAGCCGCCATCCGCCGGTTTTACGCTGCCATGCTTGCCCAGCCAGGGTCGCCAGGTGCTGGCCTTGCGTCCGGCATGGGCCAGTTGTATGCCTGGCACGGCCCCTTGGGCGGTGATGAAACGGGTGATGCGTTGCAAGGGTTCGATCTGTTCATCATTCCACAGCCCCAAATCCTGGGCAGTGATACGACCTTCGGCGGTGACGGCGGTGGCTTCGGTGAACACCAGGCCGGCACCGCCCACGGCACGGCTGCCCAAATGCACCAGGTGCCAATCGTTGGCCAGGCCATCGGTGCTCGAATACTGGCACATTGGCGATACCGCGATGCGATTGGGCAGGGTCAATTGGCGAAGGGTATAGGGTTCCAGCAGCAGACTCATGGGGCACCTCTCGAATCAGTGGGCAGGCTCCAGGGTTCTGTTTGAAAAGTCGACGAGTGACAAAAGGTACAACACCCGCCCCCGCGGGCAAAAAATTCGACAAGACGTCACAAGGGCTATCAAGCAGTGCTTAGAGCCTAGTCGACAACCCGCAAGGACGGAGGGTTCAGAAGTTAAAAACCGACGGTGTGGCCAGATTGCTCTCGATCGGGCCTGCGACTTTGTGGCGAGGGGATTTATCCCCGCTCGGCTGCGAAGCAGCCGTGAACCCGCCCAACGCCGTTTGGCTGAATAAATGCGGTGCTGGGATATTTTGGGGCTGCTGCGCAGCCCAGCGGGGATAAATCCCCTCGCCACAAGGATTCATCATTTGATCGATAGCATTTGTGCCTACCGCGGCTCGATATGGGCAATCATCAATTGCACCGTTTCCTGGCCGCGGAACTCGTTGAGGTCGAGTTTGTAGGCCAGTTCCACCCAGCGCACCGTAGGGTTGGGCCAGATCTCGCGGTCGATGCCAAAGGCGATGCCATCGAGTTTCACCGAGCCGCATTCGCTCTTGAGGATGACCTTCAGGTGCCGTTCGCCCACCACGCGCTGTTCGACCAATTGGAACACGCCATGGAACATCGGCTCGGGAAAATGCTGGCCCCAAGGACCGGCGTGGCGCAGTGCCCGGGCCAGTTCCAGGTGGAACTCCTCCACCGCCAGGGTGCCGTCCGACAACAGCCGGCCGGTCAGGTCTTCTTCGCGCAACTGCCGGCGCACCTCCGCATCGAACGCTTCGGCAAACAACGGAAAATTCGCCTCCTGCAGCGTCAGCCCCGCCGCCATGGCGTGACCGCCGTACTTGCTGATCAGGGTAGGATGCTGCGCCGCCACCACGCTCAGCGCATCGCGAATGTGAAAGCCCGGCACCGAGCGACCCGAGCCCTTGAGCAAGCCGTCCCCAGCATCGGCAAAGGCAATGGTCGGACGGAAATAGCGTTCTTTCATCCGCGAGGCGAGGATGCCGATGACCCCTTGGTGCCACTGCGGATCGAACAGGCACAAACCGAATGGCATCGACTCCACCGGCAGGTCCTTGAGTTGGGCCAGGGCTTCGCGCTGCATGCCCTGCTCAATGGACTTGCGATCCTGGTTCATGCCGTCCAGTTGCGCCGCCATCTCCCGTGCCAGGGCCGGGTCGTCGGTGAGCAGGCATTCGATGCCCAGGCTCATGTCATCCAGGCGCCCCGCCGCATTCAGACGCGGCCCGAGGATAAAGCCGAGGTCGGTGGAGGTAATCCGTGAAGCATCGCGCTTGGCCACTTCCAGGATGGCCTTGATGCCGGGCCGGGCGCGTCCGGCGCGAATCCGCTCCAGGCCCTGGTGCACAAGGATCCGGTTATTCGCGTCCAGCGGCACCACGTCGGCCACGCTGCCCAAGGCCACCAGGTCGAGCAATTCACCGATGTTCGGCTGGGGTGTACTGGCATACCACCCCAAGCTGCGCAGACGCGCCCGCAGCGCCATCAGCACATAAAAAATGACGCCGACACCGGCCAGGGCCTTGCTCGGAAACTCGCAGCCCGGCTGGTTCGGATTGACGATGGCATCGGCCGCCGGCAGTTCGAGGCCGGGCAAGTGGTGGTCGGTGACCAGCACCTTGAGCCCCGCCGCTTTCGCCGCCGCCACACCTTCCACGCTCGAAATACCGTTATCCACGGTGATCAGCAACTGTGGTTCGCGGGCCAGGGCGACTTCGACGATTTCCGGCGTCAGCCCGTAGCCATACTCGAAACGATTGGGCACCAGGTAATCGACATGGGCCGCACCGAGCAGGCGCAACCCCAGCATGCCCACGGTGCTGGCGGTCGCGCCATCGGCATCGAAGTCGCCCACGATCAGGATGCGCTGGCGTTGCTCCAGCGCCGTCACCAGCAGATCCACCGCGGCGTCGATCCCCTTGAGCTGCTGGAAGGGAATCAAGCGCGCCAGGCTCTTGTCCAGTTCAGCCTCGGACTGCACGCCACGCGCTGCGTAGAGGCGGGTCAACAGGGGCGGCAGGTCACCGAGAAATGGCAGGGTGGCGGGCAGTTGGCGGGGTTCTATACGCATGGGGGGACGAAAACTTCTCTTTAATGGTGAAAATCCGGGTGGCGAGGGAGCTTGCTCCCGCTTGGGTTGCACTGTAGGAGCTGCCGAAGGCTGCGATCTTTTGATCTTTTGATCTTTTGATCTTTTGATCTTTTGATCTTTTGATCTTTCGCTTGAGACTCAAGCGTCAGGGGAAAGATCGCAGCCTCGTTGCACTCGACAGCTCCTACACAGCTCCTACACAGCTCCTACAGGGCCCGGCGGGCTCAACCACGCTCGCCCAGCAACCATTGCAGCTGGACTTCATGCTGGCCACGGTCGTCGGTCACGAAAATCGTGCCCTCGCTGATCATCACGTCCCACTTGATCACCCGGGGCATGTCTTGGGCCAGGGTTTCGAGCACGTCCTGGGGCACGGCGGCGATGTTGACGTTTTTCAGGTTCTTGACCGCCGGGATCACCTTGTTTTCCCAGACCCGCAGGCTGCCGTAGGCCAGCAGGCTGGTGCGCTCGGTCCGGCGCGAGCACCAGGTCAGGCGATCGGCATCCGGCTGGCCGACTTCGATCCAGTGCAGCACACGGTCATCCAGGCTTTTTTCCCATAGTGCAGGCTCGTCGACGTCTGACAGACCACGACCAAACGCCAGCAGCTCGTTGTACCAGAACGCGTAGGCCAGCAGGCGCACGGTCATGCGCTCTTCGGTTTCCGAAGGGTGGCGGGCGATGGTCTGCTTCACATTCTCGTACACATTGCGGTCGAGGTCGGTGAGGTTCAGTTCAAACTTATAGGTCGTGGACGGCTGGGCCATGAACGGGCTTCTTGATACGAGGAAAGGCGGCAAGTCTAACCGATGACGCGGGCAATCCACGAATTGCCGACCATCAACCTGCGGCGACTGACCTTGGCCTATGATAAAACGCTCTATTCGTTCTGCCTTTGTCCTACAGGATCTGTCATGTCGCTTACTGCCAAACCCCTTGCCGGCGTCAAAGTCATCGAACTCGGCACCTTGATCGCCGGGCCCTTCGCCTCACGCATCTGCGGCGAATTCGGTGCCGAGGTCATCAAGGTCGAATCGCCCGACGGCGGTGACCCCCTGCGCAAGTGGCGCAAGCTGTACGAAGGCACCTCGCTGTGGTGGTTCGTCCAGGCACGCAACAAGAAGTCCCTGACCTTGAACCTCAAGCACCCTGAAGGACTGACGATCCTGAAAAAACTGATTGGCGAAGCCGATATCCTGATCGAGAATTTTCGCCCCGGCGTACTGGAAAAGCTCGGCCTGGGCTGGGATATCCTGCACGCACTGAACCCGAAACTGGTGATGGTGCGACTTTCCGGCTTCGGCCAGACCGGGCCGATGAAAGATCAGCCAGGGTTTGGCGCCGTGGGCGAGTCCATGGGCGGGCTGCGATACATCACCGGGTTCGAGGACCGTCCGCCGGTGCGCACCGGGATTTCCATCGGCGACTCCATCGCCGCCCTCTGGGGCGTGATTGGCGCATTGATGGCCCTGCGTCACCGCGAGATCAATGGCGGAACCGGGCAAGTGGTGGATGTGGCCTTGTACGAGGCGATTTTCGCCATGATGGAAAGCATGGTGCCGGAGTTCGACGTGTTCGGGTTCATCCGCGAGCGCACCGGCAACATCATGCCCGGCATCACCCCCTCGTCCATCCACACCAGCGCTGACGGCAAACACGTGCAGATTGGTGCCAACGGCGACGCGATCTTCAAGCGCTTCATGCAGATCATCGGCCGTGACGACTTGGCCAATGACCCGCAACTGGCCAGCAACGATGGCCGTGACAGCCGCCGCGACGAGCTGTACGGCGTCATCGATCGCTGGGTCAACTCGCTGCCGCTCGATAGCGTTATCGACCAATTGAACCAGGCCGGAGTGCCGGCCAGTCGGATCTTCAGCGCTGAGGATATGTTCAGCGATCCGCAATTCCTGGCCCGAGAAATGTTCCTGCAGGCCAAGCTGCCGGACGGCAAGGCGTTCAAGATGCCAGGGATCGTGCCGAAACTCTCCGACACCCCGGGCACATCCGAATGGGTCGGGCCGGCGCTGGGTGAACACAACGCACAAGTGCTCGGCGAGCTTGGCTACGATGCGCAACAGATCGCCAAGCTGCGCGCCGACGGGGTCATTTGACGCGCCACAGGGGCAGTCACTGAAGATCAAACTGTGGGAGCGGGAGAACCAGGCCGGCTGTAAGGCCGCCTCGCGAGCAAGCTTTGCTCCCACAACGGCGCCAGCGCCTGACAGAACGCGCTAAAAACGTAAAAGCCAGGCAAAAAGAAACCCCGAGAAGTGGGGAGACAACTCGGGGTTAAACGTGACCCTTCAAGGTCCGTACAACAAGCGACAAGCACCGGAGCACAATGCTCGCTCTTGTTGGTAAAGAATCTGACTCACCAAAGTGTAGGAAGGTTCCCACAAAACCCCAGTCAATTCGCCGCGACCATGACCTTGTCGCGCGCCAGATTGCGCAGCGCCGCAATCACACAGGGCTCCAGGCGGCCCTCGGCAATCAGCACATCGCGATGCAGACCATCGACCACATCCGTCAACTGACGCTTGTCGGTCAATTGGGCCCGATTGAACACTCGCTCGACCATGATGGCCCCGGAGGCATTCTTCAGCGTCACCAGGCATTCGCCCTTGGCGCCGGAGGGAGTCAGCGTGACTTGATACGGGCTCAAAGCCTCACCCAGCAATAGGCTGATACTTTCCATTCGCTCACCCTTCAATAGTCCGAAAACAACTGCATGTTCACAGTAAGTGACCGTGGGCAGCAGCAGAAAGTTCGTCAGCGCACCGAACCGGCACGCCTTCAACCTGTTCAACCGAGCATGCGCGCCCAATATGACAGGCAAACAACAGCCTGCTCTTGAAGCCTTTGGCGTGGTGACGGTCGGCGTCAGGCCATCAACTTGTCGCAACGCCCGGCATCGGTCCAGCCTCCCAGAATGCCGCGCAACTGCCCGTCGGCCCCATAGAAGGGCACCGACCAATGATAGATTTCCCGCAATCCGCTGCTGAACATCAATTGTCGGTCGACGAACCGAGACTGGCCGGTGCGCAATTGCTCCATCACCTCCCCATGGAGCAACTCGGCGGTGGCCGGCGGGAATGCCGCCGAATCCGTCAACCGCGTGCCCCGCAGCTTTTCGAAGCGGGTCGCAACCTGGTCTTCGAAGCTTTTGTTGCACATGATCAGGCGCCCTTCCAGGTCCCGGATGAAAATCGGGTCGGGAATGGCATCCATCAAGGCCCGTTGGAGCATCAGTTGGTCCTTGAGGATCGCCTCGGCCTTGAGGCGCTGGTCGATCTGTATCTGCAGGCGACGGTTCCACAGCAGGGACAGGAGGCCGAAACCCACGACCACGGTCACGCACCAGTACCCCCAGCGGGACACCCGCTCCCAGATCGATGGCGCCTGGAGGGGAGTGGTGCCGGCCATCCATTTGGAACGCAGCGCGCGCATGTCCTCGGCCGGGAAGGCTTCCAGGGCTTTATTCAAGATACTCAGCAGCACGCTCAGGTCTTGGCGTACCGCCAGGTAGTCGGGTTCCCACTTGCCCTCAAGGCCCCTGCCTACCTGCAATTGTCCCGCCGGATAAAGGTGCACCCCGGTTTCATTTTCGATGGTGGCATAGGCTTCCCGGCTCTCGACCAACGCCCGCGCCTCGCCATAGGTCTTGGTCGTGTGCAATTTGATGGCCGGGTAGTCGCGCCTGATCTCCGCCTCCAATGCATGCCGCGCCGGCAACGCCAGGACCTTGCCTTCCAACTGTTCCAGCGAATGGAGGATCGACTCTCCATCACGGCCAACAAATACCCAGCCCGAGCCACCAAATGCATGGCTGAAACTCAGGAAATCCTTGCGTTCATCATTCATCGCCAAGAGGGTCGTCATGTCGGCTTCGCTGTTCTCCAGCATCGTCAGCAACTCGCCGGGGGAGAACGATTCGCGATGCACGAACTCAAGGCCCGTCATTTGCGCAATGCGCTGGAGAATGTCGTGGTTCAGGCCGTTCCACTGCCCCAATTCATTCTTGAACAGGTACAACGGAAACTGCATCGTGGCCACGATGACTCGAGGGTTCTCCTTGATCCACTTCAGTTCCTGCGCATCCAGCACCACCCGTACGCCAGGATTGAACGGCGGCGTTTCGAAAGCCGCCAACTGCGCCGCACTGCCCCCCTGCGCCCAGTACATCAGGGCCAGCCCCATGACCCAGCCCAGGGCTGGCTTGCCTTTGATAAAAAACGACATCTGCATTTCCTTCGAGATGACTCGCCCGTCCCTCCAAGGGCGAAAACCCGACCAGTTTGGCATGCAGAAACAAGAAAGCCCGTCAGGAGACGGGCTTCAAAATGTGACAGGTCTACGCGGTCAGAGCGGCTTGCCGCGGTTGCCATGCTGACTGACAAAGGCCTGCACGGCTTTCAAGTCGTTGGGCAACACGGTGCAACGCTCATCTCGCTCAAACAAATCAGAAAGATGCGCAGGCAGTTCGAGCGCTTTTCCTACACCGGCTTTCTCCACGGCTTCCGGGAACTTGACCGGGTGTGCCGTGCCCAGGATCACCATCGGGATATCCAGGCTGCGACGGCACTCGCGAGCGGCCCTGACGCCGATGGCCGTGTGCGGATCGAGCAACTCACCGCTCTGCTCGAACACCTCGGCGATGGTTTCGCAAGTCTGCTCATCGTCCACGGCCAGTGAGTCGAACAACTTGCGGGCTTCGGTCCAGCGCTCGGGCTCGACGCTGAAACCGCCGCCCTGGCGGAAGCTGTCCATCAGCCCGGCGATCGCCGCGCCATTGCGACCGTGCAGGTCGAACAGCAGGCGTTCGAAGTTCGACGACACCATGATGTCCATCGAAGGCGACAGCGTGGCGTGCAGGGTTTCCTTGACGTACTGGTTGCCGCTCATGAAGCGGTGCAGGATGTCGTTGCGGTTGGTGGCGACGATCAATTGATTGATCGGCAGGCCCATGTTGCGCGCCAGGTAGCCGGCGAAGATATCGCCGAAGTTACCGGTCGGCACCGAGAACGATACGGAGCGGGCCGGGCCGCCCAATTGCAGGGCCGCGTGGAAGTAATACACGATCTGGGCCATGATCCGCGCCCAGTTGATCGAGTTCACCGCCACCAGCCGCGTGCCCTTGAGGAAGCTCTGGTCGGCAAAACTGGCCTTGACCATTTCCTGGCAGTCATCGAAGTTGCCTTCGATGGCGATGTTGTGGATGTTATCGCCGAAAATCGTCGTCATCTGCCGACGCTGCACTTCCGAAACCCGGTTGTGCGGGTGCAGGATGAAAATGTCGACGTTCTCGCAGTGCTTGCAGCCTTCGATGGCCGCCGAACCGGTGTCGCCAGAGGTAGCACCGACGATCACCACGCGCTCGCCACGCTTTTGCAGCACGTAGTCCAGCAGGCGACCGAGCAATTGCAGGGCGAAGTCCTTGAACGCCAGGGTGGGGCCGTGGAACAGCTCCATGACCCATTCGTTACCGTTGAGCTGACGCAGCGGTGCGATGGCGTTGTGGGAAAAGACGCCATAGGTCTCTTCCAGGATTTTCTTGAAATCGGCGTCCGGGATGCTGCCGGTGACGAACGGGCGCATGACCCGGAACGCCAGCTCGTGATACGGCAGGCCAGCCCAGGAAGCGATTTCTTCCTGGGTGAAGCGCGGCAGGTTTTCCGGCACATAGAGACCGCCGTCCGTGGCCAGGCCGGCCAGGAGGACATCTTCGAAATTCAGGGCCGGTGCCTGGCCGCGGGTACTGATATAGCGCATGGGGCAAACCTTCGGTTTGGGCTTCAAGCGTTGAAGCTGCAAGCGACACATTCAAAGGCCAGTTTGCCTTCGTTCGCAGCCTGCAACTTACCGCTTGCCGCTAAATTAATTCAAATGTTCGACGCGGATACGGACCACCGGGCCAACGACACCCTGGAGCGCTTCCAGCGCCGCAATCGCGTCGTTGATGCGCTGTTCGACCACACGATGGGTCAGCAGGATCATCGGCACCAGGCCGTCGTGTTCCTCGACTTCCTTCTGCATGATCGACTCGATGTTGATGCCGCGTTCCGAGAGGATACTCGCCACTTGGGCCAGCACACCCGGATGGTCCTTGGCCTGGATGCGCAGGTAGTAGGCGCTTTCGCAGGCCTCGATCGGAAGAATCGGGTGAGCCGACAGCGAGTCTGGCTGGAAGGCCAGGTGCGGCACACGGTTTTCCGGGTCCGAGGTCATGGCGCGAACCACGTCCACCAGGTCGGCAATCACCGAAGAGGCCGTCGGTTCCATGCCCGCACCGGCGCCGTAGAACAGCGTCGAGCCGGAGGCGTCGCCGTTGACCATCACCGCGTTCATCACGCCGTTGACGTTGGCGATCAGGCGGTCGGCCGGGATCAAGGTCGGGTGCACGCGCAGCTCGATGCCGTTGGCGGTGCTGCGCGCCACGCCCAGGTGCTTGATGCGATAGCCCAAGGCTTCGGCGTAGTTCACATCAGCGGTGGTCAGCTTGGTGATGCCTTCGGTGTAGGCCTTGTCGAACTGCAACGGAATGCCGAACGCAATGGAGGCCAGGATCGTCAGCTTGTGCGCTGCGTCGATGCCTTCCACGTCGAACGTCGGATCAGCCTCTGCGTAACCCAGGGCCTGGGCTTCGGCGAGCACGTCTTCGAAGGTGCGACCCTTCTCGCGCATCTCGGTGAGGATGAAGTTGCCGGTGCCGTTGATGATCCCCGCGACCCAGTTGATGCGGTTGGCCGACAGGCCCTCGCGGATCGCCTTGATCACCGGGATACCACCGGCCACGGCGGCTTCGAACGCCACGATCACGCCCTTCTCGCGGGCCTTGGCGAAAATCTCATTACCGTGAACAGCGATAAGCGCCTTGTTCGCGGTGACCACATGCTTGCCATTCTCGATGGCCTTGAGTACCAGCTCACGGGCAACGGTGTAGCCGCCGACCAGCTCTATGACGATGTCGATCTCAGGGTTCGTGGCCACTTCGAAGACATCGTTGGTAATCGCAATACCGGTCGTCTGGAACTGAGGCTTTGGCGTGCGCGTGGCAATTTGTGCCACTTCGATCCCACGCCCGGCACGACGAGCAATTTCCTCGGCGTTGCGCTGAAGTACGTTGAAGGTGCCGCCACCGACGGTACCTAACCCACAGATGCCTACTTTGACCGGATTCACTCTTGACTCCCCATGAAACGGCCGACGCAAGGTCGGCCGTGAAATACAGCCGCGCAGCAACGCGACTTTGTGTTTAACGGCCCGACGAAGGTTTTCGCCGAGCCGTGATCTTCAGAAGCGGATCGCCCGTGATCATTTCGCGCCCAGGGCCAGTTTGGCGACTTGTGGCGCCGGCTGGTAGCCCGGAATCACCTGGCCGTCAGCCAAAACGATGGCCGGCGTGCCGTTCACACCAATGGACTGGCCAAGGGCGAACTGCTTGGAAACCGGGTTCTCGCACTTGGCGGCCTTGATTTCCTTGCCATCGACCATCTTGTCCATGGCCGCTTTCTTGTCCTTGGAGCACCAGACCGCCTGCAACTGCTCGTCGCCCGGCGAGCCAAGGCCCTGGCGCGGGAAGGCAACATAGCGCACTTCGATGCCGCGCTTGTTCAGCTCCGGCACTTCGGCGTGCAGCTTGTGGCAGTACGGGCAGGTGGTGTCGGTGAACACGGTGATGTGGGACTTGGTTTCGCCAATCGCCGGATAAACCACGGTTTCAGCGACTGGAATACCGTTGATCAACTTGGAAATGCCCTGGCGCTCGGTCAGCTCGGTGAGATTGACCGGCTTGCCGTCCTTGAGCTCGAACAGGTTGCCCTGGACGATGTACTGACCGTCGGCGCTGGCGTAAAGCACGCGGCTGCCCTTGAGCTTGACCTCATACAGGCCGGCCATGGGACTGGCCGAGATGGTTTCGATCGGCACTTCGAGCTGAAGGTTTTCCAGACTCTTGCGGATAGCCTTGTCGGCCGCGTCGTCGGCGATGGCAAAGGTACTGGCCAGCGCGATGGCGGCGGCGGTGAACATCTGGATCAAACGCATGGGGACTCCTGAGGCGAACAAATGAGACGGGAAACGCCGACCCGCAGATTCGGGTTCCAACCGCCCACTGTGCAAACCGGCAAAGCCTACCACATAAGGCCCGCGTGACCGAATGCCGGTGATACAAGGCATTGGTAGATGCTCTTCTGAATGTGGGGCCCTGCAGCACACTGCAGGTCGATTCCTCTTATAACGTAGGAATTATCTAATTGAGTATTCCTTGAAGATTCCTGCTGTCGAGCTGGCATAGCATCCCTTTGATACCGGATAGATAAGGAGACTCTGGATGCAGGAAAAAGATCTGCCGACTGCAATCATGCAGAGCACTTTTGAACTCAAGCACCAGGACATTGATTTGGGGCCCCACACGCGTATCGCATTCGACATCAACAGTTCGCTGACGAGTTGCCCCGCAGTGATGCTGTTGCCAATGCCTGCCGGTAGCATCACCGCTCGCCATTACGAAGTATTCAAGGCTCCCCACCCCAACACCAGTATCCCTGACACGACTATCGAAAATCTGTGGAAATGCACCCAAGAGCATTATGGCCTGACGGTCGCAGCCGCTCTCACGGGAGCTGCCGGAATACCTATTGAGAAAATATCGGTAGGTGCCTGGGTTCATGTCGGTTCAAGTAAAACGACCAATTTAACAAGCTACATTGGATGGAAATTTTTCCCACGACCCCTGATCAGGCAACCTACGGCCGCCAGAATGGCAAAAGCAACCTTCGGCACCGTGCGCGTTTTTGGCATTATTGGTCGCGGCATCCCATTTGTCGCAGCCGGCCTGGCTGTCTTCGACCTGGCCAGTATCGGCCTGTGCGCCTATGAGGCAAAAAATGGAAAGTAACCGGGCAGCCCTTACCGAGAAAGTTATTCAGCTATTCGTCGAAATAGTCGGCTTTATCGACCCTGACCAGGTGACGGAGCAAACCGATTTCATTCATGACTTCGAGATCATCGATGATGATCTAGCTTGCTTCGTCATGCAGGTGGAATGGCAATTTGAACTGGGCTCCTCACAAAAAGATTGGGACTCCATTACAACAATAAGGCAGATTGTTGACCTCATCCTTCGTCAATCCAGGTAGCCCAATAATCACCCTGTAATTTCAACCTCGCGGGTGATGCTTGGCATGCAGGTCCTGCAACCGCGCCCGGGCGACGTGGGTGTAGATCTGGGTGGTGGACAGGTCGCTGTGGCCGAGCAGCATCTGCACCACCCGCAGGTCGGCGCCGTGGTTGAGCAGGTGCGTGGCGAAGGCATGGCGCAAGGTGTGGGGCGAGAGGGATTTGTTGATTCCGGCCACCTTGGCCTGGTGCTTGATGCGGTGCCAAAAGGTCTGGCGGGTCATCTGCTCGCCGCGCAGGCTGGGGAACAGCACGTCGCTGGGGCGCCCGCCCAGCAGTTCATGACGGGCATCGCGCATGTAGCGCTCGACCCAGACGATCGCTTCCTCACCCATCGGCACCAGGCGCTCCTTGCTGCCTTTACCCATCACCCGCAACACGCCCTGGCGCAGGTTGACCTGCTCCAGCGTCAAGCTGATCAACTCGGTGACACGCAGGCCACAGGCGTACAACACCTCCAACATCGCCCGGTCACGCTGACCGATGGCTTCGCTGAGGTCGGGTGCAGCCAGCAGCGCCTCAACATCGGCTTCCGACAGGGACTTGGGCAATGGCCGCCCCAATTGCGGCATTTCCACGCGCAAGGTCGGGTCCACCGCGATCAGCTTTTCCCGAAGCAAATAGCGATAGAACCCACGCAAACCAGAGAGAAACCGCGCGGTCGAGCGCGGTTTGTAGTTCTGCTCCAGGCGCCACGCCAAATGATCGAGGATCAGCTCCCGACCGGCATTGATCAGTTCCAGGTGGTTTTCCTGCAACCAACCGTTGAACAGCGCCAGGTCACTGCGATAGGCATCGCGGGTGTTATCGGACAAGCCCTTCTCCAGCCACAAGGCGTCGAGAAACTGGTCTATCAGCGGATGATCGATGGCTGGCATAAGAACTCTTGAAGGATGCGGGCACACACGGCATCTAAATGGCAAATGAAGCTATGCAGGGTGCTCAAAGCGCAAATCGCAGG
>NZ_JBWLPW010000021.1:0-89760 GCF_056521845.1 Pseudomonas sp. PF05 | reverse complement strand
TTGCTGATAGTTCTGCTGCGCCAGCGCCGTGTCGCCGCGCTTGAGGGCTTCGTTGGCCAGGCGTTGATCGGGCAGGCCGGCGCAACCGGCCAGGCTGACGGCCAGTGCCAGGGCACACAGTGTTCCCATGTGGGAACGAGTTTGCGGCATATCATCCTGACCGCGTTGATCCTTTCGCGAGCAAGCTCGCTCCCACAGAGTCTGTGGGGTGTTCAGGATTTTTATAATGGTCACGGGCATATCCTCGACTTAAATACCGACGGCCATGGCTTTGTCGATCAGCCAGTTCAGGTTCGGGCCACGGTCGCTGGTGACTTCTACCGGACGGCCGGCCAGCGAGCTGTCCAGGGGTTCGTCAGGTTGGATCAGCACACGGATATCGGAGGACAGGTCGGCACTTTTCAGGCTGGTGCTGCTGACGATCTTGCCGGTACGGGTGGTGTCTTCGCCGGCGACCTGGAAGTTGACTGGCGTACCTGGGCGCACGTCGCCGAACTGGCGATAGGAGAAGCGCGCTTCGACGTTGGCTTCGGTGCCCCGTGGGACCAGTTGGAAGATCACGTCGCCCTTGCTGGCGTATTGGCCGTCGGCGACCAGTTGCTGGGTCACGATGCAGTCGCACGGCGAGGTCAGGGTGCCGGTCATTTGCTTGCCGAACAGCTCCTCGACCTTGGCCGGCTGCAGCTGATTATCGTCCAGGTGACCTTTGAGCACGTCGAGCATGCTGGTGCTGAAGGTCGCCAGCGGGGCGCCCTTGGCGGCCACGCCGTCGGTCTTGACCAGGCTCTGCACGGTGCCGTCGCGCGGCATGGTGATGGCCATGCCCGGTACATTCACCAGGCCTGCCTGGGCGTGGCTGACGAAGTACATGCCGTACACCGACTTGAAGATGAACCCGAACGCCGCCAGGCCAACGACGAAGACCCCCAGGCTGAAGGTCACGGCGCGCAGGCGGCCGAAGGCACTCATGCCACCGTTTTCATCTTTCTGCTTGCGAGCCTTGGTGAAGTTGTCGCGCTGCAGGGTCGCCAGCACGTCGCCGACACCGACGATGTCGCCGGCCAGGTGCGAGGTGATGATGTGACGCAGTGTCGAGATATCCCGAGGCTCCAGGTTCTGGAACTGGCAGCCGGTGCGACCGGTCTGGCGATCATAGGAGCGGATCTGCAGTTCCACGTCCATGGCCAGGCCAAGGTTGTCGATGACGAACTGCAGGCGGCCCTTGTAGGACTCGCCGACCTTGAGCGGCATCTGGCCGGCGTTGAAGCACAGGCCACCGGCGGACAGGTCCAGGACCTTGACTTCCATCGGCGTACGATCAGGGCCGAAGAAGCGCAGCTTGGCCGGGATTTTCACTCGGGCGTGTTGGCGCTGGGCTTCGGATTCATGCACTACGTTGACATTCACGGCGGTGTTCATAGGGGCGATTTCCTAGTTAATTCATTCAAGTCCGGTCAGACCATCGTCAGCAGCACGGCGACAAAAATGCTGCCGGCGGAGAAGGTCATGGTCCGAGACGACCAAGTGTTGAACCAACGTTGAAAGCTGGCGAGATCACGGGTCAGGTGGGTGGGCTGGCGGGTCCAGGACTGTTGATCGAGGCGGAAGAACACGTAGATCTTCACCAGGGCACCGACGATCTGGTTGTAATAGAGAATCGCCGGGTAGGCAGGGCCGATCCGGTGTCCGGAGCAGGACAACAACAGGGTCAACAGCAACCGCGTGATGCCGATCCACAGCAGGTACACCAGGATGAACGCGGTGCCGTACTTGAAACTGGCGATCAGTGCCACGGTCAGGCCCAGCAGCGAGGTCCACATCGACACGCGCTGGTCGAACAGCACCCCCGAGGTGAACAGGCCCAGACGCTTCAAGCCCAGGCCAAGTGCCCGGGAGTTCTGCCGCAGGTTGTTGCCGTACCAGCGGAACATCAGCTTGCGGCTGGCCTTGATGAAGCTCTTCTCCGGCGGGTGTTCAACGGTGTTGATCGCCGCATCGGGCACGTAGAACGTGTCGTAGCCCAGGCGCATCAGGCTGAACCAGCTCGACTTGTCATCGCCGGTCAGGAACTTGAAGCGACCCAGGCGCCAGTGTTGCAGCGAGTCGCTTTCCACATCCGCAATGAAGTCCGGGTTGGTGACCACGGTGGCGCGGAACACTGACATGCGGCCGGTCATGGTCAGCACGCGCTTGGACAAGGCCATGGAGCACATGTTGATGTGACGCTGGGCGAAACGCAGCTTGTGCCATTCGCTCATGATGTAGCCGCCGCGCACTTCGCAGAACTCGTTGGTGGTCAGGCCGCCGACGTTGCCGAACAGCTGGAACCACGGCACGGTCTTGCGCACGACGCCTTCGGCGAGCACGGTGTCGCCGTCGATCACGGCGACCACGGCGCGGTCGTCCGGCAGGTGGCGGGAGATGGCGCGGAAACCATAGGCCAGGCCGTCACGCTTGCCGGTGCCAGGGATGCGCACGAAGTCCAGCTTGACCCGCGCTGGCGGATTCATGCGGGCCCATAGGCTCTTGACCAGCAGTTCGTCGGACATTTCCACGATGGAGCAAACCACGGTGGTGGGCAGCCCGCATTCGATGGCCTCGCGGATCACCGAGCTGTAGACCTGGGCGGTGGTCAGCGCGTCGATCCGGAAACTGGTGACCATCAGGTACACATGGGACGGATCCGCCGCCTTGCCCAGCTTGCGTACCTTGCGGCGCAGGTGCGGGTAGACGATGTACAGGAAGATCATGCCGCGCACGAAATGCGTTGCTCCCATGGAGTAACGCCAGATGCCCACGGCGCCGATCAGGAAGATGAAATCCTTGGATTCGGAGTCGAACGTGGACGTGGGCAGCGCCATGGCGATGCCCATCAATAAACTCAAGTAAAACAGCCAACCGGCGGCCTGAAGCAGGCCGTGCTTTAGCCTGTGCATAATCTGCATCCGTCTCTATCTCGGGCGGGCCTTGTGGGCGGCCCGATGGGTTAAGGCAGGCGAAAGGCCGGCCGGGGCATGCCCCGGCCGGCAAACAGACTTACCAGCAGATGCCTTCGGTCCGGCCACTCGGGTTGGTGGCCTTGGACATGAAGCCGACCAGGTCGATGACCTGCTTGCCTTCCGGTACGTTTTCGGTCAACGCGCGGAACTTCTCGTCGCGGTTGCCCAGGATGATGATGTCGGAGCTGTCGATCACCGAGTCGAAATCGGAGTTGAGCAAGGACGAGACGTGAGGAATCTTCGACTCGATGTAATCCTTGTTCGCACCGTGGACGCGGGCGTATTCGACGTTGCTGTCGTAGATCTTCAGGTCGAAACCCTTGCCGATCAGCATTTCCGCCAGCTCTACCAGCGGGCTTTCACGCAGGTCGTCGGTGCCGGCCTTGAAGCTCAGGCCCAGCAGGGCGACTTTGCGCTTGTCGTGGCTGGAAACGATGTCGAAAGCGTTCTGCACTTGGGATTCGTTGCTGCGCATCAGCGAGTTGAGCAGCGGCGCTTCCACGTCCAGGGAACCGGCGCGATAGGTCAGGGCACGAACGTCCTTGGGCAGGCAGGAACCACCGAAGGCAAAGCCTGGGCGCATGTAGTACTGGGACAGGTTCAGTGTCTTGTCCTGGCAGACCACGTCCATCACTTCACGGCCATCGACGCCGACGGCCTTGGCGATGTTGCCGATCTCGTTGGCGAAGGTCACCTTGGTGGCGTGCCACACGTTGCAGGTGTACTTGATCATCTCGGCGACCGCGATGTCCTTGCGGATGATCGGCGCATCGAGCTCTTCGTACAGCGATTGCAGAACGTCACCAGAGGCTTTGTCGAACTCACCGATAACGGTCATCGGCGGTTGGTCGTAGTCTTTGATGGCGGTGCTTTCGCGCAGGAACTCAGGGTTGACCGCGACACCGAAATCGACGCCGGCTTTCTTGCCGGAGCAGTCTTCCAGGATCGGGATGACAACGTTTGCCACAGTGCCTGGCAATACGGTGCTACGAACCACGATGGTGTGGCGGGTAGTCTTGTCACGCAGGACAAAACCGATTTCGCGGCACACGGCTTCGATGTAGTTCAGTTCCAGGTCGCCGTTCTTTTTGCTCGGTGTACCGACACAAATCATCGACAGGTCAGTATCGCGAATCGCTTCGGCGAAGTTGGTCGTACCGCGCAGTCGGCCTGTTTGAATGCCTTGCGCCAATAGCTCGCCAAGACCAGGTTCAACGATTGGCGATTTGCCCGCGTTGATCATGTCGATTTTGTCTTTGGCGACATCTACGCCAACTACATCATGGCCCCGTGCAGACAGGCAACCGGCACATACTGCACCGACGTAACCCAAACCAAATATGCTAATGCGCATCGCATTTCCCTCTGTTTTTCACGCCATTAAATGGCCGGAGTTAATAGTGTTCAGCGGTCATAGTGCACTCGGAAGTGTGGAATGCAGGCGCCACAATGCCGTGTGCAGGCATACTAAGTTCCGAGTGTCTAAATAAATGCACTCAAGTTGTGCGCAATGTGGCCTAGTTGTTATGACCTGCCCTGTTATGCAGCCAGTCCTCGTTATCGGGAACGCTCGTGCAAAGGTCCTTCACTTTTGATCCCTGGCAAAAAGCCCACAAAATCAAAAGGTTGTGTGCTCGGGTGAGCACGTTATAGGGGCGCAGCCTTGGCCTTGTAGGGGATAGTAATGGTGCGTTATCTCCCATCCTTTAAGGGTGGATCCGATTAGAAGACCGTTTCGCTAAGTTGTCGTGACAACTTGGTTAATCCGTTCGACGTCCTGTGTAAGTTATCTCGTACACACTCGCCGAGAATCGTTACGGATGGTATGAGCCGTGCGATTTCACATAGTTCCGATCCGCTCATCGCGATTTTCGAAATTTTTCGAAATATTATCCAAGATGGCACTGGCCTCAATATGATGGCACTTGCCGTTTCGCCCTTTATTAATGGGGAGTTAGGTGGCTTAGATGGTTTTGTGCCACTACCGATGAAAAAAATCGGTGCCACTACGCAAAAAACTGACGAGTGTCGAGTGAAAGAAAAGTTAGCGCAGGGGTGGGTTGATTTATTGGCGCCATGAAACTGGCGAAGTGGGCGATGAACTAAGATGACAAATAGGGAGATGATCGAAGCCCCCGATCAGGGGGCGGTATAAGGTCATGCCTTATTCGGGGGCGTGATCGCGCAGGAAAACCAATTTGTCTCGGCTCGATTGTTGAGCGTTGAAGCGGTAGCCCTGTACATCGAACTGGCTGAGTGCCGCAGGGTCGTTGATCCGTTCCTGAATCACGAAACGACTCATCAGGCCCCGGGCTTTCTTGGCGTAGAAGCTGATGATTTTGTACTGGCCATTTTTCAGGTCCCTGAATTCGGTATCGATGACGCGCGCTTTCAGGGCGCTACGCTTGACCGCCGAGAAGTATTCATTGGACGCCAGGTTCAGCAGTACATCGTCGCCCTGGTCGGCCAAGGCTTCGTTCAGCCATTGGCTGATGCGCGTGCCCCAGAAAGCGTAAAGGTCCTTGCCCCGGGCATTGGCCAGCTTCGTGCCCATTTCCAGGCGATAGGGTTGCATCAGGTCCAGTGGACGCAGCAGGCCATAGAGGCCAGAGAGCATGCGCAAATGTTGCTGGGCGTAGTCGAAGTCGGCGTCACCAAAGCTTTGCGCATCGAGGCCTGTGTACACATCACCCTTGAAGGCCAGCAGTGCCTGCTTGGCATTGGCCGGGGTGAACGCCGGTGTCCAGCTACCGAATCGCGCGGCATTGAGGCCGCCGATCTTGTCGGAGACGTGCATCAGCTCGCTGATCTGGGTCGGGGAGAGTTCACGCAACTGCTCGATCAGTTCCTGGGAGTGATCCAGGTACTGCGGCTGGGTGAAACGCTCGGTGGCCGGCGGTGTTTCGTAATCGAGGGTCTTGGCGGGGGAAATCACCATCAGCATGAAATCGTCTCCTTGAGGGTGCGGCGATTCTAGGGGGTTGTCCGGGTGGACTCCAGCTATTGGGTTGATAGGTGATGGATGGGAGAGTATCAACGGGCGTTTGTGGTGAGGGAGTTGTGGCAGCAAAGTCTGTGGGAGCAAGCTTTGCTCCCACAGGTCTGCTCCCCAAGTTCCCTGATCACAAGGGTATTGGGCCAGGATCGGCTATGATGCCGCGCGGGTTTCGTTATGGAGACATCCCTTTTGCGTATCGTTCTTCTGTTATCGGCCTGGCTGTTGAGCCTGGGTGCCATTGCCGCGCCCAACGACGTCGCGACCCTGGACCGCAGCACCTGGCCGGAACAACTCACCAGCCCGACGCTGTTCGACGTGGCCTCGCGGGCCGAGATCCTGATGTTCGCCCGGGTCCTGCTGGACGTCGATGCCATGGACGAAATTGCGCTCAAGCAGTACCTGGGGCTGCGCACTGTCAATATGGTTGCGATCGACGCGCTTCGCGCCCGGCTGTGGCAGCGGTTGCTGACCAACTACAACTTTGCCCAGCGCAGCTGCGATCAGGACGCTTCCTTCTGTTACCTGGTCGACGACATGGCGACCCTGCGCGAAGAGGCGCGCAGGTTCCATCTGGATGACAACTCCTACTACATCAAGTGGGCCGCGCCGAGCCAGATATTTCACACCCAATACCGCGATGAACTGCTGCGTAAAGCTGCGCTTTTTCCGCAAACCAGCAGCGAAATCGAACGTTTCGGCGATTACGAGCGCAACGGCGAAGACATGAACGATCGCCTGTTCCTGCTGACCTTCGACAGCGCCGCCAACGTTGTGCCGGACAACACCCCGTGGCTGGCCGAATACCTGCGCAAGGCGAACATCAATGGCACCTTTTTCGTACTGGGCAAGGACATCCAGGCACGGCTGCAAGAGGGTTCGGTCAACAGTCTCCAGGCGTTGTATTCGAGACAATGCGTGGGCGTGCAGGGCTGGGAGTTTCGCTCCCACAGCCATTGGCAGGACTGGCAAGACTCGATCCGACGCAGTGTCGAGTTGGTCAAGGGCAAGTTGCCCGAGAATTACGTACCGCTGTTCCGCCCACCCCAAGGTCAACGTCGTGGCGATGCCGAAGGGTTTTTCCGGCAGCAGGGCTTGCAAGTGGCGCTGTGGGACATCGACCCCCAGGACAGCAACAATCGGCTCAAGCCTGAGCAAAGCGCCCAGCGTGTGCTGACCCTGATGCTGTTGTGGCGCCACGGGGTGATCAATTTCAATGCCAAGCACGATGGGGTGAAAACGGCAATGCCCTGGCTCATGGCGCAGACGGCGCAAAGCGGGATCGGTTGGGCGGACTGCCAGGAAGCGTTTCGCTGAAACCTGAAAAGGCCCGGAAACATTGGGGAAAGAGGAAAAGTTGGCATAGATTCATGACAACCGGACTTCCGACTTTAACGGCGCAATGGCGGTACGCCAAGGGTTATTCGTCACTCTGAAAAATAAACTTCAAAAAAGCGTCAAAGTGCTTTTTCCTGTCATGGTTTTTGGAGTATCAAGAAGTCAGACCGCCGAAACCTGCAACACAGGTGGCGTCTTCCAAGACCCAGATTGTGTGCAGTTCACCTGAATCCTCGCGGGTGAATTCGGTGGCTACCTCGAGGCGCAGCACTGTCACGGTATTGCGTCGAATGGCCCCCACATAGGTGACCGAGTATGGATGACCACGGACGTAGCCTTTCCTCCAACCAGCCAATCCTCTATGTACTCGATACCAACGTATTGATCCACGATCCAAATGCCCTGCTGAACTTCGAAGAACACCACGTTGCCATCCCGATGACCGTGCTTGAGGAGCTGGACAAACTCAAGGGCGGACACCACAGCGTTGCGGCCGAATGCCGGCAGGCGATCCGCCTGATCGACAAGACCCTGGGCGATGCCTCTCCGGAGGACGTTGAGCTTGGCGTGCCGATCCAGCGCGGCAAAAGTGGTCCCAAGGGCCTGCTTTCGATCCTGATGAGCAAGCGCACCGAACCCAACCTGGTGCTGCCTGAACACCTGAACGACAACATCATCATCAACCAGTTGATCGACCTGCACGCGCGCACCAAGGACCAGGCCGTGGTGCTGGTGACCAAAGACATCAACATGCGTCTCAAGGCCCGCGCCTGCGGGATCGCGGCGGAGGACTACAGCACCGACCAGTTGGTCGACGACGTCTCGCTGTTGCCCAACGGCTATCACACCATGACCGGCTCCTTCTGGGACCGTGTGAGCAAGGTCGAGACCCGCCAGGACCACGGCCGCACCTGGCACCAGGTGCAGTTGATCGACAACCTGCCGGCGGTGCACATCAACGAGTTCATCATCGACGAACAAGGCTTCGTCGGCTGGATCAAGGAAATCCAGGTCGACAAGCTGTTGATCCTTGACCTGCACCAGGAACCTTTGCTGCATCAGGAAGCCTGGGGCCTCAAGCCCCGTGACATCTACCAGAGCCTGGCCCTGTTCGCCTTGCTCGACCCGGATATCCACCTGGTCAACCTGTCCGGCGCCGCCGGTTCCGGCAAGACCATCCTGGCCCTGGCCGCTGCCATCGAGCAGACCATGGTCAGCAAACGCTACCGGCGCATCATCGCCACCCGCAGCGTGCAGGGCCTGGACCAGGAAATCGGTTTCCTGCCTGGCACCGAGGCGGAGAAAATGGAGCCGTGGCTGGGGGCGATCACCGACAACCTCGAAGCCTTGCACATGGATGACGAAAGCACCCATGGCAGCGTCGACTACATCCTCAGCAAAGTGCCGTTGCAGTTCAAATCCCTCAACTACATTCGGGGGCGCAGCTTCCAGCAGAGCCTGATCCTGATCGACGAATGCCAGAACCTGACCCCGCACCAGATGAAAACCATCATCACCCGTGCCGGTGCCGGTTCCAAAGTGGTGTGCCTGGGTAACCTGGCGCAGATCGACACCCCTTACCTGTCCGCGACCAGCTCCGGGCTGACCTACCTGACCGAACGCTTCAAGGACTTCCCCAATGGGGTCCACATCACCCTGCAGGGCGTACCTCGCTCGATCCTGGCCGAATACGCCGAATCTCACCTGTAACCCCAACCGGACCGGGCGACCCTATGGTCGCCCGGTTTTTTCTGCGTGACGCTTAACCCCTGTGGGATTTGCAGTGTCTGCGCAATTGCAGGTCATCACAGGGTGCGACAATCAACCCTGCCGGAATTTGACCCACAGGTTTACAATCGACGCTCCCGATCAGGAGTAACCCTGTGCTGACTCATCTCGATTCCCAAGGTCGCGCCAACATGGTCGACGTGACCGACAAGGCCGTGACGTTCCGTGAA
Source organism: Pseudomonas sp. PF05 (assembly GCF_056521845.1). Classification (NCBI taxonomy): domain Bacteria; kingdom Pseudomonadati; phylum Pseudomonadota; class Gammaproteobacteria; order Pseudomonadales; family Pseudomonadaceae; genus Pseudomonas; species Pseudomonas sp. PF05. The sequence continues at coordinate 80,470 of NZ_JBWLPW010000021.1, read as the reverse complement.
GCCACGGCCGAGGCCTTTGTGCGCATGTTGCCCGACACACTGCAGATGATCGTCAGCGGCGGTCACCCCAAGGGCGATGTGTTCGCCGTTGCACGCATTGCCGGCATCCAGGCTGCCAAGAAAACCAGTGACCTGATTCCGCTCTGCCACCCGCTGTTGCTCACCGGCGTCAAGGTCGAACTCAATGCCGAAGGCGAGGACCGGGTGCGCATCGTCGCCCGCTGCAAACTGTCGGGGCAGACTGGCGTGGAAATGGAGGCCCTCACCGCCGCCAGCGTCGCCGCGCTGACCATCTACGACATGTGCAAGGCCGTCGACCGTGGCATGACCATCGAAGGCGTGCGGGTGTTGGAAAAACTCGGCGGCAAGAGCGGCCACTTCCAGGCGGATGCGTCATGAACATCACCGTGAAGTTCTTTGCCCGTTACCGTGAAGCGCTGGGTGTGGACTCGGTCAACGTGGAAGGCGATTTCGCCACGGTCGACGATGTGCGCGTGCTGCTTGCCCAAGGTGGCAGTGCCGAGGTGCTGAAGGAACAGAACCTGATGTGCGCGCGCAACGAAGACCTGTGCCAGCTCGACGAACCGCTGGCGGACGGCGACGAAGTGGCGTTTTTCCCCACTGTGACCGGAGGTTGAACCATGGCGATACGTGTGCAGGTCGAACCGTTCGACGCAGGGGGCGAAGTCAACGCGATGCACGCGGCCAATGTCGGCGTCGGAGCGGTGGTGAGTTTTGTCGGCTACGTGCGTGACTTCAATGACGGCCTCGATGTGTCCGGGATGTTCCTGGAGCATTACCCGGGCATGACCGAAAAAGCCTTGGGCAAGATCGCCACCGAGGCCGAGCAGCGCTGGCCGTTGCTCAAGCTGGAGGTGCTGCACCGTATCGGTGCCCTGGAGCCGGGCGAGCCGATTGTCTTCGTCGCGGCCGCCAGTGCCCATCGTCAGGCGGCATTCGACGCCTGCGCCTTTGTCATGGACTACCTCAAGACTCGAGCGCCGTTCTGGAAAAAGGAAAACACCGCCGACGGCCCGCGCTGGGTCGAAGGGCGGGACAGTGATCATGCTGCGGCGGATCGCTGGAAGCAGTAAGCAACCTGTTGTTTTTTCGCAAGCTATAAGTCCGTCATCGCGAGCAAGCTCGCTCCCACAAGGGACCTTTGTACAACGAAGTTCCACTGTGGGAGCGAGTTTGCTCGCGATGAGGCCGTCAACCTCCCATCACTTTCCCCTGCCTGCCAATTGACGATGTGTACATTAAAGTCCAGTATGGATTTATAAGTACATATAAAGTCATCGCCCCACCTTTCTCTGCCAAACCAACAACAACCCGCGAGAGATCGATCATGAAGAAACTTCCCCTCATCACCGGCCTGGCCTTGAGCCTGTTGGCTTCCAGCAGTCTGTTCGCTGCCGAAAAAACCTTGCGCATCGGCATCGAGGCGGCGTACCCGCCATTTGCTTCCAAGACCTCGGAAGGCAAGATCGAGGGGTTCGACTATGACATTGGCAATGCCCTGTGCGCGCAGATGCAAGTCAAGTGCGAGTGGATTGAAGGTGAGTTCGACGGGCTGATTCCGTCGCTCAAGGTGAAGAAGATCGACCTGGCGCTGTCGTCCATGACCATCACTCAAGAGCGCAAGAAATCGGTGGACTTCACCCACAAGTACTACTTCACCTCATCGCGCCTGGTCATGAAGGAAGGGGCGGTGGTCGATGACCAGTACGCCAGCCTCAAGGGTAAGACCGTCGGTGTGCAGCGGGCCACCACCACTGACCGCTACGCCACTGAAGTCCTCGAGCCCAAGGGTGTGATCGTCAAGCGCTACAGCAACAACGAAGAAATCTACATGGACTTGGCGTCCGGTCGCCTGGACGCGATTTTCGCCGACACCATCCCGCTGGAAGACTTCCTGTCGATGCCACGTGGCAAGGGCTATGCGTTTGTCGGCCCCGAACTCAAGGACCCGAAATACGTCGGCGAAGGCGCCGGTATCGCGGTTCGCAAGGGCAATACCCAACTGGTGGCGGACTTGAACAAGGCCATCGATGGGATTCGGGCCAATGGGGAGTATCAGAAGATCCAGGCCAAGTATTTCAAGTCGGATATCTACGGCGACTGATTGACCGCCATCGCGAGCAAGCTCGCTCCCACAGGGAATTTGCGTCGTACACAATATTTGTGTGCAATGAGATCAAATGTGGGAGCGAGCTTGCTCGCGATGAGGCTAGGCCTGGCAATACAAAAACTCAGCCTTTCAATTCCTTCAAATGTTTGTACACCGTCGCCCGCCCCATATTCAGTACGTTCGCCACATAGTTGGACGCGCTCTTGCCCTTGAACGCGCCTTCGGCATGCAGCGCCAGCACCAGCTCGCGTTTGTGGTCGCGGGTCAGCAGGTTCAGGCTCAATTGACGCTCGCGCATCCAGGCGTGCAGGAAGGTGTTGATCCGCTCCTGCCAGTCATCGCGAAACAGTGAGTCCGGCTGAGGGATCAACTTGCTCGGCGACAGGAACAGATCCAGCGCGGCCTTGGCATTCTCGAACAGCGAAATATTCAGGTTGATGCACAGCACCGCCAGCGGATGACCGTCAGCGTCGCGCAGTACGCTGCTGAGGCTGCGAATCTTCTGCCCATCCCAGTTCAGCTTTTCGTACGGCCCGATGTTACGGTCGCTGACGTCTTCGCTGAGCATGTCTTCCAGGGACGAGTCATCGCCAATTTCACGCTTGGACAGGTTGTTGGCGATGTAATCGACTTTCTGCGAGCGCAGGTCGTGCAGCACCACTTCGGCGTGGGGGTAGAACAGCGTGGCGATGGCGTCGGCGATGGTGCGGAAGTTTTCCAGCGCCGGATCGGGTGGCGAGGCAGTCATGACAGGGCTCCAGGCAGCGTCAGCGCCCCGTGAAACAGGGGCGCGGGGGAGTGTGCCGCAATCGCGGCGATGCGTCACCTCAAGGTGGCTCGGCTCAGGCGCTCGGGTGACAGCATGGCGCTGTTCAGGCCGAAACGGGACAGGGCCTCGGGCAGCGGCTGGCCACGCACCAGCGCCGCGCTGGCCTGGCCCATGGCCGGTGAGGTCTGGATGCCGTAGCCACCCTGGGCCGCGACCCAGTACAGCCCGGGCACCTGTGGATCGAAACCGGACAGCAGGTCACCGTCAGGCACGAAACTGCGCAAGCCGGCCCAGGTACGGGTCGGGCGGCGGATGGTCAGGGTGGTGGCTTCTTCGATCTGGTAGATGCCCATGGCAATGTCCAGTTCTTCCGGCTGCACGTCATGGGGTTCCACCGGATCGGCGTTGGCTGGCGAGCCGAGGAACATGCCGGCGTCGGGCTTCATGTAGAAGGATTCGTCCAGGCTCACCAGCATTGGCCAGTCATGGATATCCACGCCCTCGGGCCCGGCAAAGATGAATGCTGCACGCCGCTTGGGCTGCAACCCCAGCTTGCGGGCTCCGGCCATTTCGGCAATGTGATCGGCCCAGGCGCCGGCAGCATTGATCAGCACCGGCGCGGTGAACGTCTGGTTGGCGGTTTTCACCTGCCACAGCCCCTGGTCAGCGCGGCTCAACTGCTGCACTTCGCTGTCGGTGTGCACTTCACCGCCATTGCGACGAATACCGCGCAGGTAGCCTTGGTGCAGTGCATCGGTGTCGATGTCGCAGGCCGTGGGATCGTAGATCGCACCGTGGACTTTTTCCCGTCGCAGGATCGGCAGCCGCACACAGGCTTCCTCGGCGCTGAGCAGTTGCATCTGCGGCACCGTGGCCTTGGCGCTGAGGTACTGGTTGTTCAGCTCGGCCGGGTCGCCGGTGAAATCCACGGTCATTTCGCCCCGTGGGGTCAGCAAGGGATGTTCACAGAAACCGGCTGGCGGGGCGTCGAAAAAATCGCGACTGGCCTGGGTCAATGCCCGCACCTGAGGGGTGCCGTAGGCGGCGGTGTACAGCGCCGCCGAACGTCCGGTGGAGTGGTAGGCCGGATGTGATTCGCGTTCGAGCACAATCACCCGGCCGTGGGGGGCGAGCCAGTAACCGGTGGATGCACCGGCGATGCCGCCGCCGATGATGATGAAATCTGCTTGTGTCATGAAGCTCTCCTGTGGAGCACGGTGCCGGGAGTCCGAGGAATTTGTGGGGGCGGCGGTGCGGCGATCCCACAGGGAATCGAGTCGTGTCAGTGGTGGTGCAACCGGTAAAGCGCATTCGCCAGCGCAACATCTTCCAGCCCCAGGCCGATGGACCGGAAGAACACGTGGCGTTGGTAGTCGGGACGCTCCACGTGTTCGCTGAGCAATTCAGGCAAATCGCCGACGATACTCGACGCCGCCCAGCCGTATTGTTCGCCGGCGATCAGCATTTCACCGGCCGAGCCTGGGGTGGTCTGACGATAGTCGCAGAACACGTCCATGTCGTTGAGACTTTGAGGGGGGACTTCATGGGCGCGTGGGGCGTTGGTGCTGATGGAGGTGATCAGCGCCGGTTTGCCCAGCATTTTCGGGTCGAGCACCGCTTTGGCGGACGAGGTGCAGAGCATCACCACATCGGCGTCGTGCAGCGCCGCTTCAAGGGTGTTGGCGATGTGCAGGCGAGGGTCCAGGTCGGTGATCGAAGCCAGCATGTGTGCCGTTTTGCCTTTCAGGCTGGGCGAATAGAGGCTGATTGCTTGCCAGTCCCGCAGGTCCTTGACGTATTGCACATGTGCCCGCGCCACTGCGCCGCTGCCGATGACCGCCAGGCGCCGGGCATTGTGCGGGGCAAGGGCATCGATGGCGACGGCGGTGGTGGCGGCGGTGCGGGCGGTCGTCAGTTCGGCGGAATCGCACAGCAGCAGTGGCTGGCCGGTCTGCATCGACATCAACAAGGTCCAGGCGGTTACCAGTGGGCCTTGCTCGCGCACGATGTAGGGCGAGGTCTTGACCCCGTAGACCTGGTCTTCAGCCAGCACACCCAGGTAATTGATGAAGTCCCCGGCGCCTTGGGGAAACACCACCAATTGCTGGGGCGGCTGCACCGCTTGTCCAGCGGCCAGGTCGCGAAACAGTTTGCGCAGGATTTGCGGCACGTCGATTTGACCGAGCAGTTCCCGGGCCTGGGCTTGGGTCATCAAATAGGGCGTGCTGGACATGGGGGACTCCGGGAAGCTTGAGTAAACTAATTTGTCCATTATGGACTTTTAGTTTAACTGAGCAATATCCCGAGGCAAAAAAAAGCGCAGCCTGTCTTGGCTGCGCTTTTTTGGGGAGACGGTTAAGGGCGCTTGCGCTCGACCGGCCGCAGCAGGTGGGTCGGGGGCATTTCGCAACTGATCTTGCGGCCCAGCAACGTTTCGATCGACGGCAACTGGTAGGAGTCATCTTCGCCAGCGAAGCTGATCGAAACCCCGGCGGCCCCGGCACGACCGGTACGACCGATGCGGTGCACGTAGTCGTCCGGCACTTCCGGCAGGGTGAAGTTGATCACGTGGCTGATGCCGTCGATGTGGATACCACGACCGGCCACGTCGGTGGCCACCAGCACACGGATCTTGCCCTCGCGGAAACCTTCGAGGGTCTTGATGCGCTTGTGCTGGGGAACGTCGCCCGAGAGCTGGGCCGCGTTGACGCCATCGCGCACCAGGCGTTCTTCGATACGCCGCACTTCGTCCTTGCGGTTGGCGAACACCATCACGCGTTCCCAACCGTTGTCGTTGACCAGGTTGTAGAGCAGCTTGTACTTGTCGGCCCCGGCGACTGCATAGATGTGTTGCTCGACGTTTTCGCTGGCGACGTTCTCGGCTTCGATCTCGACGATGGCGGGGTCGGTGGTCCACTGCTTGGCCAGGTTCATCACGTCTTCGGTGAAGGTGGCGGAGAACAGCAGGGTCTGGCGTTCGCTTTTCGGTGGAGTCTGGCGAATGATCTGGCGCACTTGCGGGATGAAGCCCATGTCGAGCATGCGGTCGGCTTCGTCCAGTACCATCACTTCGACCATGTCCAGGTGCACGTCGCCGCGCTGGTTGAAGTCCAGCAGGCGGCCCGGCGTGGCGACCAGGATGTCGCAGTGACGGGCCTCGAGGTGCTTGAGCTGTTTGTCGAAATCCATGCCGCCCACGAACGTCATGACGTTCAGGCCGGTGTACTTGGTCAGGTCGGCGGCGTCCTTGGCGATCTGCACCACCAGCTCGCGGGTCGGCGCGATGATCAGCGCCCGCGGTTCGCCCATGTAGCGTTCCTTGGGGGGCGGGGTCTGGAGCAACTGGGTGATGATGGAAATCAGGAACGCGGCGGTCTTGCCGGTGCCGGTCTGGGCGCGACCGATGGCGTCTTTGCCGGCGAGGGTGTAACCGAGCACTTGCGCCTGGATTGGCGTGCAATACGGGAAACCCAGGTCCTGGATGGCATGCATCAGTTCCGGGGCGAGCTTGAAATCGTGGAAGCGGGTCTTGCCTTCCTGGGGTTCTACGGCGAAGTCCTCGAGCTTCCAGGCGACGACCGGCGGTTTCGGTGCGCGTTCGCGGCGTGGCCTGGGGGCTTCGTTACGTGGCTTTTCCGCTGCCGGGGCGGTGACAGGTTGGGAGGCGGGCTCTTTTATTGCCTGTGCAACGGGGGCAGTCCGGCGCGGTTGTTGCGCATCGGTGCGGCTTGGGCCGTGGACGGGGGCGCTTGCGCCAGGCGCGAGTTGCTCGGCCTCGCTTTTACCGAACATCTTCTTGAGTGCTTTGAGCACGGTCATCTCATCGATTGGTTAAGGAATGTACGCCGGCCAGTGTAATGCAAGAAACGGGCGCGGCGTAGTGTGATCGTCAAAGGACCGGCGTGGCTATCTGCCTCTTAGCGCAACCGCTCGGCCAGCCAGGTGCCGATGTCGCGAATCTCCTCGGGTAACACTTCGTGGCCCATTGGGTATTCTCGCCATGTCACGGTGACACCATGCTGCTTTAAATACTCTTTCGCGGTCCGCCCCATGGGGTTGAGTACCACTTCGTCGTATTGCCCGTGCAGCGCCAGGACCGGAATGCGTTGCTGGCTGGCCGATAATTGCAGCTCATCGCTGAAAGTCGGTGCATAAGTAGACAGCGCCACCACGCCACCCAGCGGGCCCTGCCATTTCACGAATGCCGTGTGATAGACCACCGCGCCGCCTTGGGAGAAACCCGCCAGGAAAATCCGCGAGGCGTCTATTCCGCTGGCTCGCTGGGTGTCGATCAAGTCGATGACCCGTTGTGCCGACGCTTCGAGCTGCTGTTCGTCAATGGCCCGCGCGGGGCTCAAGGCGCGGATGTCGTACCAACTGGGCATGGCATAGCCGCCGTTGATCGTTACTGGTTGGGTCGGTGCCTGGGGTAGAAGGAAACGCGTGGTGAGTAAACTTTGCTGCAACATTTCGGCAACCGGCAGGAAATCAAAACGATCGGCGCCCAGGCCGTGGAGCCAGATAACGCACGCGTCGGCAGTGCTGCTGGGCTCAAGAATCAGGGGGTCGGTCATGGTTGTGCTCCAAATCTGTGCGGGCGCGCCCAATCAGTGCGTGATTTCAGTGCGTGCCCGGTGTCTCAGTTAATTAGATGTCGCAAAGTTGAAAGTTTTTGTCTTGACGTGTTTTACAACGGCTAAGCGCAGCGGTCTGGTACGGGCTTTGCTACGGGTGTACCTGAGTGATGATTCTTACGCTGTGCGGTAACACTATCAGTTCACCGCTACGCATGGGATATCAGAAATCCGGTGATGAATGTTCGCCAACAGCCGCTACGGGCTTCGCGAACGTGAAGGGCTACAGCCCGTTCGGCCGATTGGTGAGAGATGGGCATGACCACTGTTTACGGACATCCTCATTATTAGACTCATAGCGAAGGTCCAGACGTCGGTTGACCCTAAAAAAAGCCAACAAGGGTCGGCAATGCCCCAAAAGGGTGCGACAGGGCTCGAGCTCCGACACAACAAGAGCAAAACTGGAGGTTTGAATGAAGTTACTGAAATCCACCCTGGCCGTCGTGACTGCAGCAGCAGTACTTGGTGTCAGCGGGTTCGCTCAAGCGGGTGCAACTCTGGATGCCGTGCAGAAGAAAGGTTTTGTGCAATGTGGTGTGAGTGATGGCCTGCCGGGTTTCTCGGTGCCTGATTCGACCGGCAAGATCCTGGGTATCGACGCCGACTTCTGTCGTGCCGTGGCCGCTGCTGTATTCGGCGACGCGAACAAAGTGAAATTCAGCCAACTGAACGCCAAGGAGCGTTTCACCGCACTGCAGTCTGGTGAAATCGATATCCTGTCGCGCAACACCACCATGACCAGCTCCCGTGACGCGGGCATGGGCCTGAAATTCCCAGGCTTCATCACCTATTACGATGGCATCGGCTTCCTGGTTAACAAAAAGCTGGGCGTCAAGAGTGCCAAGGAACTGGACGGTGCAACCATCTGCATCCAGGCCGGTACCACCACCGAGCTGAACGTTTCCGACTACTTCCGCGGCAACGGCTTGAAATACACCCCGATCACCTTCGACACCTCCGATGAAAGCGCCAAGTCGCTGGAATCCGGCCGTTGCGACGTGCTGACCTCCGACAAGTCCCAACTGTTCGCCCAGCGCAGCAAGCTGGCTTCGCCGAAAGACTATGTGGTTCTGCCGGAAACCATTTCCAAGGAACCGCTGGGCCCGGTCGTGCGTAATGGCGATGACGAGTGGCTGGCCGTTGTGCGTTGGACTGGCTACGCCATGCTCAATGCTGAAGAAGCCGGTATCACTTCGAAAAACGTCGAGGCTGAAGCCAAGTCCACCAAGAACCCCGACGTCGCTCGTATGCTCGGTGCCGACGGTGAGTACGGCAAGGACCTGAAACTGCCGAAAGACTGGGTCGTGCAGATCGTCAAGCAAGTCGGCAACTACGGTGAAGTGTTCGAGCGCAACCTCGGCAAAGGCACCCCGCTGGAAATCGATCGCGGCCTGAACGCGCTGTGGACCAACGGCGGCATTCAATACGCACCACCAGTGCGCTGATGGTTCTGTCACCCGGTGGGCCAACCACCGGGTGATGTTCTGTTCCATTCTTTGCGGGGCACTTCATGCAAAATTCAATCGGCGCACCTAAGCAGAGGCTCAGCCTCAGCGATCCACGAGTGCGTGCGTGGGTATTTCAGATCGTCACCATCGTGGCGGTTATCTCGCTGGGTTGGTTTCTGTTCGATAACACGCAGACCAACCTCGAGCACCGGGGCATCACTTCCGGTTTCAGCTTCCTGGAGCGCAGTGCCGGTTTCGGCATCGCTCAAACCCTGATCGACTATACCGAGGCGGACAGTTATGCCCGCGTCTTTGTCATCGGGCTGCTCAATACGCTGCTGGTGACATTCATTGGTGTCATCCTGGCGACGATTCTCGGTTTCATAGTCGGTGTGGCCCGACTGTCGAAAAACTGGATCATCGCCAAAGTAGCGACGGTGTATGTGGAGGTTTTCCGCAACATCCCGCCGCTGCTACAGATCCTGTTCTGGTACTTCGCGGTGTTCCTGACCATGCCGGGGCCGCGGGCCGCCCATAACTTCGGCGACACCTTCTTTGTCAGCAGCCGGGGTTTGAACATGCCGGCCGCGCTGACTGCGGACGGGTTCTGGCCGTTCGTGACCAGCGTCGTGCTGGCCATCGTCGCCATCGTACTGATGACGCGCTGGGCGAATAAGCGTTTCGAAGCAACCGGCGAGCCGTTCCACAAATTCTGGGTTGGCCTGGCGCTGTTCCTGGTCATCCCGGCACTGTGCGCCCTCATCTTCGGCGCGCCTGTACGTTGGGAAATGCCGACGCTGCAAGGCTTCAACTTTGTTGGCGGCTGGGTGCTGATTCCGGAATTGCTGGCCTTGACCCTGGCGCTGACGGTGTACACCGCGGCGTTCATCGCCGAAATCGTGCGTTCGGGCATCAAGTCGGTGAGCCATGGCCAGACCGAGGCGGCTCACTCGCTGGGCCTGCGCAACGGGCCGACCCTGCGCAAGGTGATCATCCCGCAAGCCCTGCGTGTGATCATCCCGCCGCTGACCAGCCAATACCTGAACCTGGCGAAGAACTCTTCGCTGGCGGCCGGTATCGGTTACCCGGAAATGGTTTCGTTGTTTGCCGGCACGGTGCTGAACCAGACCGGGCAGGCCATTGAGGTCATTGCCATCACCATGAGCGTGTACCTGGCGATCAGTATCAGCATTTCCCTGCTGATGAACTGGTACAACAAGCGCATTGCGCTGATCGAGCGGTGAGGAAAAGCGCATGACATCCCATACTTTCAAACCTGACATGCCCCCTCCGAGCAACAGCATCGGCGTGCTGGCGTGGATGCGCGCGAACATGTTCTCCAGCTGGCTCAACACGCTGCTGACACTGTTTGCGTTCTACCTGATCTACCTGGTGGTTCCACCGCTTCTCAGTTGGGCGATTATCGATGCCAACTGGGTCGGTACCACCCGTGCCGACTGCACCAAGGACGGCGCCTGCTGGGTGTTCATCCAGCAGCGTTTCGGTCAGTTCATGTACGGCTACTACCCGACGGACCTGCGCTGGCGCGTCGACCTGACCGTATGGCTGGCAGTGATCGGTGTGGCGCCGCTGTTCATCTCGCGCTTCCCGCGCAAGGCGATCTACGGCCTGAGCTTCCTGGTGCTGTATCCCATCATCGCCTGGTGCCTGCTGCACGGGGGCGTATTCGGCCTGAAGGCCGTGGCAACCAGCCAATGGGGCGGCCTGATGCTGACCCTGGTGATCGCCACCGTCGGTATCGCTGGCGCATTGCCGCTGGGTATCGTCCTGGCCCTGGGTCGGCGCTCGAACATGCCAGCGATTCGTGTCGTCTGCGTGACCTTCATCGAGTTCTGGCGCGGCGTGCCGTTGATCACGGTGCTGTTCATGTCCTCGGTGATGCTGCCGCTGTTCCTGCCTGAAGGCATGAACTTCGACAAGCTGCTGCGGGCACTGATCGGCGTGATCCTGTTCCAGTCGGCTTACGTGGCTGAAGTGGTGCGTGGTGGCCTGCAAGCAATCCCCAAAGGTCAGTACGAAGCGGCCGCGGCGATGGGCCTGGGCTACTGGCGCAGCATGGGCCTGGTGATTTTGCCGCAGGCCCTGAAGATGGTGATCCCGGGTATCGTCAACACCTTCATCGCGTTGTTCAAGGACACCAGCCTGGTAATCATCATCGGCCTGTTCGACCTGCTCAACAGCGTGAAACAAGCTGCCGCGGACCCGAAATGGCTGGGCATGGCTACTGAAGGTTATGTGTTCGCCGCCCTGGTGTTCTGGATTTTCTGTTTTGGTATGTCCCGCTATTCCATGCATTTGGAACGCAAGCTGGACACTGGCCACAAGCGTTAGGAGTTGACTCATGAGTGAAGCGATCAAACAGCCTGTGAGCCCTGAAGGCATTATTCAGATGCAGGGCGTAAACAAGTGGTACGGCCAGTTCCACGTGTTGAAAGACATCAACCTGAACGTCCAGCAGGGCGAACGTATCGTGTTGTGCGGCCCGTCGGGCTCCGGCAAGTCCACCACCATCCGCTGCCTCAACCGCCTGGAAGAGCACCAGCAGGGTCGTATCGTGGTCGACGGCGTGGAACTGACCAACGACCTCAAGCAGATCGAAGCGATCCGCCGTGAAGTCGGCATGGTGTTCCAGCACTTCAACCTGTTCCCGCACCTGACCATCCTGCAGAACTGCACCCTGGCGCCAATGTGGGTACGCAAGATGCCCAAGCGCAAGGCCGAGGAAATCGCCATGCACTACCTGGAGCGCGTGCGCATCCCAGAGCAGGCGCACAAGTACCCGGGCCAGCTCTCCGGCGGTCAGCAACAGCGCGTGGCCATCGCCCGTGCCCTGTGCATGAAGCCGAAAATCATGCTGTTCGATGAGCCGACCTCGGCCCTCGACCCGGAAATGGTGAAAGAAGTGCTGGACACCATGATCGGCCTGGCCGAAGACGGCATGACCATGCTCTGCGTGACCCACGAGATGGGCTTTGCCCGTACCGTGGCCAACCGCGTGATCTTCATGGACAAGGGTGAAATCGTCGAGCAGGCAGCGCCGAACGACTTCTTCGACAACCCGCAGAATGACCGCACCAAGCTGTTCCTGAGCCAGATCCTGCATTGATCCGGCCTTAGGCAGTGAAATAAGCCCGGACTTGTCCGGGTTTATTTTTTTGCAGCAGACTCAATGAGTCGTGAGGGTTTCGTGCTCTTTGTGCACCGTAGTCTTGAGTCCTCTCAAGTCCACACCTTCAGCCAGGGTTCGTGCATCTGCAAGCAAATGCGGGTAGCGATCAAGCAGGCGCATCAGCAGCATCAACGCTTTTGGTGGCAATACCTCACCGCGCTCATAGCGGGAAAACGCGTTGTGTCCGCCACCTGACAAAAACGACACCGCTTCTTTTTGCGACAGATGCAGTTTGCGACGGATGCGTTTCATCTCTTCGCCGATCATTCTCCTGGCCGCGTTGACCAGCTCATCACCTGCGTGGTCGTAGCGATCCGAGCAGCTTGAATCGAGCTCGACTTCGCCGCACATCTGACATTCCCAGCCAGACAAGTCATCGACCCGGCATTCCAGTCCCTTGACGCTCATGGTTTCGCCGCGACCTTCGAAATGCAACATGCCCTCCTGGGCACCACAGCTGAAGCACTGCTGATTTTTCATGAGTTTTTCTCCTTGAAGGAAATTACCGGTGGGCCTCCACTGGGGCGGCACATTACCTTCAGGTAAATCTCCAGACCGTGTGAATGGGCGTGATAGACGTCATGCCAGACTCGATGATCGTCATAGGTAGTCATCGATTTGTAGAACTGTTTTCGCTCAAGCCCATGGATGACCTGCTGCATGTCCGAGACGTTTAAACCGAGCGTCCGAGCAGTGTTCTTCGCAGTGCTGGTGAAAGCTTTCCCTTTAAGCCGCCTGACATCCGCCTGTATCGCCACCAAGGCGTAATGGGGTGTGTTCTTTTCCATGGACGGTGTGCCTTGTCCTTAAAATTACCCTTAAAGGGTAATATTGACTAATCGAAAATTTCGCTCCTTTTCCGTCCCATTGACCCTAGGCAATTGCCGTCCTACGCGAAGCTGACTAACATGTCAGAAAATTCATCCTATGATTGGATGAAAGGGTGGACTCCATGTCAGATATTTCTCCATTAATGAAACGCTCCTTGGTCGATCAGGCCTTGGAACAATTGCGCCGGCGTATCAGCGATGGTGTGTGGCCCGTCGGCCAGCGCTTGCCCACCGAGCCGGAGCTGGTGGCGGAGCTGGGTATCAGCCGTAACACCGTGCGCGAAGCCATGCGCGTGCTGGCGTTTTCCGGGTTGATCGAGATCCGCCAGGGCGACGGCAGCTACGTGCGGGCAGTGGTTGACCCGCTGGATACGCTCAAGGTGCTGTCGCGCTGTTCACTGGAACAGGCCCGGGAAACCCGGCATATCCTGGAGGTGGAGGCCATTGGCCTGGCGGCGCTGCGGCGTACCGATGAGGATCTGCTTGCCTTGCGCCGGGCGCTGCAGGACAGCGCCGAGCACTATCACGGCGACCTGGAGCACTACATCGCCTGCGACCTGGTGTTCCACCGCCTCCTGGTGGATGCCGCGCACAACCCTGCGCTCAGTGAACTCTATCGCTACTTCTCCAGCGTCATTGGCGCACAGCTGCGCCAGAGCCTCAACATCACCCCGCGCCATCAACATGTGTTCGACCTGCACGTCGAAATTCTCGAAGCCGTCGAACGCCAAGACCCGGAGCAGGCCAAGGCCCTTTGCCGGCAGTTGATCAATGAACCCTGAACCAGAGCTTTCCATGTCCCGCGATCTGCTTGACCCTGCCACTTCGACGGCGCCCAAACGCGCCGCCGAACTTGAAGAACTGTTGATCGACGCCGAGGCCGACGATGAGCAGGCCCAGCAGCGCCATCCGTTGGTGCGTCGCCCCTGGCTGTTGCTGCTTGGGTTGATCCTGGTGGCGCTGAACCTGCGTCCGGCGTTGTCGAGCATGGCGCCGTTGCTCAGCGAAGTGTCGAGAAGCCTCGGCCTGTCGGCTGCCCAGGCCGGTTTGCTGACCACATTGCCTGTGCTTTGCCTGGGCTTGTTCGCGCCGCTGGCACCGGTGCTGGCGCGGCGCTTCGGTGCCGAACGCGTGGTGCTGGGGATCTTGTTGACGCTGGCGGGCGGGATTGTCTTGCGCAGCGCCTTCGGTCAGGTCGGGCTGTTTGTCGGCAGCATCCTGGCCGGCGCGAGTATCGGTGTGATCGGCGTGCTGCTGCCGGGCATCGTCAAACGTGACTTCGCCAAGCAGGCTGGCACCATGACCGGTGTCTACACCATGGCTTTATGCCTGGGCGCGGCGATGGCGGCCGGGGCGACGGTGCCGTTGAGCGAGCACCTTGGCCACAGTTGGGCCTTGGGCCTGGGGTTCTGGGTGGTCCCGGCGCTGCTGGCCGCGGTGTTCTGGTTGCCGCAAGTGGGCGAGAAACACGGTGCCCACCAAGTGGCGTACCGGGTTCGCGGCTTGCTGCGTGATCCCCTGGCCTGGCAAGTGACGTTGTACATGGGGCTGCAATCGTCCCTGGCCTACATCGTCTTTGGCTGGCTGCCGTCGATCCTGATTGGACGTGGCCTGACCCCGACTCAAGCCGGGCTCGTGCTGTCCGGTTCGGTCATCGTGCAGTTGATCAGTTCCCTCGCGGCGCCTTGGCTGGCAACACGCGGCAAAGACCAGCGCCTGGCCATCGTGATCGTCATGCTCATGGTCCTGGGCGGGCTGTTCGGTTGCCTCTACGCTCCGCTCGATGGCTTGTGGGGCTGGGCGATCCTGCTGGGCTTGGGGCAGGGTGGGGCATTCAGCCTGGCGCTCACGCTGATCGTGTTGCGTTCGCGGGACGCTCACGTGGCCGCCAACCTTTCCAGCATGGCCCAGGGCTTCGGCTATACGTTGGCGTCGCTGGGGCCGTTCGCCGTGGGTGTGGTCCACGACTTGACCGGCGGCTGGCATGCCCTGGGCTGGATCTTCGGCCTGGTTGGCCTGGGGGCGATCATCGCGGGCATCGGCGCAGGCCGGGCGTTGTACGTCGGGGTCAGCAGCGAAAGGGTCACTGACCGTCATTGATATCATTTTCGTGGCGAATGACGATAGTCTTCCCTGCGGCGGCAGATTATCGTGCAGGCCTACTGAAACGTTTTTCGGAGCCTGTCCATGAGTGATGCCAACAACGCCTTGATCAGCCGTTTTTATCAGGCCTTCCAGCGCCTGGACGCCGAAGCCATGAGCGCTTGCTACACCGACGACGTGCTGTTCAGCGACCCGGCGTTTGGCGAACTGCATGGGCGCGATGCCGGCGACATGTGGCGCATGTTGACGACTCGGGCCAAGGACTTTTCCCTGACCTTCGATAACGTGCGCAGCGATGAGCGTACCGGCGGTGCTCATTGGGTGGCGACGTATTTGTTCAGCCAGACCGGCAACATCGTGATCAATGACATTCAGGCGCGCTTCGTTTTTCGCGACGGCAAGATCTGCGAGCACCACGACAGCTTCGATCTGTGGCGCTGGTCTCGCCAGGCATTGGGCACCAAGGGTCTGTTGCTGGGCTGGACACCGCTGGTGCGCAACGCCGTCAGGGCCCAGGCGCTCAAGGGGCTGCGGGCGTTCCAGGCCAGTCGCTGATAAGATCGCGGCTTGTCTTTGCCGACCTGTTGAACATCTTGTGACGACTGCCGCCCCCTCTCCCGATCTGCCTGCACAAGGCCCCGCCGAAGCGGACAAACCCTGGTTCGTCTACCTGGTGCGGGCCGCCAACGGCTCGCTGTACTGCGGCATCAGTGATGACCCGGTGCGGCGTTTCGCCAAGCATCAAAGCGGCAAGGGCGCACGCTTCTTCCTTTCCAGCCCGGCAGTGGCCCTGGTGTACACCGAGGCTTGTCGCGACAAGGGCGAGGCCCTGCGCCAGGAGCGGCTGATCAAAAAGCTCAGGAAAAGCGCCAAGGAATGCCTGGTGGCCAGTGCGCTGTCGCTACATCAGCCGGGCTGATAGGCCTTTATCAGGCCGGTAGGCTGGCCCGGCCAGGCGCGTTAAGCTGTAGGACTTCATTCCTGCAATGGGCAATCTCATGTCAGAGCTGATCCTTCATCATTACCCAACGTCTCCTTTCGCGGAAAAAGCCCGGCTGCTGCTGGGCTTCAAGGGGCTGTCCTGGCGTTCGGTGAGCATCCCGCCGATGATGCCCAAGCCTGACCTGACGGCGCTGACGGGCGGTTATCGCAAGACCCCGGTCTTGCAGATCGGCGCGGATATCTATTGCGATACGTCACTGATGGCCCGCCGCCTGGAGCAGGAGAAAGCCTCGCCGGCGCTGTTCCCCGAAGGCCGCGAGATGATCGCCGCGTCTTTCGCCGCGTGGGCCGATTCGGTGGTGTTCCAGCATGCGGTGAGCCTGGTGTTCCAGCCGGAGTCGGTGGCGGTACGTTTCGCCAAGCTATCGCCCGAAGCGATCAAGGCGTTCGTCAGCGACCGCGCCGGGCTGTTCAGCGGTGGCACGACGACCCGCTTGGCTGCCGAGCAGGCCAAGCACCAATGGCCGACGATCATGGCGCGCCTGGAGCAACAGTTGCAGCGTGAGGAGGGTGATTTCCTGTTGGGTGATCCGTCGATTGCCGACTTCGCCATGGCCCATTCGCTGTGGTTCCTCAAGGGCACCCCGGTGACCTCGCCGCTGGTCGACGCCTATCCGGCTGTCTCGGCCTGGTTGGCGCGGGTGCTGGGTTTTGGTCATGGTGCCTCGAGCCAGATGAGTGCTGAAGAGGCCTTGGAGGTTGCCCGCAACGCGACACCGGCAGCGCTGCCGGATGAGTCGTTCGAAGAGCCGAACGGTTTCACGACAGGGCAACAGGTGAGCATCGCCGCGACCGACTATGGTGTTGATCCGGTGGCTGGGGAGTTGGTGTTTGCCGGGAGCGAGGAATTGATTCTGCGTCGTGAAGACGCGCGTGGCGGGGTGGTGCATGTGCACTTTCCGCGGCTCGGGTTTCGGATCGAGGCTCGATGAACAACGAATGACCTTGCGGGAGCCAGCTTGCTCGCGATGAGGCCCTCAAACCTATATCGCGGACAATGCCCTGAGAATATTCTCCGGCTCATACCCACGAATCAACGTGCCGTTCACATCCAGGATCGGAATCCCCCGGCCACCCAGCGCCTCATAGGTCTTGCGCGCCTCGGTGTCCTTCTCGATATCGAACTCGCGAAACGGCACGCCTTTTTCATCCAGGAACCGCCGGGTGGCCTTGCAGTAGCCGCACCAGTCGGTGGCGTACAGCACCACGCGGGCATTGCTGCGAATCTGCTCGGCAACCATCTGCGACGGGTTGAACACCCGCTCGATCTTGCCCCAGTTCTGATAGGCCACCACCACCAGCAGGACCAGCAGGCACTTCTTCAGCGCCCCGGCGAGCATCAGTTGCGCCGCTTGAGCTGATCGGTGAGCGACGTGGGCAACCCTTTGATGATCAACGTACCGGCTTCCTCGTCATACTCGATCTTGGAACCCAGCAAGTGCGCTTCGAAGCTGATGGACAAGCCTTCGGCGCGGCCGGTGAAGCGGCGGAACTGGTTGAGGGTGCGTTTATCCGCCGGGATCTCCGGCGACAACCCGTAGTCCTTGTTGCGGATGTGATCGTAGAAGGCTTTCGGTCGATCTTCGTCGATCAGCTCGGAGAGTTCTTCCAGGCCCATCGGCTCGCCGAGCTTGGCCTGGCTGCTGGCGTAGTCGACCAGGGTCTTGGTCTTTTCCCGGGCGTCGTCTTCCGGTAGGTCTTCGCTTTCGACGAAGTCACTGAAGGCCTTGAGCAGGGTACGGGTTTCGCCGGGGCCGTCGACGCCTTCCTGGCAGCCGATGAAGTCGCGGAAGTACTCCGAAACCTTCTTGCCGTTCTTGCCCTTGATGAACGAGATGTACTGCCTGGACTGCTTGTTGTTCTGCCATTCCGACACGTTGATCCGCGCCGCCAGGTGCAACTGGCCCAGGTCCAGGTGGCGGGACGGGGTCACGTCCAGCTCATCGGTCACCGCCACGCCTTCGCTGTGGTGCAGCAGGGCGATGGCCAGGTAATCGGTCATGCCTTGCTGGTAATGGGCGAACAGCACGTGGCCGCCCACCGACAGGTTGGACTCCTCCATCAGCTTTTGCAGGTGTTCCACCGCCACGCGACTGAACGCGGTGAAATCCTTGCCGCCGTCCAGGTACTCCTTCAGCCAGCCGCTGAACGGATGCGCCCCGGACTCGGCATGGAAAAAGCCCCAGGCCTTGCCTTGCTTGGCGTTATAGCTTTCGTTGAGGTCGGCGAGCATGTTCTCGATGGCCGCGGACTCTGCCAGTTCGGAGTCGCGGGCATGGAGCACGGCAGGGGTGCCGTCGGGTTTTTTGTCGATCAGGTGGACGATGCAATGACGGATCGGCATGGATTTCTCGGCTGATGAAAGAGAGGAGGGCGCGCTCCCCGAAAAAGGGCCCAGTGTACCGCAATCACTGGTTTTGGAACCCGGCAAAGACCCTTTCAGACCCGTCCGACAGCCTATATGCATTTTTTTAACGTTTTAGCGCAAGAAAGCTGACCAAATGGGTAGCTAGAAGCGGATATTTCAGAGGCGTTGTGCTAGTTTTGCCCGGTCTTACGCGATGTCACTGCGTTAAGCGTGCATTCAGCATCTGTCAGGTCGAACCAAACCCGGTTTTCGGCATCTATTACCCCGATCCGTCGCGGTGATTGCCGAGGGTGCCTGATCAACAGAGATCGGGCTCGATGGCTGACACTGCACTCTGCAATCCATATGAATTTGATAGGGAAGGAACACTACATGGCTCTTACTAAAGACCAACTGATCGCTGATTTGGCTGAATCTGTAGACGCACCAAAAGCTACCGTGCGTGCTCTGCTGGACCAACTGGGCCAAGTCGTTGCCGATCAGCTGGAAAATGGCGGCGAAATCACTCTGCCAGGCGTTGGCAAGCTGAAAGTCACCGAGCGTCCTGCCCGTACCGGCCGCAACCCTTCGACTGGCGCTGCCATCGAAATCGCAGCCAAGAAAGTGATCAAGCTGGTTGTGGCCAAAGGCCTGACCGACGCGGTCAACAAGTAAGACCGCTGTAAAAAAAACCGTGCCTCGGAGCGATCCGGGCACGGTTTTTTATTGCCTTGGAAACCGCCCCGTAGGCGCTGTCGAGCGAAGCGAGGCTGCGATCTTTCCCCTGGCAGTTGAATCTCGAGCGAAAGATCAAAAGATCGCAGCCTCGCTTCGCTCGACAGCTCCTACAGTGGAGCCGTGTCTTTCTGATCCTTGCGAATCCAGCGGGCCTGGCGCCAGGCCTGCTGCTGCGCCTCGGTCTGGAAGGTCCAGGCCACGAAACGACTCTGTTTCTGACCCTGGGACATCTCCACCACCTGACTGTGCAGCGCCCCGGCCTTTTTCAGCGCGGCTTGAATCGCTGGCAGGTTCGACGCCTTCGACACCAGGGTGCTGAACCACAGCACTTGCCCGGCCAGTTGTGCGCTTTCGCCGATCAGCTGCGTCACGAACCGGGCTTCCCCACCCTCGCACCACAACTCCGCAGCTTGACCGCCGAAATTCAGCACCGGCAGCTTGCGCTTCGGATCGGCCTTGCCCAGTGCCCGCCACTTGCGCTGGCTGCCCTTGGTGGCTTCCTCCAGGGAGGCATGGAACGGCGGGTTGCACATCGTCAGGTCGAACCGTTCGCCGTCTTCCAGCAGGCCCAGGAGAATCTGCTTGCGGTTGGCTTGCTGGCGCAACTGGATGGCCTTGTTCAAGCCATTGGACTGGACGATGGCCTTGGCCGAGGCGATGGCCGTCGGATCGATCTCCGAACCCAGGAAGTGCCAGCGGTAGTCGCTGTAGCCGATCAGCGGATAGACGCAGTTGGCGCCGGTGCCAATGTCCAGCACCTTGACCGCCGCCCCGCGGGGAATTTCACCGGCGTTGTGGCTGGCGAGCAAATCGGCGAGGAAATGCACATAGTCCGCACGCCCTGGCACCGGCGGGCACAGGTAGTCGGCCGGGATATCCCAGTGGGCGATGCCATAGAAAGCTTTGAGCAACGCCCGGTTGAACACCCGCACGGCCTCGGGGCTGGCGAAGTCGATGCTTTCCTTGCCATAGGGGTTGATGATCACGAACTTCGCCAGTTCCGGCGTGCTCTTGATCAACGCTGGGAAGTCATAGCGGCCCTGGTGGCGGTTGCGCGGATGCAGGCTGGCTTGCTCGCGCGGTGCCACGGCTTTGGCCGGCGGGGCGGACTTGGGCTTCTGGCGGGCAGGTTTGGGTGTGCGGGGGGCGGTCATGGGCGAGTCGATTCGGGGATGGCTCAAAAAGTGGCGGGCATTGTCCCACATCCGGCCCGGTCTTGATGACTGCGCGGTTTAAATGTGGGAGCGGGCTTGCTCGCGAAGGCGTCGGTACATTCAAGGCAGAGGCAAGCTGACCCACCGCTTTCGCGAGCAAGCCCGCTCCCACAAGAGATTTTCATTGTCTGGCAGAAAAGGGCGGGCAGAAAAAAAGGAGGCCGCCAGGGCCTCCTTCTTTCATTGCGAACCGCCGTTACAGGCTGGCAATCCGCTCATGCTGCTCGGCCAGCTTGCCCAAGGCCTGTTCCGCCTCGGCCAGTTTGGCCCGTTCCTTCTCGATGACTTCGGCCGGCGCCTTGTCGACGAAGCCGGCGTTGGACAGTTTGCCGCCGACCCGCTGCACTTCGCCTTTGAGGCGCAGGATTTCCTTGTCCAGACGCGCCAGTTCGGCGGCCTTGTCGATCAGGCCGGCCATTGGCACCAGCACTTCCATCTCGCCAACCAGGGCGGTGGCCGACAGTGGCGCTTCTTCGCCGGCTGCCAGGACCGTCACCGATTCGAGCTTCGCCAGTTTCTTGAGCAGTGGCTCGTTTTCGTTGAGGCGGCGCAGGTCTTCGGCGCTGGCGTTTTTCAGGAACAGGGTCAGAGGCTTGCCCGGGCCGATGTTCATTTCGGCGCGGATGTTACGCAGGCCCAGCATGAAGGTCTTGAGCCACTCGATGTCGTCTTCGGCCGCCGGATCGATGCGGGTTTCGTTGGCCACCGGCCACGGTTGCAGCATGATCGTCTTGCCTTGGACGCCTGCCAGCGGTGCGATGCGCTGCCAGATTTCCTCGGTGATGAACGGCATGAATGGATGCGCCAGGCGCAGGGCCACTTCCAGCACGCGCACCAGGGTGCGACGGGTGCCGCGCTGGCGTTCGACCGGGGCGTTTTCGTCCCACAGCACAGGCTTGGACAGCTCCAGGTACCAGTCGCAATACTGGTTCCAGATGAACTCGTACAAGGCTTGCGCGGCCAGGTCGAAACGGAACTGATCGAGCTGGCGAGTTACCTCGGCCTCGGTGCGTTGCAACTGCGAAATGATCCAGCGATCGGCCAGGCTCAGCTCAAAGGCTTCGCCGTTCTGGCCGCAGTCTTCGCCTTTATCGAGCACGTAGCGCGCGGCGTTCCAGATCTTGTTGCAGAAGTTGCGATAGCCTTCGACGCGGCCCATGTCGAACTTGATGTCGCGACCGGTGGACGCCAGCGAG
This sequence comes from Pseudomonas sp. PF05, assembly GCF_056521845.1. Classification (NCBI taxonomy): domain Bacteria; kingdom Pseudomonadati; phylum Pseudomonadota; class Gammaproteobacteria; order Pseudomonadales; family Pseudomonadaceae; genus Pseudomonas; species Pseudomonas sp. PF05. The sequence continues at coordinate 58,868 of NZ_JBWLPW010000021.1, read as the reverse complement.
CAGAAGGTGAAGCGCAGGGCGTCGGTGCCGTAGCTGGCGATGCCCTCGGCGAATTCTTCGCGGGTGGCTTTTTCGATCTTCTTCGCCAGTTTCGGCTGCATCAGGCCGGAAGTGCGTTTCTGCACCAGGGTTTCCAGGTCGATGCCGTCGATGATGTCCAGCGGGTCGAGGACGTTGCCCTTGGACTTGGACATCTTCTGGCCCTGGCCGTCGCGCACCAGGCCGTGGACATAGACGGTCTTGAACGGCACTTGCGGCGTGCCGTCTTCGTTCTTCACCAGGTGCATGGTCAGCATGATCATCCGGGCGACCCAGAAGAAAATGATGTCGAAGCCGGTGACCAGTACGTCGGTGGAGTGGAATTTCTTCAGGAACTCGGTCTGCTGCGGCCAGCCCAGGGTGGAGAAGGTCCACAGGCCGGAACTGAACCAGGTGTCGAGGACGTCGTTGTCCTGCGCCAGGGCAACGTCCGGGCCGAGGTTGTGCTTGGCGCGGACTTCGGCTTCATCACGGCCGACATAGACTTTGCCCGACTCGTCGTACCAGGCCGGGATGCGATGGCCCCACCACAGTTGACGGCTGATGCACCAATCCTGGATGTCGCGCATCCACGAGAAGTACATGTTTTCGTATTGCTTGGGCACGAACTGGATGCGGCCGTCTTCGACAGCGGCAATCGCAGGCTCGGCCAGCGGCTTGGTGGACACGTACCACTGGTCGGTCAACCACGGCTCGATGATGGTGCCGGAGCGGTCGCCTTTCGGGACTTTCAGGGCGTGATCGTCGACGCTGACCAGCAGGCCGGCGGCATCGAACGCCGCGACGATCTGTTTGCGCGCTTCGAAGCGGTCGAGGCCGGCGTATTCGGCCGGGATCTGGCCATCGATGCTGTCGTTCAGCGTGCCGTCGAGGTTGAACACCTGGGCCGCCGGCAAGACGTTGGCGTTCTTGTCGAAGATGTTCAGCAGCGGCAGGTTGTGGCGCTTGCCGACTTCGTAGTCGTTGAAGTCGTGGGCCGGGGTGATTTTCACGCAGCCGGTGCCGAATTCGGGGTCGCAGTAGTCGTCACCGATGATCGGGATGCGACGACCAACCAGGGGCAGTTCGACGAATTTGCCAATCAGGGCCTGGTAGCGCTCATCGTTCGGGTTCACCGCCACGGCGGCGTCGCCCAGCATGGTTTCCGGACGCGTGGTGGCGACGATCAGGTAATCCTTGCCTTCGGCGGTCTTGGCGCCGTCGGCCAGCGGGTACTTCAGGTTCCACAGGAAACCTTTCTCGTCGTGGTTCTCCACTTCGAGGTCGGAAATGGCCGTGTGCAACTTGGTGTCCCAGTTGACCAGGCGCTTGCCGCGATAGATCAGCCCGTCTTCATGCAGGCGCACGAAGGCTTCCTTCACCGCTTCCGAAAGACCGTCGTCCATGGTGAAGCGCTCGCGACTCCAGTCCACGGACGAGCCGAGGCGACGGATCTGGCGGCTGATGTTGCCCCCGGACTCGTCTTTCCATTCCCAGACTTTCTCGAGGAATTTCTCGCGGCCCAGGTCATGGCGACTCTGGCCCTGGGCTTCGAGGCGGCGCTCCACCAGCATCTGCGTGGCGATACCGGCGTGGTCGGTGCCCGGCTGCCACAAGGTGTTGCGACCTTGCATGCGCCGGAAGCGGATCAGGGCATCCATGATCGCGTTGTTGAAACCGTGGCCCATGTGCAGGCTGCCGGTGACGTTCGGCGGCGGGATCATGATGGTGTAGGAATCGCCCGCGCCTTGCGGAGCGAAATAATTCTCGGACTCCCAGGTGTTGTACCAGGAAGTTTCAATGGCGTGCGGCTGGTAGGTCTTATCCATGCGCGGCGGGACCCTATTGGCATTTATTCAGGAAAAGCCGGGAAGTATAGCGGGGCGAAGGACGCAGGGCGAGCCGCAACAAGTCCCTGTGGCGAGGGCGCTTGCTCGCGCCAGGCACTGTAGGAGCTGCCGAAGGCTGCGATCTTTTGATCTTGATCTTGATCTTGATCTTGATCTTTTCGGTTTTCGCTTAGGACTCAATTGTCCGGGACAAGATCGCAGCCTCGTTGCACTCGACAGCTCCTACATCGTGTCCGGCGGGAGCAGGCGCCCGAGCCACTAAAACATATATGAACCGGGTTATTCGTACTGACTGAGCAGCCGCTCCATCCGCGCATCCAGCCGGCGTTTGATCTCGGTCTCGATGTGGGGGGCGAAGTCGTCGATGACGTCTTGCATGATCAACTGTGCGGCAGCGCGTAGTTCGCGGTCCAGGTGCAGCAGGGCGTCGGGGCCCTTGGCTTCGGTATTGGCGGCAGGCTTGGGTTCGGGCTGGCCGTTGATCGGCTCGAACAGCAGGGGGATCTGTTCGTCATGCACCGGCTCGTGCACGACCGTGTCGGTCAGCAGCGGCGGTTGCAGGTTGTCGTCGCCGAGCAGTTGGCGGATCGACTCGAGGTCGTCCAACAGGTGCGCGGGCTTTTGTGGCGGTTTTGGAGTGTCCATCGTAGGGCTCAGAGTCGCTGTAAACGGTGGTCTTGCAGAGGATAGCCCTGTTCGCGGTAGAAACGGAAACTCTCCCGCGCGGCTTGTCGGATGACCGGGTCTTCGACCACCACTTCCGCCACACGGGCGAAGCGCGGGGCAAAGGCCGGTACTTTCAGGTCGAGGTTGACCAGCAGATCCTGGTGCTGGCCGCAGTCGTCCCCCAGCCCCAGCACGATCAACCCTTCGGGTTCGTTTTCGGCCGGGCCGTGGGGCACGAAGCTCTCGCCCTTGAAAGCCCACAGGCGTGCGTCCAGGTCTTCACGCTGGGCGGCATCGCTGCAATGCAGGTAGATGCGGTGCCCCATGCGCCAGGCCTTTTCGACGAGCTTGCAGGCGAAATCCAGCCGCGCCGACGGATCGGCGCTGGGCAGGATATAGAAATCGACTTTGGTCATTGCGGTTCCTGAGCCGCCGATGACGCCACCCGAAGGCAACGCCAGCGACGGTCATTGGTGTCAGGCCTTGGCGCGGTCCAGCAGGTACTGGGTCAGCAGGGGCACCGGACGACCGGTGGCGCCCTTGTCCTTGCCGCCGCTGGTCCACGCCGTGCCGGCGATGTCCAGGTGCGCCCAGTTCAGGTTCTTGGTAAAGCGCGACAGGAAGCAGGCCGCGGTGATGGTCCCGGCTTTCGGGCCGCCGATGTTGGCGATGTCGGCGAACGGGCTGTCCAGTTGTTCCTGGTACTCGTCGAACAGTGGCAGCTGCCAGGCGCGGTCGTCGGCTTGCTGGCCGGCGCTGAGCAGTTGGCCGATCAGTTCGTCGTTGTTGCCCAGCAGGCCCGAGGTGTGGGAGCCGAGGGCGACGATGCAGGCACCGGTCAGGGTTGCGATGTCGATCACCGCTTGGGGCTTGAAACGCTCGGAGTAGGTGAGGGCATCACACAGCACCAGGCGGCCTTCGGCGTCGGTGTTGAGGATTTCCACGGTCTGGCCGCTCATGGTGGTGACGATGTCACCCGGCCGCGAGGCGTTACCGCTGGGCATGTTCTCGGCGCAGGCCAGGATGCACACCAGGTTGATCGGCAGTTGCAGTTCGAGCACGGCGCGCAGGGTGCCGAACACGCTCGCGGCGCCGCCCATGTCGTACTTCATCTCATCCATGCCGGCACCCGGCTTGAGGCTGATGCCGCCGGTGTCGAAGGTGATGCCCTTGCCGACCAGTGCGTACGGCTTCTCGGATTTCTTGCCTCCGTTGTACTGCATCACGATCAGGCGTGGTGGCTGGGCGCTGCCCTGGCCGACGGCATAGAACGAACCCATGCCCAGGTCCTTGATCTTCTTCTCGTCGAAGACTTCGACCTTCAGGCCCTTGAACTCCTTGCCCAATGCCTTGGCTTGTTCGCCGAGGAACGTCGGGTGGCAGATGTTCGGCGGCAGGTTGCCCAGGTTGCGTGTGAACGCCATGCCGTTGGCAATCGCGGTGGCGTGGGTCACGGCACGCTGGACTTCAGCCTGGGCGGCCTTGATGGTCAGCAGGGTGATTTTTTTCAGGGCGCGGGGCTCGGCTTTCTGGCTCTTGAACTGGTCGAACTGGTATTCGCCGTCCACCAGGGTTTCGGCCAGCAGGCGGTTCTTGCCGTAGCTGTCGCGGCCCTTGATCACCAACTCGTCCAACGCCAGGGCGGCATCAGCGCCGCCAAGGCCCTTGAGGGTGCCCAGCACGCCGGCAATGATTTTACGCAACGGACGGTCGCCCAGCTCAGCGTCCTTGCCCACGCCCACCAGCAGCACGCGCTCGGCCTTGAGGTTGGGCAGGTTGTGCAGCAACAGGCTCTGGCCGACTTTGCCGGCCAGGTCGCCGCGCTTGAGCACGGCACTGATGGCCCCACCGCTCAGGGTATCGAGCTGGGTGGCGACCACGCCGAGCTTGCGGTCTTCACCGACGGCAACTACCAGTGTGGCGGTTTTCAACGTTTCTGGGCTGACGCTTTTTACAACCAGTTCCATGTCCGGATCCCTGAGTCAATGGTCAAGAGGCCAGGCGCCGAGACAGTGGCGCGCTGAGCAGCTGTCTTCTATATAAGAGAAGCGCCGGTACGTGCCGACGACAAAGGCCGCAGTTTGAACCCCGGCGGCCGAGCCTGACAACCCTGGTAGCCGTTAACTTTTTGACCTTGTGAAGCGTGTGCTTAAAGCGTGCGCAGTGACAGGCGCCTCCAATCACAGGATAATGCGGCTCTTTTTTTGGCGGCTCGTTGCATGAGCTGGCTCGATACGTTTCTTGTTTGGCCGCCTTAGCCTGACAATCCTGGAGTGTCTGGTTTGATCGTCTTCCGTTATTTATCCCGTGAAGTCCTGCTGACCCTGAGCGCCGTCAGCGCCGTGCTGCTGGTCATCATCATGAGCGGGCGCTTCATCAAATACCTCGCCCAGGCGGCCTCCGGCGCCCTGGACCCGGGCTCGCTGTTCCTGATCATGGGGTTCCGCCTGCCGGGCTTCTTGCAATTGATCCTGCCGCTGGGGTTGTTCCTCGGCATCCTGCTGGCTTACGGGCGCTTGTACCTGGACAGCGAAATGACCGTGCTGTCGGCCACTGGCATGAGCCAGCAGCGCCTGTTTCGCATGACGCTGTTCCCGGCCACGTTGGTGGCACTGGTGGTGGCCTGGCTGAGCCTGAGCCTGGCACCCCAGGGCGCCACCCAGTTCCAACTGCTGATCAACCAGCAGGACGCCATGACCGAGTTCGACACCCTGGTGCCAGGGCGCTTCCAGGCCCTGCGCGACGGTACGCGCGTGACCTACACCGAACGGCTCTCGGACGATCGGATCGACCTGGGCGGCGTCTTCATTACACAAAAGAACCTGTCTTCGGATACCAAGAAAGACCGTGGCATTTCCGTGCTGGTGGCCGAGAAGGGCCGGCAGGAAATCAACCCCGACGGCAATCGCTACCTGATCCTGGAAAACGGCTATCGCTATGACGGCAAGCCGGGGCAGGCCGATTACCGGGCCATCAAGTACGACACCTATGGCGTGCTGTTGCCCAAGCCCGAGGTCAGCGACGAAGTCACTGACCGTGACGCGATGTCCACCGCCAGCCTGCTGGGCAACAAGGACATTCGTGCCCGTACCGAGCTGCAATGGCGCCTGTCCTTGCCGCTGCTGGTGTTCATCGTGACCCTCATGGCGGTCCCGCTGTCGCGGGTCAACCCGCGCCAGGGGCGTTTCCTCAAACTGCTGCCGGCGATTCTTCTGTATATGGCTTACCTGACCATCCTGATTTCCGCCCGCAGTGCGTTGGAGAAAGGCAAGATCCCGCCAGCCCTGGGCCTGTGGTGGGTGCACTCGATCTTCCTGGCCATCGGCCTGGGGCTGCTCTATTGGGAGCCGCTACGCCTGAAGCTGGCCAGTCGCCGCAGCGCGCTGGAGGTGGCCCGTGGTTAAGCTCGATCGCTACATCGGCAGCAGCGTGTTCATGGCGATCCTTGCGGTGCTGGGGATCATTCTCGGCCTGGCGACCCTGTTTGCCTTCATCGATGAAATGAGCGACGTCAGCGACACCTATACCTTGATGGACGTGGCGAGCTACGTGCTGCTGACCGCCCCCCGGCGTCTGTACGACATGCTGCCAATGGCCGCGTTGATCGGCTGCCTGATCGGCCTGGGCAGCCTGGCCAGCAACAGCGAACTGACCATCATGCGCGCCGCCGGCGTGTCCATTGGTCGGATCGTCTGGGCGGTGATGAAGCCCATGTTGGTGCTGATGCTGGTGGGTGTGTTGATCGGCGAATACATTGCCCCTGCCACCGAAAATACTGCCCAGGCCAACCGTTCCCTGGCCCAGGGCGGTGGCGATGCGCAAAGCGCCAAGCACGGCCTGTGGCACCGCCAGGGCGATGAATTCATCCATATCAACTCGGTCCAGCCCAACGGCATTCTCTACGGCGTGACCCGTTATCGCTTCGACGACCAGCGGCACATGCTCTCGTCGAGCTTCGCCAAGCGCGCCAAATTCGCCGAGGATCACTGGCAACTCAATGACGTCACCACCACTGTGTTCCATGACAAGCGTACCGAGGTGGTCGCCGCGCCACAGGAACGCTGGGATGTGTCGATCAGCCCGCAGCTGCTCAGCACTGTGGTGATGGCACCTGAATCCCTGTCGATTACCGGCTTGTGGGGGTATATCCACTACCTGGCGGACCAGGGCTTGAATAACGGCCGCTACTGGCTGGCGTTTTGGGTCAAGGTGTTGCAACCGTTGGTCACCGCCGCCTTGGTGTTGATGGCCATTTCCTTCATTTTCGGTCCGCTGCGTTCGGTGACCCTTGGCCAGCGGGTGTTTACCGGCGTGCTGGTGGGCTTCACTTTCCGCATTGCCCAGGATCTGCTGGGGCCGTCGAGCCTGGTGTTCGGCTTCTCGCCGCTGTTTGCGGTGCTGGTGCCGGCCGGTGTCTGCGCGTTGGCCGGGCTCTGGCTGTTGCGTCGGGCGGGTTGATCGCACCTGTCGCAAGGGGGCTGTGGGAGCAAGGCTGTGGGGGAGCAAGCTTTGCTCCCACTCGCGCGGTGTATCAGGTACAATTCCCGGCTATTTTTCGGCGGGCTATGCCTGCAGCCTTTTTGAGTGTTGATCCGTGAGTGATTTGAGTCATATCCGCAATTTCTCCATCATCGCCCACATTGACCATGGCAAGTCGACGCTGGCCGATCGCTTCATCCAGATGTGCGGCGGCCTGGCCGAGCGTGAAATGGAAGCCCAGGTACTGGACTCCATGGACCTGGAGCGTGAACGCGGGATCACCATCAAGGCCCACAGCGTTACCCTCTACTACAAGGCCCGCGACGGCATCACCTACCAGCTGAACTTCATCGATACCCCAGGGCACGTCGACTTCACCTATGAAGTCAGCCGGTCGCTGGCGGCCTGTGAAGGTGCGCTGCTGGTGGTCGACGCCGGCCAGGGTGTCGAAGCCCAGTCGGTTGCCAACTGCTACACGGCCATCGAGCAGGGCCTGGAAGTCATGCCGGTGCTGAACAAGATCGACCTGCCCCAGGCCGATCCGGACCGCGTGAAGGAAGAAATCGAGAAAATCATCGGCATTGACGCCACCGACGCGGTCACCTGCAGTGCCAAGACCGGCCTGGGCGTGGATGAAGTGCTCGAACGCCTGGTCACGACCATTCCCGCGCCGACCGGCAACATCGAAGATCCGCTGCAAGCGTTGATCATCGACTCCTGGTTCGACAACTACCTGGGCGTGGTGTCCCTGGTTCGCGTGCGCCATGGCCGCGTGAAGAAGGGCGACAAGATCCTGGTCAAGTCCACCGGCAAGATCCACCTGGTGGACAGCGTCGGTGTATTCAACCCGAAACACACCGCTACCGTAGACCTGAAGGCCGGTGAAGTGGGCTTCATCATCGCCGGCATCAAGGACATCCACGGGGCGCCGGTCGGCGACACCCTGACCTTGAGCTCCACCCCCGACGTCGATGTGCTGCCAGGTTTCAAACGTATCCAGCCGCAAGTCTATGCCGGCCTGTTCCCGGTCAGCTCGGACGACTTCGAGGATTTCCGCGAAGCCCTGCAAAAGCTGACCCTGAACGACTCGTCCCTGCAGTACACCCCGGAAAGCTCCGATGCCCTGGGCTTCGGCTTCCGTTGCGGGTTCCTGGGCATGTTGCACATGGAAATCATCCAGGAGCGCCTGGAGCGCGAGTACGACCTGGACCTGATCACCACGGCGCCGACGGTTATTTTCGAGCTGCTGCTCAAGAACGGCGAGACCCTCTACGTCGACAACCCGTCCAAGCTGCCGGACCTGTCGGCCATCGAGGATATGCGCGAACCGATCGTGCGGGCCAACATCCTTGTGCCTCAGGAGCACCTGGGTAACGTCATTACCCTGTGTATCGAGAAACGCGGTGTGCAGCACGACATGCTGTTCCTCGGCACGCAGGTCCAGGTGACCTACGACCTGCCGATGAACGAAGTGGTGCTGGACTTCTTCGACCGCCTTAAATCCACCAGTCGCGGCTATGCTTCGCTGGACTATCATTTCGATCGTTACCAATCGGCTAATCTGGTGAAGCTGGATGTGCTGATCAACGGTGAGAAAGTCGATGCCCTGGCCTTGATCGTGCACCGTGACAACGCGCACTACAAAGGTCGTGCATTGACCGAGAAGATGAAGGAACTGATTCCGCGGCAGATGTTCGATGTGGCAATCCAGGCCGCCATTGGCGGGCAGATTGTGGCGCGTACAACCGTCAAGGCGCTCAGAAAGAACGTATTGGCCAAATGCTACGGCGGCGACGTCAGCCGTAAGCGCAAGCTGTTGGAAAAGCAGAAGGCCGGTAAAAAACGCATGAAGCAGGTTGGTAACGTGGAAATTCCACAGGAAGCCTTCCTTGCGGTGCTCAGGTTGGATAGTTAGGTCCTATGTCGCTAAATTTCCCGCTGTTGCTGGTTATCGCCGTGTTTGTCTGCGGCCTGTTGGCGTTGCTTGATCTGTTGTTCCTGGCGCCTCGGCGCCGGGCGGCCATCGCCTCTTATCAGGGCAGCGTCAGCCAGCCTGATGGTGTGGTGGTCGAAAAGCTCAACAAGGAACCGCTGCTGGTCGAATACGGCAAGTCGTTCTTCCCGGTGCTGTTCATCGTGCTGGTACTGCGCTCGTTCCTGGTGGAGCCGTTCCAGATCCCGTCCGGCTCGATGAAGCCGACCCTGGACGTGGGCGATTTCATCCTGGTGAACAAGTTCTCCTACGGGATCCGCCTGCCGGTGATCGACAAGAAGGTCATCGAGGTGGGTGACCCGCAACGCGGCGATGTCATGGTGTTCCGCTTCCCGAGCGACCCGAGCGTCAACTACATCAAGCGTGTCGTTGGCCTGCCGGGCGACACGATCCGCTACTCCGCCGACAAGCGCCTGTTCGTCAATGGCGAATCGGTGGCCGAACAGCTGATCGGCTCCGAGCCGGGCACACTGGGCAGCGCCGAGCTCTACCAGGAAAAACTCGGCAAGGCCGAGCACCTGATCCGCAAGGAAATGAGCCGCTACCGCGCAGCACCGGACCATTCGTGGACCGTGCCGGCGGGCCACTACTTCATGATGGGCGACAACCGCGACAACTCCAACGACAGCCGGTACTGGGATGATCCGAACATTCCCAAGAACCTGCTGGGCATGGTCCCGGACCGCAACATCGTCGGCAAGGCCTTTGCGGTCTGGATGAGCTGGCCGGAACCCAAACTCAGTCACCTGCCGAATTTCTCGCGGGTTGGCCTGATCAAGTAATCACACACGGCGCTGTTGAACACAGCGCCGAATGCTTTTCTGGAGCCCGCACAAGGTTGCCCGAAGGCATGAAGCCAACGATAGTCAGGACGTCATTTTTGAACACAGCGTTAATTGTCCCAAGCCAACGGCGCCTTGCCGCCGTGGCGGTGGAATCCAGCCACGAACTCAGCGTGGGTAAACCGTGAGCGTTTCTCTAAGCCGTCTCGAGCGTCAGCTCGGCTACACCTTCAAGGACCAGGATCTGATGCTCCTGGCCCTCACTCACCGCAGTTTTGCCGGGCGCAACAACGAACGCCTCGAATTCCTCGGTGATGCCATCCTCAACTTCGTGGCCGGTGAGGCGCTTTTCGAGCGTTTCCCGTTGGCCCGCGAAGGCCAGTTGTCGCGTTTACGCGCGCGTTTGGTAAAAGGTGAGACCCTGGCCGTACTGGCCCGTGGTTTCGACCTGGGCGACTACCTGCGCCTGGGCTCCGGTGAGTTGAAAAGCGGTGGTTTCCGTCGCGAGTCGATCCTGGCCGATGCCCTGGAAGCGCTGATTGGCGCGATCTACCTGGATTCAGGCATGGAAATGGCGCGCGAACGCGTGCTGGCCTGGCTGACGTCCGAGATCGACAGCCTGACGCTGGTGGACACCAACAAAGACCCGAAGACCCGTTTGCAGGAATTCCTGCAATCGCGCAGTTGCGAGCTACCGCGCTACGAAGTCGTGGATATCCAGGGTGAGCCGCATTGCCGTACCTTCTTCGTCGAATGCGAAGTTGTCCTATTGAATGAAAAAAGCCGGGGTCAGGGTGTGAGCCGTCGCATTGCCGAACAGGTAGCGGCCGCCGCAGCACTGATTGCCCTGGGTGTGGAGAATGGCAATGACTGATACAACCGTCACCCGCTGCGGCTATGTCGCCATTGTCGGTCGGCCGAACGTGGGCAAGTCCACGCTGCTGAACCACATCCTGGGTCAAAAGCTGGCGATCACCTCGCGCAAGCCCCAGACCACCCGCCACAACATGCTGGGCATCAAGACCGAAGGCGCCGTGCAGGCGATCTACGTTGACACCCCAGGCATGCACAAGGGCGGCGAAAAGGCCCTGAATCGCTACATGAACAAGACCGCCTCGGCGGCGTTGAAAGACGTCGACGTGGTGATCTTCGTGGTCGACCGCACCAAGTGGACCGAAGAAGACCAGATGGTCCTCGAACGCGTCCAGTACGTGACAGGTCCCTTGATCGTGGCGCTGAACAAGACTGATCGCATCGAAGACAAGGCTGAACTGATGCCGCACCTGACCTGGTTGCAGGAACAGTTGCCGAATGCCCAGATCATCCCGATCTCTGCCCAGCACGGCCACAACCTCGAGGCGCTTGAGCGAGTGATTGCCGAACACCTGCCGGAAAACGATCATTTCTTCCCCGAAGACCAGATCACCGACCGCAGCAGCCGTTTCCTCGCCGCCGAGCTGGTGCGTGAAAAAATCATGCGTCAGATGGGCGCCGAGCTGCCTTACCAGATCACGGTCGAAATCGAAGAGTTCAAGCAACAGGGGAAGACCCTGCACATTCATGCATTGATCCTCGTCGAACGTGACGGCCAGAAGAAAATCATCATTGGCGACAAGGGCGAGCGCATCAAGCGCATCGGCACCGAGGCGCGCAAGGACATGGAGCTGCTGTTCGACTCCAAGATCATGCTCAACCTGTGGGTCAAGGTGAAGGGCGGCTGGTCCGACGACGAGCGGGCGTTGCGTTCGTTGGGCTACGGCGACCTCTGATTACCTGACTGGATGTACCAAGAAACATTGTGGGAGCGAGCTTGCTCGCGATGAGGGCCTGATATTCAACATGGATGTTGACTGACAGTCCGCCATCGCGAGCAAGCTCGCTCCCACATTGGTTTGGGGCTGTTTAAAAACTCTGCTCGTCCATTGAGAACTTTGATTTCCATGTCCCCCACCCAACCCATCGGCCAACCCGCCTACGTCCTCCACAGCCGCGCCTACCGCGAAAGCAGCGCCCTGGTGGACTTCCTCACGCCGCAAGGGCGGCTGCGGGCGGTGTTGCGTGGGGCGCGGGGCAAGGCAGGGACGCTGGCGCGGCCATTCGTGCCGCTGGAAGTCGAGTTCCGTGGCCGAGGCGAGTTGAAAAATGTCGGGCGCATGGAAAGCAATGGCGTCGCGGCGTGGCTCAACGGTGAGGCGCTGTTCAGCGGCTTGTACCTCAATGAACTGCTGATCCGCCTGCTGCCCGCCGAAGATCCCCACCCGGCTGTATTCGACCACTACGCCGCCACGCTGCTGGCCCTGGCTGAAGGCCGTCCGCTGGAGCCGCTGCTGCGCTCCTTCGAATGGCGGCTGCTGGATGACCTGGGCTATGGCTTCGCGCTGAACACCGATCTGCATGGCGAACCCATCGCGGCGGACGGTCTTTACCGCTTGCAGGTGGATGCCGGCCTGGAGCAGGTCTACCTGTTGCAACCAGGGTTGTTCAACGGTGCCGAGCTGCTGGCCATGGCCGAGGCCGACTGGAGTGCGCCAGGTGCCTTGTCGGCAGCCAAGCGGTTGATGCGCCAGGCCCTGGCTGTGCATCTGGGCGGGCGGCCACTGGTCAGTCGCGAGCTGTTTCGCAAGCCCTGATCAACCCGTATGCTGTGGGCCGACTATTCGTCCATTCAGGAGCCTTTTCGTGAGCACCAGCAATCGCATTCTTCTCGGCGTGAACATCGACCATGTCGCCACCCTGCGCCAGGCCCGCGGTACGCGTTACCCGGATCCGGTCAAGGCCGCACTGGACGCGGAGGAGGCGGGCGCCGACGGCATCACTGTGCACTTGCGTGAAGACCGTCGTCACATCCAGGAGCGCGACGTGCTGCTGCTCAAGGACGTGCTGCAAACCCGCATGAACTTCGAAATGGGCGTGACCGAAGAAATGATGGCGTTCGCCGAGCTCATCCGCCCGGCGCACATCTGCCTGGTGCCGGAGACGCGTCAGGAACTGACCACCGAAGGCGGCCTCGACGTAGCGGGGCAGGAGGCGCGGATCAGCTTGGCAGTGGAGCGCCTGTCGAAGATCGGCGCCGAGGTGTCGCTGTTCATTGATGCCGACGAACGGCAGATCGAGGCGTCCAAGCGGGTCGGCGCGCCCGCCATCGAACTGCACACGGGCCGTTACGCCGATGCCGAGACCCCCACGGATGTGGCCGATGAGCTGCAGCGCGTAGCTGACGGCGTTGCCTTCGGCCTGGCCAAGGGCCTGATCGTCAACGCCGGCCATGGCTTGCACTACCATAACGTCGAGGCTGTCGCGGCGATCAAGGGCATCAACGAACTGAACATCGGTCACGCGCTGGTGGCCCATGCGTTGTTCGTCGGGTTCAAGTCGGCTGTGGCGGAAATGAAAGCGCTGATCCTGGCTGCCGCTAAATCCTGACCCTACCACCACATCCTGCGGGAGCTAGCCTGTGGGAGCAAAGCTTGCTCGCGATAGCGGACTGACAGTCAAACCGTTATCGCGAGCAAGCTTTGCTCCCACAGACCCGTCCACATTAAGGGTTGTGTCTGGCTGTCAGAGCTGCGGGGACTCCTGGCTCGGCTTGCTCTTGTCGACACCCGGTACGTGCAGGTTGCCCTCGGCCACTTGGTTGCCTTCGAGCTGCGGCTGCGTCACCCAGGTCAGGATGTCGTAGTAGCGACGGATGTTCGCCACGAAATGCACCGGCTCGCCGCCCCGGGCGTAGCCATAGCGGGTCTTGCTGTACCACCGTTTCTGGGACAGGCGCGGCAGGATTTTCTTCACATCCAGCCACTTGTTCGGGTTCAGCCCTTCCTTGGCCGCCAGTTTGCGGGCGTCGTCCAGGTGGCCGCCGCCCACGTTATAGGCGGCAAGGGCGAACCAGGTGCGGTCGGGTTCCTCGATGCTTTCGTCCAACTGCTCCTTTACGTAGGCCAGGTACTTGGCACCGCCCATGATGCTTTGCTTGGGGTCCAGGCGGTTGGACACACCCATGGCCTGGGCGGTGTTCTGGGTCAGCATCATCAGGCCGCGCACGCCGGTCTTGGACGTGACCGTCGGTTGCCACAGCGATTCCTGATAGCCGATCGCGGCCAGCAGGCGCCAGTCGACTTTCTCTTTCTTGGCGTAGGCCTTGAAATGGTGTTCGTATTTGGGCAGTCGTTGCTGCAAGTGTTGGGCGAACGTGGTGGCGCCCATGTAGCCAAGGACGTCGACGTGCCCGTAATAACGGTCTTTGAGGCGCTGCAGGGTGCCGTTCTTCTGCACCTTGTCCAGGTAGCTGTTGATCTCGTTGAGCAGGCTGTTGTCTTCACCGGGGCCGACTGCCCAACTCTGGCTACGGGCATCGCCCAGGTCGAACGCCACGCGCACGTTGGGGAAGTACACCTGGTTCATCGCCACTTCGTTGGAGTCCACCAGCGTCAGGTCGATCTGGCCCTCGTCCACCATGCGCAGCAGGTCGACAACCTCGACTGCGTCGGACTCTTCGTATTCGATGCCCGGATACTGCTGTTTCAACTGTGCCAGTTGTTCCGCGTGAGTGCTGCCCTTGAGCACCATGATCTTCTTGCCCGCCAGGGCCGCCGCGTCGGTGGGGCGTGATTGGCCGTTGCGGTAGATGATTTGCGGGGTGACTTCCAGGTAGGAGCGGGAAAACCGCACTTGCTTCTTGCGCTGTTCGCTGCTGACCAGGCCCGCCGCCGCCAATACCGGACCATTGGGCTTGCCGATCTGGTTGAACAGATCGTCGAGGTTGTCGGCGGTCTCGATCTTCAGCTCCACGCCCAAATCGTCGGCGAAGCGCTTCACCAGCTCGTATTCGAAGCCGGTTTCACCATTGCGATCCTGAAAGTAGGTGGCGGGGCTGTTTCGGGTAACCACCCGCAGCACGCCATCCTCCTTTACGCGCTCCAGTGTGTTGGGTTTCTCAACACAACCACCGAGCACCAGGAAGAGTCCGGTTGCGATCAGCCATCTGGCATACCGCGGACGCAAAGCCGTTGGGGAAAACATCTGCGCAGTATACGCAAACGGCCCCTACCGCCATATCTCGACAGCAAAAGGCCAGTCTGCTAGCCATTGCAAAACATGTCCGCAACACCGGCCGGCCGGGGGGGCGCAGGGCTTTGCGTCGCTGAAAAATATCTCTTCGGGAGCATTGGCGCGGGTGTCCAATACCGCCGTGGGCGCAAAGACCGACATTCGGCCAGCACTGCGCGTACCGTTTCGGGTGCCGTTGCCGGCGGTTTAGGCTAGAATGCACGGCCTCAAAGCACACCCCCTTCCCGAGGCTGTCCCGAAGATGTTGATCCTGCGCGGCGCTCCTGCCCTTTCTGCCTTTCGCCACAGCAAACTCCTTGAGCAACTGAGCCAAAAGGTTCCGGCTGTCAGTGGCTTGTATGCTGAATTCGCTCACTTCGCCGAAGTCACCGGCGGTTTGACCGGCGACGAACAGCAGGTGCTCGCGCGCCTTCTGAAGTACGGTCCCAGTGTTCCTGTCCAGGAGCCGGCCGGTCGCCTGTTCCTGGTACTGCCGCGTTTCGGCACCATTTCGCCGTGGTCGAGCAAGGCCAGCGACATTGCCCGCAACTGTGGCCTGGCGAAAATCCAGCGCCTGGAGCGCGGTATTGCCTTTTATGTCGCCGGTGAGTTCAGCGAGGCCGAGGCCCAACTGATCGCTGACGGCCTGCATGACCGCATGACCCAGGTCGTGCTGGGCAACCTGGAGCAGGCCGCCGGCCTCTTCAGCCATGCCGAACCCAAGCCACTGACCGCCATCGACGTACTGGGCGGCGGCCGTGCCGCGCTGGAACAAGCCAACACCGAACTGGGCCTGGCCCTGGCCGAAGACGAGATCGACTACCTGGTCAACGCCTTCCAGGGCTTGAAGCGCAACCCCCACGACATCGAATTGATGATGTTCGCCCAGGCCAACTCCGAGCACTGCCGCCACAAGATCTTCAACGCCAGTTGGGACATTGATGGCCAGAGCCAGGAAAAAAGCCTGTTCGGCATGATCAAGAACACCTACCAGATGCACAACGAAGGTGTGTTGTCGGCCTACAAGGACAACGCGGCGGTGATCGTCGGCAACGTTGCCGGGCGTTTCTACCCGAACCCTGAGACCCGCCAGTACGGTGCGGTCCAGGAACCGGTGCACATCCTCATGAAGGTCGAGACCCACAACCACCCGACCGCGATTGCACCGTTCCCGGGCGCCTCCACCGGTTCCGGTGGCGAGATCCGCGACGAAGGCGCCACCGGCCGCGGTGCCAAGCCCAAGGCCGGCCTGACCGGCTTCACCGTGTCGAACCTGCAGATCCCGGGCTTCGAACAGCCGTGGGAAAAGCCTTACGGCAAGCCTGAGCGCATCGTCAACGCCCTGGACATCATGATCGAAGGTCCCCTGGGGGGCGCGGCGTTCAACAACGAATTCGGCCGTCCGGCCCTGACCGGCTACTTCCGTACCTTCGAACAGTCCATCACCACCCCGCGTGGTGAAGAAGTCCGTGGTTACCACAAGCCGATCATGCTCGCGGGCGGTATGGGCAACATCCGCGCCGAACACGTGCAGAAAGGCGAGATCCTGGTCGGCTCCAAGCTGATCGTCCTCGGTGGCCCGGCCATGCTGATCGGCCTGGGCGGCGGTGCCGCTTCCTCCATGGCCACCGGCACCAGCTCGGCGGACCTGGACTTTGCTTCGGTCCAGCGGGAAAACCCGGAAATGGAACGCCGTTGCCAGGAAGTCATCGACCGTTGCTGGCAGTTGGGTGAACACAACCCCATCAGCTTCATCCACGACGTCGGCGCGGGCGGCCTGTCCAACGCCTTCCCGGAACTGGTCAACGACGGTGGCCGCGGTGGCCGCTTCGAACTGCGCAACATTCCGAACGACGAGCCGGGCATGGCCCCGCACGAAATCTGGAGCAACGAATCCCAGGAGCGTTACGTCCTGGCGGTCGGACCGGCGGACTTCGAGCGCTTCAAGGCCATTTGCGAGCGCGAGCGTTGCCCGTTCGCCGTGGTGGGTGAAGCCACCGCCGAGCCGCAACTGACCGTCACCGACAGCCACTTCGGCAACAGCCCGGTGGACATGCCGCTGGAAGTGCTGCTGGGCAAGGCCCCGCGCATGCACCGCTCGGCCGTTCGCGAAGCGGAGCTGGGCGACGATTTCGATCCGTCGACCCTCGACCTCGCCGAGTCCATCGAGCGCGTGCTGCATCACCCGGCCGTGGCGAGCAAGAGCTTTCTGATCACCATCGGCGACCGCACCATCACCGGCCTTGTGGCCCGTGACCAGATGGTCGGCCCGTGGCAAGTGCCGGTGGCTGACGTGGCCGTGACCGCCACCAGCTTCGACGTCTACACCGGTGAAGCCATGGCGATGGGCGAGCGCACGCCGCTGGCACTGCTGGACGCCCCGGCGTCGGGCCGCATGGCGATCGGCGAGACCCTGACCAACATCGCGGCCTCGCGCATTGGCAAGATTTCCGACATCAAGCTGTCGGCCAACTGGATGTCCGCCGCCGGTCACCCGGGCGAAGACGCCCGTTTGTACGACACCGTCAAGGCTGTCGGCATGGAGTTGTGCCCTGAGCTGGGTATCACCATTCCGGTGGGCAAGGACTCCATGTCCATGGCCACGCGCTGGAACGACGAAGGCGTGGACAAGAGCGTGACCTCGCCACTGTCGCTGATCGTGACAGGCTTCGCCCCGGTCACCGACATCCGCCAGACCCTGACCCCGCAACTGCGCATGGACAAGGGCACCACCGACTTGATCCTGATCGACCTGGGCCGTGGCCAGAACCGCATGGGCGCCTCGATCCTGGCCCAGGTGCACGGCAAGCTCGGCTCGCAAGCACCAGACGTCGACGATGCCGAAGACCTGAAAGCGTTCTTCGCCGTCATCCAAGGCCTCAACGCCGACGGTCACCTGCTGGCCTACCACGACCGTTCCGACGGCGGTTTGCTGACCACCGTGATGGAAATGGCCTTCGCCGGCCACTGCGGCCTGAGCCTGACCCTCGACAGCGTTGCCGAGTCCAAGGCTGAAATCCCGGCCATCCTGTTCAACGAAGAGTTGGGTGCGGTGATCCAGGTTCGCCAGGACGCTACCCCGGATATCCTCGCCCAGTTCAGCGCCGCCGGCCTGGCTGACTGCGTCTCGGTGATCGGCCAGCCGATCAACAACGCCCACATCAACATCACCTTCAACGGCGACACCGTCTTCGAAGGCCAGCGCAGCCTGTTGCAGCGCCAGTGGGCGGAAACCAGCTACCAGATCCAGCGCCTGCGCGACAACGCCGACTGCGCCGAGCAGGAATTCGACGCGCTGCTGGAAGAAGACAACCCGGGCCTGAGCGCCAAGCTCAGCTACGACGTCAACCACGATGTCGCCGCGCCCTACATCAAGAAAGGCATTCGCCCACAAGTGGCGGTGCTGCGCGAGCAGGGCGTCAACGGCCAGGTGGAAATGGCGGCGGCGTTTGATCGCGCCGGTTTCAACGCGATCGACGTGCACATGAGCGATATTCTCGCCGGCCGTGTCGACCTGAACGACTTCAAGGGCATGGTCGCTTGTGGCGGTTTCTCCTACGGCGACGTACTCGGGGCCGGTGAAGGCTGGGCCAAGTCGGCGCTGTTCAACAGCCGTGCTCGCGATGCGTTCCAGGGTTTCTTCGAACGCACCGACAGCTTCACCCTCGGCGTGTGCAACGGTTGCCAGATGATGTCCAACCTGCACGAACTGATCCCGGGCAGCGAGTTCTGGCCGCACTTCGTGCGTAACCGTTCCGAGCAGTTCGAAGCGCGCGTGGCAATGGTCCAGGTCCAGGAGTCGAACTCGATCTTCCTGCAGGGCATGGCCGGTTCGCGCATGCCGATCGCCATCGCCCACGGCGAAGGCCATGCCGAATTCGAAAGCGAAGAAGCCTTGCTCGAAGCCGACTTGTCCGGTTGTGTGTCGCTGCGTTTCGTCGACAACCATGGCAAGGTCACCGAAACCTACCCGGCCAACCCGAACGGCTCGCCGCGCGGGATCACCGGCCTGACCAGCCGCGACGGTCGCGTCACGATCATGATGCCGCACCCGGAGCGTGTATTCCGCGCGGTGCAGAACTCGTGGCGTTCGGACGACTGGAACGAAGACGCGCCTTGGATGCGCATGTTCCGCAACGCGCGCGTCTGGGTGAACTAAGGCGGTGTACAAGCTCTGCTTCTTCGTTCCGGCCAGCCATCTGGACGTGGTCAAAAGCGCCGTATTCGCTGCCGGTGGCGGGCGAATCGGTGACTATGACCATTGCGCCTGGCAGGTGTTGGGCCTGGGCCAGTTTCGCCCTTTGGACGGCAGCCAGCCGTTCATTGGCGAGGCGGGGCAGGTCGAGCAGGTCGAGGAATGGAAGGTTGAGCTTGTTGTGGCCGATGAGTTGATGCGTGCGGTGGTGGTGGCTTTGAAACGCAGCCATCCCTATGAGACGCCGGCTTATGAGGTGTGGCGGTTGGAGGATTTTTGATCTTCCTGCGCTTGAATCGCTTAAATGAAAAACCCGCTGAGTGGATTGGCGGGTTTTTTATTGGGGGCGAGTTTTGGGTGTATATCCGTTTTTTGCGTAACGGCGGCTTATGGTTCCGCCCTTACGGCGGGTCACTTTTGAGAAGCCCGGAAGCCGGCCCAGTCAAAAGTAACCATACCCACTCCACAATGCCAGCGTTCGGCCAGCGTGGTTAACGGGGCGCCGAGATCAACGTCCACCGCGAGGCGGCCTAACAGCCGACCTGGCTCTCCTGGTCGTACACCCATCAGATCTGTGGGAGCAAAGCTTGCTCGCGATGGCAGTATTGCTGTCGACGAGGATATTGAATGTGCTGGCCTCTTCGCGGGCAAGCCCGCTCCCACAGTGGTTCTGTGTTGGACATGAATTTTGTGTTCACTGGAGATTGAGTGTGGGAGCAAAGCTTGCTCGCGATGGCGGTATTGCTGTCGACGAGGATATTGAATGTGCTGGCCTCTTCGCGGGCAAGCCCGCTCCCACAGTGGTTCTGTGTTGGACATGAATTTTGTGTTCACTGGAGATTGAGCGTGGGAGCAAAGCTTGCTCGCGATGGCGGTATTGCTGTCGACGAGGATATTGAATGTGCCGGCCTCATCGCGAGCAAGCTTTGCTCCCACGGGGAAACGCGGTTCCACCAAGAACCAGGTCGGCTGTTAGGCCGCCTCAATGCCGGAGTGAGGGCACACCGAGCCTAGGCGAGGTGCCGAGTGGTGGGGCATGAGCGTTTTGCTTACTTTTGACTGGGCCGGCTTCCGGGCTTCTCAAAAGTGAGCCGCCGTCAGGGCGGAACCCTAAGTCGCCGTTACCGCAGCAATGGATATGTACCCAATTCAATCAAAAAAAGCCTATCTGGAATTTTGTCTGAAACATCCATGATCAAGTGGACGGTCTGTCAGACGCACCGAAATTTCCGACATGTTTTTAAGGTTGTGCCTCGGAAGCGAGGGCTCTAGCCTTTGGATGTCGCTGCCAATTCAGCGACCGGATTTGACCGTCCGAGAAATCTAGACGCGCCAGAGTTTCCAAGACCTAGTTCAGGCGTTTTTCTTTCGTCTGAGGTATCGTGTCGCGGCAGCTGTGCGTGGGACGTCTTCGGACGTGCCGGTTTTGCCTTGATTCCCGGTCGGTCAACCCGCGTACAGCTGCCCTTTTTTGTTTGACCGCGAAGAATGGTGGCTCCATTGAATCAGGAGCTCTAAATGATCAAAGAAACCCCCAACCCGCCAAAACCCGCCTCCACCTTCCCCTACGGCGACTACGCCCCCGACATGCTGAAAGAAGCCGCCGACCGCGCGATGGACCATTACCTCAAACCCGACGGCAGCGAACCAGACCCCCAACCCTCGGTGCAGTTGTTCAGCGTATCGGACAACGTTGACACCGAAACCTTACTAGCCAACCTCAGCGAAACCCTGGCCTCGGCCAATGCGGTGCTTAGCGACCTCCTGTTTGACTTGGACGGTTCGCGGCGGCATGTGGCGTTGGGCGTGGCGCAGATGATCGAGCTGGGAACGTTGTTGGCAAACAAGGCCTTGGACCGGGTAGAGCTTCGGACTTGATGCCACGTAACCTGTGGTGAGGGAGCAATCTCGCGCGGGGCTCTGTAGGAGCTGGCGAAGCCTGCGATCTTTTGATCTTTCGCTTGAGACTCAAGTGCCTGGGGCAAGATCGCAGCCTCGTTGCACTCGACAGCTCCTACAGGCGCAGCCCAGCGGGGACTCCCTCGCCACAAGAAGCTCCTGCCGCAGGAGGGGGAGGCGCTACGGCCGGATTTCGATCATCGTGCCATCCGGCACCAGGTTCCAGACTTCACGCATGTCCACATTGCGCATGGCGATGCAGCCGTCGGTCCAATCCAGCGTATGGAACAGCTGCTCAGGGTTCTCCTGCGAGTCCGGCGTGCCGTGGATCATGATCATGCCCCCCGGCTCAACGCCTTCGCGGCGGGCGCGGGCGGCATCGCTGATGTTGGGGTAGGAAATGTGCATCGACAGGTAGAACCGGTCGCTGGTCTTGCGCCAGTCGATCCAGTAGAAACCTTCGGGGGTGCGCTTGTCGCCCTCGATCAGCTTGGGGCCTTTTCTGGCACCCCTGCCCAGGGAGATGCGATAGGTCTTGAGCGGCTTGCCGTCGTTGACCAATTGCAATTGATGGGCGGACTTGAGCACCAGCACTTTTTCGATGACCTTGCCGTTGTAGGTTCCCACCGCAGAGGCCTGGGACACAGCAGTGAACGACAAGCAGAACAGGACAAGCAACCAGCGCATTGAAACGATATCCCTAGAGGTGTCGCAGCTATATTGGATTTTCAAGTATTGGCTGGCTGGGCCAGCGGTGGGATCGACTCGGATCGCACGGGGTAATCTTCGGCCCGGCGGTCCGCGTAGAAATATTCCAGGGTGCGGCCCACCGTGCGGAAAGCCAGTTCGTCCCAGGGAATGTCCGCTTCTTCGAACAATTTCACCTCCAGGCTCTCGGGCCCGGCGGCAAAATCCTCATCCACCAGTTCGGCGCGAAAGAATACATGTACCTGGCTGATATGCGGTACGTCAATCAGCGTATAGATGCTCAAATTTCGCACCCGGGCGCAGGCTTCTTCGGCGGTTTCGCGCTCGGCGGCCTGTTCAATGGTTTCGCCGTTTTCCATGAAGCCTGCCGGCAGCGTCCAGTAACCGCGCCGCGGCTCGATGGCGCGCCGGCACAACAGGACTTTGCTGCCCCAGGTCGGTACGCAACCGGCCACGATGTTGGGGTTCTGATAATGGATGGTGTGGCAGGTGTCGCAAACGAAGCGCAGGCGCGAGTCGCCTTCGGGTATGCGCTGGGTCACCGGGTTACCGCACTGGCTGCAGAATTTCATGCTTGGGTTCCTGAATGCTGTGCCTATCTTGGCGGCGCGGGCCGGTGTCGGCAAGTTGTCGTTTCGCGACACGACGTGGTGCGGGGGTTGGGCCGCTTGAACGATTGGTGCATGATGCAAGGTAGCGAATAAATCGAGAAGTCTCATGCTGGACGAGCTACTGCATCGAGTAAGCAACCACACCCCGCACGATCTGCAGGCCGACCGACGTTTCCCTGAAGCCGCGGTGCTGGTGCCGATTACCCGCAGCGATGAACCGGAGCTGGTACTGACGCTGCGCGCCAGCGGGCTCTCGACCCATGGCGGCGAGGTGGCGTTCCCCGGCGGGCGTCGTGACCCGGAAGACCCGGACCTGATTTTCACCGCGCTGCGCGAAGCCGAGGAAGAAATCGGCCTGCCGCCCGGCCTGGTGGAAGTGATCGGCCCTCTCAGCCCGTTGATCTCGCTGCATGGCATCAAGGTCACGCCTTACGTCGGGGTAATTCCGGATTTTGTCGAATACCAGGCCAACGACGCCGAGATCGCCGCGGTGTTCAGCGTGCCGCTGGAGTTTTTCCGCAAGGATCCGCGTGAACACACGCACCGGATCGATTACCAGGGCCGCAGTTGGTACGTGCCCAGCTATCGGTTTGGCGAATTCAAGATATGGGGCCTGACGGCGATCATGGTCGTGGAGTTGGTCAACCTGCTGTACGACGCCGAAATCGACCTGCATAAACCGCCCAAGAGTTTCATCAATACCTGACGCCCCGAGGACTCTCATGAAATATCGTTTGGGCGATGCCCGTGTCGAAACCCACCCACAGAGCTGGGTCGCGCCCAACGCCACGCTGGTGGGCAAGGTCCGCCTCGAAGAAGGCGCCAATGTCTGGTTCAACGCCGTACTGCGTGGCGACAACGAACTGATCCTGATCGGCAAGAACAGCAATGTGCAGGACGGCACCGTGATGCACACCGACATGGGCTATCCGCTGACCATCGGCACCGGTGTGACCATCGGCCACAACGCCATGCTCCATGGCTGTACGGTGGGCGACTACAGCCTCATCGGCATCAACGCGGTGATCCTCAACGGCGCGAAGATTGGCAAGAATTGCATCATCGGCGCCAACTCGTTGATTGGCGAAGGCAAGGAAATTCCCGACGGTTCCCTGGTAATGGGTTCGCCTGGCAAAGTGGTGCGGGAGTTGACCGAGGCCCAGAAGAAAATGCTCGAAGCCAGCGCGGCCCACTACGTCCACAATTCACAGCGCTACGCCCGCGACCTGGCCGAGCAAGAGCAATGAACGCCCCCGAACGCCCGGTGCCGTCACCCTGCGTGAACATCTGTGCGCTGGACGATGACGACGTCTGCACCGGCTGCCAGCGCACCGTGGCGGAGATCACCCGTTGGAGCCGGATGGACAACGACGAGCGGCGCAGTGTGTTGGCGCTTTGTCATGAACGGGCCAAGGCCAGTGGGGTGGTGTGGATGTTGCCGGCAAGGGGCTGATGCACACCTGTGAACACAAAATCCCTATGGGACACAATCTGTGGAACACCTATCTGTGGGGGCAAAGCTTGCTCGCGATGCAGGCGCCCTGGCCTTCAGGTAAACCGCGTGATCGTTCATCGCGGGCAAGCCTTGCTCCCACAGGTTTGGCTTACACCGCTACGTGCTCTGCGCAGGCCTCTATTTCAACGATGCCCACCGATCCAACCCCACCACTCCCAACGCAATCGCGATAAACCCCAGCAATATCCCCCCGGCATTGATGAGCACTTGTGGATAACCCAGGTTCGCCACATCAATAAAAGGGTAGGGGTAGGCCGCCAGTAAATCCCCGCGCAGCAGCACATAGGCGAAATAGACCAGGGGGTAAATCATCCATAGCCCGATGTGGCCCAGGCGCAAGATGCCTTTGGGCACGTACAGCCACCAATAGGCGATGTACAGCAGCGGCATCACGTCGTGCAGCAATTCATCGGCCACGAACTGCCAGCCTTCGGGTTGCCAGAGATGGCGCAGCAGCAGGTTGTAGGCCAGGCCGACCAGGGCAATGCTCACGGCGATGCCGCTGCGCACGCTGGGCAGCAGGAACCAGTGCCGGGCCGCCGATCCGCGAGGGGTCAGTTCCCACGTCAGCACCACGGCCACCAGGGTGTTGGTCAACACCGTGAAGAAACTGAAGAAGTTCACCAATCCGCCCAGCAGGCTCGCGTCCAGTTCCCAGCGGCCCAACAGGATCAGGTACAACTGGACGCTCAAGCCCACCCAGCCCAGCAGTGCCGTCACCGACACGAAGCGCTGACGACCCTTATCGATCCCCATGTCTCAGACAGGCCGCTTGGTGCGCATCAACTTGATGTACAGGCGCTCGACTTTCTCCCGCGCCCAGGGCGTCTTGCGCAGGAAGGTCAGGCTCGACTTGATGCTCGGGTCGCTCTTGAAGCAACGGATATCGATGCGCTCGGCCAGGCCTGACCATTCGTAATGCTGCACGAGGGCGTTGAGGATCTGCTCCAGCGTCACACCGTGCAGCGGGTTGTTGTTGGGTTCGGTCATGGGAGGCCTTCGCACGAAAAAGATGTAAAGCCGCGCACCTTAGCCGAGGTGCCCTTGCGGTGGAAGCATAGCCTTCATCCTGGCCGTCAGCGCCAGGCGCACTGTTACCGAATCCGAGATGATTCATGTCAACAAAAGCCCTTTCTCTATTGAGAACAGGACATTATCCTTGCGCCACCTGCTGAAACGCTTCTTCTGTTGTTGCGAATGTTGTGCCGAAGCCTCTGCGTCCAGCTTGATCCTGCAGAAAGATCAAAGAATGCCCGTCTTCGAATTCTGAAAGACAGCGCTGTCTCAGTGAATTCCTGTGGGAGCGAGCTTGCTCGCGATAACGATTGCACATTCAACATTGAAGCCGCCTGACACGCCGCTTTCGCGAGCAAGCCCGCTCCCACAATGGTGCGCGGCAACCGAATTTGCCTTTTTTCAACTGAACCATGCCCCGTCAGGATCGTCATCTACAGTGACTACTTGCGCGGGACTCTTTAAAACGTCACGGAGAATCACACTATGAGCACTGAGGGTGCTTTGAGTCGAAGCCGTCTGCTACCGAGTTTGCTCGGCATTCTGCTTCTATTGATGGGGCTGGCCCTGTTGGCCGGTGGAGTCAAGCTGAGCATGCTTGGCGGCTCGCTGTATTACCTGCTGGCCGGTATCGGCCTGGCGTTGACCGGCGTATTGCTGATCATGGCTCGTCGCGCGGCCCTGGGCCTGTACGCGCTGGTGCTGTTCACCAGCACCGTGTGGGCGTTGTGGGAAGTGGGCCTGGACTGGTGGCAACTGGTGCCGCGCCTGGCGATGCTGTTTGCCCTGGGCATCGTCATGTTGCTGCCATGGTTCCGCCGCCCGCTGTTGACCGTCGATGCCCCGGCCACGGGAACTCGCGCATTGGGCGCCGCCGTGGTCATCGCCGGTATCGCCGCGCTCGCCAGCCAGTTCACCAACCCGGGTGAAATCAAGGGCCAACTGGACCGCGACAGTGTGCCGGGCATGACCAACACCGCACCGGCCATGCCCGACGGCGACTGGAACTCCTACGGCCGCAGTGCCCATGGCGACCGCTATTCGCCGCTGGCACAGATCACCCCCGAGAACGTCAGCAAACTGGTGCCGGCCTGGACCTATCGCACCGGCGACCTGCCAGGGCCGAACGACCCGGGTGAAACCACGGCCGAGAACACCCCGCTCAAGGTCAACGGCATGCTCTACGTGTGCACGCCTCACAGCCAGGTGATTGCTCTGGAGCCTGAAACCGGCAAGGAAATCTGGCGTTTCGATCCGAAGCTTTCCACGCAAAAAGCGGAAAACTTCAAGGGTTGGGCCCACATGACCTGTCGTGGCGTGACCTATCACGATGACGCGGTGTACGCCTCCGCCGAGCAAAGCCCCACTGGCACTGCCAGCACCACGCCGGCCAGCACCGTCTGCCCACGGCGGATCTTCCTGCCGACCGCCGATACCCGTCTGATCGCCCTCAACGCCGACACCGGCAAGATGTGCGAAGACTTCGGCGACAAGGGCCAGGTCGACCTGACCGCCAACATCGGCGGCTTCACGGCCGGCGGTTACTACTCCACGTCGCCACCGGCGGTCACCCAGAACCTGGTGGTGATCGGCGGCCACGTCACCGATAACGTCTCCACCGACGAGCCAAGCGGCGTCATCCGTGCCTACGACGTGCACACCGGCAAGCTGGTGTGGAACTGGGACAGCGGCAATCCGGACGACACCACGCCGATTGCCGAAGGCCAGACCTACACGCGTAATTCGCCGAACATGTGGTCCATGTTCAGTGTCGATGAAAAACTCGGCATGCTCTACCTGCCGATGGGCAACCAGACCCCCGACCAGTTCGGTGGCATGCGCACCCCGGAATCGGAAAAATACGCCGCCGGCCTGACTGCGCTGGATATCGCCACCGGCAAGGTGCGCTGGTACTTCCAGTTCACTCACCATGACCTGTGGGACATGGACGTCGGTGGTCAACCGACCCTGATGGACCTCAAGACCGCCGATGGCGTGAAACCGGCCGTCCTGGCGTCGACCAAGCAAGGCAGCATCTACGTGCTGGACCGCAGCAATGGCCAGCCGATCGTGCCGATCAAGGAGATCCCGGTGCCCCAGGGCGCGGTGGAAGGCGACCACACCTCGCCGACCCAACCGATGTCCGACCTGAACTTCGTGCCGCCGGTCCTCAAGGAAAGCGACATGTGGGGCGTGACCCCGTTCGACCAGATGCTCTGCCGGATCGACTTCAAGTCGCTGCGTTATGACGGCATGTTCACGCCGCCGTCGTTGCAAGGCTCGATCGTCTACCCGGGTAACTTCGGCGTGTTCGACTGGGGCGGCATTTCGGTGGACCCGGTGCGCCAGATCGCCTTCGTCAACCCGAGCTACATGGCGTTCAAGTCGAAACTGGTGCCCGCGGCCGAAGTGGCCGGTGGCCCAGGGCGCAAGAGCGAAACCGAAGGCGTACAGCCGAACAAAGGCGCGCCGTATGGCGTGATCCTCGAAGCGCTGCTTTCGCCGATGGGCCTGCCTTGCCAGGCGCCTGCGTGGGGTTATGTGGCGGCCGTGGACCTGACCAACAACAAAACCCTGTGGAAGCACAAGAACGGCACCGTGCGTGACAGCTCGCCGGTACCGATCCCGCTGAGCATGGGCGTTCCGAGCCTGGGCGGCACGTTCACCACCGCCAGCGGCCTGGCGTTCCTGAGCGGCACCCTCGACCAGTACCTGCGTGCCTATGACGTGAAAAACGGCAAGCAACTGTGGGAAGGCCGCCTGCCCGCCGGCGCCCAGACCACGCCGATGACCTACACCGGCAAGGACGGCAAGCAATATGTGCTGGTCGTTGCCGGTGGTCATGGCTCCCTGGGCACCAAGCAGGGCGATTATGTGATCGCCTACAAACTGCCGGATTAAGCCCGACCTGCGCCCATGAAAAAGGCGACACCCTTGCGGGTGTCGCCTTTTTCTTTAGCCCTGGACTTTTTTGAGCTGTCGAGCGAAGCGAGGCTGCGATCTTTTGATCTTTCGCTTGAGATTCAAGCGTCTTTGGAAAGATCGCAGCCTCGTTGCACTCGACAGCTCCTACAGGGCGCAACCCAGCGGGAGCAAGCTACTCAGGTTTTACAACTCGATCTTGACCGCCTGGGAAGCCCGGGTCGCCTTGGCGCGGGCGGCTTCGATGGATTCGTCGCGGGCCAGGGCCACGCCCAGGCGGCGCTGGCCGTTGACTTCCGGTTTGCCGAACAGGCGCAGGGCGGTGTCCGGTTCGCTCAGGGCCGCGCCCAGGTTGGCGAAAGCAGTCTGGGTCGACTGACCTTCCACCAGGATCACCGCCGAGGCCGAAGGGCCGAACTGACGGATCAGCGGGATCGGCAGGCCGAGAATGGCGCGAGCATGCAGGGCGAACTGCGACAGGTCCTGGGAGATCAGCGTTACCAGGCCGGTGTCGTGTGGGCGCGGCGAGACTTCGCTGAACCACACCTGGTCACCCTTGATGAACAGCTCGACGCCAAACAGGCCGCGGCCGCCCAGGGCCTCGGTCACTGCCTTGGCCACGCGCTCGGATTCGGCCAGGGCCACCGGGCTCATGGCTTGTGGCTGCCAGGATTCCTGGTAGTCGCCCTTTTCCTGACGGTGGCCGACCGGCGCGCAGAAGGTGGTGCCGCCGACGTGACGCACGGTGAGCAGGGTGATTTCGTAGTCGAAATCGATGAACCCTTCGATGATCACCCGACCCTTGCCGGCACGGCCGCCTTCCTGGGCGTAGTCCCAGGCTTTTTGCACGTCATCGGCACTGCGCAGCAGGCTCTGGCCCTTGCCCGAGGAACTCATCACCGGCTTGACCACGCAGGGGAAACCCAGGGTTTCCACGGCCTTGCGGTAGTCTTCCACGGTGTCGGCGAAGAAGTATGGCGATGTGGGCAGGCCCAGCTCTTCGGCGGCCAGGCGACGAATGCCTTCACGGTTCATGGTCAACTGCGCGGCGCGGGCGGTGGGGATCACGGTGAAGCCTTCGGCCTCCAGTTCCACCAGGGTGGCGGTGGCGATGGCTTCGATTTCCGGCACGATGAAGTGCGGCTTCTCGGCCTCGATCACCGCACGCAGGGCAGCGCCGTCGAGCATGTTGATCACATGGCTGCGGTGGGCCACTTGCATGGCCGGCGCGTTGGCGTAGCGATCCACGGCGATCACCTCGACGCCCAGGCGCTGCAGTTCGATTACCACTTCCTTGCCCAGCTCACCGCTGCCACACAACAAAACGCGGGTCGCGGTGGGCGACAATGGGGTTCCGATACGGGTCATCTGAAGGTCCTCAAACAGGAGCGGATCATCGCGGGTTGCGCGCCGGGCGAGCTTCCCATGGGAGAAAGCGCGGCATTTTACATGAACAGCGTCAGCCCGTGACGGGCTGTTTGCGTAGACGCCAGGCCATGATCAGCCAGACGGCCGTGACCCCGGCGAATTTCGAGAGCAGGGCGGTGATCACCACGGCGGGCGTCAGGGCGTCGATCAGGCCGAAGAAGATGAACGTGTCCAGGGGAATGCTCAAGGCCGAACTGATCCACAACCGGTCATGCAGTGGGCGCCGGGTGACGGTGAACACCAGCCAGTCGATGCACTCGGACACGGCAAACGCCGTGGCGCTGGCCAGGGCGATGGTCGGGTCGGAGGTGACATAGGACAACACCAGCGCCACCAGCATCGCCACGATGGCGCCGTGGCCGAAGCGGGTCTGCACCATGTCCCGCAGGATGAACACCAGCCCGCCCCAGGCCGACCAGATGATGTCCAGGTGCGGTGCGGCGGAAAACGCGAAGTTGATCAGCACGACGCTGCTGATGTAAGCGAGCAGGAAAAGCATGGGGCGTGGTACCTGGTGATGACGGATAAGGTATTAGAGGACAGCGATAATCCCTGTGGCGAGGAAGCTTACACCCGCTGGGCTCTGTAGGAGCTGGCGAAGGCTCGGGCCGCGTTCGGAGGATCTTTTGATCCTGAGCTTTTGCTTGCGACTCAACTGTCTGGGACAAGATCGCAGCCTCGTTGCGCTCGACAGCTCAGCCCCAGCACCTCAATCTTCGTCGCTGGCATCCGCTTTCCAATACCCTACCGCCTTCACGAAATCCTGGTGCAGGCCTTTCTCCTCCAGCAACACCTTGCGAATCTGCCGCGACACCTTGCTTTCGGTGGCGACCCAGGCATACAGCTTGCCGCGGGGCATTTCCAGCTGTTGCACGGTGCGCAGCAGGTTGTCCTGGCGGCCTTCGCGCAGCACCCAGATCACGTGCACCTGCGCCGGGCTTTGGAGCACTTGCTGCTCGGCGCCGTTTTCCACTTCCACCACCACCAGGGCACGTCGGTTGGGCGTCAGGCCTTCAAGGCGGCGGGCGATGGCGGGCAGGGCGGTTTCGTCGCCGATCAGCAAGTAACTGTCGAAGATGTCCGGCACGATCATCGAGCCCCGTGGCCCGGCGATGTGCAGGTACTGCCCGGGCGTTGCCTGGGCCGCCCAGGTCGCGGCAGGGCCGTCGCCGTGGAGCACGAAATCGATGTCCAGCTCCAGGGTGTCCAGGTCGTAGCGGCGCGGGGTGTAGTCGCGCATCTCGGGCATCGGGCCCTGTGCCTTGCCGGCACCGGGGTTGAAGTTTTCAAGGGCCGCGTGTTCCTCGGCGTTCTGCGGGAACAGCAGCTTCACGTGATCGTCGGTGCCCAGGCTGACGAACCCGGCCAGTTCCGGCCCGCCGACGGTGATACGGCGCATGCGTGGGGTCAGGTCCTGCACCCGCAACACTTGCAGGCGACGGCGTTTGATCTCGTGGGTGACGCGGTGAATGGTGTTTGGATCGACTTCGGTCATTGGCTTGACTCCGAGGCTGGGGGACGGTCGGGGCCGTCGATGATGGCTTTGGCGGTGTCGTTGAGCAGGTCGCGCACCCGCCGGATTTCTTCCGGGCTCCAGCGGCCAGGGTGCTTTTGCAGCGCATGGCGCAGGTTATACACCGCTTCATGGATTTCCGGGGGCCGATCGTGGCCGCGCAATGTGCGCTTGCTGATCTCAATGCGCGTGCGCACCTCATTCAGTGCTTCGGCCTGGTCCTCAAGTGATAGACGTCCGGCATCGGTCACGCTGTAGCATTTTTTTCCGTCTTCGACGCCACAGGTGACCATTGCGCTCATTTCCAGGAAGGACAGGGTCGGGTAGATCACCCCGGGGCTGGGGCTGTAGGCGCCGTCGAACATGCCCTCGATCCGGCGGATCAGGTCATAGCCGTGGCAGGGCTGTTCGGCAATCAGTGCCAACAACAGCAACTTCAGGTCACCGGCGGCGAAGACGCGTGGGGTTCGCCCGCCGCGTGTACGAGTGGCTGGGCGTTCGAAGTCATCGTAATGGATGGGGGGTATCGGGCCTGTCATCTATCTGCTCTCCGTTCTGCATAAGATAGAGCCGAGATATATCTTTGTGCTGAGATATATCTTTTCTTGCAGATCTATCTTTTTAAGATATATCTTTATTCTCGGTGGCTAAGTTTTCGCAATGAAACCTTACCTGAAGCCCTATATAGACGGGGCGCCTGGGCCGGGCGTCGATCTGTTTAATTGCTAAATAATTTCAATGTGGGCTGTTTCTTACAGCTGAACTTCTGTTTTTCAAAAAGTTGAGTCTTTTTCTTAGTTTCGTATGCTGGATTTACTACACGTCTATGGGAAAGTGCCTGCTTATTTTTAATTAAAGAGAGCCGATCATGCTCGGCGTTGAGGGACACGCCGGTTGTTAGTGACTTGCTGCCTCAATCTTTCTCTCTTTATTGCTACGAACAGGTGTAAAAACATGCTCAAACAATTCGTAACCGCTGCTTCCCTGACTGCAGCTGCCCTGGGTACTTCGCAGGTATTCGCGCTCGATGATGCGCGCTCCGCTATCCACATCACCGCGAACATCCCGACCCAGCAGTTCCACGTGCAGCCACGTGACCCGAACTTCGGTAAGGATGAAGTCATGAGCTACAACACGGTCAGCGGCACCTTGACTTCGTTGCGCCAGACCTTCGACGTGAAGAACACCGAGGGTTCGGTCCACGCCTACATCGAGGGTGGCCCGGCGGCGCTGTACAACGGCCGTGACTCCATTGCCCTGACCACTGCGTTCAATGGCATCACACTGACCGCCACGCCTCAGGAAGTGGTGGACGACGCAGCGTCGACTCCAGGTACCCAAGCCGACATGAGCATCGTCGCGGCCCGTCCTCTGGATACCCAGAATGGCCTGTACACCGCCGACATGACCGTGATCTTCGACGCCGTGCCGCGCCCGTGATCCGGTTCGATGCCCGGTGAGCTTCAGCTCATTGCACGGGCATCGCCGCAGGCCGTCCGGCGCTCCCCAGCCGGGCGGCCCGCACCTGAAACGCCCTGATCGCTCGCAGATTATGAGAATCCGTTGATGTTTCCGATGACACCCATCGCGGGTGCGCTCGCGCTATTGTTGTGCGCGAACGCATTGGCCGCGCCGACTGCCCCCGGTACCACACCGAGAAGCCTGCTGTCCCAGGCCAAGGGACTGCCGGCGGAGTTTGAATCGCACTTCTTCGATGTGCCTCTGGCGGTTCGTATTGAACTCAATCAACAGTACCTCGGTGAAGCCATGGTGGTCTTGTCGCGGGATGATCGTATAACCCTGCTCGAGTTCACCGACACGCAGGACAGCCCGATGACAACTGTCGAGCGCGAGCAATGGGAGCAGCATCTCAAACAGGGACAAGTGCTGGGCGCCTGTGAAGGTAGCTGTCCGTCAGGGCTGCTGGCCGTGCACTACAGTCTCGAAAATTCATTGGTATCGATCCTGACCCGGGATGTGGAACGATCGACCGAAACCAAGCGTTATTACGATCAACCGGAAGTTGGCAGCTTCGGCCTGATTTTCAACAACCAATTGAATCTCAACGGTGGCCAGGAACAGGACACGGGTGGCCGTTATGGGCTCAACGCCATTTCCAGCGTGGGCAACTGGAGCCAGTCGCTGGACCTTCAGCTTTCGCGTCTTGGCGGGCCGGACGACAAGCTCTACCACGCTGTCCATGAGCTCTACACCCAGCGGGAAATGGAAGGGACTTTTTTTCGCCTGGGTTATTTCACGCCCAGCTCCGATGGCTTGAACCGCCAGATCCGTTCGTTCGGTGCCAATCCGGACACCGCGCTCGGGGTGATGTACGGCAGTTCCGACAGCCTGGCGATCGACAATCCCAAACCCAGCGTCTACCCCATTTATGTCACCGCGAGCCGCCAGGCTTCGGTGGAGATTTATCGCAACGGCCTGCTGATCAACACCCAGGCAGTCAGCGCCGGTTTGCAGAGCCTGGATACCCGACCCTTGCCGGGGGGGATCTATGAAGTGGAAGTCCGGCTGGTCGAGGACGGACAAACCACCGCCACCAGCCAGGAGCTGGTCTACAAGCCCAACAATTGGAACAGTCCCGAAGACCGCTGGCGCTACAACGTGTTCGCCGGACGCGAAACCCGGCTGTGGAGCAATTGGGAAGACCAGCCTTCGGGTTTCACGACGGCGGGGCTCGGCCTCAACTACCTGCTGCATCCGCGGGTGATCCTGGGCGGCTCAGCACGCCAGGTGCAGGACAAGCTGCAAGTCGGCACTTCAGTGGACTGGACGCTGGGGACCAACACCAGCCTGTACGCCAACGTCTATCAGACCCAGCAATACGGCACCGGCATGGACCTGCAAGGCCTGTACAGCTACGGCCATGGCAGCGTGGTGGCCAGTCACAACCGCAGTTGGCTGGACACCCGCAACACCTATGAAACCCTGTCGGACGGCACCCGTGTTCGCCGGCGCAACGTATTCATTGGCCACACCAGCAACTCCTCGCTGTCGGTCAATCATCGCTTGAGCAACAAGGCCTCCATCAACGCCCGGCTGGCCTACAGCGAAGGCAATGTCCAGGGCACCGGCCTGGACCTGGGCTGGACCCAGCGCGGCAAGGTGCGTGGCAGCGATGCCAACTGGCGGTTGTCGGTATTCGACCGCCCCGGCACTTCCAGTACCGCCGAGCGGCGCAATCGCGGTATTGACCTGACCCTCAACGTCGCCCTGGGTGGGCCCGGCGAGTACTGGTCGGGCAGCATCGGCACCCGCACCTCGCGGGACGGTGATCGGGACCACAATGGCTCGCTGACCTATCGCCGGACCCTGGAAGATCATGTGCTGCAAAGCGTCTCCGCCACGGCGCTGGCCGACACCTATGGCGTGGGCCTGTCGGGTCTTGCCAGTTTCCAGACCGATTCACTGTATGGCGACGGTTTCGTCCAGCGTTCTTCCTACAACGACAACCTCACCGGCGGCCTGAACTTGAGCAGCACCGTGGCCGTGGGCGGCCAGAAAGCCGCCTTTACCGGCCAGCCCCATGGGCGCGGCGCGGGCATGATCGTCGATGTAGAGACCGACCTGGACATGGTCGCCCTGCGTGCCGACGACTTGACCGGCGGCAGCACCCTGTTGCATCCGGGCCGTAACTTCGTGCCGATCACCGCCTATAAAAACAGCATGGTGACGTTCGACTTCGACGGTGTGCACCCGCCGGCGGCGAACATCGAGCCTTCGCGCAGCCGTTATCACTTGAACAAGGGCGGGGTGGACTATCGCAAGGTGCGTGTGATGAGAACCGTGACCGTGCTCGGTCGCCTGCTCGATGAGCAGGGGCAACCGCTCAGGGGGCATCACGTAATCAACCACGCCAGTCGCGGTGTCAGCGAGGCGGACGGGTTCTTCTCCATGGAAATGAACGCCGGCTCACCGACCCTGGAAGTGCGCTATGGCAGCGAGTTGTATTGCCGGTTCCGCCTCGACCCGGACAACGCCGACCGCGAAGGCGACGTGTTGTTGATCGGTGATTTGAGCTGCACGCCGGACACCCTGGCCGATACGACGATTGTCGAGGCTGGTAGTGCGAAACAACGCTCGTGACGCCGTGGGAGCAAAGCTTGCTCGCGATGAACGATAACGCAATTCGCCTGAAGAGCGGGGCGCCTGCATCGCGGGCAAGCCTTGCTCCCACAGGTGGATTTCTCACCATCTATTTGCAGTGATCTGTCTTGATGCATGAGGTTGTATAAATGAAACCCTTATCGGTTGCAGTGCGCAGCGTGGTCTCGGTGTTGTTGTTTGCGTGCGTGCCTGCGGCCAATGCCTTGACGCAGGATATCAATGCTGTATTCAGGCCTACCCCTTCGAGTCCCATGAACAACAAGTTCATCAATATCACACCCGTCTGGGGATATTGTCGAGACGACCCAGGGCAGTGTGCCAATTTGGGTGTTTACAGTCATTTGGCGCGCATCAAATTTACGTCATCCCGGCCTATTCAGCCGAATCACTCAGATGTCCGACAAGGCGCTATGTTCTCGCTACCCGTTGATTGGCGTACGGTACAGATTGTCGACTCGGCCACGGGTAAAAGCGAAGAGGTTTCGATACGAATCGCCGGTGTGGGAGGGGTGTATCTGCTTAACGTACACCCCGCCGAATTGGTGGGGGAAGATGTAGACCTCTTCTCAGCGCATCGAATGCTCTGGGGTAGTCATTGGGGCCGTCCTCCTCAACCGTGTAGAAACGGTGGGGTGCCCGGAGGCAATTATTACGGAAACACGGGTTTCGGTTTTTTTTGGCACACGCCGCAACAGGACTTTACCTGTGCCAAAGGTGCGAGATACCTGATACCTGAGCTTCGCTATCAGTATCTTACTTACACCTATGAGCTGCGCACCCCCGACCCTTTGAAGATGTTGTCCGGCCGGTATACAGGATCATTGACCTATTCGGTTGGGCCGCGGCAAGACTTTGATCTGGGCGATGTCATGCTTCCTGATGACTCGACACTTACGCTCAATTTCAATTTTGAGGTCGACCACGCCTTCCGGGTAGAGGTCCCTCCCGGTGGAAACCGTGTCGAACTAGTCCCCCAGGAAGGCTGGCAGTCATGGCTTACGACCGGTAGTAAACCGACGCGATTGTTCCGTGACCAGACATTCCATATTTCGGCCTCTTCCTATTTCAAGATGAGGCTTGAATGCCAGTACATCAGCGGTAATACCTGTGCGATTGCAGAGGCCGGCTCGGGTCATGCTGTGCCCGTGGATGTCAGCGTGAGCTTGCCCGAGGGACTGACGGACGCCACCGGGCAGCCGGTCAGCCGCCGTCGATTGTTACTCGATGGCAGCGGCACCGAATTGTTCAAGCCAAGTTTTTTTGTCAATCGACAACAGGGGATCTTGCACTTTGAGGTGGACGGTAGAGGGGTTGGAGAAATGCTCGACAGCGGCGCCAAGGCCTACACCGGCAATGTCACGGTGATCTGGGATTCGGAAGTTTGAATGGTTTTGGTCCGCTCGGACTTATTTGATGTACGAGGTTGTATTGATGAAACACTTGACGGCGGCAATGTGCAGAGTGGCTTCGGTGTTATTGCTTACCTGCGCATCTGAGGCCAATGCCTTCACTCGGGAAATTACCGCAGTATTCAGGCCCGACTCCTCGAAACCCAACGAGAATACCTTTCTCAATACCACGCCTGTTAGCGGTTACTGCGCACAATATCCGTCGGAATGCAGGGCAACAAAGATGTTCAGCATTCGGTTGCCCTTTATTTTCAGTTCGACCAGTCCTATTCAAGCCAATCATGGGGATGCTCGACAGGGTGCGATGTTTAAACTCCCTACCACTTGGCGCACGACACAGGTGACCCATTCAGTGACGGGTGAAACTGAAGTCGTTGAAGTGCGCTGGTCCGGTATAGGTTCGACATACCGACTCTCTGGTGACGCCATCGACTTGGTCGGTGGGGGCGTGTCGCTCTTGATCGCCCATCAACGGTTATGGCGCGGCCTTAGTTGGGTATATGCCCCCTCGCCTTGTAGATACAGCGGTATAGGGGCGTATACCAATACCGAATACATCTTCTTCTGGAAAACCCCGGTAGAGGGCGTGTGTGCAAAAGGGGCCAATTATTTGATCCCTGGCTTTTCTTACCGCTATCTGGACTTTGCCTACGAACTGCGCACCCCCAACCCACTGAAAATGTCGTCCGGCCAATACACCGGGTCGCTGACTTATAGCGTCGGGCCGGGGCAGGACATTGACATGGGTGACGTCATGCTTCCCAACGATTCGGCACTCACCCTCGACTTCAAACTCGACGTCGAGCACGCACTCAGGGTCGAAGTCCCCCCCGGTGGCAACCGGGTAGAGCTGGTGCCCCAGGAGGGCTGGCAGTCCTGGTTGAACAGTGGCCGCAAACCGACGCGGTTGTTTCGTGACCAGCGCTTCCATATCTCCGCTTCCTCACGTTTCAAGATGGCGCTCGAATGCCAAACCATCAGCGGCAATACCTGCGCGATCTCCGAAGCCGGCACCGGTCATGCCGTTCCGGTGGACGTCAGCGTCAGCCTGCCCGATGGCTTGACCGACGCCGCCGGGCAACCGGTCAACCGTCGCCGGGTATGGCGTGACGGCAGCGGTACCGAACTGTTCCAGCCGGGTCTTTATGTCGATCGCCGGTCGGGAACCCTGCACTTTGAAGTGGCCCGCAGCAACGTCGAAGAGATGCTCGACAGCGGCGCCAAGGGTTATGCCGGCAATGTCACGGTGATCTGGGATTCGGAAGTTTAAAAAGGAGTGACTTGGGCAGTCTGAGTCGATCAAGGGAGAGGTAAAGATGAAGCGGTTACCAGTGGCAGTGCAAGGCATGGTATCGGTGGTGGTGTTGACCTGTGCATCGACGGCCAATGCCGTGAGCAATGATATCAACGCTATCTTCAGGCCCGATCCCTCGAGGCCCAACGAAAATACCTTTCGCAACACCACCCCGGTCTCGGGTTTTTGCGCAATGTATCCGGCGGTATGCGAGGCGGAAAAAATGTCCAGCATCCAACTGCCCATTACCTTTGAGTCGACCGGCCCCATCCAGGCCGATCATGGGGATGTCCGGCAGGGGGCAATGTTCGATGTGCCCACCACTTGGCGTCCGGCACAGGTGACCCATACCGGTACGGGTGAAAATGAAATCGTTCACGTCCGCATATCCGGCATAGGTTCTGGCTACCAACTTCCTGTCAGCGTAATCGACCTGGTGGGCGGAGAGGTAAATCTAGCGACCGCCCATAGCAAGTTATGGGGCGGCTCCAGCTGGATGCATGCGCCGTCGCCTTGTCGATCCACTACTTTTGGGACCATGAACGAGCGTATCTATAATTTTTTCTGGAAGACGCCGACCGAGGGGGTGTGTGCCAAACAGTCCAGGTTCCTGATCCCCAGCATGTCTTACCGGCCCATGGAATTTGCCTACGAACTGCGTACACCCAACCCATTGAGGATGTCGTCTGGCCGATACACAGGTTCAGTGAGCTATGGGGTTGGACCGGGGCAGGACTTCGATATGGGCGACGTCATGCTTCCCAGTGACTCGGTAATCACCCTCAATCTGAAACTCGATGTCGAGCACACCCTAAAGGTCGAAGTGCCCCCCGGCGGCAACCGCGTCGAACTGGTGCCCCCGGAAGGCTGGCAAGCGTGGCTGAACAGCGGGTCAAAACCGACGCGGCTGTTTCGTGACCAACGCTTCCATATCTCGGCCTCGACACGTTTCAAGATGGCGCTCGAATGCCAGACCGTCAGCGGCAATACCTGCGCGATTGCCGAAACCGGTAGCGGTCATGCCGTACCGGTGGACGTCAGCGTGACCCTGCCCAACGGGCTGGCCGACGCCGCTGGGCAACCGATCAATCGCCGCCGCTTATTGCGTGATGGCAGCGGCACCGAGCTGTTCCAGCCGGGTTTTTACGTCGATCGCCGGCCGGGCACCCTGCACTTTGAAGTGGCCCGCGCCAGCGTCGAAGAAATGTTGGGCAGCGGCGCCAAGGCCTATGCCGGCAACGTCACGGTGATCTGGGATTCGGAAGTCTGAGGGCCCTCGAGGCCCGCCATATTCAGTATTTACGTTTAATGCATGAGGTTAAAGAAGCGATGAAACATCTATGGGCATGGATTGGGTTCTATCTGTTTTGCGGCATGGCCCAGGCCGGACCGCAAATCGGTGTCGGGGTGGTCTACGACTACCTGGACGGCGACAAAAGCACCTACATGAAACGGGTGTTCAACGGCGGTACCTCCACGGCATTCGTCAAGGTCAACATCCTGGAAATTGTCTACAACGAGGACGGCACCTATCAGGAAGTGCCGCTGCAGAACCAGGCCAGTGCCATGGCCAAGGACGGCCTGATGGCCAGCCCGGCGCGGCTGATCGTGCCGGCCAACGGCATGCAGGGCACGCGCTTGCTGTTCATGGGCAACCGCGACAAGGAGCGTTACTTCCGGGTGCGTTTCGTGCCGGTGGTGCCCGAAGCTGAGGACGAGTTTGCCATCAGTGCGCAGGAGCGCGAAGAGTACAAGAAGGAACGCGTGGCGGCGGGGCTCAAGGTTCTTGCGGGCTACGGCACGGTGTTTTTCGTGCGACCCAAGGCCACCCGTTTCGAGACGGTGATCGATGACAGCGCCGCACGTTACCTGATGCGTAACAACGGCAACAGCGTGGTGATCATCGATGAGTTCAAGGACTGTGCAGCGAAGGCGGAACACGACTGCCGGCCAACCACCAAGCACCACGTCATGGCCGGTCGCACATTTTCCTTCGACAAGGAGCAGGGGCGTGAGTATCGCTTCACGCTGATCGAGGGCGGCCAGAGCAAAGCCGTCGAGATCAAGGGTTGACGGTTGCCGTCGCCGAACCGTCGTTGAAGCCACAGGTAATCAAAATGTCCAAGACACTGCTAAGCCCCCTCGCATTGACCGCTCTGATGTTGCCCTGGAGCCCGGCCTGGGGCGCGGTTGAACGGGAAACCTTCGAACTCTACGTGACTATCCCCACGCTCGATTTCTATGTGCTGCCCCTCGACCCGCAGTTGGTGCAGCGTGAACAACGCTTGCCCTTCAGCAGCTTCACCAACGACCTGCGCCCGTTGCGGGCGACCTACGAGGTGAAGAACAGCAATGGTGCCATCGGCGCGCGCCTGGCTGAAGAGGCGTACTTGTCCAACGGTCGTGATCGTATCGACTTGCGGGTGAGGTTCAACAACGTCGAGTTGACCCTCGATTCGAACCACGTGGTGTCAGCCATCGAGGCCCGGCCCGGACGCCAGGTGCCGCTGGAAATCGCCGCGATCAAGCCCGCTGGCGACTACAAGCCCGGCGATTACTACGGCACGGTGCACATGGTGTTCGATGCCATTGCGCCGTGAGCAGCAAAGGTGTGGGTTGGACCCCAGCGGTAGCAAGCGCCCTCGCCACTAGGTGGATTCCACTTCGTTTTATTAATCTGAAAAGGTATCAAGCATGTTTAGAAAAGTGATGTTCATGACGATCCTTGCGGCCCTGAGCCCTTCACTGGTGCTGGCGGCTGATGATGCTCGCACTGCCATCCATATCACCGCGAACGTTCCCAACAAGCAGTTCCATGTGCAGCCGCGTAATCCGGACTTCGGCAAGGATGAGGTTATGCACTTCGACCCAGTGAACAGCCAACTGAGCCCGCTGCGCCAGACTTTCGATGTGAAGCACACCGATGGCTCGGTCCACGCCTCCCTCGAGGGTGATCGGGTGTCGTTGACCAACGGCAGAGACGCCATTCCCCTGCTTGTCAGGTTCAACAATATCCGCCTGACCGGTGTGCCCCAGGAAGTGGTGGATGACGCAACGTCCACGCCTGGCACCCAGGCGGACTTGCACATCATGGCCTCGGACAAGGTCTACGATGGTCAGCACGGCCTGTACACCGCCGACTTGACCGTGATCTTCGACGCGGTGCCTCGCGTAAACCCTTGACCCACACCGCGTCGCTGACCATCAGTGGCTTGCCACCAAGGGCTTGCATTGGGTGTGACTGCCCGGCTGCAAGTAGGGCGAAAGGAACGGTGCCATGCCCTTGAGCACCTGCACCGGCAAGGCCGAGGTGAATTTGAAGTTCTGCGCCGACGCACCTGGCACGTAGGCGGTCAGGGTGCCGAAATGGCTGTCGCCGATGTAGAACACGAAGGTGGCGGTGCGGTTGATCGACTTGGAGCTGATCACCCGCCCGCCGGAACCGACGGCTTCGATGCGGTTGTCACCGGTGCCGGTCTTGCCGCCCATGGCCAGCGGAGTGCCGTCGGCCAGCGTGAAACTGCCGGCTACGCGTTTCGCGGTGCCGGCATCCACCACTTGGGACAGCGCACTGCGCAAGGCCCGGGCCACGTCCATCGGCATCACACGCTTGCCTTTATCTGGATCGCTCACCAGCCGTGTCTCGTAAGGTGTACCGACGGCAAAGTCCAGGCTGTCGACCCGCAACGCGGGTTGGCGGATGCCATCGTTGAGGATGGTGCCCACCAGTTCCGCCAGCGCGGCGGGGCGGTCGCCGGAGCTGCCGATGGCAGTGGCCAGCGACGGCACCAGATGGTCGAAGGGGTAGCCGACTTGCTGCCAGCGCTGGTGGATATCCAGAAAGGCTTCGATTTCCAGCATGGTCCGGATGCGGCTGTCACGGGCGCTCTTGTGCCGGCTCTTGAACAGCCAGCTGTAGACTTCCTGGCGCTCGAACTGGCTGGCCTTGACGATCTGGCTGAACTTGGCGTCGGGGTTGTTCAGCAGATAGCCCACCAACCACAGGTCCAGCGGGTGGACTTTGGCGATGAAGCCCTGGTCCGGCAGGTCATAGGCGCCGGGACCATAGCTCTGGTAGAGCCGTTCCAGGCGTTCATCGGTGAGTTTTCCGGCGCTCTTGGCCGACTTCAAGTGCGCCCGCACGAAGCGGTTGAAGTTCTCCTGGCTGTCGTTGGGAAAGAAATACCGGTGCACGGCGGCCAGGCGGATCGCCGTGGGACGCATGCCGTCGAGGAAGGTTTCGAGGCGTTGGGGGGTATCCTTGCCTCGGTACTTCTTCCAGAACCTGAGCAGGAACGCGGTGCCTTCGTGGTCGGCGAACTGGGCCAGGTATTCCTGGCGGCGCGGGTCCTTATCATCCTTGAGCAATTGGGAACTGTTATTGGAGCCTGCGTAGGTGGCGTAGCGCACCAGGTCGCGCATCAGGCGGATGAATGGCAGGTTGATCGATTCACGCAGGGCGTCGCGCAGGGTGGGGTTGCGGCCGTTGTCTTCCTTGCGGAAGTTGTGGAAGGTGTGCAGCCCGCCACCGGTAAAGAACGCCTCGCCAGGGCTGGCTGAATACGTACGGTCCAGCGCGGCCTCGAGCATTTTCGGCAGGCTGCGGTCGGTGTTCTGGATCAGGTAGTCGACCGCCCAGCGGGAGAGACGGTCCTGCTCGGCGATGTCGACTTTCTTCAATGCCGCGGGGGTTTGCTGGGCATAGCGATCGTGCAGTTCGGCGATGATCTGCAGATACGTGGTGAGCACCCGCAACTTGGCGGTGGAGCCCAATTCCAGTTTGCTGCCTTCGTTGATATCGAAGGGCTGGTCGGTGCTGTCGGTCTGCACCCGCACGCGCGAGCCATCGGGGGTCAGTTCCAGCAGGGTGAAGCTGTAGCGCACCTGGGCGGTGCTGGTGGGGGTCAGCAGGCGTTCGCCCATCAGGCCGATCTGGGTCGCGAAAGCCGGGTCGGCCAAGCGCTTGAGGTACTCGGTGGCTTGGGCCTGCAAGTCGCTTTGCAAGGTGCTGGTGGCGGACAGGTCGAGGCGATCGAGGTCATACAGCGGACGATTGAGCAGGGCGGCGAGGCGACTGCGGGCGGCGCTGATGCCTTTGTTGGTTTCGTTGGGCTGGACGGTCGGGTCCTGGACCCAGTCGCGATAACTGACCTTGCTCGCCAGGGCCGCCTCGGCCAGCGCCGCATCGATCACGCCGTTCTGCGTCAACAGTCGGATGTGGCTGTCGGTCAGGCGCGCCAGTTCATCGTGGCCCTTGGACAGGAAATGGGAGGGGCGGCGCTGGGCGATCATCAACGACAGGACTTCGCGCAGGGCCAGGCCTTTTTCCGCCAGGCTCCTGGGGTCGGTGGCGGTACTGAACAGGCGTTCATTGGCCCGCTTGAAATCGGCGCCGTACCAGACCCGCAGGCCCTCAGCCATGCCATGGACTTCACCATGCCCGGGCACGGCGGAGAGCGGCACGCTGTTGAGGTAGTCACGGATGATCCGCTGCCGCGCCTCGAGGGTTTGCGGGCCAGCCTGATAGGCGCGCACGCTGGCGGAGATCATCTGGCGGATTTTCTCCCCGCCCGACACGGTGAGGCCCTCGGGGGAGTGCCGGTATTTTTCCAGTTGTGTCGCCAGTGTGCTGCCCCCGGCGGACTGCCCTGGCAGGCTCAACAGCTTGGCGACTTGCGACCAGACCGCCATGCCGAAACGCGGCCAGTCCACTGCCGGGTTGGCCAGAGGTTGCTTGGGGTCGAGCAGGAAGCGGTTCTCGATAAACAACAGGCTCTGCACCACCACGGGCGGGATCGCTTCGAAGTTCGCATACAGTTGCTGCGGGTACTTGAACTGATAGACCGGCGCGGCGCGGCAGTCGGTGATGGTCAGGCCGGCCTGGATCTTTTCCGTATAGGGCACGAACAGGCCTTTCTCGATGTAGCCCATCAAGGCCGGCGAGAACCGCGCCTGGGCCTGGATCACGTAGTCGCGCTTGAGCAGGCGTGGCAGGAATTCCCCCAGCGCGCTGTAGCCCAAGCGCCGGTCGAACGGACCGGCACCGGGATAGACGATGGCATCGCTGGGCCCCGGCTGCACCGAATAGCTCAGGGACGCGGCGTACTTGCTGATCTCCCGGGCTTGAAACCGCGAGGTGCGCATTTCCTTGGCCACCGCCAAGCCGACCACCACCACGATAATCAGCAGCAACAACCAGAATGCCCGCCAGCCATGCCGTGCGCGGCGTT
The DNA here is from genome assembly GCF_056521845.1 of Pseudomonas sp. PF05. NCBI lineage: Bacteria > Pseudomonadati > Pseudomonadota > Gammaproteobacteria > Pseudomonadales > Pseudomonadaceae > Pseudomonas > Pseudomonas sp. PF05. The sequence continues at coordinate 15,173 of NZ_JBWLPW010000021.1, read as the reverse complement.
TTTTTTGAGGTAAAGGCGCTTCTTCCATACGTTCAGTCGGGACCATAGGTTCATTCGAATCGGTTTGCCACAAAGCGCCCATAGTCGACTGATCCATTCACGCAGATTGATCGGACTTGCTTGAAGCTTAGACGGTGGTTGGCGTGGGGGCAGGGGAAATTGTGGATACTGGTCTGTCATGGCTAACGGCGCACCTTTGTGGCGAGGGGATTTATCCCCGCTGGGCTGCGCAGCAGCCCCAATGCAGACAGCTCAATTGTCCAGACATACCGGGTTGCGGTTTTTTGGGGGGGCTGCTACGCAGCCCAGCGGGGATAAATCCCCTCGCCACAGGTACTACGCAAGATTCGGAATATTCGCTCGACCTTTGCAGCGTCGATAAAACAGCGGCGTGGCTAGGCTGCATTCAAACCCTTTCAAAGGAAGCAAGGAATGCATTCACGCCCCAATTCCCATCGCTTGCGTCGAGGTCGTTATTCCGAGCCGGGACGAGCTTATCTGGTGACTGCTGTTGTTTATCAGTGGCGGCCGGTTTTTTCCGACTGGAAGGTTGGCCGGTTATTGGTCGCCGAATTCAAACGCGCTCATGATCTGGGCCATGTGGAGTCCTTGGCCTGGGTGGTGATGCCAGATCATTTCCACTGGTTGCTGCAAATTCACGATTGCCATCTGAGTCGTGTCATCGGCGCCACCAAAGCTCGATGCACCCATCGTGTCAACAACATAACCGGAGCCTCTGGCCCGCTTTGGCAAAGCGGTTTCCATGACCGCGCTATTCGTGACAACGAAGAGCTGCGGCCCAGCGTCGACTACATCATTGCCAATCCGCTTCGGGCGGGGCTGGTGGAATGTATCGGCGATTACCCTCTCTGGGACGTCGCATGGCTTTGAAACCATCATGTTCCTTGTGGCCAGGGGATCTATCTGTGGCAGGGGGGCTGTGGCGAGGGGATTTATCCCCGCTGGGCTGCGCAGCAGCCCTAATACAGGCAACTCAGTTACCCAGACATACCGGGTTGCAGTTGGGGGCTGCTACGCAGCCCAGCGGGGATAAATCCCCTCGCCACGGGTTACGCCTCTCACCACAAGGGGAGGGAGCTTAAAAGCCTTGTGCTAGAGCCCTCGCCCCATGCCCAAACATGACGCTGCACCATCACTGTGCAATACTCGGCGCCGTTTTAAAAAAGACCTTTAATCCAGAGAGCGCCTCTCCAAAAGCCACTTTTGGCACAGGCTTATCCCTGAATTTCCAAGGTTTTACAGTGAAACTCTCTATCCCTGGCTTTTTATACTGCATGGCCCGCTGATCCTGAGATTGTCGTTCCACAGGACGGTCTGCCCACAAGACAGACCCGGCTTCGGCAAGGTGGCAGGCCTATCGGCCTGTGGCTTTGGACGCTCGGGGGCTAATCCAATAACAAGACGAGGTTGTATCCCTATGCCTGTCGGCAATCATCTGCCCCATGGCGAGACCACCCAGGGTGGTCCGCTCAAACGTGAACTCGGTGAGCGGCATATCCGCCTGATGGCGCTCGGCGCTTGCATCGGTGTCGGGCTGTTCCTCGGCTCGGCCAAGGCCATTGAAATGGCCGGTCCGGCGATCATGCTGTCCTACATCATTGGTGGCCTGGCGATCCTGGTGATCATGCGCGCCCTCGGTGAAATGGCCGTGCATAACCCGGTGGCCGGTTCGTTCAGCCGTTATGCCCAGGACTACCTCGGCCCATTGGCAGGCTTCCTGACCGGCTGGAACTACTGGTTCCTGTGGCTGGTGACCTGCGTGGCGGAAATCACCGCCGTGGCCGTATACATGGGCATCTGGTTCCCCGATGTGCCCCGCTGGATCTGGGCCCTGGCCGCGCTGCTCAGCATGGGTTCGATCAACCTGATCGCGGTCAAGGCCTTCGGTGAATTCGAATTCTGGTTCGCCCTGATCAAGATCGTGACCATCATCGCCATGGTCATCGGCGGCGTCGGCATCATCGCCTTCGGCTTCGGTAACGACGGCGTGGCCCTGGGTCTTTCCAATCTCTGGACCCACGGCGGTTTCATGCCCAACGGCGTGCAAGGCGTGTTGATGTCGCTGCAAATGGTGATGTTCGCCTACCTGGGCGTGGAGATGATCGGCCTGACCGCCGGTGAGGCGAAGAACCCACAGAAAACCATCCCCAACGCCATCGGCTCGGTGTTCTGGCGGATCCTGCTGTTCTACGTTGGCGCGCTGTTCGTGATCCTGTCGATCTACCCGTGGAACGAGATCGGCACCCAGGGCAGCCCATTCGTGATGACCTTCGAGCGCCTGGGCATCAAGACCGCCGCCGGCATCATCAACTTCGTGGTGATCACCGCCGCGCTGTCGTCCTGCAACGGTGGGATCTTCAGCACCGGGCGAATGCTCTACAGCCTGGCGCAGAACGGCCAGGCCCCGGCCGGTTTTGCCAAGACTTCCAGCAACGGCGTGCCACGTCGCGCATTGCTACTGTCCATCGGCGCATTGCTGCTGGGCGTGCTGCTCAACTACCTGGTGCCGGAGAAAGTCTTCATCTGGGTGACCTCCATTGCCACGTTCGGCGCGATCTGGACCTGGGTGATGATCCTGCTGGCCCAGCTCAAGTTCCGCAAAGGCCTCAGCGTTTCAGAGCGCGCGGCCCTGAAATACCGCATGTGGCTGTACCCGGTCAGCTCGTACCTGGCGCTGGCGTTCCTGGTGCTGGTGGTGGGCCTGATGGCGTACTTCCCGGATACACGGGTGGCGTTGTACGTGGGCCCGGCGTTTCTGGTGCTGCTGACGGCGTTGTTCTACACCTTCAAGTTGCAGCCGACGGGGGATGTGCGCAGCGCCGTGCGTTCGGTTTCGTAAATTGATAGCGAGCGAGCCGGACCTTGGAAAAACCACGCAACACGCGCACCGGGCGCGTGATGCTCGCAACGGTTTGCCGTAGGTATAACTGCACGGTTTCTTCTCCCGCGCTTAAGGTGAACGACGAACCTGTGGCGAGGGGATTTATCCCCTTGCCACAAGAGCGGGTGTGTACTCGCAAGCTACGCTGCCGCTGTTTCTTGCGCCTCAAAACTGTCCGCCCGCGCCATCTGCCACATCCGCGAATAAAACGCCCCATTGACCTCTCCGGTCAGCAATTCCCCCGGCTTCAAGAACACATGCAACTGTGAAAACAGTTTGATCTCAGTGGCCGACATACGCCGTACCAGATGCTTGGGCTGCAATTGCGACGGATGTTCAAGCCCGGCGGCGGCGAGCATTTCGGCCAGGGCCTTGAGGGTGTTGCGGTGGAAGTTGTAGACCCGCTGGGCCTTGTCCGGGACGACCAGGGCGCGCTGGCGCAAGGTGTCCTGGGTGGCGACGCCGGTGGGGCATTTGTTGGTGTGGCAGCTTTGCGACTGGATGCAGCCGATGGCGAACATGAAGCCGCGCGCGGCATTGGCCCAGTCGGCGCCGATGGCCAGGACGCTGGCGATGTCGAAGGCGCTGACGATCTTGCCGCTGGCCCCGAGCTTGATCTTGTCCCGCAGGTTCAGGCCCACCAGGGTGTTGTGCACGAACAACAGACCTTCGCGCAATGGCACGCCGATGTGGTCGGTGAATTCCACTGGCGCCGCGCCTGTGCCGCCTTCCTTGCCGTCGACCACGATGAAGTCGGGCAGGATCCCGGTTTCCAGCATGGCCTTGGCGATGCCCATGAATTCCCACGGGTGACCCAGGCAGAACTTGAAGCCCACCGGTTTGCCGCCGGACAGTTCGCGCAGTTGCTGAACGAACCGCATCAGTTCGATCGGTGTGGAAAACGCGCTGTGGCGGGACGGCGACACACAATCCTCGCCCATGAGGATGCCTCGTGTCTCGGCGATTTCCCGGGTGACTTTGTGTTTGGGCAGGATCCCGCCGTGGCCGGGCTTGGCGCCTTGCGACATCTTGATTTCAATCATCCGCACCTGCGGGTTCTGCGCCTGGGCGGCGAAACGCTCCGGGTCGAAGCGACCGTCAGGCGTGCGACAGCCAAAATAACCGCTGCCCAGTTCCCAGGTCAGGTCGCCACCGTTCTCGCGGTGGTAGGGGCTGATGCTGCCTTCACCGGTGTCGTGGGCGAAGTTGCCCAACTTGGCCCCTTGGTTCAACGCGCGGATGGCGTTGGCGCTCAGGGAGCCGAAACTCATGGCCGAAATGTTGAACACCGACGCCGAGTACGGCTGGGTGCACTGCGGGCCGCCGACCGTCACGCGAAAACCGCTGGGATCGCTCAACGGGGCCGGGCGCATGGAATGGCCGATGAATTCGAAACCGCTCTGGTAGACGTCGATCAGGGTGCCGAACGGTTTGTCGGCGCTTTCGTTCTTGGCCCGGGAGTACACCAACGAGCGTTGGGCCCGGGAGAAGGGCAGGGCGTCGCTGTCGGATTCGAGCAGGTACTGGCGGATCTCCGGGCGGATGCCTTCGACCAGGTAGCGGATGTTGCCCAGGATCGGGTAATTGCGACGTACGGCGTGGCGGCTTTGCAGCAGGTCGAACAGCCCCAGCAGGCTCAACAACCCGGTCACCAGTGTGATCGGCCAGAGCCAGTCGTGTTGCAGGAACGGCAGGCTGGCGAGGGTGAAGATGACACAGCCGGCAAAGAAGGCGTAACGACTCAGCAGAGACAGGCTCATACGGTTTCCTTGGGGGGAGCGATGGGTGGGGCGGTGCAGGCATTCTGCGCTGTCGGCGAAACGGCGGGCAACCCTGTGGCGAGGGGATTGTTGTGGGAGCAAGGGTATGTGGGATTAAAGCTGTGGGAGCAAGGCTTGCTCGCGATACAGGCGCCTCGGTTTCTGCAATACCGAGTCGCCCCCATCGCGGGCAAGCCTTGCTCCCACAGATTCACAGATTCACAGATTCACAGATTCACAGATTCACAGATTCACAGATTCACAGATTCACAGATTCACAGATTCACAGATTCACAGATTCACAGATTCACAGATTCACAGAGGTGTCGCTCAGCTCGCCTGCTTCATCTGCCGCACGGGCAATTCCACGCGGAAGGTAGTGCCGACGCCGACTTCACTGCTAACCGTGATCTCGCCGTTGTGTTTTTTCACGATGCCGTAGGACAACGACAGCCCAAGCCCTGTGCCCTGGCCGATGGGTTTGGTGGTGAAGAACGGGTCGAAGATTTTCTGCAGGGTATCGGGGGGAATGCCCGAGCCGTTGTCGGCGACTTCGATCCATACGGTTTCGTCACCGACACCGTTGCGCAGGGTGATGGTGCCGCGCTCGGGGCCGATGGCCTGGGCGGCGTTGACGATCAGGTTCATGATCACCTGGTTGATCTGCGACGGCAGGCATTCCACCTCCGGCAACGGTGTGTACTCCTTGACCACGTCGGCCTTGTACTTGATTTCATTGGCGACGATGTTCAACGTCGAATCCAAGCCCTGCTGCAAATTGGCCATCTGCCATTCCTGGCTGGAATCGACGCGAGAGAAGTCCTTCAGGTCCTTGACGATCTGCCCGACCCGGCCAATGCCATCCTTGGATTCCTTGATCAGCAACGGGATGTCTTCGACGAGAAAGTCCAGCTCCACCTGTTCGCGCAGCTTGCGCAAGTGCACCACCAGTTCCGGCGAGGCGATGGCCCCCTCGGCGCTGCCGTAGGCGCTGAGCATTTCCTGGAGTTTGCCAAAGTAGCCGTCCAATGCCCCCAGGTTGGAAGAAATGAAGCCGATCGGGTTGTTGATTTCGTGGGCCACCCCGGCCGCCAACTGGCCCAGCGAGGCGAGCTTTTCCGATTGCACCAGCTGAGTTTCCAGCAACTTGCGCTCGTCGATTTCCATTTGCAGCAGCTCGCTGGCCTGTTTGAACGCCTGGGTGCGTTGTTCCACCAAGTCTTCGAGCTTGTTCATTTTCAGTTGCGCACGGGAGGTCATTTCCCACTTCGTGGTCAGGGTGTTGGCCATCTGCTGGACTTCGATGTTGTCGAACGGCTTTTTCAGGATCAGCAAGCGGTCGTGGCCGTTCAGGCGGTCGAGCAGTTCATCCCAGGAATAATCCGAATAGGCGGTGCAGACCACCACTTGCAATTGCGGGTCGCGCTTCCAGAGTTCTTCGATGGTCTTGGCGCCATCCCAGCCTTCGGGCATGCGCATGTCGACAAAGGCCAGGGCATAGGGTCGCCCTTTTGCTGTCGCCTCCAGCAATTTGTTCAGGCCTTCCTGCCCGCCGTAGGCCGAGTCGAGTTCGAACACGGTGGTGGCAGGTTTTGGCGCATCGCCGAACAGCGCGCTTTCCATGTCCTGCAAGTCCGTGCTGCTGTCATCCTCCGGGATGAGGATCTTGCGGAAATCTTCATGAATGGCGGGTGTATCGTCGATCAACAGGATGCGGCGGTTACTCAGGCTATTCATGGCTCACCTTCTGCAAGTTTCAGGGGCAGTTGCAGTTGGAACGTTGCCCCCGTGCCTGGCCCCTCACTGTGGGCGGTGAGGCGGCCTTCCATTTCAATGGCCGCCAATGCGCAGCTGTGCAGGCCAAAGCCATGGCCTTCCTTACGCGTGGTAAAACCGTGGGCGAAGATGCGCGTCATGTTTTCCTCCGGGATGCCTTCGCCTTCATCCTTGACGCTGATTTGCAGGGTTTGGCCATCGATGACGGCGGCCTTCAGGGTCATGTTTCGCGCATGATTGGAAACCCCCGCCATGGCGTATTTGGCATTACTGATCAGGTTGATCAGGATCAACAGCAAGCGATGCTTGTCGCCCATGATCCGCGGCACATCGCCGTATTCCCTGATCACCGTAACATGGTGACGGGTCAGGGCGCCCGAGTTCATGCGCAGGGCATCTTCGAGCAGTTCGCTGACCACCAACGGTTCCAGCAGGCTATTGGCTCCGGCATAGGATTGCTGCGTGGACACGATGTCCTTGATGTGGTCCACGCTTTTGCTCAACTGGGCCAGTTCGTCGGTAAGCCCCTGCTGCTCAACGGCGATGGCTTCGACCAGTTGGTTGAGGTAGCCAGGCAGCAGTTTGCCTTTGGCGTCTTCGGTGAGGAAGTGCCCGAGGTCATCGGCGTGTTCGTTGATCAGTTGCATCGCCTTGCCCAGCCCCAGGGCCTTGCTGCTGCGCAGTTTGCGGCTGACCAGGTCGGCGGAGATGTTCACGCTGTTGAGCACGTTGCCAACGTTGTGCAGCACGTTGGTAGCGATTTCCGCCATGCCGGCCTGGCGAGCGGTGTCCATCAACTCGCTCTGGGTGTCCTTGAGCTCGCGGGTCCGCTCTTCAACCCTCTGCTCCAGTTCATCGTTGGCGCTTTGCAGGGCGTTGTTGACCCTTTTGATCTCGGCGAAGCTGCGCACCAGCCGGATCGCCAGCCAGATCAGGATCAAGACCAGGATCGTGGCGAATACCAGCAGGTAGATGTGGTTGCGTTGGTATTTGGCCGCGGCTTTGCCCTGGTCTTTCTCCAGCAGGTCGGTAATGGTGTCCAGGCGACTGGCAACGGGGACCGCTTCGATGCCCTGCAACAGCTCATTGACCCGCGGTTGTTCGCGCAGGATCAGCGCGATGTGCCTGCTCAGGATGTCAACGGGACCTTGAAGCCCCTGGGGCATGCGCTCCTTGTTGACGTCCAGCCGGTTCAGGCCCAGCAGCACTTCGGCGGCTACTTCGCTGGTGCTGAGCTGGGCGAACTCCATGCTGCTGAGCAACAGGTCGTAGGTGTCGATGGCGACATTTTGCAGTTCCAGCCGGTCTGCGTCGGGCAGTCGGGCGAACTGGGCCTGGATGTCGTCCTCGGCGGCGGGCAGGAAGGCCATGGAGTTGCGCAGCACCGCGTTGTGGGATTTGAACTGTTCCACCAGGCGGGTTTTTTCCTTGATCGCCTTGAGGTACTCCTCGCGCTGGGCTTGCCAGAGTGACGGCTGGTGGCGCCCGGGCTCCGACTCGATGGCGTCGAGACGCTGCCACAGGCCCGACATTTCCAGCAAGGGGGTGACCAGGGGGTCGTAGTTGTGGGTCAGGGCGATCCGCGACTTGAGTACTTCGTTGTCCCAGATGGCGTCTTGCTGCTTGAGCAGGCGGATCAGGTCCCGGGACTCAATGTACGAGGCGGCCTGCTGGGCCCCTGAATTGATGTACATGAACAACAGCACGGAAGTCAGCAACAGGCCGATGAACGCAAGACCGAGGCGCCGGAGAATGGTCATAGGGGCTTGCCCTCCGATTCGCCGGTCAGGGTCTTGAGGAACTCGACGATCAGGGCCGTATCGTTCTTGAGCGGCTCACGACCCAGTTGGTACTTGAACATGACCTCCACCGCGCGTTCCAGGGTCGGTGCCGATCCATCATGGAAATACGGTGCGGTGACGGCCACGTTGCGCAGGCTGGGCACCTTGAAAACCTGGCGGTCGGCTTCATCTCCGGTAAGGTTGAAACGCCCTTCGTCGGCTCGGGTGGGGTTGCCCCGGTCGCCGAAATAGTCACCCATGACCCCGAACTTCTGGAACATGTTGCCGCCGATGTTCACGCCTTGATGGCAAGCGATGCAGCCGTATTCCTTGAAACGCTGGTAACCGAATTTCTCCCGGGGCGTGAGGATGTCGGTATCGCCCAGCAGGTACTGGTCGAAGCGCGAATTGGGTGTCTGCAAGGTGCGCTCATAATCAGCCAGTGCGCCCTGGATGTTGGGTTTGGTCACGCCGTCGGGGTACGCGTCCTCGAAGTCCCTGGCATAGCCAGGGTCATCGGCGATGCGCTTGACCACGGCTTCCCAGGTATTGCCCATTTCCGTGGGACTGGTCACCACGATATGCACCTGCTCTTCCAGCGTATCGGCGCGGCCATCCCAGAACTGGTGGAAGTTCAGGCCGGTATTGAACACGGTGGGCGTATTGACCTCCACCGGCTTGCCGTCGAACCCCAAGGAAAACGGCTTGTCGTCGGCGCCGCCCTTGTCCAGGCGATGGCAACTGGCGCAGGACAGGGTGTTGTTGACCGACAACCGCGGGTCATTGAACAGCCGCAGCCCCAGCTGGACGCGCTTGGGGGCCAGGGTCGGAATCGGGGGCAGGGGTTTGAGGGGTTCGTCCAGTGGCTCGGCGTGAGCGGTCACGCTTGATCCCACGAGCAGGCCGAGAGCCAGAATCAGTCCATGTAACGCCATGGGATGCTTTCCTTGAAACTTTGGTTGATAACACTCAGGTGTTCACGAAAACGGGTTCTGGCGTTTTTCCCACTCGGTCATCCAGTCGGCGAAGGCCTGCGGTTCGACGGCCTTGCTGAAGTAATAGCCCTGGACCTCCTCGCATTGGTGCTTCTTGAGAAATTCCAACTGCTCGAGGGTTTCCACACCTTCGGCAATGATGTGCAGGTTCAGGCTCTTGCCCAGGCTGATGATGGTGCTCACCAGCTTGGCGTCGTTGCTGTCGATGCTCAGGTCCCCGACGAACGACTGGTCGATCTTCAACACATCCACCGGAAATTTCTGCAGGTAGCTCAGGCTCGAATAGCCGGTGCCGAAGTCGTCGATGGCCAGGCGTATCCCCAGTTGCTTGATGGCCTTGAGGATGGCGACCGTGGTATCGACGTTCTGCATCAATACGCTTTCGGTGATCTCCAGTTCTAACTGTGTCGGGTCCAGGCCGGTTTCCTTGAGGGTGCGGGCGATGCCTTCGACGAAGCCGCGCTGGCGAAAATCGATGGCCGAGACGTTCACCGACAGGTACAGCGGCCGCATGCCCTGGGCTTGCCAACGGCAGGCCTGCTGGCAGGCTTCCTGAAGCACCCATTGGCTCAGCGGAACGATCAGGCCGCTGTCCTCGGCCACCGGAATGAAATCCGAGGGATAGACCAGGCCATGATCCGGCCTGTCCCAGCGCACCAGCGCCTCGACCCCGACCACCTTGCCGCTCTTGAGGTCGAGCTTGGGCTGGTAATGCAGCACGAATTCCTTGCGTTGCAGGCCCAGGCGCAGGCCGGATTCGATGGTCTGCTGCTGCCGGGCCCGGCGGTTCATGTCTTCGGTGAAAAACCGGTAGTCGTTGGGGCCGGTTTCCTTGACGTTGCGCATCGCTGTCTCGGCTTTCTTGATCAGCGCCACGGCGTCGAAACCGTCGGTGGGGTACACGCTGATGCCCAGGCTCGCGGTGACGCTCAGGTCATGGCCGTCGATGGGTTGCGGGGAACTGATGGCCGCCAGCAGTTTGTCGGCCACGCCTTTGGTCTGTTGCGGGTCGACGACGTCTCCCAGCACCACCACGAATTCATCGGAACCGTAGCGGAACACCGAATCGGATTCACGCACCACGGCGGCCAGTGCCCGAGCCACGCGCTTGAGCATTTCATCGCCCACCGGATGACCCAGCGCGTTGTTGATGCGCTTGAAGCGGTCCAGGCCGATGAACATCACCGCCAGTTGCCGGTCGTGCCGGCGACACTGGGCCATGGCCTGGGTCAGCCGATCGCCGAGCAACATGCTGTTGGGCAACTCGGTGAGCACGTCGTATTGCAGCAGGTGGGACACCTTGAGCAATTCCTGGACGCGCTCCTCGATCGTGCGTTCCAGGCTGCGCATTTTCCTCGCCGCATCCTGGGCCAGCTGCCATTTCCAGGTCATGGCGCTGGCCATCTGGCGGATTTCCAGGGTGTCGAAGGGTTTCTTGAGGATCAGCAACTGATCGTCGAACTCGATCCGTTCGGACATGGTTTCCCAGGAGTAATCCGAGAACGCCGTGCACAGGGCGATTTGCAGGCGCGGGTCGGCCTCCCACAGCCGCTCGATGGTTTGCAGGCCGTCCCAACCCGGTGGCATGCGCATGTCAGCGAACACCAGTGCATAGGGCTGGCCTTCGGCCTGGGCGCGCTTGACCAGTTCCAGCGCCTCCTCGCCCTGGTAGGCCGAGTCGATCTGAAATTGCAGCCGATTGACCTGCGGGGTGCCGAACAGCAGGCTTTCGGTGTCGTCCAGCGAGTCATCGCTGCCGGCGCTGGGGCTGAGGATCTTGCGAAAGTCCTGGTGGATCGCCGGCGTGTCGTCCACCACCAGGATTCGCCGGTTGGCAGGTACCGACATGGGGTTCATCGATTGCTCTCCGATAGCTGGCTGGCCGGTCGGGTCCAATGGTCTGTCGCCGGAACGATGGTGCCGGCCTTGAGCAGCTCGGCGGCCTGGCCGCTGTCGACCACGGTGCTGAAGTAATGCCCCTGGGCCTGCATCTCCCCGCCGCTGGACATCAACGTGGTGCGTTGCTCCTGGGTCTCGACGCCCTCGGCGATGATCCCGATGCCCACGTCCCGGGCGAAGTTGATGATCGCCCGCAACGTCGTGGCGTTCTCGGGGTCGGCGTTGGCGCTGTCGAGGAAACGCTGGGCGAGCTTGAGGTGATTGACCCGGTAGGTCTTGAGGTAATCGAACGAGGAGTACTCGGTGCCGAAGTCATCGATGGCGATCTGCACGCCCAATTCGCAAAGGCGCGGCAGCACGTCGTTGTGCGTCCACTTGGTCTGGGCCAGGGTGGCTTCGGTGACGTCGAAACGCAGGTCCCAGGGCGCCAGTTCCCAGCGTGCGGTGGTGCGCAGCACATCGTAGATCAGTTCCGGCCCGGTCTTGAGCTGGGTCAGGGACAGGTCGATGGCGATCACCGGCGGCGCCATGCCCTGGTCGCGCCACTGGCGCATTTGTTGGCAGGCCTGGTCCAGCACCCAATGACCCAGGCCAATGATGATCCCGGTTTTCTCGGCGGCAGGCATGAAGGCCGCCGGCTCCAGCCAGCCACGTTGGGGGTGGTTCCAGCGAACTTGCACGCCCATGCCGAGGATCTTGCCGGTGCCGAGGTCGACCTCCGGCAGGTAGTGCAGGTGCAGTTCGTTGTTCTCGATGGCTTGGCGCAGGTCGTTGGTCAGAGCAACCCGATCCGTCACTTCCTGGTTAATTTCTTCATTGTGGAAATGGTACTGGTTGCGGCCCTTTTCCTTGGAGCGGTACAGGGCCATGTCGGACTGCGCCATCAGGCTGTCGGCACTCAGGCTCTGCGGGGTGTACAGGGCAATGCCGATGCTCACCGAGATCCGCACGTCGTTGCCGTCCAGGGAATACGGCGCCACGAGCGTATCGCGGATCTTGGTCGCCAGCGCGGCGCAATGGGTCGCTTCATGGACGTCCAGTTGCAGGATCGCGAACTCGTCGCCCCCCAGGCGTGCCACCACGTCGTTTTCCCGGGTGCACCCCTTGATGCGCGCAGCGACTTGCTGCAACAGCAGGTCGCCGATGGGGTGGCCCAAGGTGTCGTTGATCCGTTTGAAGTGGTCCAGGTCCAGGTAGAACATCGCAAACGGAGCCGCACCTCGACGAGCGGCGGCGAAGGCCTGGTGCAGGCGCTCGATCATGGTGGCGCGGTTGGCCAGCCCGGTCAGACCGTCGGTGCGGGCCAGCAGGGCGATTTTTTCTTCGGCCAGCTTGCGCTCGGTGATGTCGAGGATGATGCCTTCTATTTCCAGTAACAGGCCCTGCTCGTTGCGCACCGGGATGTAGCGGTTCTCTACCCAGCGGTACGTGTCGTCGCCGGTACGCATGCGGAACTCGATGGACGCCCCTGCGGTGTCGCGGCCGAGGACGCGGACCATGGCACCACGGACTTTCTCCTGGTCGTCGGGGTGGATCAGGGTTTGCGCCCAGTCCGGCGAGCTGGTCAGTTGCGCTGCGCAGTGGCCGAACTTGGTGATGTTGTGGGAGATGTACATCAATGCGAACGGCGGCTCGCCTCGCAGGCGATAGAGAATGGTCGGGCTGTTCTGCACGATGATGTTGGCGTCGGCCAGTTCCCGGGTGCGTTCCTCGACCGCGCGTTCGAGCATGTCCATTTTCAGCGCCGCGTCTTCGGTCATCTGCCATTTGACGGTCAGGGTGCTGGCCATCTGGCGGATCTCGATGGCGTCGAAGGGTTTTTTCAGGATCAACAGCCGGTCGCCCAGGTCCAGGCGCTCGGCGATGTCTTCCCAGGAATAGTCCGAGTAGGCGGTGCACAGGGCCACTTGCAGCTTGGGGTCGGCGCGCCACAGCCGCTCGATGGTTTCCAGGCCGTCCCAGCCCGGCGGCATGCGCATGTCGATGAACGCCATGGCGAAGGGTTGCCCCTGGGCCAGCGCCGTTTCGACCTTGTTCAGAGCTTCCATGCCCTGGAACGCCGAATCGAGCACGAAATTCATGCCGGAAACCGCCACAGGCGAGCCGAACAAGGCCTCTTCAGCGCTGCTCAGGCTGTCATTGGCGGTCGCCTGGGGGCTGAGGATCTTGCGAAAATCCTCATGGATGGTTGGCGTGTCGTCGACGATCAGGATCCGCCGATTGGTTTTATCCAAGGGCAGGCTCATGGCCGTGCACCGTTTTGATGCTGACTATAGAACCCTGGAAACATCTGATATCCCTGTCGCTGGCATGAGTCTTCGGCCGTTACTTGGCCCTTCATGGGATACAGCATAGTCGTCTGATCGGGATGCGCTCGGCCCGTGATGGCAAATGTGTCTAAATGTTCGCAATCTACTAGCCTGTATTTCGGGGGTAGGGTAGAACGGTTGTCGTGAATAGGAGGGGGTTTCAAATGGAAGATCAATCGCCGGATGTTTTGGTAAGAAAGCCAGCGGTGCTGTTGGTCGATGACGAAGAGTCGATCCTCAATAGCCTGCGTCGGCTATTGCGCAGCCAGCCGTACGAGATCCTGCTGGCCGACAGTGGCGCCAGGGCCCTGGAAATTCTCAAGGAGCGGCCGGTCGACCTGGTGATGACCGACGCGCGCATGCCCAACATGGACGGCGCCACGCTGCTGGCCGAGATCCGCAAACTGTACCCATCGACCTTGCGCATCCTGCTCACCGGTTATGCCGATGTGGACATGATGACCAAGGCCATCAACGAGGGGCAGCTCTATCGCTACCTCAGCAAGCCCTGGAACGATGAGGAATTGGTCCAGGCCTTGCGCCAAGCCCTGGCTCACCAGCATTCCGAAAGCGAACGCCAGCGCCTCGAAGCGCTGAACCGCGAGCAGAACCTGCAACTCAAGACCCTTAACGCCACCCTGGAAAAACGCGTGGCGTCGCGCACCTCCGAGCTGCAGCAGACCGCCGACATGCTCGATTTGGCGTATGACGAGCTCAAGCACAGTTATGTGACCAGCACCGAAGTGTTTTCGCTGATTGCCAACCTGCGCCTGCCCAAAGCCAAGCAGACCAATCGGCAGATCATCGAGTTGATCAGGGTCTACAGCCGGCTGCATTCGCTCGATGAATCCACCGACCGCGACCTGACCATGGCCGCGGCGCTCTACAACATCGGCAAGCTGAGCTGGACCGACAACATGATGGTCACGCCCGCCGACTTGCTGCACCACAATGAACTCGATCTGTACCGGGCCTATCCGAAGCAGAGCGAATCGCTGTTGATGACCCTGGACCCGATGAAGGACGCGGCGCGCATCATTCTTCATCACCAGGAGCGTTGGGACGGCAGCGGCTTCCCCGATCACCTCAGGGGCGAGGCGATTCCGTTCGGCTCGCGGTTGTTGAAACTGGCGGTGGACTTCATCGAGCTGCAGCGTGGGTTGATCCTGGAGCGGCAGATGAACAGCGACGAAGCGCTGGTCTACATCCGCAAGTACGCCGGCAAGCTGTACGACCCGGAGATGATCGAGGACTTCATCAAGGCGTGTGCCGAATACCTGGAAGACGTGACGCTGTCGGACCCGACGGTACAAGTCTCCACCACGCGCGATTTGGCCGCGGGGATGATCCTGGCGCGCAACCTCAATGCCGACAACGGCATGTTGCTGCTCAATGCCGGCAAGGTCCTGAGCGGGCCATTGATCGAAAAGCTCATTGCCTTTGAAGAGATGGAAGGCGCGCGGTATAGCGTGTTCGTCAAGATCCCCGAGGAGGAGGCCGACCCTTCGGTGCCGAAGCCGATTTTGGGGTGACTGGGTTCTGGGTTGGGTTGGGTTGGATTGGATTGGATTGGGTACATATCCGTTGCAGCGGTCACGGCCACTGGCGGTTCCGCTCTTACAGCGGGTCACTTTTGGAAGAGCGCCAAAAGTAACCAAAAACGCTTTGCCCCACCACTCGGTGCCTCGCTTAGGCTCGGCATGCCCGAACGCAGGCATTGCTCCGTGGGCCCGCCGCGAAGGGCCATCCAT